>NZ_AP026070.1:3038275-3676550 GCF_024363255.1 Shewanella sp. NFH-SH190041
CCAAATCAATGCGATATGACTGAGTATTGATAAACAGCAATTGGCCATCGAGCGTAATTTTCGCCCCCACGGCATAGGTGTGACCGGGGGCAAATTGATCCCGGTTAATCACAAACGAAAAAGGCGCAGGCGTACTAACATCATTGCGCTCAACTTCAGCTAATACCTCGGCTTTTGCATCCGCCCGGGATACATCCTTCACCTGTACCGTCAGCACAGCTTCCGGTGGTAGAGCAATCCGCTCGCGGTACCATGCTTCACCGTGAATTTCCACCGCGGCATCCTGGGTCGCGCAACCACTGATGACACCCACAGCCAGCAGCGGGGCTGTTAACACCTTCAACCACTTATTCATACTCTCTCCTAATCATACATAAAGACTTCTGGATGTCTACACGCCCGAGCAATCACTTGTTCTCGTCAGCAGATCCCCCTATGATAAGCAACTCCTAGATTGCCTGAAACCCTTATGACACAAGCAACTGCGATAATAATTGGTGCCAGCTCACAATTGAGCCGTGAAGTTGCCCTGCAACTGTCCCGGCAGCAGGTGGAACTGGCGCTGCTCAGCCCCCAACCCGAGATGCTGGCGGAATTTGCTGCATCATTGCCGGGTAAAGTTACTGTTCATGCCTTGGATATTTATCAGCCGCAACAAGCTATTAGCCAACTGGAACAGGTATGGCAAAGCTTAGGTGGAGCCCACCTGATATTGGTCAATACCGGGGTTAATCACTATGATCCTGCGCTGCCATGGCAACATGAAGATGAGATGATTGCGGTGAATGTGCGCGGCTTTGCCGCTATGTGCAATACCGCTTTCAGGCTGTTGCGGGAGCAAGGATATGGTCAATTGGGAGCCATCAACTCCATTGCGGGTCTGCGCGGCGGCGCCAGTGTCGCTTACCATGCCTCCAAAGCCTTTGCAGCAAATTATCTGCAAGGGCTGTCTATGCATGCCCAGCGGCTAAAACTGCCTATTACCATTACCGATATTCAACTGGGTATGTTAGACAAGGCAGCCATGCAGGGTGCCCGTATGTGGCTGGTGCCACTGCCGGAAGTGGCGCGACAAATCTTAACCGCCTTAGCCAAAGGTAAACGCCGAGTCTGCGTACCGAAGCGCTGGCGATTAATGGCTTGGCTGACCCGTCTGCTGCCCGAGTATATTTACAATACTCGGCGCTGGAAAAAGAAACAGCCTAAGCCAGAAAAATCGAAATAAGCCGCGCATAAATCGACTCTGAGTTGACTCAATAAGGCCACTGGCACAATTGCTGGCGGCCTTACCTTACCGGCTAAAACTGATAGCCAACACTGAACATATATACCCAAGGGTCAATTTCTGTCGCGACATTCACAGCTTGCCCACCAAGATTAAAACGGACATCAGTACTGATATCGGCATACCAGATTGACGTATTCAGTAGCCAGTCATTATTCAGCCGATAATCCAACCCCACCTGAGCTGCCCAGCCCCATGAATTAGACAAGCTTAAATCTGTCAATCCCATCTCTTTCGCCGCCGGGGTGAAATCATTATCAAAAAAGTTAGTGTAATTTATTCCCAAACCAATATAAGGACGCAGTGTCGTCTCGGCCTGACCAAAGTAATACTGTGCAACCAGAGTCGGCGGTAGGTGTTTCGTCTGGGCAATTTTACCCAGCGAACCTAAGGCAATATCGTGGCTAAAGGGGGTTGCAGCCAATAGTTCTAACGCCCAGTTATCTGTCAGCATATACCCCAAATTCAGCCCCAGTTGCACATTGTTATCAACGGAAAAGCGTGCAATATCAGCAACAACTGGGCTTGATTCGTTGGGTGCAACAACAGCAGCACCAGCCCGAAAAATAACATCACCGGCTTGGTGGGCCAGCACCTGACCACTACCAAGCAAGGTTAAGGTCAATAAGGCCATACGGGATGGGCGTAAATTGGGGGCAAACATAGGCTTTCTCCTTCAGCGTGACACAGGTGTTACTGCATCTTTAATTTCCTGTGACTACCCTGCCAAAGTTGTGGCGCTATCAGTTTGATCTACATCAGTAAAGCGGCGATATTTTATGCTGTTTTGGGCTTTAATCAGGTCGATTGTCAACGACTGACTCATCTGACAGCGGCCTTCAATTGAATATGTGCAACGGGATGTATAAAGCGAAATGTAGCAAGTAATAGGTTATTACTCGGTATGAAGAAAACAGTGTGTAGAACAGCCTGACCCCAGAGGCGCTTACCCAGCTCTTGGGACAAAAACTCTGCGGCCATAACACCGATATCGTAGCCAATAAAAAGCCCCCGATGTCAGCGGGGGCCTAGTTGCGGGTGCTTACTGACTGCCGGGCATCACAGGTTTCATTAGCACTTCCGTGGTGGTAATGCCGTTATTGATTACCGGATATCTATGATACGTCTGGAACAAGACTTGTCCTTTATAGGTGATCATGGCTACCACACCATAGTTGATGCTCGATTTGATGGTGTCTGCAGGCAAAATAAACTTAAACGGCACAGGCACCCGGGCCACTTCAAAGGTTTTCTGGGCAATAATGGCGCCTGGGGTATCTAAATCAATAATCGCGATATTAATCACCGCCCCCGGAGGCAGCGCCAAGCGCTCAAGGTATCCGGCCGCCCCGTTAACAATGACAGGTTTGGGGGGAACAACAGTGACACAGGCTGAAAGCCCCGCCAGCATTAGCAGCATCAATCCGGTGCGGAATAGTTTTACCCACATATTATTTTCCTTGCATTAAGCGCATCAAGCCTTCCTGGGTAGAAGAGGCTACCAGTTCTCCGGCCTGATTGAAAAAATGTCCGCGAACAAATCCCCGACCGCCCATCGCCGTTGGGCTATCAATGCTGTACAGCAGCCATTCATTGAAGTTTACCGGCCGGTGGAACCACATCGCATGATCTATGGTTGCCATGCGCATACCCGGGGTTAAGAACGAAACGCCATGGGGCTGAGCCGCCGTCACCAGGAAATTAAAATCCGATGCATAGGCCAGCAGATATTCATGGACACAGGTGTCAGCCGGTAACGTACCATTGACCCGCATCCACACATTACGCACCGGCGCTGCCGCCTCTGGCGCAACGGGATTTAGTGGCTCCACTAAACGCATTTCAATCGGGGCATCGGCAATAAACGCCTGCAAAATCCGGGGTGGGACTTTATCCCTAAGGGTCATCGCCACTTCCTGCTGATTTAGCAGTCCATCCGGGCCCGGTACCTTAGGCATAGGGATTTGATGATCCAACCCCACTTCTGGCAGTTGAAATGAGCAGGTCATATAAAAAATCGGCTGACCTTTCTGAATCGCTTTGACTCGGCGGGCACTGAAGCTGCCACCGTCTCGCATAATTTCCACATCGTATACAATCGGCAATTTTTCATCACCGGCACGCAGAAAATACGCATGAAAAGAGTGAACTTTACGTTCTGCCGGCACTGTTTTACGGGCGGCACTTAGCGCCTGTCCCATTACCTGCCCACCAAAAACATGGCCCAGTCCAATATCCTGGCTCTGACCGCGGAAAAGCCCCTGCTCTATCTGTTCCAGTGACAGCAGGGAGACCAAATCATTTAATACCTGACTCATGGGGTTCCAAATGTGTTAGCGCAGCACAGCGCATCAATCAATCAATCACGCCTGCTCCGTCACACATTGAAGAAACAGGCTGCCGCAGTCAGTATAACCGCAAGCTTTACACTTGGAATGGTCAGCAAGATCAATTGCGCACTATTCAATCCGGATATGGTGATCTGACGCAGCCCGGCGAGCCCATGACAGGATCTGATCTTCGCCACTTTCATGGCGATAAACGGGATAGCACTCATGCATCTGCGCCCAGCGACTCACAAGGTGCTCTACCGTGCACTCTTCGGCGGGAAAATACATGGGTTGATACTCAAGGAAAGTGCCGTGGCTGATACTGCCGGCAGCCGCCAGTAAATGCTGTCCCGTCGGGGCTTGACGCCCCACGAGAAACATCATGGCTGCCACCACTGATTCGGCAGAAAACATAGGTTGTACTTGCGCGGCTAAATGACAAATATCCGCCCCTTCCTGAGCCAATGGGCACAAGGAATTAACGGCAATATTATCCGCAACCCCTTCAATACTCAGGCTGTTAACCATGCCCACTAACGCCATTTTAGCCGTACTGTTAGCGACTTGATAAATATCACCATATAGCCCGCCGGCACTGGTTTGCATCAGTACACGACCATAATTTCGCTGCTGCATATAGGGCCATACCGCCCGGGTAAGGTGAAATGCTGCCGTGACATCCACTTCCAACTGCTTCGCCCAATTTTGCTCGGAAATATTCGTTAAGGCAGCATCACAGCGAAAAGAAGACGCATGGATAAGAATATCGATTTGACCCATTAACTGAATGATGTTGCCCACCATCAAATCAATGGCATGCCGATCGCAAATATCCAATTGTCGGTACAGGCATTGGGAGCCCATGCGTTCTAGGGTTGCGACCAATTGGCTCACATCTTCATCAAAAGGGTCGAGGCAATCAAGCAAAACCAGTCGACCACCCCGTTGAGCCAGCGCGATGGCATAGGCTCTGCCCAACCCACCAGCACCACCGGAAATCACCGCGACCTGTGTTGCAAATTGCATATCCCTCTCCTTCATCCTGAACGAGCGTGTTTGACATTCAGACTTCAGTAAACTTGGCGGTTAGGAGACCATGACAGCAGGGTAAATTCTTTGAAGTGAATTACAAATATGGCATACGACCATGTTTTTCATCACATTTTTAAAACATATCTAAATTTGTGTGCCACGGTTACAAATGGCCAATTTGATCTCAGCTGGGAAATATTCTTTGCAGATAGTACAAATTGAATGGTAAAAAATGTAAAATCTGCCACCCTCTGCCCGGGGTGGTAACTCCTGTCCATCAAGCCGTTATAGCAGGCACAGATGCCAATGATAGGGTTCTGCATACCGCACACCGCCGGGGTACTAATGAACAAGCAACGACTGAGTAATATGAATCCCTGGATTTTAGCTATCAGACCCCGTACCCTGCCGGCGGCCATCGGTCCCCTATTGGTGGGTAATTTTCTGGCGCTGCATCTGCACCAGTTCAGTGTCACCATTGCCATCCTATCAACCCTGTGTGCAGTACTGCTACAAATTGCCGTTAACTTGGCCAATGACTATTTTGACTTTAAAAATGGTATCGATACCGAAGAGCGTCTCGGTCCGGTACGTGTCACCCAAAGTGGCATGCTGTCCCCTAATGCGGTGCGCAATGCCATGATCCTGTTTCTGCTGGCCGCAATTGTGGTCGGTATCGAACTTGTGGTTCATGGGGGCTGGATTATCGCCTTACTGGCAGTCTTTGCTGTGCTGGGCGCACTGAGCTACAGTGGCGGACCTTACCCATTGGCGTCCCATGGGTTGGGTGAAATCGCTGCATTTGTTTTTTTTGGGTTGGTTGCAGTGGTAGGCAGTTACTTTCTGCAAGCGGGCACCACCAGCTCCAGTGCTTGGTTGCTGGGCAGTGCTATCGGCTTTTTCAATGCTGCAATTATGCTGGTTAATAACACCCGGGATATCAGCACAGATACTAAAGCCAATAAACGCACTCTGGCAGTACGCATTGGTGAAAGCCAAGCTAAAAATCTTTATCAAGCCTTGGTATACCTGCCTTTTGCCTTGATTATTGCCGGTTATCTGCTCGGCATTTTACCTGGCTTGCCGGTACTTCTCGCCGGCCCCGCCCTGTTGATGGCCCGCCGACTAAGTAGCGCATTTATCAATACAACAGGCCCTGCCCTTAACCCTTTGCTGGGTAGCACAGCAAAACTAACCATGCTGTTTTCTGGCTTGTTCAGCGCGGGCTTAATCTTTACCTCATAATGCCACACCGGCGCTATTGTGCTGTGACATAGATAAAGTACTCGCTAAACCTATGAGCTCAATGAGCTAACGTAAAAGGCTTCTTCTGCAACGCAAAAGAAGCCTTTTTTGTACTACCACTTTTGGGTACGACTAAGAATGTTAATTCACCGCGTGCTGCTGGCGATCACCACTCCAGTTTAAGTGGAAATGCTGCCCGGCCGGGGCATCGTGGCGCTCAAAACTGTGGGCCCCAAAATAGTCCCTTTGCCCCTGTAATAAGTTAGCGGGCAATCTCGCACTGCGGTAGCTATCGTAGTAGCTCAGCGCACTGGTTAAACAAGGCATAGGTATGCCTTGCTGGATACCAAATACCAAGCTTTGACGCAGCCCGGTTATATGCTCTGTCAGCAGTCGATTAAATTCTGGCGCGGCAAACAAATGTGCCAAACTGGGTTCAGCTTCATATGCGGCAACAATGTGCTGTAAAAAGCCGGCGCGAATAATACAACCAGCGCGCCAAATCCGGGCAATATCAGCAAAATTAAGCTGCCAGCCCTGAGTCGCGGCATTATCGGCCATTAACTGAAACCCCTGCGCATAACCGGCAATTTTGCCACATAGCAAAGCGGACTCCAGCGCAGAAATGAGCGCTGTTTTATCTGTTTCAGAAACAGCCGCTCCAGATATGTCACATCTCCCCACAGGTAAAGTCTGACTCAGGCGCTGACGCAGTTCATGTCGGGCACTCAGGGCGCGGGCATACACAGCCTCTGCCAGTGTCGGCGCCGGTGTCCCCAACTCTAAGCTGCTAACCGCAGTCCACAGCCCAGTACCTTTTTGACCCGCCTTATCCAAAATCATATCCACCAGCGCGGCACCGGTGACGGGATCTTGTTGCCGCAATACCTCAGCACTGATGGCCATCAAATAGCTATTCAGCGGCCCCTTATCCCAAGAGTCAAACACTGCGGCTATCTCAACAGCCGTCATCCCCAATGCCGAGGACAACAGATGGTAAGCCTCACAGATCAATTGCATATCGGCATATTCAATGCCGTTGTGTACCATTTTGACATAATGGCCTGCACCAGCCGGGCCAATAAAGGCAGCGCATGGCTCCCCTTGCTGCAATGCTGGCGCCTTGGTCTGCCCTGCCGCTGTGCGGGACACCGGCAACCCCGTCTCGGGGTCGACTTTGGCTGCAATGGCGTGCCACAGTGGTGCTAACTGCTGCCACACTTGCATCTCACCGCTGGGCATCAAACTGGGGCCAAAACGTGCACCGACTTCACCACCGGACACGGCAGAGCTAAAAAAGTGAAACTTGCCTTGAAAGTGTTGCTCCCGAGCGATGGTATCTGTCCACAAACTGTTACCGGTATCAACAACAATATCCTCAGCATCAAGCCCAGCTTTAAGTAATGCATGACAGACACTGTCCACCGGCGCCCCCGCTGGGACTGACAAAATCACAATACGTGGTGAGGTTAACTGTGACAGTAATTGTTCCAGTGACTGGCACCCCTGCAGTGCGCTATTACAGCCAAACTCTTGTTCAGCTTGCGCGACTGCCCCAGCGACCCGCTGGGCATCAAGATCAAACACGGATACCGGGTAGCCGTTATCCACCATATTCAGGGCCAAGTTTTTCCCCATGACCCCCATACCAATCACACCAATCCGCTGTGCTGAAGTAACTACTGCTTTATCTGGCATAACGCTTCCTGATTGATAATCATTTTCATCGATTATGCGCTTATATAAATACGATAGCCATAGGAAGTTTTAATTTAACAAACAGATTAACCATGATTTATACAGGGGATTTACTGCCACTGAACAGCAATAGCCTGTGTTTAGCTGTCTCCCACACAATATGATGCGCTAACGGCAATACGAATTAATGCATCAAATAGCTATTGTCAGGTTTTTCTGTGAATTGAGCGAGTGCGCGATCTGCACCAGCCAGTGCAGGCTACCGACTGCCTTAGCAGATATCTCTTTCTGCCAGCCATTGGCGATCAGTGTCTTTTCAAACTGGCAGCTTGTGTTGACAGACTTGACACACCAAGATTTAACCTAATCTTTACCTTTACGTAAACTTCATATATCGTGCCTTAAAGTCGAGAAAACGGTGTTTTAATGAGCAAAAACCACCCATTACAAACAACCTACTCCATCAGTGATCTGGCCAAAGAGTTTGATATTACAACCCGCAGCATCCGCTTTTATGAGGATCAGGGACTCCTGAAACCCAAGCGTCGCGGACAAACTCGGATCTACAGCTTGAAAGACAGGGTGAGATTGAAACTTATCCTGCGGGGCAAGCGGCTGGGATTTTCTTTAGCAGAAACCCGGCGACTGTTTGAACTGTATGATGCCGATAAATCCAGCATCCAACAGCTTAATACCATGCTGGAGCTGATAGACGATAAAAAAGCCGTACTGCAACAACAGATGGATGACATCAAGGTGGTGTTGATGGAACTCAATTCTGCCGAGCAGCAGTGCCGGGCGGCACTTGAGCAGCGCAAAAATAACAGCTGATGCCGTAACAAACATAAGATAAACAAGACCCAAGGACACTCAACCATGAGCCTACGCTATACCAGCCTGAACTTCGGTTTAGGGGAAGATATTGACATGCTGCGGGATGCAGTCAGTCAGTTTGCCAGCCACGAAATTGCCCCACTGGCCGCACAAGTGGATCAGCAAAATGCATTTCCTAATGCGCTGTGGCCCAAGCTGGGAGAAATGGGGTTGCTGGGGATCACTGCCGATGAACACTATGGCGGTGCCAATATGGGTTACTTGGCCCATGTGGTGGCCATGGAAGAAGTCTCCCGCGCCTCAGCCGCCATAGGCCTCTCCTATGGCGCCCATTCTAATCTGTGCGTAAACCAGATTTCTCGCAATGGTAATGACGCGCAAAAAGCCCGTTATCTGCCCGGGCTGATCACAGGTGAGCAAATTGGCGCACTGGCCATGAGTGAGCCCAATGCCGGTTCAGATGTGGTGTCGATGAAACTCAGCGCACGCAAACACGGGGATCGCTACATTCTTAACGGTAATAAGATGTGGATCACCAACGGTCCTGATGCCCATACCTATGTTATTTATGCCAAAACCGATGCCGATAAAGGCCCCCATGGCATCACAGCTTTTATTATCGAACGCGATTTTGCCGGTTTCAGCCAAGCCCAGAAACTGGACAAACTGGGCATGCGCGGCTCCAACACCTGCGAACTGGTATTTCAGGACTGTGAAGTGCCGGAAGAAAACATCCTTGGCGGCCTCAATAATGGCGTTAAGGTACTGATGAGCGGCCTGGATTATGAACGTGTAGTACTGGCCGGCGGCCCGCTCGGCATTATGACCGCCTGTATGGATATTGTGGTGCCCTACATCCATGAGCGGGAGCAATTTGGCAAAGCCATCGGCCAATTCCAACTGGTACAAGGCAAGCTGGCTGATATGTATACCGGCATGAATGCTGCCAAAGCGTATGTCTATCAAGTCGCGAAAGCCTGTGACCGGGGAGAAACCACCCGTAAAGACGCGGCAGGAGCCATTTTATATGCCGCAGAATTTGCCACCAAAATGGCGCTGGATGCCATTCAGTTGCTGGGCGGCAATGGGTATATCAATGAATACGCCACCGGGCGATTGCTGCGCGATGCCAAGTTGTATGAAATCGGTGCTGGCACATCGGAAATTCGCCGCATGCTAATTGGCCGTGAGCTCTTTAGCGAATCCAGATAACCCCAACACACCAGTATCCGGGCATGACGCCCGGGCAGATAACAGGCCAGCCCGATTGCACGGCTGGCAACAGCAAGAAGGATAACGCTGTGGTGCAAATCAATTCAAAAATCAATCCCCGCAGTGAAACGTTCCAAAGTAAAGCTGCTGATATGCAGGCTTTAGTGGACGATCTGCAGCAAAAAGTACACACCATTATGCAAGGTGGTGGCCCCAAAGCCTGTGAGCGCCATATCGCCCGGGGCAAACTGCTACCACGGGAGCGGGTGGAACAACTGCTGGACACAGGTTCCCCATTTCTGGAGGTCGGGCAGTTTGCCGCCTACGGCGTTTATGATGAAGCCGTGCCCGCAGCCGGGGTGATAGCGGGGATCGGCCGCGTCAGCGGTGTGGAGTGCATGATTATTGCTAACGATGCCACGGTAAAGGGCGGCACTTACTATCCGCTGACAGTGAAAAAACACCTGAGAGCACAGGAGATTGCCGAGCGCTGTCACCTGACTTGTCTCTATTTGGTCGACTCAGGCGGCGCCAACCTGCCACGCCAAGATGAAGTATTCCCGGACCGGGATCATTTCGGCCGTATCTTTTTCAATCAGGCGCGGATGTCTGCTAAGGGCATTGCCCAAATTGCCGTGGTCATGGGTTTATGTACTGCCGGGGGCGCTTATGTCCCGGCCATGGCCGATGAATCTATTATTGTGAAAGAGCAAGGCACTATCTTCCTGGCAGGCCCGCCACTGGTGAAAGCCGCAACCGGAGAAGAAGTCAGCGCGGAAGAGCTCGGCGGCGGCGATGTCCATACCCGCATTTCCGGCGTTGCCGATCACTTAGCACTGAATGATGAGCATGCGCTGCAACTGGCGCGTCAGGCGGTTACCCGGCTTAACCATCAAAAACCCCTAACCATGGCCCTGAAACAGGCCAAAGCACCGAAATATGATATCCGCGAACTGTACGGCATTGTCGGTACCGATCTGAAAAAACCGTTCGACGCCAAAGAAGTCATTGCCAGATTAGTGGATGACTCAGACTTTGATGAGTTCAAGGCGAATTACGGCAATACCCTCGTGTGTGGCTTTGCCCATATCCACGGTTACCCGGTGGGCATTGTGGCCAACAATGGCATTTTGTTTTCAGAGTCCGCCCAGAAAGGCGCGCATTTTATTGAGCTGTGCTGTCAGCGCAAGATCCCGCTGCTGTTTTTACAAAATATCACCGGCTTTATGGTGGGGAAAAAGTACGAGCATGAAGGGATTGCGAAACACGGCGCCAAGATGGTCACTGCGGTCTCCTGTGCCAGTGTGCCCAAATTTACCGTGCTGATTGGCGGCTCCTATGGTGCCGGAAACTATGGCATGTGTGGCCGGGCCTATGATCCTACCATGATGTGGATGTGGCCCAATGCCCGGATTTCTGTGATGGGCGGGGAGCAAGCTGCAGGGGTGCTCGCGACGGTAAAACGCGATGGATTGGCTCGTCAGGGTATGGACTGGAGTGAAGCCGATGAAGCGGCATTCCGCCAACCGATTGTTGAGCAGTATGACAAAGAAGGCCACCCCTATCATGCCAGTGCCCGACTGTGGGATGACGGCATTATCGATCCGGCTCAGACCCGGGACGTGGTCGGGCTGGCACTGGCTGCCGCCCTCAATGCCCCCATCGCCGACACCAAGTTCGGCGTATTTAGGATGTAGGAGGCAGAGATGGAATATCAATATATCAATGTTATCCAGCAAAATGGCGTTGCTACGCTGACCCTCTGTCGGCAAGACAAACATAATGCTTTTGATGAGGTGATGATCGGCGAAATGATCGCCGCGCTTGATAGCTTGGCGCAAGCTCACTGCCACCTGTTAGTGATCAAAGCCGCAGGCAAACATTTCAGTGCCGGGGCAGATCTAAACTGGATGCGTAAACAAGCCGCGATGGATTTTGCCACCAACTTAGCGGATGCCGAGGCGCTGGCCAGTTTGATGCATAAACTCGACACCTTCCCCCACCCAACGCTGGCACTGGTCAACGGCGCTGCTTTTGGTGGCGCATTGGGGCTGATTTGTGCCTGTGATATTGCAATCGCCGCCCCCAATGCCCGTTTTTGCCTCAGCGAAGTCAAACTTGGTTTGATCCCGGCGGCCATTAGCCCCTACGTATTGAGAGCCATGGGGGAGCGCCAAGCACGGCGTTATATGCTCAGTGCCGAAACCTTTGATGCCCAAACCGCTGTGTCTTTGGGCATTGTTCACCAGCTTGCAGAAGATATCGGCGCGGCGGGTCAAGCTATGACGACGCAGCTACTGGGCAATAGCCCACAAGCGATGCAGTGGTGTAAAAATCTTATCCGACACCAGCAAGATGGCTGTATCACAGCAGAAACCCTTGCCTATACCAGTGAACAAATCGCCCGTATCCGGGTTTCTGAGCAGGGCCAGGAAGGCCTGAATGCTTTTTTTGATAAACGTCAGCCCAATTGGGTCAGGACATCAGCTGCAGGAGAAGGAACATGCTGAGCAAACTCCTCATTGCCAACCGCGGCGAAATCGCCTGCCGGGTTATCCGTACCGCCCACGCCATGGGGCTGAAAACCGTTGCCGTATATTCAGAGGCTGACCGCCATGCCCGTCATGTGCAGATGGCGGATGAAGCCTGTTATATCGGCCCTAGCGCGCCAGCTCAATCTTACCTCAAAGGCGATGAGATCTTAGCCATCGCTCAACGCTGTGGCGCTGATGCGATTCATCCGGGCTACGGCTTTTTATCAGAAAATGCCGACTTTGCCAGCGCCTGTGAACAGGCAGATATCCGCTTTGTCGGCCCCGGCAGCGCCGCCATTGATGCCATGGGCAGCAAAAGTGCCGCCAAAACCATTATGGCGGCTGCCGGTGTCCCCTTGGTGCCCGGTTATCATGGTGATGAGCAAAGTGACGCCGTGCTGTTGGCCGCCTCGAAGGAAATCGGCTATCCCCAGTTAATCAAAGCCGCCTTCGGTGGCGGCGGAAAGGGGATGCGGGTGGTTGAACAAGGAGATGATATTCAAGCGGCAATTGATTCGGCCCGCCGCGAAGCCAGCTTCGCATTTGGTAACGACAAACTACTGATTGAGCGCTATCTGCGTCGCCCTCGTCATGTGGAAGTGCAAGTGTTTGCCGATACCCATGGCAATTGTGTTTATTTGTCGGATAGGGATTGCTCCGTACAGCGTAGGCATCAGAAAGTCATTGAAGAAGCCCCGGCTCCCGGCCTGTCTGACACTCTGCGCCGCCGGATGGGCGAAGCGGCCGTCGCCGCGGCCAAGGCAATCAATTATGTTGGTGCCGGTACGGTGGAATTCTTGCTTGATACGCAAGCCGAAGATGAAGCGACGAGCTTTTTCTTTATGGAGATGAATACCCGCTTACAGGTAGAACATCCTGTCACTGAAAAGGTCACAGGTCAGGATCTGGTTAGCTGGCAGTTACAGGTTGCTGCTGGCTTGCCACTGCCACTGAGCCAGGCTGAGATCATTATTACAGGGCATGCATTTGAATCCCGTATTTACGCTGAAGATCCTGGCAATGATTTTCTGCCCGCCGCTGGTATGCTGGATTATCTGCATGAACCGGCACAGAGCGAATATGTGCGGATTGATTCCGGTGTCCGTCAGGGCGATGAAATCAGTAATTATTATGACCCCATGATCGCCAAGTTAATCACTTGGGATGTCAGCCGGGAGCAAGCTCTGTCGCGTATGGTAAATGCGCTGTCCGAGTACCGAATTACTGGTTTGAAGCACAATTTGGACTTCCTGCAACGTATTTGCCTACAGGCAGATTTTGCCCAAGCCAAACTGTGCACCGACTTTATCCCCCGTCACAGCGAGGCATTGCTTAGTGAGCCCGCTGTGGATATCAATGCTGCACTGCCAGTAGCGGCGCTATATCGCATGCTGCAATTGCGACCACAACAGCAGTGGCACCACGAAGCTGACTCACCTTGGCATACTGTTGCGGGGCTCAGGTTAGGCGCTCCCAACCGAGCGACCCTAATGCTGCTCGACGACAGCCATAAGGTACATAAATTACAGCTCAGCCAGAGAGATAACGGCTACCAACTCAGCCACGATGGGCAAACGTGGCTAATCAATGGAACGCTGGATAATAACCTGATGCGTTATTGCCTTAACGGCCACCAGCAGCAGGTTCAGGTCGCTGCCAAGGACGATGACTTTACCCTGTTTATGCCCCATGAACATAGCGTGCAGGCAATACATTTCCGCGCTGTCGCCACCCAGACAGATAACAGTGATACCGCTGAGCAAAATCCCCTCAATGCGCCAATGAACGGCACCATCGTGACCCATTTGGTCGAGTGTGGTGAGCCCGTCAGCCAAGGACAAGGGCTGATGGTAATGGAAGCGATGAAGATGGAATACACCATCAGTGCTCCCGCTGATGGCCGCGTTAATGCGTTTTTCTTTGCCCCGGGTGAACTGGTTGCTGACAGCGCCCTACTGCTCGACTTTATCGCTAATCAGCACGGGGATGAAGGCGCCGACAAAAAAGCCCATCACGACACGGCGAAAACTCAGGAGGTGGCCGATGCGTCCTGATCGTGTCAGCATTTTTGAGGTCGGCCCACGTGATGGGCTGCAAAATGAAGTGCAAGTATCCACTAAGGATAAAATTCGCCTGATTGATGATTTGACGCTGGCGGGAGTAACGCGTATTGAAACCGGTAGCTTTGTTTCCCCCAAATGGGTGCCGCAGATGGCGGACAGTGACGCGGTATTTGCAGGTATCAACCGTCAAGCACAGGTACGCTACAGTGCCTTAACACCGAATATGCAAGGACTTGATGCTGCCATTACTGCCGGCGCGGATGAGGTCGCGGTATTTGCCTCGGCATCTGAGGGCTTTAGCCAGCGCAATATTAACTGTTCGGTAGAAGAATCTATCGCCCGCTTTATTCCCTTGGTTGATAAAGCCAACACCTTGGGGCTGCCGGTCAGGGGCTATGTCTCCTGCACCTTGGGTTGCCCTTATGATGGAGACATCGCATTAACGGAAGTGGTACGGGTCTGCGATATCCTGTACCGGCTTGGGGTGTATGAAATTTCGCTGGGCGACACTATAGGCATAGGCACTGCCGATCAGGCTCGGCGAATGGTCGAGGCGGTGAGCAGCAAGGTGCCAATGGAACAACTGGCGCTGCATTTTCATGACACCCGAGGCCAGGCGCTGGCCAATATTCTCGCCTGTCTGGATTTGGGGATCGGCACTATCGACAGCTCTGTGGCAGGGCTTGGCGGCTGCCCTTATGCCAAAGGGGCATCTGGTAATCTGGCCACTGAAGATTTGGTGTATATGCTGCATGGACTGGGAATTGATACCGGCATTAATCTGCCCGCATTAGCCCGGGCAGGCGACACCATCAGCGCGGCCATTGGTAAGCCCTCCGGGGCTAAAACCGCACTGGCATTGAGCCACTGATAGCCACTTTTTACGCACACAGATACAGCGTCCACGGCAGCAATAAACTGCCCGACAAGGAGAAGACAATGTCAGGACTGAATAAGGTTGTCACCAACTATCAGGCGGCACTGGCCGGGCTGGAAAACGATATGACCATCATGGTCGGCGGCTTTGGCCTGTGCGGGATCCCAGAAGGGTTAATATCACAAATGGTCGCAATGCAGGTCAGAGGTCTCACAGCAATCTCCAACAATGCAGGCGTCGATGATTTTGGCTTAGGTTTGTTACTGCAGCAACACCAAATCCGCACCATGATCGCCTCTTATGTGGGCGAAAATGCCACTTTTGAACAGCAGATGCTCAGTGGTGAGCTGGAGGTAATTTTAACTCCGCAAGGTACCTTGGCGGAAAAAATCCGCGCCGGTGGCGCAGGGATCCCCGCCTTTTTCACCGCCACAAGTTATGGTACCCCTGTCGCTGAAGGGAAAGAGACCCGGCAAATCAAGGGCCGACATTATGTGCTTGAAGAGTCACTGACGGCTGATTTTGCGCTGATCCGCGCCTGGAAAGCCGACACCATGGGCAATCTGGTCTTTCGCAAAACCGCAGCCAACTTCAACCCTATGATGGCAACTGCAGGGCAAATCACTGTCGTAGAAGCAGAAGAGATTGTCGCACCGGGTGAGCTGGATCCGGATCATATTCATACCCCGGGGATTTATGTTGATCGGATCATCAAAGGCCACTTTGAGAAACGTATCGAGCAGCGCACCATAAAAACAGCTAAGGCATAAGGAGAGGCGATATGGCACTGACACGAGAACAGCTGGCACAACGGGTCGCCCAAGAACTACGTGACGGTTATTACGTTAATCTGGGCATAGGTATCCCCACCTTAGTGGCCAACTATATTCCCGCAGGGATGGCCGTGATGCTGCAGTCTGAAAATGGTTTGCTGGGGATGGGCGAATTCCCGACGGAAGAGACTGTGGATGCGGATTTAATCAATGCCGGCAAACAAACCGTCACCGCCGTTGCCGGCGCATCGTTTTTTTCATCCGCAGAAAGCTTTGCCATGATCCGCGGCGGACATGTGGATTTAACCGTATTGGGTGCTTTTGAGGTGGATGTTAATGGCTCGATTGCCTCATGGATGATCCCTGGCAAGCTGGTTAAAGGGATGGGGGGAGCAATGGATCTGGTCGCCGGGGCTGACAATATCATTGTGACCATGATGCACGCCGATAAACACGGAAATTCCAAACTACTGCCTCAATGCCAATTGCCGCTGACAGGCTACGGTTGCATTAAGCGAGTACTAACGGATCTGGCCTTTTTGGCCATTGAAGATGGGGCATTTCATTTATTGGAAAGAGCTCCCGGCGTTACTGTGGCAGAAATTGCCGCTAAAACCGCAGGTAAACTGGTAATCCCTGACCATGTGCCGGAAATGCAATTTCAAGCTTTGTGACAGCAAGATCTGACTAAGTTTGGCGAGGTCGGACTAGGTCGAGAGCAGGCTAGGTGCTGTTGACCTTTTACGCTGATTTTGCAGCCACTTGCCGGAAACCTCTGGCGACGATTAACACGCTTTTATCTTGCACAAAATTTAACAACAACAATGGTTCCCCCACCTCATCACTCATGCCCGGCTCTGCTGCAAACCGGGCTTTGCTTGGCCGCTTTTCGCTATCCTTACTGGACTTGAATGTTGAACAGCTATGATACTTACTGCATAGACAAGCAAGCAGGAGGGATAATGCGTTATTCCAGAGGAGCCAAATTATTTCGGCTCACCGCAGTGTTTAGTATGTTATTTGCCCTGATTGGCTTTTCCTATAATGTCTGGCGCATGGAAGTGACCGAGCAAAATGCCAGCCGACGAGAAGCAGCATTTGAAATGTTGCGGGAAATGGCAGCATTGGAACAAATTATCTTTGCAGCCCATTATGACAATGATACGGTAAACGGTAATCCCCGCCTTGGTTGGGTTAGATTAAGTATGATTTCAGATTTGGCGATTCTAATGCCGATTGGCACACAAGATGCCGCGGCTGAATTAAAGCGAGTTTGGCAGCATAATTGGGCGCTGATCAGCAAAAATAAACCGGCTACCAAGGCCGTATTAGCTGCATTGGAACACACCCGTTTACAGGTGCGCAATACCCTTACCACACTGGAATAAATTTCCAGCCACAATGTGAATTAAAGCATTATTGTTGCAACATTAACCTTTGTTAGTCTGCTAGGTTAGATCGCAGAAACAAACTTTGTTTCTGGTCAGTCCACCTCAAGGGCGTATATTGCTAACGCGCTGTTCTGCCTGGTCTGTTCTGACTGAACACTCTACTCTAGGTTCTTACATGATTGATTTAAAATTCAAAATCAATGACTTTGTCCTTTGCACCAATGAAAGTAAAATTAGTTTTCAGGGGCGGGAAATCTGCATCGAACCCAGATTAGCTAAATTACTGAGCTTCTTAGCCAGCAACCCGGAAACAGTATTTTCCCGGGAAGAGCTGATCAATACGGTGTGGGAAGGGGCAATTGTCACTGAGCAGGTAGTCACCCAATCTATTTTCGAGCTACGTAAAATCCTGACCGAATGCGATCAGGCCAGTATTATCACCACTATTCCCAAGCGGGGCTATAAACTCTCCGCTCAGGTTGAATTGGTTTCCTCTTCACCTCAAACGCTGGTCAATGAGCCTCTTTCCGCTCCAGAGCCAGAAACGGTTTCCCCAACACATATTCCGCAGGAAGCGCCTTTTCCTTCAGGCCCCTTAACTCGGGCGGTCAGTAGTTTTAACAGTGATAGCCAAGGGGATAACCTGATATCTCTGCGGCCGACACTGAATAAAATCGCCTTGCGGATGTTTGATATTCTGATCCTACTGACAGTGGGGATTATTGTCGGATACCAAGCGCTGTATCAAACCGGACATAAACATATGCCCGAATATGACAACCAGCTGATCGCCATTGAAGCGCAAAGTAATCCCAATATCCCAGATGACTGGGGCTATTTGTCCTATGGTATTAGCCGTCAACTGCAGACCGCTCTGCAACAGGTCACCACTTATCGGACACGGTATATTTCCGACAATACCAAAACGCCAGGAAAGCACTTAACTGTCAGTATTGAAAGGCAGGATCAAGGGGTTTACTTGCGAGTTAAACTCTACAGCCAATCAACTGATCAAACGATTTACAGCAATAGCCGCTTGCTGACAGATGACAATCTCAGTCAAGCACTGAACAGAGAAACCATTGATTTGTTGATTGCACTGGGGATCACCCCAGAACCTGCGAGGATTTCACTGCAGCGTACCGGCTTGCCAAATCAGAATGAAGCCCTGAAACAAACACTATTGGCGCAATATTATCTCAGCCAACAGCAACCTATGGTCATGAGTCGCGGCATTACATTAATCAATAACCTGCTGATTAATCATGTGGATAATGGCTATCTGCTCGCACAGCGCTATCTGGGCTATGCCGAGATGCAGGCGCTATCTGGTCAGCCCGCGGCGGATCCACTACAGCAGCAATATGGTAAAGCTCTATTGGATTTTCAGCATAGCCACCCAGCACCACACTCCACTCTGTACTGGAATGCCTTGGCGCTTAATGCCCTATACCGTAATGATGATGCGCAAGCCCGCCAGTCACTGGAACAGGCAAAAAGTCTCATCGGAGATTACACCTCTCTGGGTTACATTATTTTCGGCAAGTTACAACAACAAAGCCACCCAAGGTTAGCCAGTGAAGCCTTTAGTCAGGCGTATTATCTCAATGCCAGTCAGCGAACCTACCTATTATGTAAGTCGCTATTAAAAAACTCGCATCTGAACGATAACGCCCCTATTTTGGCTAACATGCATTAGCCTCTATCTGGCCGGATTTATGATATAAATCCGGCCAGATTTCACACGTTATTATTCCCTACCGTGCGGCAAGATAATCATAAAAGTCACTCACCATTGGCAATCTGCTCTGCCATCAAGTGTGTGATTCATAGAGATCGTTTCAATCTTCTCAGCTCCAATTCAAGCCTGTAGTTTTGTTCTTGAAGGGGTTCTTTTGCTGGTTCATAAAGCTCCTGAACCTCTTCAGAATAAGGCGTTTGCTCAGCCATTTCGAAGTATCGCTCCATGGGTGTTTTCCCATGGTGTGCGCTATGAGGCCTCTCCCAGTTGTAGTAATGCTGCCACTCAGCAAGCAGGTTATCTAAATCGTCTGATGCTAACTCTACCGTTGCATAAAACTCAGCTTTATCCGTTTTCTGCGAGCGCTCTACTTTGCCATTTAGGTGAGGTGAAGCAGGTTTATTTGGTCTGAATTTGATTCCATGGATCTTCAATTTCTCTTGGACTTTAAAGGCAAAGAACTCGCGGCCACGATCTGTTTGAATACGCTGAATTGGAAATGGCATTTCATCAATAACGCAATCAATGAAATCCAGTGTGTTAGCAGCAGTTCTGCGGCTATACAGCCTTAAAACCCTATAGCGGGTGCAATCGTCAATCGAGGTGTATTGATAGAGATTCGGCCCTATCTTGCAGGTATCCATTTGTATTCTATCGCCAGGAACTGGGCGAACATACCTGATGTAATCTGGTTTCTTACGATAGGTAACAACAGGCTTTACCTCATTCCGCGTCAAAATCTTATGAATAGTTGCAATTCCAAGAGAGAAGAAATGGCTCCAATTTTTAAGACAGTGATTAAGAGCAAATAATCTGCTTTAATTGTAAACAACAAAAGGAGCAGAGCATGAGCAAAAAAAGGAAAAATCACTCGCCGACATTCAAGGCTAAAGTTGCACTCGCTGCGGCCAAGGGAAACAAGACGCTGGCTCAACTTTCTTCTGAATTTGGTATCCATCAATCCCAGATTGGCAAATGGAAGCAGGAGCTTCTAGATAATGCCTCGACCCTGTTTGAAAGCAAGGCTGACAAGGCTAAAAAGAACGAAGTCGACTGTGAAAAACTCCATGCAAAAATCGGTCAACTGACCATGGAAAATGATTTTTTAGCCAAAGTGCTCGGTCGTTAACGAGAGCACAACGGAAAAATAAAGTCGACCGTAAGGATAAATTGCCCGTTTTACACCAGTGTCGTTTGTTGGGTATTAGCCGCTCTAGCGCCTATTACGAGCCTGCTCCGTTTTCAGCAGAGCAGCTTGAAATCATGCGCCGGATAGATCAAATTCATCTGAAACACCCGTTTTATGGCAGCCGTAAAATCACGCTGGAACTTTGTGCCAGTGGCTTTCATGTCAACCGTAAACGGGTGCAGAGACTGATGCGTTTAATGGACATTGTGCCTCTGTACCCAAAGAAGCAAACATCTCGGCCCAATCAGGCTCATACCATTTATCCGTACTTACTGCGTGAGCTGAGTATTGAGCGGGCAGATCAGGTCTGGGCCACGGATATCACCTATATTCCGATGGAAAAAGGGTTTGCTTATCTGATCGCCATCATCGACTGGCATAGCCGAAAAGTGCTGGCATGGCGCATGTCCAATACCATGGATACACAGTTTTGTCTTGATGCACTCGATGAGGCATTGGCCAAATACGGTAAGCCTGAGATTTTCAATACCGATCAGGGTAGTCAGTTTACCAGTGATGCGTTTACCGGCAGGCTGAAAGAAATGGATATCAGGATTAGCATGGATGGCAAGGGGCGTTGGGTAGATAATGTGTTTATTGAGCGACTCTGGCGGAGCTTGAAATATGAGGAGGTGTATATCAAAGCTTATGGCACTATTACAGAGGCAGAACTTGCTATTGGTGAATATTTCGTGTTCTATAACGAACAGAGATTTCATCAGGGACTGAATAATCACACACCTGATCAAGTCTATTTCGCTAAAAAGAAGTTTGCCGCTTAACCAAACAGATTATTTCTCTTAAAAGATGAAAAATCTGTCTAACCAATTGGGTCCAGCTTAGGCGAAGGAATAGAATGGCAATCAATTTCCCATCTGATTTAGCGGGGCTTTTCCGTTATTCAGCTTTGTTGCTTGGACCGAACAATATCAATATGAGCTGATACCAAGCCATCTGACTGAAGATTAAAACCAGAATATCGCCTTGATATATCAACTAGTAGATATAATCGTCAGCCCAATGGCAAAACAGGCTTAGTATTTGCTCAACATTATTCAACATGTTTGTATCCTCACGCCTTTCACTTACATTCCCCCCTCTTTTGAGTTTCAGCAATAGTTTTTGAGACAACCTACCCCACTTATCGGGTTGATTTTTGCGCTATTACTTCCATGCGAAAGTAAATCTCTCATGGACAGCTAATGACGCTATCAAGATAGGGTGAAGACGGCGAAAATCTGTACATTTATCTCATCTTGATAATATCAACAAATATTATTATTAACTGAAATTCATGTTTATATTTTATTGATCCTTATCAACATGCTGTTTTAAAACAACTTATTTCATTATTTAATTGAGGAATCCCTGATTTAATCATTTATCTGTCAATGAGTGAATCATGATTTTCCCCGCCTAGATTCGAGGCGTAGTCTTGCTACCGAAACGAAGGCTGCCGCTTTCAACCCAAGCTTTCCGGCAGTTTTCAATCGTCCTTTATTAAATAAGGTGCTTGCCACTTCAACACACATATATAGGTATAGGGCTTAACTAGTAAATAGGTTACTTATATATGATGAGGCTTGTCTGAATAGATAGCCTGCTGAAGCGACAAGACTGTCTATATCTTCAGCCTAAGGGCCGAAGGTGTTCAATGAGATGGAGACAGTATGTCCGCAACTAAAAAAATTGGCTTAATTGCCTGTATCGGTGTGGTAACCGGTAACATGATGGGGAGTGGTATTGCACTGCTGCCCGCCACGCTAGCGAAAGTTGGTTCTATTTCAATTTATAGCTGGATTATTTGTTTGGTCGGTGCACTGAGTTTGGCTTTTGTGTACGCACGACTGGCAACAAACAACCCACAACAGGGTGGTCCAATCGCATATGCCGGTGAAGTGTCACCTGCTTTCGGTTTCCAAACTGGTGTGCTGTATTACCATGCTAACTGGATCGGTAACCTAGCAATTGCGATTACCGGTGTATCTTACTTATCAGTGTTCTTCCCAATCCTGAACGAGACGGTTCCCGCAGCCATCGCTACTATTGCGTCTGTATGGATTTTTACCTTCATCAACCTGCTTGGCGGCAGCTGGGTGAGCCGTTTGTGTACTCTGGGTCTAGTACTGATCCTTATCCCAATTATTGGTACTGCTCTGGTAGGTTGGTCTCACTTTGACCCAACTATCTACACCCAGAACTGGAATACCTCTCACGGAACCAACAGCCACGCTATTGTAAGCGCTGTACTGATCACTCTGTGGGCCTTCGTTGGGGTCGAATCTGCGGCTGTATCTTCTGGACTGGTGAAAAACCCACGTAAAACTGTGCCGCTGGCAACCATGCTAGGTACTGCACTGGCCGGTGTTATTTACATCCTGTCTACTCAAGTTATCTCTGGTATGTTCCCTGCTACTGAAGTGGCTAACTCAGGTGCGCCATTCGCCCTGGCAACCACAGCAATCTTTGGTAAGTGGACCGCACCATTCGTTTCAGCCTTCACTGCGCTGGCCTGCTTTACCTCTCTGGGTAGCTGGATGATGCTGGTAGGCGAAGCCGGTAAACGTGCCGCAGCAGATGGTAACTTCCCTAAAATCTTCGGTGAAACTGATAAGAACGGTGTAGCGAAAAAAGGTTTAATTCTGGCTTCTACCATGATGACCATTCTGATGATTGCCATCACACTGTTCAGCTCAGGTGACGGTCATGCTTCAGGTCTGTTCAACATCCTGACTACTGATGCGGTATTACTGACCATGCTGCCTTACTTCTACTCAGCTGTGAACATGATCCGCTACGAAGGTATGACCACTCGCAACGGTTTCGTAATGCTGTTCTCTGGTGTGGCCTGTGTATTCTGTTTCATCGCTCTGATTGGTGCAGACCCATCCGCACTGAGTGCAACCTTCATCGTATCACTGGCTATCTTCGTCTTCTACGCTCGCAAACTTGGTCTGAAACAACATGTGGACTGGGTTGCTAACAAGCTGAAAGCAAACAAATCTGACGAAGCTACTGCTCACTAGTAATACCTAATATCTAAAAACTCATTTTTTTCCAAGGCATCCTCTCTCTTCCTCTGATTCAGAGGGGGTGCCCTCACTCAGCCTGGAGAAATTCAGATGAACATAATTGCAATCATGAATCACCTAGAGGCCCTGTTTAAAAAGGTGCCCATACAGGAACTGCAAACTGCTCTAGAAGCAAAAGGTTACCAAGTAATCTTCCCAGAAAACGCACAGGATTTAGTAAAACTGATTGAAAACAATGCCCGTATCTGCGGTGTGGTTTTCGACTGGGATTCCTACTCCATGGATCTGTGCAAAACCATTAATGCACTGAACGACAAACTGCCACTGTTCACTTTTGCTAACGAACAGTCCACTCTGGATATCACCCTGACCGACCTGCGTCTGAATATCCATTACTTTGAATACACCCTGAACTCTGCTGCTGACATCAGTGTTAAGATCCAACAGGCTGTTGATGCATATAAAGATGCCATCCTGCCTCCACTGACTAAAGCACTGTTCAAATATGCTGAAGAAGGTAAATACACCTTCTGTACTCCAGGTCACATGGGCGGCACAGCATTCAACAAAAGCCCTGCGGGCAGTATTTTCTACGACTTCTACGGTGCTAACACCTTTAAAGCGGACATCTCCATCTCAATGCCTGAGCTGGGTTCGTTGCTGGACCACTCAGGTCCGCACAAAGAGGCCGAAGAGTATATTGCCCGCACCTTCAATGCTGACCGTTCTTACATTGTGACCAACGGTACCTCTACCGCCAACAAGATTGTCGGTATGTATTCAGCACCAGCCGGTAGCACAGTATTAGTTGACCGTAACTGCCACAAATCACTGACTCACCTGATGATGATGTCAGATGTTACGCCAATTTACTTCCGTCCAACCCGTAACGCCTACGGTATCTTGGGTGGTATTCCACAAAGTGAATTCACTAAGTCAGTGATCGCTGAAAAAGTGGCTGCAACACCTGGTGCAACCATGCCTAACTATGCGGTAGTAACCAACTCCACATACGATGGTCTGTTCTACAACACCAAGTTCATCAAAGACACTTTGGAAACTAAGTACATCCACTTTGACTCAGCTTGGGTACCATACACTAACTTCAACCCAATCTATGAAGGCAAGTGTGGTATGAGCGGTGAAGCTATGCCAGGCCGAGTATTCTATGAAACTCAGTCTACTCACAAACTGCTGGCTGCCTTCTCTCAAGCATCTATGATCCACGTTAAAGGTGATATTGAAGAAGAGTCTTTCAACGAAGCCTTTATGATGCATACCTCTACTTCTCCACAGTACGGTATTGTGGCTTCTGCTGAAATTTCAGCAGCGATGATGCGGGGTAACACTGGTAAGCGTCTGATCCAAGACTCCATTGACCGCGCTATCCGCTTCCGCAAAGAGATCAAACGTCTGCGCAGCGAAGCTGATTCTTGGTTCTTCGATGTATGGCAACCAGAGAACATCGACAAAACTGAATGCTGGAAACTGGATCCAAAAGATTCATGGCACGGTTTCAAAAACATCGATGACGACCATATGTACCTTGACCCAATCAAGGTTACCATCCTGACTCCTGGTATGACTGAAGATGGCGAACTGGCTGAAACCGGTATCCCTGCCAATATCGTATCTAAGTTCCTGGATGAGCATGGCATCGTGGTTGAGAAAACCGGTCCTTACAACATGCTGTTCTTGTTCTCAATCGGTATCGATAAGCCAAAAGCGATGCAGCTGCTGCGCGCTTTGACTGAGTTCAAACGTGGTTATGACCTGAACCTGACCATCAAGAACATGCTGCCATCTCTGTATGCAGAAGATCCAAGCTTCTACAAAGACATGCGCATCCAAGAGCTGGCTCAAGGTATCCACAAACTGACAGCTCAATACAAACTGCCTGAACTGATGTTCAAAGCCTTCGATGTTCTGCCAGAAATGAAGATGACTCCTCACGCTGCATGGCAAGAAGAGCTGAAAGGCAACATTGAAGAAGTACCATTACACGATATGGTAGAACGTATCAGTGCCAACATGATCCTACCTTACCCACCAGGGGTACCTCTGGTTCTGCCAGGTGAAATGGTTACTGAAGCATCTCGTCCAGTACTGGACTTCTTGGAAATGCTGTGTGAAATCGGTCAGCACTACCCAGGGTTCGAAACTGACATCCACGGTGTATACCAACACGAAGATGGCAGTGCAACTGTGAAGGTTGTTAAACAAGCCTGATATGACTAGGAGGTTATTAACCCACTAATCAATATCATTCTTGAAAGCCCGGCAGAGTCTCCACTGCCGGGCTTTTTTATTGCCTAACTGATGCCACATTTTGTTAATTCAATGTCGACGGGCGCAGCGCAGATTATAACGGTACTAAGGTTTCGGCAGCTGGCCGCAATATATCAGACTTCCTCCATCTCTTTCTTTTACAGCAAATCACTCTGGCAACATCCTGTCTGTTTGCCATTATCGGGATATCTGTCAGCGACCGGGGTCGACCTCTGGACAATAAAAAATCACTGATCGGAAATAAATTTACCTGCAGCATCAGTCACCTAGATATTGCCTTTTATCCGGATAATATAGTCAAATGCCAGCTCATCAAAAAATTGAACAACGCCGAATCACTAAATCACAGGTCTACCACAATGGTTACCATGACATCTTCCAGTATCAAACGGCGAAGTTTAACAAGCAGCGCATATTCATAGTTGTTACGCTGCCCTTTCATGTCAAGCCGTTGATAGGGATAATTATTCACTAGAGGGGTATTGACTAAGTGACGTTGAAACCAAACACATCAGAATAAGGACGTTTTGCTGTGACTGCGCTGACGGTATTACTGATAACGTCCAATGCGGATAAGCCACGCTTTTTGTAGGATTCGACCACAGACAACCCCCGCGAGCGAAGCTGCTCGCCACAATAAGATGTAGTGCCAAAGCAAATTATGCGCTAAATAACCTTCCCTCGCAGGCACTGCTCAGCCTCATTGTTGGTCAGCGGTACGTCTTTGCGGGCCAGAGGCCCCAAAGCCCAGCTTCGTATTTGAACAGATGCTGGCATCTCTCTGCATACCTTGTTGCCGGACATTGCGCACCCTTTTACAGCCAATCTGCGATGTATCGCCTTAGTCTAACCATACGACTGCGCCAAAGCGCCTCGGCCAGTTGGTCTGATCTGCCATTTGTTGCAAATTGCGCGTCACATAAGTTCAGCAAAACTAATGTTGGCTTATGACCAGTCAGTGATATAGCGCATTGATCGGTGACAGCAACTGCAATACGCACCTCATCCAATGAGGATTTTGCCATTTCCGTATTAAGGAAAAACGCCAATCTGATGTCGGTGACGAGGGCGTTGAGCTTTTGCCACTCGACCTTAGCTTGTAGTGAGTCACGGGCAAGAGAGTGAGATAATTGACATAAGTTTTTGCTCTAACGGTCTTCGTATTCACGCAGTTTTTCCAAAGATGACAGATAAGTGTACTGGCTTCTTCCAAATTACTGACGTTCGGAGGCTTAGCAGCAAAATATTCACAATTTCAAATTAGGTATTATAGAGCTTTAGCGATAGAATGCCGCATTGTTTTTTGTGTCGATAGATTTGTGTTATGAAGTTTAGAAATGATATCCAAATTTTACGTGGATATGCGGTTTTGCTTGTAGTTTTATTTCATTTAGGGTTGTCTCAAATTAAAAGTGGTTTCTTAGGAGTTGATGTTTTTTTTGTTATAAGTGGTTTTTTAATGGCCGTCCTTTATGATCATAATGACAAAAAAAATTTTTTCTTGAGAAGAGCTAATAGGCTTTTACCTGCTTATTTTGTGACAATTATAGCAACTATTATTGTCGCTATTTTTGTTGTTACTCCTTTTGAATTTCAATCAGTAATTAAACAGTCATTATTTGCATCTATTTTTTCATCAAATATTGGCTATTGGTTGGAAAATTCATATTTTAGTAAAGACGCATTTAACCCATTATTAAATCTTTGGTCTTTAGGTGTTGAGATTCAGTTTTATTTGATCATCCCTTTATTATGTTTTATTTTCAGAAAAATAAAATTTTCTATATTTGTTGTATTTGTAGTATCTCTATCTTTATGCTTAATAATTTTAACTATATCACCTAAAACTTCTTTTTTTATGATGCCATTAAGAGTGTGGCAATTTTTAATTGGTTTTTATATTGCTAAATATCTATCGTATAAAGGGAATGTAAAATTTACTAACTTTTCATATTTTGGTTTGATTTCATTGTTAGGTTTATTCGCTATTCCATTCTTTAAAGTTGATGGCGAAAGTTTAAATATATTAAATGGCCACCCAGGAGTATTTTCAATTATAGTTTCGTTTTTAACCGGAATTATATTATTGTTTGGATTACCCCAAATTATTGAAGAAACCAAAATAGGGAATATTTTTATTTCTATAGGAAAGTATTCTTATTCAATTTATTTAGTTCACTTCCCAATCATTGTTTTATTTTTATATCAGCCATTTAATGGAACCATTCTTCATTCTGAAAATAAAATTGATCTAGTTATATTGCTTATTTTAATTGCAATATTTTCATTTTTGATGTACAGGTATGTCGAATCTATAAAGCCTAAAAATATAACTAGAAAATACATCATATCAATATGTTCTATAAGTATTTTGTTGATATTAGGTAATTTTTTTCAAAAAATGTATTATTCAGAAGCAGAAAATAATATTTTTAATGTAAACTCAGATAGGGGTGTTTATCGATGTGGAAAAATTTCCAGAATTTTACATCCAACTGCAATTGTATGTGATTTGACCCCTTCAGTAACAAAACCAACTGAAAATATTTTACTAGTTGGAAATAGTCATTCTGATTCAATAAAACAAGCATTTGTTGATGTAGCAGAAAAAATAAATAAAAAAGTATTTTTTATGGTTACCAACACTCCTTTAATGAAAGGGGATTCTATTAATGTTGGAGAATTAATTAGTGAAGCAAAGCGCAGAAATATAAGTTCTATTGTTTTACATTATAGTCCTGAAAGTATTAAGTCAAGTACTATTAAAGATTTAGTCGGTAAGGCAAATACTCAAAATATTAATATTTCCCTTATAAATCCTATTCCGACTTATTCTAAAAGTGTTCCAAAATCGTTATATGAAAATATCCATTTTGGAAGGTCGTTTCCTTATATTACAAAGAGTGACTATTTGAAACATAACGAAGCATTTTTAGAAGCTGTAAAAAAAATAAAAAACAACAACTTTAAAGTTTATGATGTTGTGGACTATTTTTGTAAAAATCAATGTCAAGTAGCAGATAAAAATGGAAAGCCATATTATTTTGATGGGGGACATTTGACTATTACTGGCAGTCATATTTTAGATAATTTATATAAACAAGTTATTTCTAACTCTTAAAAAGATAAATTTAAGTTTCTCGTCGCGTTAACCCTGTACTTTATAGTTGGGAATATGCACGGCGAGAGAATAATTTATAACATAGTTATGCTTCCACGGTAGTGTTCATAATTCTACGGCATTTGATTAAAATTAATCCAAAAGGATATTCAAATGACCAAACCTACTTTTGATATGGACGCTGCTATTGAGGCATTACGTGCGGGGAAAGATTTGACCGGTAAAGACGGTATTTTAACCCCGCTTATCAAACAACTTACTGAAGCGGCTCTTAACGTAGAGTTAGACCAGCATCTTCAAGATAAACAGCCCGATAATCGCAAAAATGGAACGACTACCAAGCAGGTTAAAACAGGGACTGGCCGTTTTCAGCTGAACACGCCCCGTGACCGCGATGGCAGTTTTGAGCCTCAGTTAGTGAAAAAGTATCAGACTTATCTCACTGATGAGATGGAGCGAAAAATCATTGCGCTGTTCTCTTTAGGAACCAGCTATCAGGATATCCGAGCCCATATTGCTGATTTATATGGCATTGACGTCCCCAACGGTACCATCAGTGCCATTACTGACAAACTCTTACCAGAGCTTCAAGCTTGGCGAGAGCGTGATTTAGACGCACTGTATCCCATCCTCTGGCTTGATGCGATTCACTATAAAATCAAAGAGAATGGCCGTTTTGTCAGCAAAGCTGTGTACACGATTTTGGCGCTCAATGTCGAAGGCAAAAAGGAGCTCCTAGGACTATATATCGCTGAGAGTGAAGGCGCACATCAGTGGCTGAGTATACTGACCGATCTTCCGCGGTATCAAAGATATTCTGATTGCCTGTGTAGATGGGCTTAAAGGCTTGCCAGAGGCCATTGAAACCCTTTATCCACATACGGAAATACAGTCCTGTATTATTCATCAAATCCGCAATTCCCTGAAGTACGTGGCGTCCAAGAATCAAAAGGCGTTTATGGCGGACTTGAAGTGTGTCTACAAGGCCGCCACGCTGAATGCCGCCGAAATGGCGCTGGATGAACTGGAAGCCAAATGGGGCGATAAATATCCTATGGTGATTAAAACAAGTGGACACTGTTACCGAGTTACTTTAAGTACCCGGCCTACGTACGTAAGGCCATCTATACCACCAATGCCGTTGAGGCCGTACATCGTCAGTTCCGTAAACTGACAAAAACCAAGGGGGGGTTTTGCCAACGAGAACAGTTTGCTCAAATTGCTCTACGCCGGGATATTGAAGGCTCAAGCGCGGTGGTCATACCCGATACAAAATTGGAATTTGACGCTGTCTCAGTTATCAATCCATTTTGAGGGCAGACTCGAAGCCTACATCGATCTGTGAGTGAGCGTGACACAGAAATTTGAACACCCTCTATATATATCTATCCAACATAAACATCATATTTTACAACCATTTGTTGTCATGAGTATTGTATATACTACTGCTTTCATATTACCAAAAATAAAAGTAAATAAAAATCTTGGAGATATATCTTATGGAATCTATATATGGCACTTCCCAATTATTCAATTTTATATTTATAAAGGATGGTTTGGCACATATTATTATGGTTTTATAATGACACTTCTTACTGTTTTTGTTTTTTCATTTTTAAGTTGGCATTTAATTGAAAGTAAATTAATCCATAGAAAATAATTCAGATAAAAACGCACAGCCCTAGGACTGTGCGTTTTCCATCAAACTAAAATTGATACTCACCGATCTCAATTGGCGAAGTCAGGCTATCAAGCTTTTTTATTCTTGATATGGGCCATCATACGCTTACGACGACGCTCCTGACTCAACGTCAGTTTTTCAACCTTACCCTCAAATGGGTTATCCCCTTCCTGGAAGCGCAACTGAATTGGAGTACCAACAACTTTTAATGACTTACGGAAGTAGTTCATCATATAACGCTTATAGGAATCAGGTAGTTTACTGACCTGATTACCATGTACCACCACAATTGGTGGATTGTAACCACCTGCGTGGGCGTATTTCAGTTTCACGCGGCGGCCATTAATCAGTGGTGGCTGGTGATCATCCTGCGCCATCTGCATGATCCGAGTCAGCATAGACGTGCCTACCCGACGGGTTGCACTCTCATAGGCTTCCTCAATGGATTCAAACAGGTGGCCAACACCTGTACCATGCAATGCAGAAATAAAGTGGATACGTGCAAAGTCGATAAAGCCTAACCGGCGATCCAACTCACTCTTCACCCGGTCTTTGACATTCTGGTCAATACCATCCCATTTATTGACTGCAATCACCAGTGCGCGGCCCGCATTCAGCACAAAGCCCAATAGACCAAGATCCTGCTCTGCAATACCTTCGCGCGCATCGATAACCAACAGTACCACGTTGGCATCCTCTACAGCTTTTAAGGTCTTAATCACAGAGAACTTTTCAACTGCCTCATAAACCTTAGCGCGGCGGCGTACACCGGCAGTATCAATCACCACATATTCCTGGCCATCACGTTGCATTGGAATATAGATACTGTCACGAGTAGTACCAGGCTGATCGTATACCACCACCCGCTCTTCACCGAGGATACGGTTTGTCAGAGTTGATTTGCCGACATTAGGCTTACCGATAATCGCCAGCTTGATTGGCTGCGCCTGTAAACGCGCCTGCTCAGCTTCGGCTTCTTCTTCAGAGTACTCCCGCTCATCAGCAGCTTCCTCTTCTTCACCCTCACGGTCGACACCCAGCGCTTCTGCATAAGGCGCTAGGGCATATTCAATCATATTGGTGACGCCACGGCCTTGAGCCGCTGCCATTTGATACACTTCACCCAGGCCCAATGACCAGAATTCAGCACAAGCAGAGTCAGCGTCAATACCATCTACCTTGTTTGCAACCACAAAGGTGGTTTTTTCACGGCTACGCAGATGCTGAGCAATGGCCATATCTGCGGCGGTCAGACCCGCGCGGGCATCACACAGAAACAGCACTACATCTGCTTCTTCAATTGCAGCCAGTGACTGTTCAGCCATCTTGGTTTCAATACCTTCTTCGGTACCATCAATACCGCCGGTATCTACCACAATAAATTCATATCCGGACAAATGAGCCCGACCATATTTTCGGTCCCGGGTCAGACCGGGATAGTCAGCCACCAGCGCATCTCGGGTGCGGGTGAGTCGATTGAACAGGGTCGATTTGCCCACATTTGGACGACCCACCAGGGCCACTACAGGGATCATGTTTTGCCTCTTTATCAATAAAAAGCCCCCGGAAATCACTTCCGGGGGCTTATTGGTATTTCGCCTTGCTTAAGGAAGTGTCACAGCCACAATTTTACCACTGCGGCTTTGCACATAAAGTTTGCCATCGGCAACGACAGGTGAACTATACAGCCCATCACTATCGACTCGGATCCGTCCTACAATCTCGCCATTACTGCGGTTAAGAAAATGCAGGTAGCCATCAAAATCACCAACTACGACATAATCTTTATATACCACAGGTGCCGTTAAACGGCGGTTGCTCAGCTCACTGTTGCTCCACAACTCCATGCCATTTCGGCGATCAACTGAGTAGATCCGACTGTGATCGTCAACCAAGAACAGGCTGACACCCGCAACAGCCAGATCATGGAAACTGGAATATTTACGAGACCACAAAATGCGACCGCTGCGCAGCTCCATGGACACAAGATTACCGTTATAACTGACCGCATACAGATTATCACCGATAATCAGTGGGGTCATATCCACATCGGCCATACGGCTAAATTCATTGCCGCCTTGTGGGGTATAAATCGCCTGTTCCCAAGCGGGCTGACCATTATTTTTCACAATAACAGCCACCTTGCCTTCAGCGGTGCCAACAAAGAAGCCTCCGGCTTCATAAGCGGCGCTGCCACTCCCGCGTAAGGTCAGGCTCGGCATCATGCTCTCATAACTCCACAGATGTTTACCGCTATCAACATCAAAGGCTTCTAATGCCCCGGAGCCGGTATTAACCACCACGACATCTTCTGCCACTGTGGGCAAAGACAGTAATTCGCCGTCAGTCATCGCATGCCAGACTAACTTACCATCATCAGCATTCAGTGCCGCTAATACGCCACTTTCACTGCCAACAAAAACTTTATCCCGCGCAGCCGTTAAACCAGCCGCCAAACGCGCGCCTTTGTTTTTTGCCAGCACGCCGTCCTTGAATGCCTCGCTGAAGTCCTGCTGCCAAACTAACTCCCCGGTTTGCTCATCAAATGCCTCAACCAGTCCATGACGGTCAGCGGCAAAGATTTTGTTATACCGAACTGTTGGTTGCAGCCGAGAATAATACTGGCCAACCCCATCACCTACCTGGGCTGACCAGATAATTTCAGGAAAAACCTTGGCATTGAACTCTTTAAGTTCACTGACAGGATTTTCTACCACATCAGAAGAGGAACAGGCGGCCAGCAGAGACAAACTCAACCCGGCGGCCAGCAGGGTTTTACACCAGGACTTCATCGGCTATTTCCTTATGCCTTATTCAGGTTATCTATTTTCATCTGCAGTTCAGGGGATTGACTTTGTCCCAATGCCATCAGCGCATCACGTGCAGCCAGATAAGCACTGCGAGCTTTGTCAGCCTCGCCCTGACGAGCTAAAAAATCACCTTTTAATTCATCACGCTGTGCGGCAAAAGCCGGATCAGTCACTGTCTCAAGCGTCGATAGCGCGACACCCAACTGTCCCTGTTGTGCTTGGATCCGAGCCAGACGCAAAGTTGCGACTTCTGCCAGCCCTTCTCCAGGTTTGGCAGCAATCACTTTTTTCAGGGCATCTGCCGCTTTCGTCAGTTCGCCAGCATCTACAGCACTTTTAGCCAACATCAGATCCAATAGCGCCTGATAACCAACTTGACTGTGCGCTTTGTCAAAGCTGGCAACGGCACCGGCCATAGCCGTAGCATCCAATTTTTGATTACTGATCTGCTGGAAAGCAACGGAGGCATTTTCCGCATTATCAACCGTTGTTGCCGAGTAATGATTCCAGGCGTACAGGCCGCCTAGCCCCACTACCGCACCGATAATGATAGAGGTGCCATAATCTTTCCAGAACTGTTTAATAGCATCGACTTGTTGTTCTTCTGTGCTATAGATTTCCACGCGCACATCCCCTTGAATTAAATAAGTTCTGCCAGTACGGTCGCCAATGATTCCCGGGCAACCAGTTGTTGTTCGTTATCATTACGCAGCGGCTTAACTGCAACCTGATTCGCTGCCAGTTCAGTTTCACCGATAATCAGTGCCACTGCTGCACCGCTCTTATCTGCGCGCTTCATCTGTTTTTTGAAGTTACCGCCGCCGCAATGGCTCATCACCTTAAGGCCTGGCACAGTGTTACGCAACTCTTCAGCGATTTTAATCGCTTCGATGCGACAAGAATCACCCATGGCCGCAACATAGACATCCACAGCAGGCGCAACGTCATCAGTCAGTGCCAAGGTATCAAGCAGCAGCACAATGCGCTCCAGTCCCATCGCGAAACCAACGGCTGGAGTCTCTTTACCACCTAGCTGACTGACCAGACCATCATAACGACCGCCAGCCAGTACCGTACCCTGAGCGCCCAGACTATCCGTCACCCACTCAAATACGGTGCGGTTGTAATAATCCAGACCACGCACTAGACGCGGATTGATACGGTATTGGATACCAGCCGCATCAAGTAGTTCACATAATTGATTAAAATGATTTTTTGACTCTTCGCCCAGGAAGTCCATCAGCGCTGGAGCATCGGCCAATAATGCCTGCACCTGCTGATCTTTGCTATCCAATACCCGCAGCGGGTTAGAATACATCCGACGCTGAGAGTCTTCATCCAGCTTATCTTTATGTTGTTCAAGGAAGGCAACCAGTGCTTCACGGTACTGGCCTCGCTCATGGTTATCACCCAGAGTGTTGAGCTCCAGAGTCACATGCTCAGTCAGTCCCAGCAGATGCCACAGGCGGTTAGATAACATTAACACTTCAGCATCAGCATCAGCAGACGCAATACCATAGACTTCAACACCAAACTGGTGGAATTGACGGTAACGCCCTTTTTGAGGACGCTCATGCCGGAACATGGGCCCCATGTACCACATACGTTGTTCTTGATTGTACAGCAGACCATGCTCATTACCGGCACGTACAGTAGAGGCTGTGCCTTCTGGACGCAGACTCAGGCTGTCACCGTTACGATCAGCAAAGGTATACATTTCTTTTTCAACAATATCAGTAACTTCACCGATAGAACGCTTGAAAAGATCAGTGCTTTCCACAATCGGAGTACGGATTTCGCTGTAACCATAGGCACTGACGGCGCTGCGCACAACCGCTTCCACTTTTTGCCATAATGGGCTCTGGGTTGGCAGAATGTCGTTCATTCCGCGAATCGCTTGGATCTGTTTTGCCACTGTATCGACTCGTTTACTCTGGTTAGTCACACTAACACTTGATGATTGAATAATTGCTGGCTGACACTGGGCGTATCCGGTAACCAGGTATTTGGTTAGGCGTACTAAGCAAATAGCTTGTATAAAAACCGATGTCAGATCAGTCAGTTCTGTCTTTTCCGGCAATGCGTCTTTATTCTGTCGTTGCTTTATCAACGCGAATTAAGACCGCAAACCGGTTGCCGGACCCCCTGCCCAGTGGCAGAAATTCCGGGGGATATAATAAAAAACGCCCGGTATTATAGGCGTTTCCATACTAAACGTAAAACACGCTGTCATGGGCAACAATGACCATAACAACCGGCACTGTGTGCTGGTATGCAGAGGTTATTCTGATTTATCAGCCACCGGGATCCGCTGGGCAACTAATGCGGCCTGTGCGCGGATCCGAGTTTCCAACTGATCAACCAGATCGTCATTGTCCAATCGCTCTTTTTGACGTTGACCATCAATGTAAAATCCGCTCTTACGGTTACCGCCTGTCAAGCCCAGATCAGAAACCAAGGCCTCACCCGGACCATTCACTACACAGCCGATGATAGAAACATCCATTGGTGTGACAATATCTTCCAAGCGCCGCTCAAGTTCATTGACCGTGCCAATCACATCAAACTCCTGACGGGAACAAGATGGACAAGCAATAAAGTTAATACCGCGGGAGCGAATTCGCAGGGATTTAAGAATATCAAAACCCACTTTGATTTCTTCTACAGGATCGGCGGCCAACGAGATACGCAAGGTATCACCAATCCCCTCAGCCAGCAGCATACCCAATCCCACGGAGGATTTAACCGCACCAGAGCGAGCGCCACCGGCTTCAGTAATCCCCAGATGCAGCGGCTGCTTAATCTGTTTTGCCAGTAAACGATAAGACTCCACCGCAAGGAACACATCCGATGCCTTAACACTGACCTTAAACTGATCGAAATTCAGTCTATCGAGAATATCCACATGGCGCATCGCTGACTCTAACAGTGCCTGAGGTGTCGGCTCATGGTACTTATCCATCAGATCTTTTTCCAAAGAGCCGCCATTCACACCAATACGGATAGGGATATTTTTATCCCGCGCACATGCCACAACACTGCGGATACGCTCCTCATTGCCAATATTGCCCGGATTAATCCGCAGACAATCAGCACCATATTCCGCCACTTTCAGTGCAATACGGTAGTCAAAATGAATATCAGCCACCAAGGGTACCTTGGCTTGCTGTTTAATCAGCTTGAAGGCCTCAGCCGCTTCCATCGTTGGCACGGAAACCCGGACAATATCTGCACCGACATTTTCCAATGCTCGGATTTGCGCCACGGTCGCCGCTACGTCTGTAGTGCGGGTGTTGGTCATGGACTGCACCGCTATCGGGGCACCATCACCAATGGGGATGCCCCCGACATAAATACGGCTTGACTGACGGCGTTTTATTGGAGTTTCGTTGTACATCTTGACTTAACCTGCTTTGGCACTGTTAAAAATGGCCGGAGAATGGATCATCCCCGAGGTAAGGTAAAACGCGCTACCTTGCCGGCGGGGTAATCCGCCAGACTGATATTCTCGCCGTTATATTTCAGGGTGACAACCTGTGGTGCCCCGATAACTAAATTAAATGGCGGAACACCTGTCACATTAAGAGGGTGAGTTGCTTTTTTAACGCCGTGGATCAGCACCTTGCCTGTTGCATCCTCCACTTTCATCCAGCAGTCACCGCTTAAGTTTAAAGACAATTTAGCGGTGTCAGTCACCTCAGCGGGTAGTGGCGGAATATCATCGGCACTAGCCGGTGTCACCGTCGTAGTATCATGCGTTACCGCAGGAGACGCTGGGATAGTGGCTGATTGCTGTGGTGCGGATGTTGGTGTCGCCTGTGGCTCAGGCTTAGCTGGCAGGGTCAAACTTTCATCCTGCGCCGGATCCATATCCCCTTGTTGCAAATCAACGGGGGTCTGTTGAGCGCTGGTATCAGCAACGGGTATACCCGCAGCTTCGCCACCCATCTCTTCAGCAGCAGCGACCTCTTCAACACTAGGGCGGGATAAATCCAACTCTGTGCTATCTGATGTTTTCTGCATCCACCACAACACCAAAAGTGCAACAGAGACTAACGCAATCACCCAGGTCACTAGAGTCAGACGGTTATCACCGGCTTTTTTAGCTGTTTTACGGGAAAAACTCTGCATAGCCGGCTCAGTTTCACTGGGCACCTGGTGTTCCAGACAGGCCATAACGAGGGCTTCATCTGCCCCAACGATACGGGCAAAACTCCGTACATAACCCCGGGCATAGGTTGCCGAAGGCATATTATCGAATTTATCGGCTTCGATATTTTCAACCAGAGACGGTCGCAGATGTAAGCGGGAGGCAATGTCATCAATCGTCATACCTGAGGCCTGGCGAGCTTCGCGTAAGATGGCCCCAAGGGTTGCGGTCAGTTCCTTCGTTGGTTCAGTTACCGTTTCATCCTTGAGTAACTCTTTCTGATCTTCAGTCATTAATTAAAATTAGCCCGGTATTGCTTGGCCTGTTCAGAGGCCGGAAACTTCGCCAGTAAAGTGATACCTAGCTGTTTCGCGGCATCGGTATTATGCAGGCCCTGCTCAATTTTAATGCCAAGCGCCAAACTCTGAGCCGATTCAATCGCTACCCTGTGGTAACGGGCCAGTTCATTACGTGCTAACGGATAATCCTGCTGGATTAGCGCCAGCTCGGTTAACTCAAGCAGTGAACTTGCCCGGCGGGGCTCATATTTCAGCGCCATTGTGAAATAGCGTCTTGCCTTATCCATTAATCCCGCTTCCCGGCTACAAATTCCTAAATTCTCATAGCTGGAGGCGATACGGGTATAGTCCGGGGTATTGATGGCAGCCAGAAACATCTGTTCTGCTTTATCATACTTGCGTTCCTTACACAGAAACACCCCGAAATTATTTTTTGCATCGCCGGATGGATTACGGGTTTCCACAGCATCCCGATAGGCCTGTTCAGCCCGCGGAATGTCTCCTACGGTTTGATAGTAATACGCCAGTGCAACATGCACTTCTTCCAAGTCAGGTGCGTGGCCATAAGCCTTATCCAAGTTGTATTTGGCTTGCTCACTGTTCCCCCGGCGTAAATAAGTCAACCCTAATTGCATCCGCTCACGGGCGGCTGCAGTACGATCAAACTTTCTCTCCTTTACCGGAATATCAGTGCCACTGTATGTTTGCTCGGTAACACATGCCGCTGACAGTACACTCAGCAACAGTGCCCCCAGCATTGGCAATCCCTGCTTCATGACTTCTACCTGACTGGTTGGCCTGTTGACCCGGCGGCACTCATTGCCATAGGGCCAGATACACAGCTATAACAGAGACACTAACGGCCTCTGTTTAACAAAAAGATAACTGTGCAAACAATGAATTAGCTTATTTTGACTGAAATTTGCTGCTCTTGCATGCGTTTTTTCGCTAAACGCTTAGTGCGGTCGCGAACATCACCGGCCAACTGGCCACAAGCGGCATCAATATCATCGCCGCGGGTTTTACGCACGATAACTGTCAGGCCATAGTCCATCAGCACTTTGGCAAAACGATCAATCCGAGAATTGGATGACCGACCATATGGGGAACCCGGATATGGATTGAAAGGAATCAAGTTAACTTTACAAGGGGTGTCTTTCATCAACTTCGCCAGCTGATGCGCTTGATCGGTTGAATCATTGATATGATCCAGCATGACATATTCTAGCGTCACACGACCACGATTTGCATTAGAGCGACTGATATAGTCACGGATCCCAGCCAAGAACATATCCAGTGGATATTTTTTATTAATAGGTACCAACTCATTGCGCAAATCATCCGTCGGCGCATGAATACTCACCGCCAGCGCAACATCCAATGCATCAGCCAGTTTAGACAATGCAGGCACTACCCCAGACGTCGATACAGTCACCCGACGCTTGGATAAACCAAAGCCAAAATCATCCAGCATAATATTGATAGCTGGGATCACATTGGCTAAGTTCAGTAACGGTTCACCCATGCCCATCATGACTACATTCGAGATAGGGCGCTCACCGGTTTCTTTGGCAAAGCCCAAAAAGTGGGAAACCCGCCAAATCTGACCAGCAATCTCTGCCACTGTCAGGTTACGGTTAAAGCCCTGCTGGGCGGTTGAGCAAAAAGCACATTCCAGTGCACACCCTACCTGGGAAGACACACACAAGGTGGCGCGATCATCTTCAGGAATGTATACGGTTTCGACTTCTTGGCCTTCACCAACATTGATGGAAAACTTGATAGTGCCATCAGATGACTTCTGATAGCTGGAAATTTCTGGTGCGCGGATTTCGCAACGCTCATTTAGCTTAGCCCGCAGTACCTTGTTGATATTGGTCATCTCATTGAAGTCACTGACACCAAAGTGATAGATCCACTTCATCAGCTGATCAACGCGAAATGGCTTTTCCCCCATTTCCACCAGCATCTCCCGCATCGCATTGCGATCCAGGTCCAATAAATTGATCTTTGTCTCACTCATCAGGGCTAACCTCAAAAAAACCGAAAACCTGCAACAGGGCGGGGAATTATACAGATATGGGGCTGTTTTAGCCAGATCTGCCACATTGCAGCGAAAAGGGAGCCGAAGCTCCCTTAAATCATGCTGTTTTAACGGCATGCGCCGTTAAACGTCGTTATTGCCTTTGGCAAGTCTTAGCCTAACTCAGCACCTGTGCGGCTTAGGCTTTGCTGCCGGGAGGCTGACTCACATGCGGCAGCGGTAAAGAGCACGTCGGTGGAACTGTTCAGGGCGGTTTCTGCCGCATCCTGGATCACCCCGATAATAAAGCCGACCGCAACGACTTGCATCGCAACATCATTGGAGATCCCAAATAAGCTACAAGCCAGCGGGATAAGCAATAGTGATCCACCGGCAACCCCAGAGGCACCACAAGCAGAAACTGCGGCCAAAATACTGAGCAGTAATGCCGTGAAAATATCCACTTCAATGCCCAAAGTATGCACCGCTGCCAAAGTCAGAATAGTGATAGTAATCGCTGCGCCACCCATATTAATAGTGGCCCCCAGCGGAATGGAGACAGAATAGGTGTCTTCATGCAACTTAAGCTTTTCACACAAGGCCATATTCACTGGGATATTGGCAGCACTGGAGCGAGTAAAGAAAGCGGTAACACCACTTTCACGCAAACACTGAAATACCAATGGATATGGATTACGGCGGGTCATCACAAAGACAATCAATGGATTAACCACCAAGGCGATGATCGCCATGGCGCCAAGTAACACCGCCAGCAGTTGCAGATAACCGGCTAACGCCGCAAAGCCGGTTTTGGCAAATGTGGCCGCGACTAAGCCAAAAATACCGATAGGGGCCAGACGGATAATAAAACGCACCATTTGAGAGATGCTGTGGCTCATATCCGCAAACACCTGCTTGGTACTATTGCTGGCATGATGCAGGGCAAAGCCTAAGCCAACCCCCCAAGTCAAAATACCGATATAGTTACCAGTCAATAAAGCGTTAATCGGGTTATCCACCAGCTTAAATAGCAGGGTATGAATCACTTCACCAATGCCTTCTGGCGGCGTGGCTCCCTGAGCCCCAGCGGCCAAAACCAAGGTAGTCGGGAACAGAAAACTCATCATCACGGCAGTTAAGGCTGCCGCAAAGGTGCCAAACAGATACAGCACGACAATAGGCCGCATACTGGTTTGCGTATTTTTCTTCTGATTGGCAATAGAAGATGCCACGAGAATAAAGACCAAAATAGGGGCGATGGCTTTTAACGCACCAACAAACAGACCACCGAGAAACTCAACCTGTTTAGCCCCTTCCGGAGACCATTGTGCCAGTGCAACACCGGCGAGGATCCCCACTAAAATTTGCAGTACGAGACTGCCGTTGACCACCCGGGCCAACAAAGATTTTTTCTGATTCATGCCTTGACCTTTTTATAATATCGGAGCCATTTTGCTGGTGTCCCATAAAAACAGACATTACTGCCGGTTTTTCACCTCTGACTCTTCGAGAAGCCTGACTGTCCTTCACGCAGTCAGATAAAGAAGGGTTGTATAGGATGTGTCGGACTTTGTCTAGCAAATGGTGTGATCCGTGCTGCAGTTTAAAAACCACTGCACAAAACATCGACAAACCGGACTATAACAGTGGTTTGTCAATGCTTGACGCGACAATAGGCATGATATCCCCACGGACACATCAGAACCGATGTGTTAACTTAATCGATCAGGCTAATATACCGCAGGGAAACACTTCAGTCACTCCACCCCCGACGGGCACCATTTAGCATGGCATGAATAAGTTCATCGGCGTCAAACTTGGTTAGCGCCTCATTGGCTCCCACTTGGTGAGCTTGGCTGACACTTATCTCACTGGACAGTGAAGTATGCAGAATAATATAGGTCTCTGCCAGTGCCGGGGTATTACGCACCTCGAAAGTCAGCTCATAGCCATCAAGCCCTGGCATTTCAATATCACTGACCAGAATATCCACAGGGTGCCCTGCACGGGCATTTTCCTGCATTAATTCCAACGCACTGACCCCGTTATCAGTTACCTGATAAAAGATATTCAGCGCATCTAACGCATCAGACAATTGTTTGCGGGCCACTTTAGAATCATCCACCAACAAAATCTTCATCGGTTTTAGCATTTCCCGCTGCACATCCGTCACGGCAGCATAATGCTTATCAAATGGGAAGATATGAGACATCAGCAGTTCAACATCCAATAATTGGATCAACTGCTCATCGTGTCGAGTGACACCTGTGATAAAAGCTCTTTTCCCCAAGTTAGTTGGCGGCGTTTCAATATCATGCCAATTACAATCGATAATACGGTCGATGCCTCGCACCAGAAAACCGGTCAACTGCCGATGACAATCAGTAATGATAATAAAAGACTGTGCCCGCTCGGCATCAGTGATCGCCGGATAGCCTACAGCTTTGGCCATATCGACGACAGGAATAACCTTGCCTCTGAGGGTTGTTGCCCCAAGAATTGCCGGATGGCTACAAGGGATCTGGCTTAAAGGCGTGTAAGGGACAAGTTCTCTGATTTTCAGTGTGCCCAGGGCAAACAGCTGTTTTGATGTCAGCCGAAATAAAAGCAGCCCCTGGGACTGGCTGGCTTTGGACGTCATGGTTATTACCACCTGCTACAAGTGTCATGCTAAAGTTGCAGGTGGACTTATAACAATTCAATCAAGCAATTACAATTGCATACCTCTATGTGAACTCGCACCAGCCACTATAAAGAGGCATATCGCGTCCGTTTGCCTACAAATGCAGCAAACTAGGACAACGAATCAGCCAACACATTATTATTGCATGGCGTAAATCACATCAAAGACAAACTGATCCCAGCCATCGCGATTAAATGCCAGCTCATGCACAGCTCTAACCTGACTCACAGCATGAACAGGAGCTGCCCCGATACTGACCAAATAACAGGCCATGACCAACGCAGTCCATTCATTGCCCGTAGCACAGTGCAGCAAGACAGGCATATTCTGCTCTCGGCATTGCTGGATATCCGCCACAATGTTAGTGAGTTGTTGCGTCAGTTGTGCAGTCACCGGCTCACTTAGCAACCCTGGCGTAGTCACAGCTGGCAACAGGCAGTTAAACTGCTGCAATCCTGACAATCCGGCCTTTATCCCATCACTGAGCGGCGTTAAGGAATAAATACATTGTATGCCAGCCGACATCAGGGCTGCTGGCGTCCATGCCTCACTTGCTGGACTACACCGCCCAGCCACTTCACCTTCAATCAACCAAAAAACATGTTGCATATAGTTTCCTGCTAAATCATGGAATGCTCAACCTAGGCACTATGAAGAAATCAGGGCTGCTGGTTTTTGACTGATGGCACAGTTTTATTATCTGGCTTACACCCTTTTGATACTTTTTTGCTCTGACTCACAGGCTTGGCTGACGCTGTGACAGAGCTTTGCTCCGGAGTAAATTCAAACCCAGGAAATTGCTGACGCGGCAATCGTAACTTATGTTTTTTTTCTATCACCCGAAAATGATGAAACTCATCAGGACAAATCAATGAAAACGCTTCACCACTGGCGCCAGCACGGCCAGTGCGACCGATACGGTGAATATAGTCCGCCGGGCTGCGAGGTAATTCATAGTTAACCACCGCCGGTAAACCGGTAATATCAAGTCCCCTTGCGGCAATATCTGTGGCGATAAGCAGTTTAATGCGGCCCTGTTTAAAGCCATCCAATACACTGCTGCGATTACCTTGGGATTTATCACCATGGAACACCTCTGCCCGGATCCCCGCACGCTGTAGTTTCTGCTGTAACCGATTACAGGTTTGCTTGGCATTAGCAAAAACTAACACTTGCGGCCACTGGTGTTGGGCTAGCAGTTTAATCAGAAGTTGTGTTTTACGGGGCTGTTCCACCTCATACACCTGCTGATGAATATCCGCCGGCTCAGTCTGCTGACATAAATCAATCACTACAGGCTGGTTAAGTAGACTATCCGCCAACGCTGCAACCGTATCACCAAATGTGGCAGAGAAAAACGCGGTCTGTCGCCGAGTGGGTAATTGGGCAAACAGTGCATTCAACTCGTCACTGAACCCCAGTCCCAAAAGCTTATCGGCCTCATCCAGTACCAGATACTCAAGCTGGGCTAATTTCAGGGCATTTTTCCCCAGTAGATCCAATAAACGGCCAGGAGTCGCCACAACGATATCCGCCCCACCCCGTAGCGCCAACATCTGCGGATTAAGCGACACACCACCAAATAAGGTGACAATTTTCAATGGCCGATTTAACTGTGCCCCGTAGCGATGTAGATCTGCCCCCACCTGTTGAGCCAATTCCCGACTAGGCAATAACACAAGCGCCCGAACCTGATTACCCCGAGCGTTAGCGGCACGACCAGAAAGCAATTGCAACAGTGGTAAACCAAAAGCTGCCGTTTTCCCAGAGCCAGTATTAGCTCTCACCCGAATATCAGCCCCGGCCAGCATAGGGGCAATACTGTGTTGCTGTACTGCTGTCGGCTGGTTAAAGCCCAAAGTATCCAACTGCTGACAAAGAGAAGGAATAAGTCCTAAAGACTGAAATGAGATGGGGTGGGTTTGCATAAAGTGATTATGTCGCAATAAATAATATCAGGTCCGCATCATACCTGAATTAAAGGCTAAACGCTCACACCATGCCGCTGAGAAGATATAACGTACTCGACAATGCGCTTAGTACAACCAGCATAAACGCACAACAAATTTACCTAGGCATAAAACGCGAGCATTAACAATGCCGAAGCAACTGGCCGCCATGATCAAACAGCTTATGATTCTGAATACTCCAGCACTCCATAATGCATCTCATGATATGCATAATGCTGACACAATGACGTTAATGGTCAGATTTAGCAAACCTTCAACATTCATACCGCATCAGTCGCTTCAGTGGATTACGCATAACGCTGTTCCAAATCCAGCAAAAATTGCTTCATTTCCACCCCGTAAGCATATCCGGTTAACTTGCCACTTTTCCCAATCACCCGATGACAGGGCACAATAATGGCTATCGGATTCGCCCCATTGGCGGCCCCTACCGCACGACAAGCATTGGGACGATTAATCCGCTGAGCAATATCCACATAAGCGCAATGATGGCCATATTCTATCGCCAATAGCGTTTGCCAGACTTGTTGCTGAAAAGCCGTGCCGCGCATATCCAGCGCTAAATCAAACTGCTGACGCTGCCCAGCAAAATACTCATTCAACTGTGTAGCTGTCTTGACTAAATGCGTGGTAACCGCTTCAACATCAGGATGATGAACAACTACAGTCACCGGGCTGGGCTGATCTTCACGTAATACGGATACCAGTCCCTGTGCCGAGGCGGTTAACTGTAATCGCCCCACAGGGCTGTCAACCTGACACAGGCCTAAAAGATCGGATGATTGTTGATAAAAAATCGGCGCTAACATGCTGCTCTCCTGCGAATAAATGCCTAGGGGCTCCCCTGCCATACCATCGTGTTGAGGGATAATACCAAGCCAGTCGCTTAGAACAAACTATTACGATTGCTCGCTCCACACTGATGTAGCTGATAAATAGATGTAAGTCATCACATACGCTATACACTGCAAATAAAGCCGCTTTTGATAAGGCACCTAATACTGAAAGCATGCTATTGCTATCAACTTAGTCTGGTTATGTTTAATCAATTATGTTTAATCGTTTATCAGTAATTCCTTGAAGAGGCGTGATGATATTTATTCTTGCTTCACTATCGCTAAATATGACATCACCTCAATGACTTGTATAAATTTAAGCCAACGTGTGTAATACCGGTTAGGCCTACGGTATAAGTGTCCGCGATAATCACAAAGGAAGCTCATGTTCAATCTCTTCGAACGTTGGATGGATCCCCTGCCCTCCCAAGAACCACAGCAACCACCAAAAGGTATTTATGCCTTTTGCCGTCACTATACCCGTGGATTTGAACTGCCACTGATACTCATGTCACTGCTCACTGCCCTACTGGCTATTTTAGAAGTCAGTTTATTTGGCTTTATGGGGCAACTAGTTGATTGGTTGGTTAAAAAAGATCCCGATACCCTGCTACAACAAGAAGGACTGAAACTACTGGGGATGGGGCTGATGCTGTTGGTCGTACTGCCGTTACTGACGCTGCTGCACGGGTTAATTGTTTATCAGGGATTACTGGGCAATTATCCCATGTCTATTCGCTTTTTAGCCCACCGATATTTGTTAAAGCAAAGTTTGGCATTCTATCAAAATGATTTTGCTGGCCGGGTAGCAACCAAGGTGATGCAAACCTCGCTAGCAGTACGGGAAACCGTCACTAAATTATTGGATGTTCTGGTCTATATCTTCGTGTATTTCACCGCTATGTTGGTGATGATTGCGAATGCCGATTACCGCTTGGTTATCCCTATGCTGATTTGGCTAGCCGGCTATATTGCACTGCAGTGTTATTTTGTCCCACGCCTCAAAGCTGTGTCAGCACAACAAGCAGATGCCCGCTCCATGATGACCGGCCGCATTGTCGACAGCTACACCAATATTACAACCGTTAAACTATTTGCCCATACTGACCAAGAAGCTCATTACGCTAGAGCTGGTATGAAGGAATTTCTTAATACGGCTTACCGGCAAATGCGCTTAGTCACTGGATTAAATGTCAGTGTACAAAGTTGTAATTATCTGCTGACTTTTATTATTGCAGCACTGTCAATTTACTTGTGGCAAGACAGCGCCATTACTATCGGTGCGATTGCGGTTGCGGTCAGCCTGGCACTGCGACTTAATGGTATGTCGGAGTGGATGATGTGGGAAGTCAGTTCACTGTTTGAAAATATCGGCACGGTTGCTGATGGCATGTCTACCTTGGCAAATCCCATCACAGTCACAGATAGCGACGATGCTAAGCCGCTTTATGTCAATGCGGGTCAAATTGATTTTCGCCATATCAGTTTTAACTATGGTGAAAAAGAAGCTGTTATCGATGCGCTGGATCTGTGCATACAGCCAGGCGAAAAAGTAGGCCTAGTGGGGCGCTCCGGTGCAGGGAAGTCCACTTTAGTGAACCTCTTGATGCGTTTTTATGATGTCAATCAAGGGGAAATACTGATTGATGGACAGAATATTCGCACGGTAACGCAAGACTCGTTGCGACAGCAAATCGGTATGGTGACCCAAGATACCTCCCTGCTACACCGTAGTATCCGCGATAATATTCTTTATGGTAAACCTGATGCCACTGACGCCGCATTACAGCGGGCGATTTCACTCGCCCAGGCAGATACGTTTATTCAACAACTCAGTGATCCCAACGGATTACGGGGATTAGATGCCATGGTTGGGGAGCGAGGCGTTAAGCTTTCTGGTGGTCAACGTCAGCGAATCGCCATTGCCCGGGTACTGCTAAAAGATGCCCCCATTTTGCTATTGGATGAAGCTACATCGGCATTGGATTCTGAAGTGGAAGCTGCTATCCAACAAAGTCTCAATCAACTGATGCAGGGCAAAACTGTCATTGCCATTGCACATCGCCTATCAACAATTGCGGCAATGGATCGTCTTATTGTGCTGGATAAAGGCAAGATAGTTGAACAGGGAAGTCATCAACAACTTATCGAAAAAGGCGGAATCTATGCTCAACTATGGGCACACCAAACCGGCGGTTTTCTTGGGGTTGATTAATATGCTACTTCCCCAACTTCATATAATGTAATGCTCAAATCGCTCGTCTAGCGATATTCATATTGGCAGCATAAATGGTGGGGACAATTCGTGTTAATGGCAGGAAAGATACTTAACGATATGAACTTTAAACGATTATAACTAGCTGTATATAACCAAACGCTCAGTGTATTAATAAAATACAGATATAAAAAGACCACCGTTTCCGGTGGTCTTCTTGATATTGGTGGAGCTATGCGGGATCGAACCGCAGACCTCCTGCGTGCAAGGCAGGCGCTCTCCCAGCTGAGCTATAGCCCCAATTTCTGTCTTAACAACAAAAATTAGAATATGTGGTATCCCCTAGGGGATTCGAACCCCTGTTACCGCCGTGAAAGGGCGGTGTCCTAGGCCTCTAGACGAAGGGGACCCCGGACTGCATTAGACTCTGCAAAGAGTGAATACTCATTAAACCCTGTAGGCTAAGGTTTAACGCTATCTTCCATTAAGAAAGATTGGTGGAGCTATGCGGGATCGAACCGCAGACCTCTTGCATGCCATGCAAGCGCTCTCCCAGCTGAGCTATAGCCCCAATTTCTGTCTTAACAACAAAAATTAGAATATGTGGTATCCCCTAGGGGATTCGAACCCCTGTTACCGCCGTGAAAGGGCGGTGTCCTAGGCCTCTAGACGAAGGGGACCCCGGACTGCATTAGACTCTGCAAAGAGTGAATACTCATTAAACCCTGTAGGCTAAGGTTTAACGCTATCTTCCATTAAGAAAGATTGGTGGAGCTATGCGGGATCGAACCGCAGACCTCCTGCGTGCAAGGCAGGCGCTCTCCCAGCTGAGCTATAGCCCCAATTTCTGTCTTAACAACAAAAATTAGAATATGTGGTATCCCCTAGGGGATTCGAACCCCTGTTACCGCCGTGAAAGGGCGGTGTCCTAGGCCTCTAGACGAAGGGGACCCCGGACTGCATTAGACTCTGCAAAGAGTGAATACTCATTAAACCCTGTAGGCTAAGGTTTAACGCTATCTTCCATTAAGAAAGATTGGTGGAGCTATGCGGGATCGAACCGCAGACCTCTTGCATGCCATGCAAGCGCTCTCCCAGCTGAGCTATAGCCCCAATTTCTGTCTTAACAACAAAAATTAGAATATGTGGTATCCCCTAGGGGATTCGAACCCCTGTTACCGCCGTGAAAGGGCGGTGTCCTAGGCCTCTAGACGAAGGGGACCCCGGACTGCATTAGACTCTGCAAAGAGTGAATACTCATTAAACCCTGTAGGCTAAGGTTTAACGCTATCTTCCATTAAGAAAGATTGGTGGAGCTATGCGGGATCGAACCGCAGACCTCTTGCATGCCATGCAAGCGCTCTCCCAGCTGAGCTATAGCCCCAATTTCTGTCTTAACAACAAAAATTAGAATATGTGGTATCCCCTAGGGGATTCGAACCCCTGTTACCGCCGTGAAAGGGCGGTGTCCTAGGCCTCTAGACGAAGGGGACCCCGGACTGCATTAGACTCTGCAAAGAGTGAATACTCATTAAACCCTGTAGGCTAAGGTTTAACGCTATCTTCCATTAAGAAAGATTGGTGGAGCTATGCGGGATCGAACCGCAGACCTCTTGCATGCCATGCAAGCGCTCTCCCAGCTGAGCTATAGCCCCAATTTCTGTCTTAACAACAAAAATTAGAATATGTGGTATCCCCTAGGGGATTCGAACCCCTGTTACCGCCGTGAAAGGGCGGTGTCCTAGGCCTCTAGACGAAGGGGACCCCGGACTGCATTAGACTCTGCAAAGAGTGAATACTCATTAAACCCTGTAGGCTAAGATTTAACGCTACTCCTTTTTAAAGGAGTGTCCTATCGCCAGCGGCATTAGAACAAAATATGTGGTATCCCCTAGGGGATTCGAACCCCTGTTACCGCCGTGAAAGGGCGGTGTCCTAGGCCTCTAGACGAAGGGGACCCCGGACTGCATTAGACTCTGCAAAGAGTGAATACTCATTAAATCCTGTAGGCTAAGATTTAACGCTACTCCTTTTTAAAAGGAGTCTTCTGTCGCCAACGGCGCTAGAACAAAATATGTGGTATCCCCTAGGGGATTCGAACCCCTGTTACCGCCGTGAAAGGGCGGTGTCCTAGGCCTCTAGACGAAGGGGACCCCGGACTGCATTAGACTCTGCAAAGAGTGAATACTCATTAAATCCTGTAGGCTAAGATTTAACGCTACTCCTTTTTAAAAGGAGTCTTCTGTCGCCAACGGCGCTAGAACAAAATATGTGGTATCCCCTAGGGGATTCGAACCCCTGTTACCGCCGTGAAAGGGCGGTGTCCTAGGCCTCTAGACGAAGGGGACCCCGGACTGCATTAGACTCTGCAAAGAGTGAATACTCATTAAATCCTGTAGGCTAAGATTTAACGCTACTCCTTTTTAAAAGGAGTCTTCTGTCGCCAACGGCGCTAGAACAAAATATGTGGTATCCCCTAGGGGATTCGAACCCCTGTTACCGCCGTGAAAGGGCGGTGTCCTAGGCCTCTAGACGAAGGGGACCCCGGACTGCATTAGACTCTGCAAAGAGTGAATACTCATTAAATCCTGTAGGCTAAGATTTAACGCTACTCCTTTTTAAAAGGAGTCTTCTGTCGCCAACGGCGCTAGAACAAAATATGTGGTATCCCCTAGGGGATTCGAACCCCTGTTACCGCCGTGAAAGGGCGGTGTCCTAGGCCTCTAGACGAAGGGGACCCCGGACTGCATTAGACTCTGCAAAGAGTGAATACTCATTAAACCCTGTAGGCTAAGATTTAACGCTACTCCTTTTTAAAGGAGTGTCCTATCGCCAGCGGCATTAGAACAAAATATGTGGTATCCCCTAGGGGATTCGAACCCCTGTTACCGCCGTGAAAGGGCGGTGTCCTAGGCCTCTAGACGAAGGGGACCCCGGACTGCATTAGACTCTGCAAAGAGTGAATACTCATTAAACCCTGTAGGCTAAGGTTTAACGCTATCTTCCATTAAGAAAGATTGGTGGAGCTACGCGGGATCGAACCGCGGACCTCTTGCATGCCATGCAAGCGCTCTCCCAGCTGAGCTATAGCCCCAAATCTTTATGCATTTGAGTGTGCTACCGTTTCCGTCGGCACCCCCTGAACTGCGAGGCGCATTCTATGCAGCACACCCAAATGTGTCAACGGCTTTTTTAGGAATTTATTCTATTTGCTACAAATTCAACCGCCATGGAGATTCTTTGCTCGCAACGCGTACGGCCAATGAGCAACATGGTCAAATCCAGAGCAGGAGACTGTCCGGCGCCAGTCACAGCAACACGAAGTGGCATACCGACTTTACCCATGCCCACCTCTAATTCAGCTGCGGTTTCTTCAATCACATTATGTAATGCTTCTTGAGTCCACTCAGTCAGCGTCGCCAGTTTTTTCTGAACCAATTGCAGCGGCTCTAATGCCACACCACGTAAGTGCTTCTTGGCAGCAGCTTCATCAAACTCAGTAAAGTCTTCAAAGAAGTAACGGCTAGATGCTGCCAGCTCTTTCAATGTCTTGGCGCGCTCACCTAACGCAGTAACAACCACAGACAATGCTGGACCATTGCTGGTATCAATATTCTGATCAACCATATGCCATGCCAGATACTTGGCAACATATTCAGGATCCAGACTCTTGATATAATGCTGGTTCAACCACAGTAGCTTTTCAGTGTTAAATGCAGATGCAGCTTTGTTGATATCGTCCAGTTTGAAGAATTGCTTCATCTCTTCGATAGAGAACACTTCTTGATCGCCATGGGACCAGCCCAAACGAACCAGATAGTTCAGCAAAGCTTCTGGCAGATAACCATCATCTCGATACTGCATAACGCTAACAGCACCATGACGCTTAGATAGCTTGGCACCATCGTCACCCAAGATCATTGCTACGTGAGCATATTCAGGAATAGGTGCACCCAATGCTTTAAGGATATTGATCTGACGTGGGGTGTTATTGATATGGTCTTCACCACGTACCACACAGGTAATGCCCATATCCCAGTCGTCCACTACGACACAGAAGTTATAGGTTGGAGTACCATCACTGCGGGAAATGATCAGGTCATCCAGTTCCTGGTTAGCGATTTCAATCCGGCCACGAACGTGATCGTCAAAAACAACGCTGCCTTCAGTTGGGTTCTTAAAACGTACCACATAAGGTTCATCGGTATCACGCGGTGCTTTATCACGGCAGCAACCATCATATTTCAGGCGTTCACCTTTGGCAGCCTGCTCTTCACGCAGTGCTTCAATGCGTTCACGGGAACAGTAACACTTGTAAGCAGTGCCCTCTTCCAGCATTTTTTCGATAATTTCGTTGTAACGATCAAAGCGTTTGGTTTGGTAATATGGACCTTCATCCCAGTTCAATCCCAACCATTCCATGCCTTCCAAAATAGCGTCAACGGCTTCTTGGGTAGAACGCTCGAGATCGGTATCTTCAATACGCAGGACAAATTCACCCTGATTGGCACGGGCATGCAGCCAGGAATACAGAGCGGTACGAGCGCCGCCAACGTGCAAAAAGCCGGTAGGGCTTGGTGCAAAACGCGTCTTGATAGTCATAGTGAAACACTAACCTATAAATGTCGCCTGAGGATTCAGGCTGTCACAGAAAAAAGTGGCCACTATTCTAACAGCCAAAGGCTATAACAGAAAAGGGACGACATTGCGCGCTAGGTTACATTTGTAGCTCGCTGTTGCAGTAATCCTTACCCACATCGAAATTAATCTGACCTAGCAGGCATAAAATGGCTTGTGACTACTGGGGGGCTGTCAAGGAAAATCAACCTGGTAATGGCGGGAGAAAATGTTTTTGGCATAACAAAACATCACAGTATTGTGATGGCTAATCTAGATAACTAAGCCGTAATAAAGAGGCCAAAGGGTGATAGAAATACCGAGTCTTACGTCAATAACAAATCTAGGATCATATTGTTGATAGAAAATTCTGCGCTATCAATATCCCCAATTGCACTTATCAACCTAAGCGCCACTCCGCTATGCTGTGACAAACAGGCCTTTATCGGAGCAAGATTATGGCGAATGTCAGTCAATCCGCCTCATTGGAGAGTATCGCCGCATATTTAAAGCTGGCCAATAACTGTGACCGTCTCACCGCCATGAATGACGCTAAAGAAGTCATGCACAATCTGGTAGGGATGCGACAAAAGGGATTTATTACCGGCTGGTATTTCGATGAATATGGTCATTTAGAGCTATTGCCCAGCGATGCCATCATGGCTCGTCTGCAAGACTGAGCCGCTCTTTGTCACAATCCTAATCACAAGCCTATTTATGTAGTGGCTCAGTTAGTGGATCAGTCGATAGCCTCAAGCCGCTATCGCCCCATCGACTGAGCAAAGATGCTCTATTGCTAAACCTGCAAGAAGAGAACATTAATCCAGCAAAACAGAGACCTCCCCCTGTAGTTTGAGGTAAAAAATACCATGTGAGGAGTAATCCCCCCCACGCCAAACGGCATATCACCTTCTCCCCTGCCCTTTATCCATTAATAAAGAGTTATTTGTTTTATATTCACCTCAAACATCATCGGAATAATCGTATTTCGGCCCCAAGCTTTATGTAGCATTATCTCAGCACGTACTTAACCGTTTAATCCTTAATCCTTAAACACCGGATGGTAACGCCCTACGCTTATATATTGTTATGAAGAACCTTAGAGAACCATATCGTAGCCACAATATTCGGGATTAAACCGGCGCATTAATCGTTTGGGGTCTTTGCTGGCGTTGTTGGTAACGAGCCAAATACCACTGCAAGCAAAATAGCAACGTCAATAAAAGAACTGAGCCGACAACCACGCCCTGCCAATGAGCATAATGCCAAAATGGCATTAAGAAAGGACCGCCCGCTGCCGCCCCCAAATAGTAACAGCACAAATAAAGTGATGTGGCTTTTGCCCTATGTTGCTGTGCCCGCTGCGCAACAAAACTATTACAGCAGGAATGGATCAAGAAAAAGCCCCAAGCGGTAATCAGAAAACCTGCCACTATCGCTGGCAGATTATCGACCACGGTCAATACCGTTCCAACCAGCATAGCCAATACGCCTTGGCGGAATAATCTGGTGTGGCCTTGACGCGCAATCTTTCCAGCTGAACGCCATGACACCAGCGTGCCACTGAGATAACACAAAAAAATCAACGTGGCACCAAATCGGCTCAATGAGTACGGCGTTTGCATCAGGTGCAACTGAATAAAACTGAACTGATTCACCATCACCATAAAAGCTAAGGCGCCAATAAGATAGGTTAATCGCAGCTGCATATCCGCTAAATGCTGTCCAAATCCGTGTAAATCCTGGGCAAAGCGCTGTATTAATGTGGCATCAGCTAATACTGAGTCTGGCGTGGCGCTACGAGGTAACCAGTGCATCACCAATAACACCGCGCTGACAGTCAACCCGGTTAACACCCACATAGCTTCATGCCAAGAAAGGTATTGCGCCATTAAGCCACCAATTAAACGACCAGTGATACCGCCAAGACTATTCGCTGCAATGTATACAGCTGCGGCCTTGAGCAACAAGGCACCGTCCAGCTTATCGCGAAAATACGCCATCGCAGTGGCCGGTATCGCTGCCAACAAAATCCCCTGCCCGAGTCGGATACACAACAAGGCTTCAAATGACGTTGCCCAAATCAACAATAAATTAGACAGCGCCAACAAGCACAGGCTAATCACAATCGGCCGCCGTCGGCCAATTCGATCCGAAATAACAGCCATCAATAACAGAGAAAAAGCCAAGGTAAAAACCGTTGCTGAAAGCAGTAAGGTTGCCCGGCCGGGGAGGATATGAAAATGTTCTGCAATTAATGGCAACATACCCTGCATAAGATACAGATTGATATAAATCACCACAGAAGCAACAGACAGTGCTCGGATAAGCTGGCGAGCTTCAGCATTAGACAGGGATGGCATTATCGCCCCGGAAAACCACCAAAATGACAGACCAGCAGCATAGCAATAGATTAAAGATAGGAATAATAGATAATTTAAGCTAAAAATATTGATAAAACTTATATTTAAAATATCTATATGGAAATCCGTCAACTGCAACAGTTTACTGCACTGGCCAAACAGCAAAGCTTCACCCTCGCGGCCCGAGAACTGAATATGGCGCAACCGGCATTGAGCCAAAGCATTAAGAAATTAGAACGTCAACTTGGCGTGACCTTGGTTAATCGCAGCGCTGGACAACAGCGCAGAGCCGTTACCTTGACAGCAGAAGGCAAAATACTACTAGAGCATGCCAGACTGATCTTAGGGCAGGTACAACAAGCTAAAACTCAAATAAGAGCGATGGCAGCGTTACAAGCCGGAGAAGTTCGTATTGCCGTCCCCGGCATGCTGGGTTCATTTTATCTGCCTTCCCGCTTGATGGCATTTAGGCATAGCTACCCAGACTTAAAACTTTCGCTATTTGAAGGCGGTACCCGGGATGCGCTGCATATGCTAGAACGAGAGGATGTCGATGTTGCCATTATCACGGCCCAAGATCTGCGCGATGAGTTTGAGCACCGCCTGTTAGTTAGAGAACAAATGGTAGTAGCCATGAGCCCAGAGCACTCGCTGAGCCAGCAGCAACATGTCAGCTTGCCAGAGTTTTTTGCCCATGAACTAGTGATGTTTAAAACCGGTTACTTTCACCGTGAATGGATGCTGACTCAAGCCAATACACTGGGGTTAACGGCCAATATTGCCTTTGAAACCAATCTGATTAACCTGATTAAACAACTCATCAGCCAAGGGTTTGCCATCACTAGCTTGTTGCAAATGGCCATTAGCAAAGCCGACGGCATTATCAGTAAGCCATTTGAACCGCCAGTCTTTTTAGATTTACATATCGCGTGGAAAAAACACAAACCTATTGGTCGGGCTGATATGGCATTTATACAATTTTTGCTAGTAAACGCCTGAATATACCTGCTTAATGGAAATAGGCACGACAAAAATAAACATCGTGCCTATTTAAGTTTGGTGACGCAACAAGGTTTCTTTTTATCTGACAGGGTTAAAGTTGCTTGAGTTATTTGACTTAGCCCAACCTGCTTACTCCCCATTGACTGAAGCCCATCGGACTAAGACTACATAACGGATCATACGCTCCCTAATTCGCCTCAAGTCATACCGGATATAAAGACTCAAGCACTAAGTTGCAACTGCATCAGCTTGCCGCTCAGGAGCAGCATCTTGAAATGCCGCCAAACGGTTACAATGCTGGCTTATGCGGACAATATAGGGAAAGTCATCCAGTGGCACATTGAAACGCTTGGCATTGTACACTTGTGGTACTAAACAGATATCAGCAATTGTTGGGCTTTCTCCATCGCAAAATGGGCTATTGCGCCTTGCTTGTTCCTGCTGCAGCAACATCTCAAATGCCGTTAACCCCTTGGTGATCCAGTGACGATACCAGTGATCTCGAGCGTCAGTGTCTTGTGACATATCATGGGTAAGATATTGCAGCACGCGCAAATTATTGAGTGGATGCACATCACAGGCGATCAGATTAGCTAATGCCCGTACCCGGGCACGCCGCTGAATATCTGCGGGAAGTAGTGCAGGCTCCGGATAGCGTTCTTCCAAGTATTCCAATATGGCCAGTGATTGAGTCAATACCAGCTCATCATCCACCAATACCGGAACCAACGCCTGAGGATTAAGCGCTAAATACTCAGTCTGATGCTGTTGGCCGCCATCTTTAACCAGATGAACTGCATGATGCTCACAGGTTAACCCTTTCAAATTGAGGGCAATTCTGACCCGATATGCAGCACTAGAGCGCCAGTAACCGTAAAGTTTCATCATAGCTGCCCTTATTGTGAATAACGTACAACCTGCTGATCAATAGCTCCGAAAATACTTTCGCCCTGCTTATCACGCATTTCTATCCGAACCCTGTCTCCAAAGCCCATAAAGGGTGTAGCAGCCGTACCACCTGCAACCACTTCTAACATACGTTTTTCAGCTAAACAGCTAGAGCCGGCACTACGGTCATAGTTAGAAATCGTGCCAGAACCGATAATGGCGCCAGCACCAATGGGACGCGTTTTTGCCACATGAGCAACCAACTGGGCAAAGTTAAAAGTCATATCAACCCCGGCGTTAGGCTGACCAAACAGTTCGCCATTAAGGTAAGTCACTAACGGTAAATGAACCTTAGTATCTTGCCAGCATTCACCCAACTCATCAGGCGTTACCGCGACAGGAGAGAAACTACTGGAGGGTTTAGACTGGAAGAAACCAAAACCTTTAGCCAATTCAGCCGGAATAAGGTTACGCAAAGAGACATCATTGACTAACATCAGCAACTTGATATGTGCCCCGGCATCTACATCCGAAATCCCCATGGGGACATCATCTGTCACGACGGCAATTTCAGATTCAAAATCTATTCCCCAGTCCTCACTACCCAATGGGATATCAGCCTTAGGCGCAATAAAACAATCTGAACCGCCCTGATACACCAGTGGATCAGTCCAGAAACTCTCTGGCATCTCGGCGCCACGCGCTTTACGTACTAATTCCACATGATTGACATAGGCACTGCCATCTGCCCATTGATAGGCTCGAGGCAATGGTGATAAACACAAATCCTCATCAAATGGGACACAGTTAGGTATTTGACCGGCATTCAGCTGTTCATACATTCGAGTCAATGGCCCGATCAGCTCTTGCCAGTCATCAAGTAACTGCTGCAAAGTAACTGCAATATCGGGAACCGCGACTGCACGGCTGAGATCCCGACTGACTAACATTAACTGCCCATCTCGGCGTCCATTTCTGTAACTGGCTAATTTCATCGTCTCTTCCTTATTTCCCAACGTCGGCACAACACAATAAGATATGTACACTGACAGTTGTTGACGTCTTGGAATTAGATGTACCTTAACGGGACGAAAAAAGATACCGCAACAGCCTGAATACTCTCCAACTGGATAACGACCTAAATGTAAAGCGCGGCTTACTATGATGGTTTTTATGGCGGTAGTTTTTATGACTAACTAGTTTTTATGACTAACGTGTGGCTAACGTAAATGGAATAATTGATCGAACCTAAATATTCTGCACACCTTTGGTAAGGAAAATCACCCTGTGATAAGCAGTATTTCCCTGCATCCCCATACAGACTCATCATCTAGTCATACATCATTAATCGCCAATTATCTGCTTTAGTGGCTATCCGCTTTTAATGAATTGTATTTCTGCAAACATACAGAAAGTATAAGTTAATAATCCCTGTCAAAAGGGAACGTCCCAAGTAAAAACAAACATTTTATTAGTATTATCTACGGGAGGAATTTACAAATAAGCTCTAGAGTCTGTTGACCTTTCAAGTTTGTTTTTACTGCGATTTTGGGGTTATTTATGCAAGGTAGAGGGATAGGTAGTTACACTACCTGATAAACCGATAATGCCGCATATAACAAAAGGCTGCAGTAAAATTTTATGATTCAACTGCAACCGATGTCCTGACAGGAAATTGCCAAACTTTATTTTGGCTTGTTGATTTTATATTCACGCAACTTATTAGCAATGGCGGTATGACTGACGCCCAGTTTTTTGGCTAATTGTCGAGTACTGGGATAAGCGGGATATAACCGACGCAGTAATCCCGCCTCAAACTGTTTCATCGCCTCATCCAAAGTACCTTCAAATTGATTATCAAAATAACCAAACCCTTCAGCATAGGATGGTAATTTAAGCTGCTCGACTGTTAATTCACCGCTACCATCCCACATGGATACCGCGCGGAAAATCGCATTTTTCAATTGGCGCACATTCCCCGGCCAGGCATAGGTCATTAATTGATCACGACAGGCCGCAGAAATACGCCGGACAGGGCTAGATAACTGTTGACTGTAATGCTCTAAAAACATCTCAGTTAATGGCAAAATATCTACCCGACGTTCACGCAACGAGGGCATATGAAAACTCAACACATGAATGCGGTAATACAGATCTTCGCGAAACTCACCGTTTTGACATAATTCAGCCAGATTTTTCTGCGTTGAACAGATAATTCGGATATCGGCACGGACCTCCTCATTACCTCCCATCCGTCTAAAGCTGCCATCTTGTAGCATTCTAAGTAATTTCACCTGAGCTGCCGGTGACATTTCAGCAATCTCATCCAGAAAAACAGTGCCGCCTTCTGCTTCAGCAAACAATCCTTGTTTCACAACGTTATCATCAGCAACAAAACCAAATAGTTCTTCTTCTGCCACACTATCGGGTAACGCTGCACAATTGATTGCAATAAAAGGATGCTCTCGCCGCATACTGGCATCGTGGCAAGCTCGGGCCATCAATTCTTTACCTGTACCGGTTTCTCCGGTAATCAATAAGGGAGCATCCAATTGGGCCATTCGTTTGGCTTGTTCAACAACCAATTTCATTTTGTCACTGATGGCCAATACGGTATCAAATCCAGCAGTATGATTTTGTAATGCATTAAACTGTTTTCCCACTCTAGCGGGAGATTTTAGCGATACAACTGCACCGGCTAAAATGGCTTTATCCTGCTCATCCGGCAAGTAAATTGGCAACATCTCAGCCAAATATTCACTTTGCCCAATATGAACCCGGGTTGCCTGTGCTAATACCTGGGATTCTCCCAACCAACGGCTAAAATTAAATCCTTGTACCCAATGGTTTAACGGCTCATCTAGCACTTCATGTTCCGCCATGGCTAAGGTCAACAGGGCAGACTCATTAACCACCCGAATACGGCCCTTACTATCTAGAGAAAAAACGGAATCTGGCAGGGTTTTAAGTAGCGTTTTCAGCGCATAATGCTCCTGCTCCGAGGGCATAAATGCCACTGTACGCACATCATTTACCGCTTCAACTTTGCGGATTTGCGGCATCAGTTCACTGAGTGTATCGAAACTGACCTCCGCAAACTGCAGATACAAGAAACCTTTATTACTGGCATCAATTGCCATTAAGTTAATGCCATGCTGCTCCAGCACAACCAGAATATCCTTGGCCAAACCGACCCTATCCTGACAACTGACTTCCAAGCGCATATCCGGTATTCCCTTTTATTCTGCCAATAGATCAAATATTCCATTGTAAAGCTGACGGGATTCAAACTCACAATGGCGTGATATCACACAAAGCTATAAGTTAAAAGGTAATGTAAGGCGTGGCAAGAGTTGTTTACAGAGATAACCGCAATCATTAAGTATAAAAAAGGTGTCAGAACAAGAAGTTCTAACACCTGTTTACAACACCATGTTATCAACTACGGGGGAGTGCATCCGTTTTCGCTGCCATAATAAAATCATTGTGATGTAAACCACGAATCGAGTGGGACCACCAAGTGACGGTGACTTTCCCCCACTCCACCAAGATGCCAGGATGATGAAACTCCGTCTCTGCCAACTCAGCAACTTGATTGGCAAACGCCATGGCTAATTTAAAATTCTTAAAGGGATAAACACGTTCTAATTGCATGATGCCATCACGCGTTTCCACACACCAATCAGGAATTTCTCGTATAAGCTCAGCTAATTCATGCTCTGTAACTTTTGGTGCATCAGCCTGACAGGCTTCACAGGATAATGTGACTAAGTCATTCATACCTAACTCCCTTGTATTAACTTTATGACCTCTAACATGACCGTTTCAATGGTTCATGATTAATTTCCATATAAAATAAAAATGTCTGAATACCCATTAACCTACGGCGGATTTAGGGTCAAATAAAGGAGGATGCAGCCCTAACTGCCGAGCGGATTTAATGCCCAGCATAATATCCTGGGCTGATATCTCATTGAGCATATCAATGCTATCAATAACGAAATAAATTGGCTGCAGAATATCAATGCGGTATGGCGTTCGTAACACATCTAACAAATCAAACTCTTTTCTTTGCGGTTGATCACCGAGGGCATAAAGGGTCTCAGCAGGAGAGCTGAGTATCCCGCCACCATAAATACGCAAATCGCCGTGAGTATTACGCAATAAGCCAAATTCCACCGTAAACCAATACAATCTGGCCAGATAAACCCGTTCATCTTTGGAGGCATTTAGCCCTAACTGACCATATAACTCAGAAAACCTGGCAAAAGCTGTATTCGTTAATAACGGGCAGTGACCAAAAATTTCATGAAAAATATCCGGTTCTTGCAAATAGTCAAACTCATCTTGGCTACGAATAAAGGTCGCCACTGGAAACTGGCGATGAGCTAACAATTCAAAAAAGCGGGCAAATGAGATTAATGCTGGTACAGGCGCTGTGCGCCAACCAGTCGTCTGCTGTAAAACGTCGTCAACTTCACTCAGTTGCGGAATCCGATGTTTCGGGAGTTGTAGCGCATCCATACCATGCAAATATGCTTGGCATGCCCGTTGCGGCAAATGTCCTTCTTGGCGTTGATATAATTGTTGCCAAATATTGTGCTCTGATACTGAATACTCGATAGTGCCGTCACTATTAGCTTCTTTGGCAACATAACTGCTGCACTTCTCCATGCCGAATCCTCCGCCTAAGCCCCAAATATCATCATCAGATAATTGCTACTGCTTGTTAACTCAGCAGAGTAATTTAATCGCTCGCTACAGGCTATCACCCGTAACAGATTAATTACACATGAGCATTACCAATTGAATTTAAAAGATAAAAATCAAAAAAGGAATACTACTTGTCATAATTATAAAGAAGCCAACTGTGATTTTCTTCGCTAGGAGGATGGCAATTGTCATAAGGTGCATTACAATATGACACCATTTTATTCAGCCCATCTAGCCAGCCTAAACCAATGATTAAACATAAAATCCGCAAAGCTGTTATCCCCGTAGCAGGTCTTGGTACCCGCATGCTGCCAGCCACAAAGGCCATCCCTAAAGAAATGTTACCTATTGTGGATAAACCGCTGATTCAATATGTGGTACAAGAAGCCATTGCCGCAGGCATTAAAGAAATAGTGCTGGTGACCCATGCCAGTAAAAATTCTATTGAAAATCATTTTGATACTAGTTTCGAGTTGGAAGCCCAACTGGAAAAGCGGGTAAAGCGGCAATTGTTGGAAGAAGTACAAGCCATTTGTCCTAAAGATGTCACTATCATAGGTGTACGCCAAGCTCAGGCGAAAGGGTTAGGACATGCCATCTTGTGCGCCAAACCCGTGGTTGGTCATGAGCCTTTTGCGGTATTACTGCCTGATGTCATTATTGATGACGCCAGTAGCAATGCACAAAGGGATAATCTGGCTGAAATGGTACGTCTCTATGATGCCACGGAAGTTGGCCAAATTATGGTAGAAGGCGTCCCTGAGCAACTAGTTAATCAATATGGTATTGCTGATGTTAACGGCATTGCCATGCAACAGGGAGAGTCTCAACCACTAAAGCAATTGGTTGAGAAACCTGCGTTAGATGAAGCCCCATCCAATCTTGCGGTTGTCGGCCGTTATGTATTACCGGCTGATATCTGGGGACTACTGGAAAAAACCCCTGTAGGAGCAGGAGATGAGATTCAGCTGACAGATGCTATTGCCATGCTGATGGAAAGCCAAACCGTGAATGCATATTACATGAAAGGGAAAAGCCATGACTGCGGCAATAAGCAGGGCTATATGCAAGCAATTGTTGAATATGGCATCCGCCATCCAAGCGTAGGAGAACAATTCCGTCAGTATCTGAAAAATATCGTAGAAGGGCTATAACATATGACTATTCTTGTTACTGGCGGGGCCGGTTATATCGGTAGCCATACTGTGGTTGAGTTACTCAACCAAGGCAATAATGTTGTTATTTTGGATAATCTCTCTAATGCCAGTTATGAGTCACTGGCCAGAATTAGCGAAATTACGGGTAAAACCCCAATGTTTTATCACGGGGATATTTTAGATAAAGTTCTGTTGCGAGAAATATTCTCTAAACATCAATTTAAATCCGTTATCCATTTCGCTGGACTCAAAGCCGTTGGAGAGTCTGTAGCTAAGCCTTTAAAATATTACGAAAATAATGTTTCAGGTACGATTGTATTATGCCAAGTAATGGCTGAGTTTAATGTCAAAAATTTGGTTTTTAGCTCCTCTGCCACCGTGTATGGCGATCCAGCTAGCCTACCAATAAAAGAAGACTTCCCCACCTCAGCCACTAACCCATATGGGCAGTCCAAATTAATGGTTGAACATGTGCTAGCGGATCTTTATCAGTCAGATCATAGTTGGAATATCGCAAGACTACGCTATTTCAATCCGGTTGGTGCACATGCTTCAGGTAGGATAGGTGAAGATCCAAATGATATTCCTAATAATCTAATGCCTTTTATTAGTCAGGTTGCCGTTGGTAAGCGAGAAAAATTAAGCGTATTTGGCAATGACTATGACACACATGATGGTACTGGGGTTAGAGACTATATCCATGTTGTCGATCTTGCTATCGGACATTTAAAGGCGCTAGCAAAACTTGACACAAAACCGGGGCTAGTGACCTATAACCTTGGAACGGGCACAGGCTATAGCGTATTAGATATGGTAACAGCCTTTGAGAAAGCTTGTGGTAAAACAATTGCTTATGAAATTGCACCACGCAGACCAGGTGATATTGCAGCCTGTTATGCCGATCCTCAAAAAGCTAAAAAAGAATTAAATTGGGTAGCGACTCATTCCTTAACCGATATGGTCAATAGCAGTTGGCATTGGCAATCAAATAATCCAAATGGGTATAGATCATAATCTACTTTAACTACAATACCAGCACCAGATTAAAACTGTGCTGGTATTCCCTAGCCTATTCCCTGCGCAATTATGTCATAACCTAGAAAGCAGGATTAAACCGCAATAACGAAACCATACTAGATTCATCTATTCAATGTTTATATTTTTAACATATTTAGTAAATAAAAATAATTAATATAGAAATATTAATAGATATATCATAGTAAATTCCCTAAATATCAATAACATTCCATAAAAATAAAACATATTATTCAATTTAAACTCTGCTTAATACTTGTATCCTACAAAATATGCAGTAAGATCACACAAAAGAATCAGATTAAAGACAATTATGTTTGGTAAAAAAAAATCAATAACAGGACTGACTTATATTGCCCAAGGCACCAGAGTCACAGGAGAATCTCATTTCGCCGGAGATGCGCTTGTCGGTGGTGAAATTCATGGGACAATTCAATCAGAAGGGACGGTTACTATTGAGCCATCAGGCTTAATTAGTGGTGACATTGAATGTCAAGAAATCAAAGTTTCTGGATTACTTCAAGGAAAATTACGCTGTGAAAGACTTGTAATAACAGGTACTGGTACAGTTGAAGGTGATGTTTCTAGTAATCATATGGAAATTTTTGAGGGTGGGCAATTTATTGGTGTGAGAGTTAAAGATAAACATATCGATAGATTAGAACAACAGGCTGTTGTAGATGATAAAAAACTACAAAAAATAATGGAACTTGACGATAAAAAAATTAAAAAAGCACAATAATATAACTCTTTATAACAAGGCCCCAATTCATGGGGCTTTCGCTAGATGAACTATAAACGTCTGTTATTTGAATAATATTTCCCGAAACTATTCTGAAGCACAAATTATATAACTATTCACAAATAGACATATTGCTTTCTTCGATAAAGTATAAAATTTAAACCGACAGCCAGCATTGAAAGATGATAACTGTCAGTTCAAATCGTTCACCCACTATTTATAAAACTCTTTATACCACTCTACAAATCGCTTAACACCAGAATTAACGTCTACCTTAGGCTTGTAACCCACCTCATTAAATAGATCTACCGTATCTGCCCACGTAGCGTGGACATCACCTGGTTGCATAGACATCAAATTTTTATTAGCCTCGATACCCAAGGCATCTTCTAACGCAGCAATAAAGTCTAACAGCTTTACTGGGCTGCCATTACCGATATTAAACACCCGATAAGGCGCAGAACTAGAAGCAGGTGTACCCACATCAACTGTCCAATTATAATTAGGCTCAGGCACCTTGTCTTGCACTCTGATAATACCTTCAACAATATCGTCAATATAGGTAAAATCACGACTCAGGTTACCATTGTTATACACATCAATGGCCTCCCCCTCAATAATGGCTTTGGTAAATTTGAACAGTGCCATATCTGGTCGGCCCCAAGGACCATATACAGTAAAAAATCGAAGCCCAGTAGTCGGAATGCCATACAAGTGAGAATAGCTGTGAGCCATCAGCTCATTGGCTTTTTTAGTTGCAGCATAAAGAGATACTGGATGATCCACACTGTCACAGGTAGAAAATGGCATCTTTTGATTTAAACCGTAAACAGATGAAGAAGATGCATATACCAAGTGTTCCACCTTGTTATGCCGACAACCTTCCAATATTGCTAAATGCCCTATCAAATTACTATCTGCATAAGCCATAGGATTTTCCAATGAATAGCGAACCCCAGCCTGTGCAGCAAGATGAATAACACGATCAAACTTTTCTTCTGCAAAAAGGCTTGCAATACGAGGTCTATCCGACAAATCCATTTTAATGAAATGAAAATCAGCAAAAGAACTAAGAGTATCAAGTCGTGCTTGTTTCAAATTAACATCATAATAATCATTAAGATTATCTATACCTATAACCTTATGCCCTAAAATACATAGACGCTCACTTACTTTTGCACCAATAAAGCCAGCGGCACCAGTAACTAAATACTTCATACAGAACCTTAAAAAAACGATATATACCGAAAAAACTCAATCATTACCAAATAAATCACGTGTAAAGACTTTATCAACGACATCACTAAGTTCTTCGGCCATGCGATTAGATATAATGATATCTGCTTCAACTTTAAAAGCTTCAAAATCTTTAATCACCCGTGAGTTAAAGAACTCCTCTTCTGAGAGCACAGGTTCATAGACAATAACCTCAATCCCTTTTGCTTTAATACGCTTCATAACACCTTGAATTGCAGAAGCTCTAAAATTATCTGACCCAGATTTCATAATCAGTCGATATACGCCAACCACTTTGGGTTGTTTTTCAATAATGGTATCAGCAATAAAATCTTTTCTAGTAGTGTTGGCATCAACAATGGCTCGAACAATATTATTTGGTACTTTTTTATAGTTAGCCAACAGTTGTTTAGTATCTTTAGGTAAGCAATAACCACCATAACCAAAAGATGGATTGTTATAATGATTACCAATACGAGGGTCTAAACCAACACCCTCAATAATCTGGCGAGAATTCAATCCATGACTCTGAGCATAAGTATCTAATTCATTAAAATAAGCAACACGCATAGCCAAATAAGTATTGGAAAATAACTTAACAGCCTCAGCTTCAGTAGAAGCTGTAAACAATACAGGAATATCTTGCTTTATCGCAGCTTTAGTTAACAATTCAGCAAAAACTTGTGCACGCTTTGATCTTTCACCGACAATAATGCGTGATGGGTAAAGATTGTCATATAAAGCCTTTCCTTCACGCAAAAATTCTGGAGAAAATATAATATTTTTTGTATTAAACTTTTCTTTTATTGCTTTAGTATAGCCTACTGGAACAGTAGATTTAATAATCATTACTGCATCTGGATTAACGTTTAATACTTGCTTAATTACAGACTCAACGGAACGAGTATTAAAATAATTAGTTACAGGATCATAATCAGTTGGTGTCGCAATAACCACAAAATCTGCATTTTTATATGCTGACTCCGCATCCAAAGTTGCGACTAAATCCAATTGTTTATTGGATAAAAAATTCTCTATTTCTGTATCAGCAATAGGTGATTTTTTTTGATTAATTAAATTAACTTTATCTTGAATAACATCTACAGCAACCACTTTATTATGTTGTGCTAAAAGCACTGCATTGGACAGACCAACATAGCCTGTACCAGCGATAGCAATTTTCATTACGCTGAAACTCCAGTTATAATTTAAAACTTTGATATAAATTTAAATAGTATTTTTTTTGATTTAGCAAATCATATTGAGAAGCACATAATAACGCATTATGACTATAAGTTTTGTAATTATTTATAATATCTGACAGTGCATGTTTTACACTATCTAAATTATTCTCAACGAGAATCCCGTTGTCTTTAATAAGTTCTGGGCATCCACCTACATCGCTCAATATCATAGGTAGACCTGACGATGCAGCTTCAAGTGCTGCCATAGGCATACCTTCACTGTCAGATAGCAATATAAAGATGTCATAATCAGAAAATTGATCAAAATTCTTGATTTCACCTAAAAATCTAACATTGTCAGGAGTAGCATATGTATCCTTCAATGGACCATTACCAATAATATCTAGATTTATATTGTCAATCTCTTGGACACTTTCTATAAGTAAATCCACTCGCTTTGGTGCTGCTAGCCTTCCTAAAAAAATAACCTTAAATAAATCAATATTAGTTTTAGGACTAGACAAAGTTTGAGGAAACACAGAGTTTCTTATACAAACTAATTTGTCTGATGCAATTCCTATTTTATTTTTAGCATTTTCTAGATCCATTTCTGAGACACATAAGATTGCATCAGAAAAATAAGACAACACTTTTTCAATAAAAACAAATATATTTTTAAGCTTACCACCATTATATAAGCATGACCAACCATGAGAAACATATATTATTTTACTTGATACAAATAATTTGAGTAATCTTGAGTACAATCCAGCATTAGCAGAGCTTGCAATGATAAGATCAATTTTGTTTTTCTTTATAAAAGATAATATTTTTATCAGTGTAACAATAGAAAACCTTGACTCTAATTTTTTTTCAAATAAAGTGTCATTTACTTTTGTGTTATCAGTTAGCCAACCTGGCTCATTTGTGACAATAAAATGATTGAAATCGTCCTTGAATAATTTAATCTGATCGCGAACCCAAGTCTGAGCACCGCCAACTTCTGATTTAGTGATTACATGAAGAACGTTCATTATCTACATCTGCTAAATTATTTTTAACATTAATTAAATTACTATAAATCGAAATCCATTTACTTGCTATTTGGGTGATTGAGTAATTTTCAATTACATGCTTTCTTGCTTTTAAGCCTATTTGCTGTCTGTCATGCTCGGCTAACTTAAGCATATCAGTAAGAGCACAAGCAAGTGCTTCTGAATTTCTAATCGCAACTACAGCACCATGCCCAGATATTGCTTTGGTCGTCCCACCACAATCTGTAGCAACAACAGGTCGCTGACATGACATCGCTTCTAGTAATACCAATGGCAAACCTTCCCAAGCAGAAGACATAACAAAAATATCAGCTGCACTCATCCAGTCTTGCACATCAAACCTTGCACCAAGAAACATAATAATATCGTCAAGCCCTAAATGACTTGAAAGTTCCCGAAGATCAGATTCATCTTCACCCACGCCAATCACAACTAGCTTAAAATAGCTATTTTTTTGTTTTAACAAAGATAATGCATTAAATAAATTAGGATAATCTTTGGCCTCTGTTAACCGACCTACTGCAAGCAATAGTATCTGATTATTATCTAAGTTTAGAGATTTACGATTTTGTTCTCTTGCTTCAGCATAAAATTGAAATTTTGTAGTATCAATACCGTTATAAACCGGAATCATTTTATGTTCGGGACAAGCTCTAATTCTTTTATAAATTTCAACAGCCTCATCACTTACATTGGTATTTTTATCGCAAAGAAAATCTGTATATCTATACATTAATGTTCTAAGCTTGCCACCTTCATTTATACTGTGAGCAGTACAAATTAAAGGTTTTTTGATACCAAACACCCGTAATATTCTTGAAAATATATTAGCGTGAAACATATGGCTATGAATAATATCTGGCTGAAATTTATTAACAATTCTCTTAGCCTTTAATAACCCTTTTAATAGACCAACAGGCGTCTTTTTAACAGATAATGAAATTGTTTCTACCAAGTTATTTTTTGGAGACAACACTTGCTCTCCGGTTATTGAAATAATTTGTACCTTATGTCCAAGAGTAACAAATTCATCGGCTAAATCACAAACCTGCTTTTCTCCTCCACCTATTTTTAATCCTGTTGATATGAGTAAAATATTCATTTTGAAATTCCTAAAATGTAGATAATACGCAACTCATGAAAAACCCCAACCAAAGTATGGCAAATTAATTCTAGAATAATAAGTATAAATCAATGTTAACAAAAACAAAAATATATATAAATATTTTCGCCAACTTGACAGGTATAAACCAGCAATAAAAACTAACAAAATAGAGCTTTCGAATATTCTAGCTGTTACAGGAGTAAAAAAATAAGTTGATAAGTAAAATCCTATACTAGAAATTTCAAATGTATGTATTTTGAAAAAAACCTTACCTTGAAACCAAAATAACATCAAAATAACAAACCATAGTATGAATGCTCCTCCACTAACAGAAATATCACTGAAATTATATTCATTAGCTTGTCTTGCTCCAAGATATAAAGTTAGAATTGGAATAACAATCGCTATAATAAAACCCAAAACAAATAAAGCTAAAAGCTTAACATCTCTTGCTAGCTTTAACTTCGTTAAAAATTTAACAACAAAATAAATAAACACAACAAAGAAAAATGATGCATGTATCAAAGGAGTACATAACATAACAAATAGTTTTATTTTTTTATTTGTTAGATACCATGCATATATAAATATTGAAACGGCCAACCCTTGACGAAGATGAATAATATAGTTTTTTATAACTTGAGGATATATTAAAATAAGAACCATTAAAAAAACATGTTTTATATTATTTTTTACACACACATAAAATGTTAAGAATGAAGAAAAGAAAATAAATATTCTGACTACATTCTCTGGTGAAAATAACAGTCCTAAACAAAAATTTATCGACAACCAAATTGGTTCATTAAAAATAAACGACAACTCTCCTTTAGAAATATTCGAAATTATTAATGTAAAAGCGTTTGTTACATATAATAAATAATTAGGTCTATCTAACATGCCATCTATAGGAAAGCCCCAAGTTAATATAGACGCATAAATTAATGCAAAAATAAAAATCGTAGTTTGATATAATCTCACATTAATACTCTTAATTATATAATAAACTCAACCATTGTTTTAAAATAAATTCATTTGAATAATTTACCGATGATTTTTTAACATCTAGATAATTAAAAATTAAGTTTTTTTTCAAAATCTTATCTACCATTAAAGATAATTCTCCGATATTAAATTGTTTAATCAAATACCCATTAACTTCCGGAATTATAATCTCGCTTGGTCCATTTTGACAATCAAAAGACACGACTGGCGTACCAAGGGTAATTGACTCGACTAGTACATTTGGGAAACCTTCATAAAGACTTGTCATCAAAGTTAAATTAGCGCCTAAATAATAAGGTTTAATATCTTTTTTAAAGCCTTCAAAATCAACAAATTTGGAAACACCAATCTTTACCGCTAATTGTTTCAAATCTTGCTCTAAAGAGCCTTGTCCAACTATTTTAAGTCGTAACCCAGGATATTTGTTATAAATACGAGAAAAAACTTCAATTGCATAATGAAAGGCTTTTTGCTCTTCTAAACGCCCAACACAAAGAATGTAGTTGCCTTTTTCTATATTATTGAAATTAATATTTTCTGAAAATTTTTCAATGCTGCTATTAACGGGATTATAGATAACTGATGACTTATTTTTTAAAGCAGGGATAACTTTAAGTAAATCATTCTGCATTCCATTGCATTGATTAATGACATGATCAGCTTTGGCATAAAACTTTTTAATTGTAAATCGAACGAGAAAACTAATCTGGTCTGAATTTATATTCTCAGAAATAGTATTAATATTTCTTGTAATAATTTTAAACTTTCGAAATAAAGTATAACGAACAAAAATCGACATTATTGTTAATTCATAATTGAATACTACTAATTTTTGAACATTATTTTTTTTAATAAAATCTCTTAGTTTAAAAAATGCTTGTCTAGCTTGATTAACTTTTAATTCTTTAATCGCAACTTTTTTACTAACTCTATCTAAAAATACTGAATTTTTTAAATTCAAAACTAATAGAGTCACGTCCCACCCTTGCTCAGCCAATCCATTAGAAATATTCACACAAACGCCTTCAGCGCCACCTCCAGCAAGGGAACTAATCAAAAAAGTCACTTTTTTATTATGATGCATTTTTATTTTTCACTTTATAAACATCCCTGTTTTAATCAATAAATTACTAAATTGGCACAGTTCTATTTCGCAACCAAGATTGCAGCATAAGTATATCCCAAAGATGATATTCCCAATTTTCTTTACCGGATAAATGTTCATGCCATTTCCGCTGAACTTCGATTGGGTTTAAATATCCATCTTGCTCTATTAACTGGGGATTTAATAAATCCTCAGCCCAGTCTCTTAGCGGACCTTTTAACCACTCCCCGATAGGAACACCAAACCCCATCTTAGGACGTTCTATTAACTCACGTGGCACATACTTGTATAGTAAATTACGCAAAACCCATTTATCGTGCCCAGCCCCCATCTTCATACTTTGAGGCAAAGTCCATGCCCATTCAACTATACGATGGTCAAGCAATGGCACTCTAGTTTCAAGTGATACAGCCATTGCTGCACGATCAACTTTTACCAAAATATCATCTGGCAAATAACTCAATGTATCAGCATATAACATTGAGTCCTCAAAAGAGTTAAATTCTAGATCTTGAGAATTTAAAATATACTGAGGCTCTTTAATCCCCGGTGTTAAACCATCTTGCTCTAACCAATGGCTTACAAACTGACGATAAAAATCAAACTCAGTAGAAGCAGTTAAAAGCGACTGACCAAGATGTTTTTTTCGGCCCCATCGACCATTACTTGAAAGTGGTATTAAGTAGCTTAATCCAGCAACAACTTTATTAATTCCTTTAGGGAAAGTCGTCAGTTTCTGATATGTATTTTTTGCCCTAGTGTACCGACTATAACCACCAAATATCTCATCACCTGCATCACCAGAAAGTGATACCGTCACATGCTCTTTTGCCAATTTAGAAACCAAATATGTTGGAATTTGTGAAACATCAGCAAAAGGTTCATCATAAATATTGGGCAGTAAAGGGATAACATCCAATGAATCTTTTGGAGTAACATATAATTCTGTATGTTCGGTCTTTAAATAATTAGCAACAGCCTTAGCGTGCTCAGCTTCATTATACTGTTTTTCATTAAAACCAATGGAAAAAGTTTTCACCGGTCTTGCTGACATTGACTGCATCAATGCCACAATAGTAGATGAATCAACCCCACCAGATAAAAATGCCCCAATAGGGACATCGGCCATCATTTGCTGGGAGATGGTTGTTTTTAACAAGCTATCTAAATGCTCTACAGCTGAGCAGGGTGTCCCATTAAAAGGCTCAGCCATTCCTTTTTGAGCTGCCTGTTTCAAACTCCAATAAGGAACTGATTTAAGAGGAGTATCAGAATTACCATCAATAACTAAATAATGCCCAGACTGTAATTTATATATGCCTTTGTATATTGAATATGGAGCAGGAATATAACTGTGTCGAAAATAAAGAGGCAATACAGAACGATTTACTTCGTTATTAAAATCAGGATGATGAACCAATGATTTTAACTCTGATGCAAATAGAAAAGCATTATTCTGCCAGCCAAAATATAAAGGTTTTTCGCCCATTCTATCCCGAGCAAGAGTCAGTTTGGCTGTTTGTTTATCCCACAAGGCAAAAGCAAACATGCCAACGAGACGTTGAAGTGCAGCCTCGATTCCCCAATTAGCGATAGCAGCCAATAAGGTTTCTGTATCAGAATGCCCCCGCCAAACAGGGGATAAATTATTTTCATCTAATTCTTTGCGAATTTCTAAATGATTATATATTTCACCATTAAATACGATAATATAACGACCGCATTCTGACATCATAGGTTGATGTCCTGCTGGAGATAAATCAACAATGGCTAAACGACGATGCATTAATGCAATACAATGTTGTTGATCTACCCATGCATCACCATCATCTGGACCACGATAAAAAATTGCATCTGACATTTTCTGTACAATTTCTTTATCTATAATTTTAGATGGTTGCCAAAAACCACTGATACCACACATTATTAGTTACTACCTGTTATTACACTGAATATCAATTTAAATTTTTCAACTACAATTTCAGGAGAAAATTTACGCTGGCACAGAGTAATAGAGTTTTGTTTCATTTCTAATAATTCATCCTTTGATAATTTAGACAAACAAGACATTGCTAAAGCAAGTGATTCTATATTCTGATGTTCAAAAAATATTCCGTTATTCTCAATCATATCAACCAGACCTCCTGTTCTAGAAAACAAACAAGCATTGCCTGTTGATAATCCTTCTAAAGCAAACATTGACAAGCCTTCATATCTACTAGGTAACAAAACTACATCAGAGTTTTTTAATTCTGATAAAATATCACTATGTGGCATTGAATCAATAAATGAAACATTTGAGAACTCACTACACAAAGAAACAAGTGAATTCTTCATATCACCTGCACCAACAACTTTTATATCAAATCTATTCATGATGTCTCTAGGTAATAATTTCAATGCATAAATAAAATCTGAAAATCCCTTTTGATTATTCCCTAAATAATCCATTCGTCCCAAGGTGAATATTTTAATTTTTTCACCTACAATATAATCATCTGATGAATTAATTTCAACTGTATTAGGTAATACAAAAAAATTCTTTTCACCAATATTTATTAAGTTATTATTAAAATAATATTTTTTTACAAAATCAATATGAAAACTATTAGTTGAAAGAATCCATTTTATTTTTTTTGTAAGATATTTTTTTATAATATATTTTCTTAATTTAAAATCAAAAGAATTTCCAAATATAGTATACTCAGTTTCATTAGTTGAATGAATTCTTACAGCCAATCGTTCATAAATTTTTTTATTTAATGAATTTAAAAAAATAGCACTATCAAAAGTTTCAACAATTAATAAATCGAAATTATTTCGTAGAAATATTTTCGAAACAGTTTTCGCATAAAAATAAGGATTTAAAAAATACCTTAAAATTTTAATTTTTATTTTAGCTTTTAATCTTATAATGCTAAGGCGCTCTCTCTTTAGTTCTTCAATTCCATCTTCTAATTGATCAGGAGTTACAACAGTAATTTCAACATCTTGATCATGTTGAAGAATAGAGTTTACCAAATTTTGAAATGCATTTGAATATCCAGTATTTCTTGGATAAAACTCATTGCAATACAACATTATTTTTTTCATAAGACTTTCTTTAATTTCAAAAAAACATACATGGTAGAAGTCACAATAATTTCAACTAACAATAAATTAATAGCAGTACCAAAATCACTATATATAGGAACCAATATTAAAGCTAAGCAAAGACCAATTGCTGCCGCTATGATTAAAATTCTACTAAATTGTTTTTTATAACCAAGATTCAGCATTGTCTGTATACCATACATGTTACTTAAAGAAATAATGAATGGTAAAAATGACATCACCTTCAACAAAATAATTGATTGATGATACTGCTCACCAAGGAAAATATTAATTATTGGCTCAGAAAATAAAAAAACGATCAACGAAAAGAAAAGCATACCAGAACTAACAAATAAGGTTATTTTTTTAACAAATAATAACCCTAACCTTCTATTATCATGAATTTTTTTCCCTATGAGAGGATAAATAGATTTAGACACAGGCATATACAAACCTTTTACAGCTTGTATAATTCTATCCGCTGCGGAAAAATAACCGACAACAGTATTATTTGAGAACAGCCCAAGAATAAAAGTATTTGAAATAGTGTATAAACTAATTGCAATATCAGAAAAAAAAATATGCCATCCTTCAATTAATTGAAATTTAATATTTTCAAACTTCTGTAAAGTTAACTTAACCTTGAATTCTTTTTTTGCCAAAATAAGAGATAATACACCTGAAAGAATAAACCCTAATGAAGTAAAAAAAGGAACCAGTAAAAAATCTGATTGTTTTTTAACAAAGATAAAAATACAAACTGTAAATATTACTTTAGCACCTATGTTTAAATAGGTAATGTATTTCATTTTTTCCATACCTTGAAATAACCAAACAGGAAAAATTACTTGCCCTACGACCATTCCAAAGCTGATTAAATACAAATCCCAGTGATCTTTAAATTTATCGAAAATTAAAACCAATGCAATCATTACAAAAAAACTTGCAAACATCAATCCAATTTTTATCAACATTACTGAGCTAAAAATATCATTTACTTTTTTTTGATCTCCACGAAAAATTGAAATTTGTCTAGTGGCAGATAAATTAAAGCCATAATCGGTAACAAGTGCAAAATATGCGATGGTTGCAGAAGAAAATGCTAGCAAACCGAAATAATCAGGCCCTAACACTCTAACCAAGTAAGGCATAGTAAGCAAAGGTAATATGTAGTTTGCACCTTGGAGTATGGTTAATGAAAAAATATTAGAAATTAATCTTTTATTTTCTTCTGAATTCGCAAATTTATTTTTTAAATTTACGAACATTAAATTGGCTCTACAAAAAATGTTGGTAAAGTTTCATTAGAGGATATAAAACTTATTATTTGTCGACTTGATTCCAAAGCTTCCAAAATTGTAACATCCATATCCAGATACCTATAAGTCCCTAATCGTCCAAGAAAACTCACTTTACTTTGCTCTTTCGCCCTTTCAATATAAGTCATTAACATAGCTTTTTCATTCACTAATCGAATTGGATAATATGGAATATCCTCGTCCTCACAGTACCGACTATATTCCTTAAATATGACCGTTTTATCGTGGTATTCCCATGGTGAAAAATGTTTATGTTCACTAATTCTAGTATATGGAATATCTTGATCACCATAATTCATGACAGCACAACCCTGATAATCCCCATCATGCTCTTCTCGCTTAAAATCGAGAGTACGATAACCTAACCTACCATATTCATAATTAAACCAAGCATCAATTGGCCCAGTAAAAAATACATGATGAAAATCATCTTTTTGATCAGAGGAAAATTGAGTATTTAAATTTAATTTAATATTTTTATGATTTAATAATGACTCAATAATTGGTGTATAACCATCCTTAGGAATACCTTGATATTTATGATTAAAATAATTATCGTCATAATTAAAACGCACTGGCAATCTTTTTAAAATACTTGCTGGTAGCTCTTTAGGTTCAACGCCCCACTGTTTTATAGTGTAACCTTTGAAAAAAGATTCATACAAATCTTTACCAATGAACTTTAGCGCTTGCTCTTCAAATGAAGAAGGATCTTTTATACTCTCATCTGCAATAGATTCAATTAACTTTTTGGCTTCATTGGGATTTAAACATTTGTCAAAGAATTGATTAATAGTATGAAGGTTAATTGGAAGGGAAAAAACCTTACCTTTAGAAATAGTTTTCACTCTATTAATATACGGCATAAAGTTGGCGAACTGATTCACATAATCCCAAACTTCTTTATTATCCGTATGAAATATGTGAGGTCCATACTTATGTATCATTATATTTGTATTTTTATCACGTTCAGAGTGACAATTTCCTCCAATATGGCCACGTGATTCAAATATATGAATATAATGTCCCGCATTTGCCAATTCATAAGCCAAAACAGCACCCGAAAAACCAGCCCCAACAATTGCAAAATTCATAAATTACGCCTCAAATTATATCATTGTAGTTTGCATACATAAATTTTTCTTTTATTCACATTCTGTGGTGTTTTAGGTATATGAGTAAATCACTATCTACCCATGCCAAACATGACCACTTTAATTGTTTTTAATAATATTTTTAAATCTAAAAAACTACTGTGATGCTTAATATAATAAACATCATACTTATGCTTCCAAATAGCATCCTCCATGGAAGCTCCATAAGGATAACTAACTTGCGCCAAACCTGTTACACCTGGCTTTACTGCATGTCTAAATCTATAATATGGTATTTCTTTTTCAAGATTAGTAATAAAATATTCTCGCTCTGGGCGAGGACCAACAATAGACATCTCACCTTTAAGAATATTAATAATTTGTGGTAGCTCATCAATTCTTGTTTTTCTGATAAATTTTCCTACTTTAGTCACTCGCATATCATTTTTAACAGCCCATTTTGCACCTTGTGATTCAGCATCAACAGACATTGAACGAAATTTAATTACTTCAAATTGTTGATTATATAATCCTGTTCGCTTTTGTTTATAAAACACAGGACCTCTACTTTCTAATTTAATAACTAAGGCGGTCAATATAGAAATAGGAAGCGTCAATATCAACAAAAAAACCGCTGAAACAATATCAACAATTCTTTTAACTAGCTGAGTTCTTTGGGAAGACAAAATAGAAAATGCTTTCTGATGTAAAAAATAACCACTTCCAAGTAGTTTAACTTCAGTATAACCTAATCTTGCATCCAAATAGCTTACAAAAGGCTCGACCCAAGCACCAAGTTCAATTGCGCTAACCAAAAATAACCTTTGCTTCTTATCTAACAAAGCGCTTTCATAATGACAAATTACCTTACAACTAAAATCTGTAATTGAATAATCATTAATAATAATTTTAAATTTGTAATCTTGGGATATTTCATTTATTTCATTTATACGTTCTTCAGGACAGAATACATAGATTGGATCTGAGTTTAGTACTTGTACTTTTGTTTTAAAATGTCTATGGCGCACTTGTTGACTCGGTTCAAGTACTTTTTCAGGTGTTAATGCAGAACTTCTAAACAAATTCATTAATAATTATCCAATCTATATTTTACGCTTAGAAAAATAACGAATTAATACAATCATTACCCCTAGAATGACACCAAGTATAGTCCCCAAAATAGCCATCAATGCTCGTTTAGGTTTGGCCTTCTCTTCCGGCACCAAAGCAGGATCTATTGTCTTAAATACATATTCTTCTCGAACATTAGCAAACATAATTGTCTTCGCAGCTTGTTCCATTAACTGGTAGAGAACCGTCCTCATGTCTGCTACATTTGTTTTCCGTAATTGTTCTTCCAAAAATATCTGTCCACGAACAGCCTCCTCAACATCACGCTGTTTCATAACTTGATTTATATCAGCCACGAGCCAATCAACCCATTGTTTAGCAAGATTAGGAGAAAGACTCTCGATAGAAACTGTAACCATCCCTGAATCTTTTTCATTTTTAACATGAAATATCTTTATAAATACTTTATATGCTTCCTGCATTGATGGTTTAGGTTTAAAAGGTGCTTTTACCTCTCTAACCCATTCTTTTTTTTCTACGTCATATATTTCTGAATCATAAATTAACTTATTTGTCGCCATATCCCATTTATCAGCGGCCATTAACTCAGGTAAAATTTTATGTTTTTGAATAAAATCACTAATAAATTGTCGAGACTTTATCACCTCTATAGCTAATTGAGTTTTGTCTGTATGACTATCACCTAAGTTAATCCCAGCCATACTAGCTAAACCACCAAATTGGCCAGCTAATGCAGCCAACCCATTAGAATGGCTCTCACTCCCAGCAGGTGCTAATAATGCCTCTGACTTATAAATATTAGGTATACTCAATGCGTAAATTATCGAGCAAACAGCAAACAGAGCTGAAATTGCTATAATTACCCACTTGCCACCCCAGATAACAGAAAATAGCTCTCGCAGATCGATTTCATCATTAGCTATTTGTGAAGCTGTAATTTTAACGTCTTGATAGTTAGGTTGTACTTTATTAGCCATTTGTTAACTCAGGTTCGAGGCCCTAAGCTATAAGCTAAGGGTTCCATGTTGATACTTTAGTCAGCTGTATTCTTTCAATGACTTCTATTTTTATCTCTATATAAAGATATATCGTAAATTATCCTGTGGTTCTTTTTGCGAAATAGAAAACTCCGCAGGCTCAACTTCATTTTCTTTCCTCTATAGGATATTTGAATATATAGAGATTTCCGAGTGGGTCATTTGCCCTTTGAGCGCCACAACACCAGCAGGCGTAACATTTGGTATACGTTACACTCTAGACAATCACAATGCTTCCGTATGCCCGAGTTTTAAATTTATAAAGCTTTATATCATGATTGAGCTTCATTAGAGCCATCACAAGAACTATGTGGCCACGTTTCAAGCTCTAAAAAGAGCTAGAAACGTGGCCAATACCTTACAATTTTGCAACAGTAGCAAATGCTACAGCACTATTGTAGATAATCTGTGTAACTTGGGTCCATAAACTCAAATGATCCTTATATTCAGTATCAAGTGGAACAATGATAGTATCGCCAGGAATTAATTTGTCTCGATTGGTAAACCAAAAAGAATTTTTAGGAATCATTACACTACCATCAGCCTTTATCACATACGTATGGCTATCATCTGCACGACGTCGTGGTCCACCTGACATTTCGATATAATCATCAACAGTCAAGCCTTTTTTATATCTGAGCGTCGCTGCATGCTGAACTTCTCCCATAACGGCAATAGTCTGCTTCGTAGATGGAATATAAAGCACATCCTGATTCTCAAGTTGTAAATCAGCTTGTTTAACACCTAGTGCTATGGCAGGTAAGTCCACAACTAATCGACCAACAGGCTTGATACTCTCTAAGTCTGTTAACATCAATTGCGCATCTTTATAATTTGTCACATTACCATCTTTAGATACTCCCCTAGTAGCAATATCCCGCCTCAATTGATCTGCTAATTGTTTTACTTCCAAGGCTTCTTGTTTTCGTACCGATTCACGAACAAATACTGCAGCGGGAAGATAGGCATAACTAGTAAAGCCTCCTGCACGTTTAAGCACATCATGTAAGGTTTCACCACGTCGAATATTATATATACCAGGAAATTTTACTTCTCCTCGAATTTCAACTGACTGATAATCTTGCCAATCTGGTGTAGTCATCACAGTCAAAATATCCCGACTTTTAAGTACTGTATTTGCAGTCTTATCTCCATCGAGAGCCTTAGTTAAGGCAATATTTAAATGGGTAATAGATGATTCTTGGTCACCAAGCACAGTTCGAGACAGTTCTGCACGCTCAGTATAAGCGCCGTCCTTTAATCCGCCAGCTGCGGTTATTAAATCAAGGGCTTTACCATCGACGGGAAGCGGATAGATTCCGGGGTAACGGACTTCTCCATTAATTGCCACTACTTTAACACCATCACCTGCACGGCTTTGACTATTAAGTTTAACAACAATAGGATAGAGTAATTCTGCACGATTCATTTCACCACTAAGTTTGATAAGATCTTTATCCTCAAACAAGTTAGCCAGCATTTTGTTCACTTCACCTGAAATCAACTTCTGCTTATCATCATTAAGATTTTTCTTGTGATCATTTACAACTACACCACCTAACTCATGACGCTCAGTTAAGGTTCGCTGCTGTAATTGAGCAAATCCAGCTTTAAAAAGATCATTCCCTATTAAGCTATCATCAGTTAACGCTGTTGCTTTAGCGACACGTTGTTTTACTAATTTATTCAACTCATAACGATTTTTTGTTTCATCATTAAAGTTAAAAATAATAATCTTATCACGTGGTTGCAGAATTAAATTTTGAGCAATATCTTTATTAATAATTGCTTTTCCTGGTGCAAATTGATAAACCTTAACGTCACCAAATTTGTTCACTTCACGAATCAACAAGCCATAATCTAAATCTGCGGAGATAGCTAAATCCCCCCAAATAGAAGGCAAAAGGTCACTTATCCGTTGACCTTTTGACCACTGATATTTACCTGGCCGAACCACAGCACCAACAATCGTAATTGCGTCTTCAAACTGATTTGTAGCACTTTTTACATTCAGAACATCCCCAGATTGAGCTATAAGCTTCTTTCCTTTAGAAGAAGTTAAGTCAACATTAACTAGTGTCTTTAATCCTAAAGTATTGAAGCGTTCAATAGTACTAACCTTTGGATATGCTCCATTTTTAATACCTGCCGCCATAGTGATGACATCTGCCATATCATCACCATTTTTAAGCTCGTATATTGCCGGCCGACGAACTTCTCCTGTTACAGTAATTTGATTTTTTACTGCAGGAATAAACACCACATCACCAGATTGCAACCTGATATCACCAGATGCATCGCCCCTCATCAACAAATCATAAAGGTCAAATATTCCAACTAGCTTACCATTACGCTTCACCTGTATATTTCGCAGTGAACCGATATCATTAACACCACCGGCTACAAATAGTGCTTGAGTGATAGTGGATAGACTCGAAACAGTATATGAGCCAGGCTTATAAGCATCACCAGCAACAAAAATACGGATTGACCGTAACTCACCCATAGTGATATTAGAGTCAACACCAAGCATTTGATGACTAATTTGCTTACTTAAACTGGTACGTAATTCACTAAAACTCATACCTGCCACAGGGATTGGGCCAAGCTCTGGAAACTGAATAGAGCCATCTCGTCCTACGAGTAAGGTGTAATTCTCATTTTCCTTACCATAAAGCTGGATTTTAATATTATCACCTGGACCAACAATATATTCACTTGGGACTGGTACATCAGAAACAGGTGCAAATGTCGTAGGTGAGCCAGCAAATAACTCGATACCAAATCGTCTAAGCGGCTTTTTATCATCAGAGTCTTTCGCATGCTTTAGAGCACTAGTAGAATTAAGCTCAACTGAAACCTTTTTATCATTATCCTTTAATTCATCAACTCGAGGCGTAACAACCTGAGGAGACTCTAATTTTTGTGACGTACTAGCATTATCCCCCAACATATTCAAATCAATGCCATATTGCCGAGCAATTCTTTCCTGTTCAGCATGAGGCAATTGTTTGAATTGCTCTATCATTTGCGGGGATGGTGTAAAGGCTTGTGCATATCCAGTCAGCGTCGCCAAAACACACAGTCCTGTAATGAAGAGTTTCTTGGTTTTATGTAACACCGGTTATCTCCGTGATAAAAAGATCAGCTCTTGAAAAGAAAACAGATCCGAAAAGACAAAACTCAGGAACTATATCCGTAGTTAGAGTAAGAATTGTTAATAGTGTGAAAATATGACAATGCTCTAAATCAATTATTTCCAGATCTTGGAATACGCTATTTCGCACCCTAAAATGAAACATAGAACTACAATGTCGAAGTTATACCGTTACTAAAAGTAACAAGTTATTAGCTTGTTAAGCGCGAAAATGAAGAATTTAGGCACGCTACCGCCCGTGGATTATGGCTTCCAGCATGCCCCAGCCCAAGCAACTAATAGCTTAGTTCAAATAAAATTATGCTATATCACTATGGTCAGTTATGAAAACCGGTCCATACCATCACATAAGCCACGATATCGTCACATCTATACCTTATACAGCTAAACAAAGTGAAGCTCATTTACCCATATGTCACCAATCGGATAGTTCTGAATGCATGCCTACGCCGATATACCGCAACGAAAAACTGCAACTATATTACAACAACTATCCTTATTAGCTAGAAAATACTTACAACTACCTTAAGTCCTTATACTTGCGATAACTGAGCTAATGGCACTTTTGTGGATTGTATTTTCCCTAATACCGTCATTAATACTTGACATCGCCGAGAACCACTTGCCTGCTCAAAAACCCCTTCCAAATCTTTAAAAGGGCCACTGACAAACTTCACTTTTTCACCAGCGGTAAATGTTGGTAATGACAAAGAATCATCAAATTGTTTTGTATTTTCAATGGCGGCTTCTGGTGAGTCTATCATGTTTAACTTTTCCTCTTGCCGTCTAAGCGCAAAAACTAAATGGCATAGAGGTGTCATCTCTTCTCTACAATCAACCAGCTGTGCAACTCCTCGTGTTGCCTTAATTTTTGACACACTGATTACTTTAGGATCAAACTTAGCAAAAATGTAATTGGGAAATAGTGGGGATTCAACCAGTACTTCTTTGCCCCGCACAATCTTCTTGGCCTTAGCCATAGGAAGGTAAGTGTGTATATTTTGCAGGGTCAAATTTTGTTGTGCCCTCGTTTCACTTTTAGGCTTGCAGTACAACAGATACCAAGCATTCATTTGCAATTCTCAATACTAGATTAATGATAGGATGACGTCCCTTTGCAATCGCTAATTTTAATAGATTCAAGCATAGATTGAAAGCATCCCATGTAGAGGCTGACATGGTAAGCGCCATACAAAACAACACACTTACAATAAAATCATATCCATAACAGCAAATATCGATTTGACTTTACATCAATAACGAGGATATATAAGTGACCACATCTATTCTCAATCGCCATTAAATTATAACAAAATGATACATACAGCTGACTTTAGGGTAAAAGTAGCGATTGTTTGAAAAATCTCCCTATTTAAGTCTTTTGTTATTTGGTGCTGCATCAACTGCATGCCTTACACAAAACTAGTATGATCAAACTGAAGGTGGATATTCATGAGCGTCACAAAACCTCCGGGGACCATTCTTGGTCATCCTAAAGGATTATTCCTACTCTTTACGACCGAACTCTGGGAACGGTTTAGTTATTATGCAATGCGGGCAATTCTAGTACTATATTTGGTCGACCAGGTGGATAAACAAGGTGGCGGAGGTCTTGGCTGGACTCAAGCTGATGCTTTATCCCTTTATGGCACTTTTACTGCGCTAGTCTATTTGACACCATTGATTGGTGGTTGGTTAGCTGACAATTATCTTGGTCAACGAAAAGCGATTTATATTGGTGGTGCTCTTATGGCGCTTGGTCAGTTCACACTGGCCACACCGCACGACTTGTTTCCAGGTAATGCTACGGCCATATTCTATATCGGTTTAGGCACTCTCATTATCGGTAATGGGCTATTTAAACCCAATATCTCTACTATGGTAGGCGATCTTTATGAAGATGGTGATCATCGGCGTGATGGCGCTTTTACCATCTTCTATATGGGGATCAATTTAGGTGCCGCATTATCAGGTTTCGTCGTAGCTTGGGCCTATACCCACTTTGGGCATACAGAAATCATCGATGGGAAAGAACTATTTATCAACAATTGGCAAGCTGGCTTTTTCTGTGCCGGTGTAGGTATGGTGATATCTCTCATTATTCAGTTCCTTTTTGCCCAAAAACTCCTAGGTGATATCGGTACAGTCCCCGCAGCTAAATTGGAAAAATTGCGTGAGGCTGAACATGGCAATATACGCAAAGAACCGTTGACAAAAGAAGAACGTGATCGTATCAAAGTAATCATGGTGATGGGTTTATTCACTATCATTTTCTGGGCAGGTTTCGAGCAAGCCGGCGGCTTAATGAATCTATTCACGAATGACTTCACTGACAGAAATATTGGTACTTGGGAAGTACCAACCACATATTTCCAATCTCTTAATGCTATTTTCATTGTGTTATTTGCACCTGTGATAGCATCAATCTGGATACGACTAGGTAGCAAAGAACCAAACTCTCCGGTCAAATTTGCCTTGGGCTTATTTTTACTTGCCGTCGGTTTTCTTTTTATGATCGGCGCCGTAGTTGAAATGGATGGCAACCCAACAAACAAGTCAAGTATGTGGTGGCTGGTTGGAGCCTATTTTTTTCATACTATGGGAGAATTATGCCTCTCACCAATTGGTCTCTCGATGGTGACAAAACTTGCCCCCCTTCGTATAGCCTCTTTGATGATGGGAGCTTGGTTCCTCTTCATTGCAGCAGCAAATAAAGTAGCTGGCGTTGTCGGTTCATTTATTGGACATGGTGGCGCGAAAGAAGAGCAATTAGCTAATGCAATGGCTATCTTTTCTGGAATTGCCATTACAGCAGTGATATCCGGCATTATTCTTTATTTTATGGCCGATAAATTAGTTGATTGGATGCACGGTGCCGAAGGTAATATACATCCTTCTGAAGAGGAGGTTTTAGAAAGTGAAATTGCCATTACAGGGGAGCATGAAGCAATAGCAAAACATATGCCTAAACTATAAAGGCATAAAATGAAGCCGTTGAGCGACGGCTTCATTCTAACAATATACAACTATAGCCTCTCTAATTTAATGATTATTTCAGAGCTAGAAGAATGATTTTTACTCTTTTCATCAAACCTATTTACTAAATTATTAACATCAACACCTGAAAATAAATAAATATCTTTCGCCTCCACCCAAATATCTTCATTAACTAAGCTTTTCTCAGTAGAAAATGATTTTTGGGGTAGCATACGATCAAATCCACTATTTTTATTTACTATAGAAATATTATTTTTTGATGTTATATATAAATTAATTTTATTACTTGAACTGAGACTATTCAATTTCTTCTCTCTGAGATTAATTATAGTCACTAATATTTCAACAGCGAAATCCATCTCAGAGTTTAAAACTATCTCATCAATATAAGATTTTATTTCATTAAGCCTATCAATTGGAGTTTTATTATAACCATAAAATCTAGTACAGTAATCATTAATAGCGCTTTTAATGATTAAAGATACAATAGGGACTTGATTATTTTTTGGTGAAAATTTTGCAATATAAATCAAGATGTTATCATCATCTAATTGCAAGTAATCGAATGAAAAATCACTGATTTCAAAGTCATATGATAATTTATAACTCAATACAGTGTTATTAATCCTTAAATTATTTTGCGGATAAAGCTGAAGCTGAATACCTTTGGCGATATCTGGGCTTTTATCAATTACAGCTAAAGTCTCAAGTAACTCCTCTTTCGCCAACTGACCATAATCAAATGAACTATCTGTAGTTTTTTGAGATAATATCCCTTGTTTAATAGCTCGCTCAACCTCAAACAAATCTTTTACTGGTTTAACTAAAAAATCAGATGCCCCAAGCTGCAAAGAAGAAACGACATCGGCCATATTATCATTTCCAGAAATAACAACAGCAGGAGTTTCAGGCTTAATCACCTTAATCTCTTGTAACATCCCCAGACCATCGAGATAAGGCATCGATAAGTCAGCTACTACAATATCAACACAGCATTGTGTAAAAACCTGAATTCCTTGTAAACCATTAGCAGCAAAAAATACTTCAGCGCCTCTTTGACGTAAAAAATTGACCAACAGCGCTCGAAATATAGGATCATCCTCAACAACAAGAATCGAAGTTCCAATTAATGCCATAAGCCATCCTTCGCACTACTTCTCGAAATAATAATTAGTCCAATTGCTCAAGATACTCATCCAGCAATTCGTCACTATTATCCTGTTTAATCGGCATATTCCCATCATATACTTTGTAATCCATATGCTGGAGATAAGCATCCTTTACAAACGTATATGGGTCAAGCGCATTATCAACTAAGCGTTCCTGGTCAATTGCTTCTGCTCTTTTATTCAGATTTTTAACACCCCATTTCAACACAGACTGTGCAAACGTAAACTCAGATAAAGGGAAATACAGGCTATCCACCCAATCTGAAGCCAGTTCCCGAGTCACATGCGGCCCAAAAAACGGTGCCATAATATACGGCCCATTAGGAACGCCATAATAACCAAGCACTTCATTGAAATCATCTTGTTTACGGTGCATTCCCATCATATCGGCAACATCCACTAAGCCTACCAAGCCAATTGTTGAATTAACAAGAAAGCGTCCCCCCGCATTTGCAGCCCAGCCCCACTTTCCCTGTAGCGTATTATTAACGACACTTGCAGGCTCTTCGAGATTATCAATAAAATTGTTCAGACCATTTTTGACTGGCGAAGGAACATAATCAGCATAAGAATGCGCTACAGGCCGATAGATATAATGATCAAGATAGTGATAATTGAAATCCCACATACTGCGGTTAAAGCTCTCAAAGGGATCCCTTGGATCGTTATAAACAACCTTTGCTTTTGTCGTTATCGTATTATCATCTGCACTTTTGGCATCAACCATGCCAACTAAACTAAACCAGACATACAGCACTATCAATATTTGCTTCATATCATTCTCAATCGCACTTCCTGCGGCACAGCAACTACCCGAATTTTTTGATTACATCACTATAACAAAACTGATTGATAACGTCTCCGCCCATTAAGCGTCTACGCCCATTAAGCGTCTACGCCTATTGGGAAGATTCATCATTCAATGTCAGCATGACAAAGCGTCAGAAAATTGAATACTTATTTATATGCTAAAAATCAATGCCATAAAAGAAGTTCAAAATCAGTCGAGATAGGAGTTTAGTGAAATTTAGGCAATAAAAAAGACGTCCGAAGACGTCTCTTTTATCAGGTTTGGTGGAGGCGGCGGGATTTGAACCCGCGTCCGAAAAACCTACGCTCAAGGCGCTACATGCTTAGTCTCTCTTTTGTTTAACCAATCAACCTCCGAAAGACAGGATTTTAATTGGTGAGTCCGGTACTGTTTCGCGGTTCACCCCCGAACAAGGTTCCCTCGCTAGCATCATGTTAGATGACCATCAGATTCCACTACCCATGTGCTAAGCATGTGGCTGATGGGGAGATCTAGCCGATTAGGGCTAGAATTATGCTGCTAGAGCAACTCCGTTGTAGTTATCGTCGTTTGCAACTATAACTGTGCGGCTTTTAACGAGGCCAACCGCCCCTCGGCATGCTCCCGGAGTTTCGCGAATCCCGTCGAATCCAGAATCGCCCCCAAGATGTAAATCATTGTAATGCTAAAGCTGAATAATACCAAGCATGTTTTAGCCCGGCTTAAATCAACTGCCTGAATTATCGGCAGTTGCTAATTATTTGTTCTTCATTACTCGGGCTTTTTCAATTGCCCACTCTCGCTGTTTAGTATCTTCACGTTTATCGTGATCTTTTTTACCTTTACCCAGCCCGATTTCCACCTTAACCCAGGAACCTTTTCCCCAGTACATGGAAATCGCCACAATAGCATAGCCTTGCCGTTCAACCAGCCCCGCCAAGCGATCCAGTTCTCGACGATTTAGCAATAACTTTCTTGCCCGAGTCGGATCTGCCACTACATGAGTCGATGCCGTGTTCAATGGCGTGATATTGCAGTTATACATATAAGCTTCGCCATTTTTAACCATTACGAAGCTCTCAGACAGGTTTATTTTACCAGCCCGGATTGATTTTACTTCCCACCCCATCAGGGACAGGCCCGCTTCCAGCTTTTCATCAAAACGATATTCAAACGTCGCCCGTTTATTGCGAGCTATCGTTGCTGGTGCATTTTTTGCGGATTTTTTGGAATTTTTCTTAGCCATAGGCCCGTCATTATACGCTGAGGTAGTCAATTTGGAATTGTCTATTTATCACTTTTTCTTGTCATGTCAACCCAATGCTGTTTTTTTATCCACCTCTTAGCACAACATCGCCACTTCATAGGTTTATAAGTTCGACGATGATACAATACTCCGCAAATCGATACGAATAATGTTAATGCGGGATTATTTCTGAATGCCGAAAATCAGCCGTCAGGTACTGGTGCGTTTCAGTGCCCAACAAATGTTTGATTTAGTTAATGATGTCGAATCATACCCCCAATTTCTTCCAGGCTGTTCTGGGGGAGAAATTTTGGAAAGCAGCACCGAACATATGCTAGCCAGAGTCGATATTAGTAAAGCCGGAATAGCAAAATCTTTCACCACGCGAAATCGTCTCATTCCGGGAAAATTAATTCAACTAACACTGGAAAAAGGTCCCTTTAAATTTCTTCAGGGACAATGGCAATTTACAGCTTTGACGGATGATGCCTGTAAAATTGAATTCGAATTAGAGTTTGAATTTTCCAACTCTCTGGCAGCAATGGCTTTTGGAAAAATTTTTCAGGAATTAGTCGCCGCGATGGTAACAGCTTTTACAGAAAGGGCAAAAATTATATATGCCAAATGAACATGACAAATTTGCCGTAGATGTTATTTATGCGCAATCAGATAAGCAAAAAATTATCACGATTAATGTGACACCGGAGACGACCTTTATTGAGGCTGTTCGTCAAAGCCAGATGCAAGCATTTTATCCTGATCTTGATCTGGACACCGTTAAGTTAGGCACATACAGCCGATTAGCCAAGCATGATGAAATACTACAACCAGGTATGCGAGTCGAAATCTATCGACCATTAATCGCCGATCCTAAAGATGCTCGTCGGCGCAGGGCAGAAAGAGCCAAAGCCGACAAAGATGCCTGACATCGCTTAATACCTCATAGCCACACATAATTAAGCCCGTAGTTTACGGGCTTAATTGTTTTATTCCTGATCAATTTTCTGCTGCTGAGAAAGCGGTTTTTGCTCTTCAACGAGAGGTTTTGCCTCTGGGCGAGTTTCAGGTAATAGTGGCTCCTGAGGTTGGGCAGCGCCTCCTGGTAATGAACTTTGCTCCAATGGCACATTAAATTCTGGGCTCAAGGCATAATCACCATCAACACTCGCCAGATGGTCACCATTAAAATGTAAAATCAATTCCTTATGGGTAATACTAGCATCGCGGCCACTTTTGAAGTGGTAAACGTAATACCAAGTATCATCAGCAAAACTATCACGTAATACTGGTCGGCCCAGAATATAATCCACCTGTTCTTTGGTCATATCAATTCGGAGTTTTTCAACCTGTTGCGGCTCCATATAGTTGCCCTGAGGAACATCCGGCTTATATACCAACCAGTCAAAAACACTACATGCACTGAGTGAGAAAGACAGCGCGACAACACCCAGCAGGGTAACAGCTTGCTTTTTATTGATCATTATTTCTGCTACTTATTTGAAATCTATCGTTATCATACCCAAGGCTGAAGCAAAGTGACAGCACCTAACTCATTAGCAAAGCAATACCATCAATTCTCATCAAAAAAACGGCCTCATAAAAACTCAAGCACAACCATATTTACAAACTGATGTCAGTTATCAGGCCACTCCCGATACACTTTCTCCACTTGAGCAAATGTTTCCGGAGCTAAAAAATATTCCACCAGTTCGGGGTCAAAATGCACGCCAGCTTCACTGCGTAACCGCTGGCAGGTTTCAGTCAAGGACCAGCCAGACTTATAGGGCCGTTTACTGGTCAAAGCATCAAATACATCGGCTATTGCCACAATACGCCCAAATAATGGAATATCTTTACCAGCTAATCCGTGTGGATAACCACTACCATCCCATTTTTCATGGTGAGTCAGTGCGATCTCCCTGGCTGCACGCAGCAAGGGAATATCATGCTGGCCAATAATATCCGCACCGATCAGCGGATGTTGTTTCATAATCTGCCACTCATCGGCACTGAGTTTATCCTCTTTTAGCAAAATAAAATCTGGCGTGCCGATTTTACCCACATCATGCATCGGCGCAGCATGAAACAAGAGCTCGGCCTCACTGTCACTTAATCCAGCCGCTAATCCAAGCAACCGGGAGTAATGGCTCATACGGATAACATGGTAACCGGTTTCATTATCTTTATATTCAGCAGCCCGACCAAGTTTCTGCACAATCAAACGCCGAGTCTGTTCCAGCTCATCCAACTGAACCAAAGATAACTGATTACGGATCCTCGCCAATAACCTCGGGGCAGATAGCGGCTTAGTGATATAATCTACGCCACCAGCGGCAAACCCCGCAGTTTCATCCGCCTCACCATTCAGAGCTGTAATAAAGATGACCGGAATATGGCAGGTTGACCGGTGGGATTTCAGCTCACGACAAACCTGATAGCCATCCATCTGCGGCATCATAATATCCAACAAAATAAGTTGCGGTTGCTCTGCCCGGGCCCGCATCAGAGCTTCCTCTCCCGATTGGGCAAAACAGCAGCGGTAACCGGATTGCTCCAAAATACTCTTACACAGCTTCAGATTTGCCGGCATATCATCGACCACTAAAATGGGATACGACATTCAGCAAAGGCCTCCGTTATCCATTGCGCAAAGGCATTTTCAGGGTTAAGACTGTCTCTTGAGGGGTTGACTGACAGATCAATACCCCACCGTGTTTTTTTGCAATGACAGCCGCGCCAGCCAAGGACAAATCATAAAAATATTCGCTGTCATCCGCTGCTGCCATAGGGTCAAACATGGCATTAACGGCTTTGTCAGACAGCACAGGGCCGGAATCAAACAGCGTTAACATCACAGCATCTGCTCTCAGTGTAGACGACATCACCACATCATTGTTTTCTCGGCGAGCAGCACTGAAAGCAAACATGGCGACAAACATACGTTCCAGTAACTTACTGTCACCAGCGATGCGGAAAGGATCTTTAGAGTTATACCTCACCTCCACCGGGAATCTGTCTTTAACTGAAGCGCAGAGCTGCTTCATAAAACTATTGACTATAATGACATTTAAGCGAATTTCCGCTTTTTGAATTTGATAAAACTGCAACAGTTGGTCAATGCGGCTGATGCTTTTTTCCAACGCGCTTTCTGTGGCATCAGGATCCGAGTCGAGATTATCAATCGCCTGTTGTAACCGACTCAGTTCAGGGGTCAAAATTTGCTGTTGCGTTTCAATAGTGTCAAACACTGTCGGATGAGCCATACTGGCATCGATCCGCGCCAGCAACTCCCGTTTATTAAACGGCTTAGTTACATAATCTACCGCCCCTAATTGAAATGCCCGCAGCTTATCTTCAACCCGGTTCAGGGATGACAGCACAATCACTCTAATACGCCAGCTACGATCCCATTTTCGCAGCCGATCTAATACCTTGTAGCCGTCCATATCAGGCATCACCAGATCCAACAGCAGCACATCAAATGGCTCAGTTTCTATCCGCCTGATAGCATCTGGGCCATTAATCGCAAATGAGACCTCATAGCGGCTGGTACTAAGAATACTCTTAAGTAACTTTAAATTTGCCAATTCATCATCAACGGCCAATATCCTTGCTTTTTTATTCATGCAGGCCTTCCATCGTCAATATCAGCGCCTCGGCAATCCGGCCGATACAACTGACAGCGCCCTCAAAATCAAACTCATCAACACGAGTAGCCAGCTCAGCAATCACATCACGATCTAAATAACCCGCTAATCCCTGTAGCACATTAGCTAACTGCGTATCATCAAATGTTCCTCTTTGTAGAGCCTGTTTCAACGCTTCCAGCTCAGCCATAACATCCGCCAGCGGTCGCGAAGGTAAGGCCGTTTTAAAATCAGCTTCAACCGCGGGGGTTATGACCTGATTTAATACCGGCAACAAAGCAATCGCGGTGAGTATTTGGGATAATTGTTCCGTTAATTGCTCTGCGCATTCGAGGAGACTTTCGGTTGAAGCTGATGCCTTTATTGCATTTTCCAGCGTCCGAGCTGCATGGCTCAAACTCATCATGCCCAATCCACCAGCAACACCTGTCAATTGATGAGCAAGTTGGCTGCAGGCATGTTTGTCCTGCTGTAATAATGATGTCATCTCTGCGGCACCATGTTGCCACTTAACGGCAAAATCCCTCACCATTACCAGATATTTATCTTCACTGCCCCAATTATCCAGCGCCATGTCCAAATCCACTAAGGTGCTGAGTCCAGATAAGGGTTGTTGAATAGTCGATGCAGGCTCAGACTGAATCTGGGAGAAACATGTTTCAGAGAACGCCTGAGGTAAAAGTTCAGCCATCACAGCAGTAAGTTGGCTAAAGTCCACCGGTTTAATGACAAAGCCAGCCATTCCGACATCACGGCACTTTTCTCTGTCTTGTCCCATACCACTGGCTGTCAAGGCAATAATCGGCACATTGACTCCATGCTCAGCATTAAAACGGCTTATTTCTTCGGCAGCCTGATAACCGTTCATCATCGGCATATGAATATCCATCAGCACCAAATCAAATTCCCTACTGCGTTTTTTATATGTGTGCAGCGCCTGTAACCCATCCTGACACCAGCAAATTCTGTGCCCATCTCGGCCTAGTCGGGTTTGGATAAGTTCAGCATTAACGGCAATATCTTCTGCCAACAGAATATTTAATGATTGAGTGGGCTGAAAAATTCTTGTCGCATCATGGCAAGATACACTCTCAATCACCGGCGCCTCACATGACGGTAAACTAACGGTGAAATGAAACTTAGAGCCAACCTCAGGCTCACTTTCAACCCAAATTTTACCGCCCATTTTTTCCACTAATTCCCGGGAAATCGTAGTGCCTAACCCTGTGCCACCAAAACGGCGTGAAATGGAACCATCAGACTGCACAAACGGTTTGAAAATATGTGCTAACCGGTCTGGCGCAATTCCAATTCCAGTATCAGTAACCGTAAAATGGATTACCTTGTCATCCTCAGCAGGTATTACAAACACGTTCACCTCACCCTGCTCAGTAAATTTGACCGCATTACCGACTAGGTTCACCAACACCTGACGCAAACGCACCGGATCGCCTTTAACCCGAGTAGATAACCTTGAGTCAAGCTCACAACACAGTGACAACCCTTTGCCTTTGGCCTGCACTTCACTGATGCCGACTGCGGCCTGAACCACAGGTGCCAATTCAAAAGTAACCTGCTCAATCTCCATTGAACCACGCTCTAATTTGGTTAAATCGAGAATTTCATTTAACAGTGCCAGCAAAGCATGGGCCGATTTAGATACCGTGGTGAGGTGCCGGCGCTGCTCAGCAGAAAGCTGCGAGTCCAGCACCAAATCTGTCATACCAATAACCGCATTCATCGGCGTTCTCAGTTCATGGCTCATATTGCCAAGAAACTCAGATTTAAACCGGTTAGCCTGCTCAGCATCATCCCGGGCCTTGCGCAGTCTAACTTCGGCCGCCTTTCTGTCACTAATATCCCGTAACACCAAGGTATAGCCTTGCAAACTACCGCCATGAACGGCTGTTACTGACAACTCTATCGGAAAGATATGACCGGATTTATTGATAGCCTCCAACTCGGTTAACACAGCGGTACGGCGGGAAGATGTCTGCGCCAGCTCCCGACACCAAGATGCCATATCCACAATTTTGTTATCACAGGACAGCAGCACAGCGACATTCTGCCCGGACAGCTCATTGGTATTAAAGCCAAAAATGGTGCTGGTGCTGCGATTGGCCTGGCGAATAACCCCGTTGTTATCCACGACCACCAATGCGTCCATCATGGCATCAAAGGTAGCCCGCAGTTGATGCTCCGCCTGTTGCAGAGCCAATGTCCTGGATTGCACCCGATTTTCCAGATACAGATTCAACTCCCGTATCTGCTGTTCATAATTTTTCAGCTCACTGACATCAGTTTCTATGCCAACAAAATGGGTAATCACATTATCTTCATTGCGCACCGGAGAAATATAAAGGTGATTCCAGTACAGCTCCCCATTTTTACGGTAATTTTTCAGCACCACGTCAATGCTGCGGCCAGCTTTCAGCGCTAGGTTAATTTCTGCTATCTGGGGCTGGTCAGTGTCCGAACCTTGCAAAAAACGGCAATTACGTCCCAAGGTTTCAGATGCATCGTAACCTGTGGTGCGATAAAACGCCGGATTAGCATAAATTATCGGCGTATCTGCGGCCTGAGCATCTGCAATCACAATTCCTGTGGTCGCGGTATCAATCGCAGCGTCTTTAAGCAACAACTCCCGGCGCTGCTCATTATTTTTCTGCTCCAGTTTGTTTTTATAAATCAGATGATGTCGCAACACATCCAAAGCAATAAATGCCTGCTGGACTTCCCCTGTCAAACGATGGCGCAACACCATACTATCGAGTTGATTTTTAGACAGCGCAGCAATGGCGCGGGCCAACGCCGATAGTTCCTCCGCCAAACGATGGCCAAATATGATACTGGCTAACAAAATCAGCAGTATCACTCCGCCCATCAACCAAATAACCTTATTATTGGCCGCAATATTGGCGGCAAATGCCACCGCCACCGGCCGCCCGATCAGTACACTCCAGCCCGTACCGTGAAAATCATATGCTCCCTGGCTATGGGCATAACCAATCAATGCCGTATCAGACTGCCCTGGAAAGCGCCCCTGTATCGCCCCAGACTGGCCTGCAATGGCGGCCAGTGCCGCAGGCATCTGCAATTCAGCCCAATTATCACCCCGCAATGCCAACGCCTGACTCACGTGCGTCGGCATTACTGCTGTGGGCGCTACCTGCGGCAGTGTTGACTCCCGCCACAGGCCGGCATCTGACGGTGTAGCAACATGATGTTGTTGAGATAACGGCATCGATGCAGTATCAGAGGTCAGTAACACCCGACCACTGCCATCCAACAGCACCATAGCATCATCATGGGTCACCCCTTGTTGTTGCAGCAGGTGATGAAAATCATCCACCATCTGAGCTATGGCATTAAAATCCATCAAATTAACCAATACAGCCACTGGATGACCGTTTTCATCTCGCAGTGCAAAAGCAAAAATCATGTCATAGCTGTTTGGCTCTTGCGCGCTATAAAGGGGATTGGTCAAGGGGCCTGCAGTTACTGTGGGCACAGAGTCTGCGGTGTGATGGCTTCCGTGGGTGAGTGCTTGTTTAAACCAGTCAGAATGCCGGATAGCATCCGTATCTATGGCTAATAACGGCAAGGCATGTCCATCGGCACTGGAGTGATTACCTGCCAAGAACTCCCCTTGAGGGGATAACAGAACAATGCGCCGGTAAATCTGATAAAACCGCACCAGTTGGTCAAAATACACCGAAATCTGACGACGATTTGCTTGCGGTAAGGGGAAAGGATCTTGGCGCCCTTTAAGACTGAGAACAAATGCCTGAGCATCGTAGTAACGCTCAAATAAATTACGGTCGATAAGATCAGACAGCACCATGGCTTCATTGGCTAACTCACTGTATACCAACTCACGCACAGTGGCATTATTCTGGCTGTACTGAAAATACACCGCTGCAATCGGCAATGCGCCGACCAGCAACAAAAGTATGATCAATTTGCCCTTAAATGACATCCTGTATCCGCCTAATCCCTTTGAAAATGCAGCAATAAACACTTTCAAATAAGCATAGGCGATTTTGTCATTAAGGGCGGAAAAACCGCACCAGTGCCACCAACACACTGGCGCTAATGCCGGATCAGTCCAGGCGGCGTTGTACGCTTTGTTTCCAGAACTGAGCTGACAGACCGTAGGTTTTTATCGACAAACGGTGCATTTGACTGCCCATCTCTTCGGCTTGACGGGTCTGCTCAAAGCTATCTTGTGCCAAACCACTAATATCGTGGATGGATTGGCTTATCTCACCGGCGACCGTGGTCTGTTGACTCATGGCCGCCGCATTGGCATCACTTAAGCTGTTGAGACTTTCCATCGCTAATTGCAAATCCTGAAATGCCGTATCCGCCTCTCTGGCAAGTGCCACCGCTTTATCGACTTGCTCATTGCCCGCTTCCATCGCTTGAGCGGCACTGTCGGTACTGGCCCGGAATTTCTGCACAATGGTTTCAATCTGACCGGTAGATTCAGCAGTTCTGGCAGACAAGTGCCGCACTTCATCAGCCACCACGGCAAACCCACGGCCAGACTCACCGGCCCGGGCAGCTTCAATTGCAGCATTTAATGCCAACAGATTGGTTTGATCCGCAATCGCCCGGATCACCTCCAAAACATCGTTAATGGCTTGGCTGTCTTGCTCAATGGAATGCACAATGCCGGCAAAACCGCTCACCTGCGTGCTGACTGTTTCAATGGCATTTACCAGCAACTCCAGTTTGTCATGACCCTGATCCGCGGATCGCAGACTATCATGTACGGCACTGGCGGCTTGCTGAATATTATTGCCCACTTCGGCGAAACTGCAGTTCATCTCTTCAATGGCCGTTGCAGAGGCCGTTGTGTGTTCACTCTGGCTCTGGGCCCGCGCACAACTTTGCTGCATCATGTCACTCATATCCGCGCTCTGCTCACTAATCGATGCCGCAGAATCAGCCATACGCCCGACCACACCAGCGGTTTCTGAAACCAAAAACTGCAGGGCTAAATCCAGCTGACCGATATCATCTCGTCTGCCGGTGTAAATCGCCTTCGCCACAGGGTCATCAATAATTTTTTCTGCCCGGCGCACCAAGCGATTAAATGGTGCCAATAACGCCAGACCACCACCCAGTCCCACGACTAAACCAGCCACTAAACCCAATAACCAGTGACCTTGAGCTGCGGCCACAGAAATCGCACTGACCAGCGCCAACAAAAAGAGTATCCGGCCTGTCAGGCCTAATTTATCTTGCTTAATAATCCGTGGCGTTTTACCCGCATTCAGCGTCTGATACAAAGCTTCGGCGGCATTTATCTGCGCCCGAGTTGCCTGACGACGAACCGATTGATATTCATGTACCTGACCATTTTCATAAACCGGGGCCACATAGGCATTGACCCAATAATGGTCACCGCTACGGCAACGGTTTTTTACCATGCCCATCCAAGGCTTACCGCTTTGCACCCGTTGCCATAATGTTTTAAATGCAGCTTTAGGCATATCCGGGTGACGGATCATATTGTGTGGTCGACCATGCATCTCATCCATGGTGTATTCACTCTGCTCACAGAAAGCCTGATTGGCGTATTTGATTCTTCCCTTAAGATCTGTTGTCGACAGTAAAATTGCGTCCTCTGCAATCGGCTTTTCCCGTTGAGTCACAGGAGCCTGATCTCTCATTACTCTGATACCTTTGTAAATCATTGAAGCAGCATTTTGACAAGTCAGGCCATTAAACCCTATGACACATATCAAATGCATTTAAGTTAATTTGTTCGCCATCTAATAACTGGCGAAAAATAAGGAGGATTACCAGGGAAATACCGGCACGGAAGTGGGATCAACTTGGCAGAACCCAGCAATGGTACACTGAACGAGAATAAAAACGTTTATCAATTAAATTAATTTTAATTAAACTGACGCTCTTTCAAATGCCCTATGCGGACCAATAAATGTCATCCCACCGGACAAAGAACAGCGCGACTTTTTCTTGGCAATTTCCCCGTTCGCTCTATCCACTGAATCGGATACTCGCGGCTGGCGTCGGCGGCTATCTCACCACATCAGCACTGATTGCGCTGGCAGCAATTATCCTGCCGCTACCAGCCGCAGACAGTACATTACTGAGCATGATGTTAGCCTTCGCTATTTGGTGTGGGTTTGCATTGTGGGCATTTGCGGCGCGCTCTGCCACTTGGATGTGGGCTGTGATGACGGTGCTAAGCCTAGGCAGCTGCGCCATTATTTTTCTGCTACAACAAAGGCCGCTGCTATGAAAGAGAGTTTTTTCCGCACCATGACCTGGCTGCACAGCTGGACCGGTCTGCTGGTATGCTGGCTGCTATTACTGATCTTTTTTGCCGGCACCCTAAGCTATTACCGTTATGAAATTAATTTATGGATGAAGCCCGAGTTACACAGTCAGGTGATCACCGACTACGACAAGGTGGATTTGGCTGCGACATTGGTGAAAGGTCAGGCCTATCTGAGTGATATTGCCCCCCACGCTGCCAGTTGGCAGATCCGCCTGCCAAGCCACAGAATTCCCTACGTAAGCTTTGCTTGGCAGGAACCGTCAAGTCCTGGCGAGCGCGGAAAATTCTATGAACATGTGGTCACCACGGAAGGGCGAACGATTACTGATGTTCGGGCGACCAAAGGTGGCCACTTCTTTTACCGGCTACACTTTGACCTACACTATCTGCCGGTACCGCTGGCACGATATCTAGTGGGTTTTGCCACCATGTTTATGCTGCTGGCCATTATCAGCGGTATTGTGATCCATAAACGTATCTTTAAAGACTTTTTTGCACTGCGGCTGAAAAAGGGACCTCGCAGCTGGCTAGATGGGCATACCCTCACCAGTGTGCTGGCCCTGCCTTATCATCTGATGATCACTTATACCGGTCTGTTGGCCCTGATGTTTCTCTATATGCCTTCGGCGCTACATACTGCCTTTGATGGCGACCGCAAGGCACTGCAACAGGCGGTACTTCCTTTGGCGAAGGTGACTGCCTCAGGCCATCCAGCACCTCAAATAGCCCTGGGATCACTACTGCCGAGTATCCTTGAGCACGCCAAAGGCCATGCCATTAAGGATATCAAGGTAATTCATCCCGGCGATCGCAACAGTCAGATCCAGGTATGGCTTCGCAATGACCAATGGATCAGCGAAGCTGAACCTCGGCTGTTATTTAGCGGTACTGATGGTCGTTTTCTCGGCCGGGTGGGAGAAAGTCTTAGCCCGATGAAACAAAGTTACGATACCCTCATTGGCCTTCATGCTGCACGTTTTGCCGAGCCAACACTACGTTTTGCTTTCTTTATCAGTGGAATACTAGGTTGTGTGATGATAGCTTCCGGCGCACTACTATGGACCACCAAAATGCGGCAGAAATATCGCAGCAGTAAAACCAGTCACACATGCGGCAGCCAATTAGGGTTAGCAATCTGTGATGGTCTCAATCTTGGTTTTATCACTGGGTTGCCGATAGCCACTGCCGTTTTCTTATGGGCAAACCGCTTATTACCATGGGATTTGCCAAGCCGTTATCACTTTGAAATAAATATGTTTTTTATTGCTCTTGGCAGTACTATACTGCTGGCACTGTGCCAGAAATTGCGCTGGCATCAAGCATTACTGGCCGGAAGTCTACTTTGGCTAGGAGTGCCATTAATCAATGCTGCCAGTTCCAGTGAACATCTGCTTAGTAATATCGCCAAGGGACAATGGTTTATTGCTTGGGTGGATATCATGGCTCTGTGTTTCGCCGTCCTACTCATGCTGGGCGCCCATCACAGTAGGCAGCGCAACAGTCCTCGCACCATATTGCAGGCAAAGGAGGCCGCACTGTGAGTCAACTGCTGTTACCCCTGACCCTTATTAACCTGTGCGCATTTGCTTGTTTTGCTCTAAGTAGCTTTGGCATCTACCGCGAGTGGTTTGGCCGTGCGCCGGGGACAAGAACTAGCCTTATACTTAAATTGAGCGGGGCGTTACTGCTGTTCGCCAGCGCCCTACTCAGTGCTAATCATCAGCATTGGGGGCTGGGGATATTACTCTGGCTGGGGAATCTGACCATGACAGCGCTGTTTATCGCCCTGTTGCAATCACTTAAAGAGTTACGTGGCCAAACACAGAAAAGGCGGCAACAATCTCGCTAAAACAAACCGGATAACCGGTGTGCAGCACACAATAGCATTCATCACAACCGCAGCCGGCAATCACCGGCTGCATCGATGTCTTAGTTTTGTATCTAGTGCAGTGATAACAACACTTAGATTGCTACAGCATTGTTTGCCTTAACGAATAAATGCCCCTTTGGCATCGAATGGCCAATCAATACCTAACCAAGCAGTTAAAAAGGCTTTTTGCTGTTCACTGGCGCCGGCAAGAGCGCGGATCTGGGCTTTACCACTGTGGGTTTCCCCCAATGTCAGTGACAGTGTTTTCAGTTTGTCATTACTGAACAAGGTGACATCAAGTTTATCACCCGGTTGAAAGTCGGCTATCCGCTTATCAAATCTGGCACTCTCTAGCCTCAACCCATTAATAGCTACCAGCTGATCGCCAGCATGTAGCCCAGCTTGCCAAGCTGGTCCACCGCGTTGAACATGGGCCAAAGTTAAAGAGTCATCCGCCAGCATAACGCCCATAGAAGCTGTTACCTTATCGTCTTCTCCGTAACTAAAGCGTAATCCGGCCTGTTGCAATAAGGCGGTAAAGTCTAATGATAGTGGGCTATTCACATGGTGCTGCCACCAAGGGCGGTAATCCTGCCCACTCAATTGCTGCAAAATATGCTGTACCTGTGCCACGGTATAACCGGCTGGCAAACGATGATCGCGGTACAACGCACGGTGAACATCCCGGTAGGAATGAGCCAACTTAGTTTGCTCTAACAGCGAAAAATCCAGCGCCAGTGATGTCAGATACCCTTCAGAGTAAATATTGACGCTGTGGTTAATGGCATAATCCCCACCACTGCTGATCCAGGCGGTTTCACTGGCTTCAGCAACCGACTGCTGCTCCCGGCCCGGATTATTAAGATGCCGGTCTATGCGTTTAGCTAAATCAGCAAAAAACTCCTCTGGCGTCGCAATGCCAGCCCGCAGCAGTAATTGATACTGAAAATAACTGGTGGAGCCTTCTGCCAGCCAAAGCAATTGGGACATATTTTCCCCTTGATACTCATAGGGAACCAAGCCACTGGGGCGATATGCTTTCACATTCCAGGTATGGATAAATTCATGGGCGGCGGTGGCGATAAAGCCTAGGTAATCCTGCCGCTCGCGGAAACTGAAGCGGGGACGCTGGATAACAGTTGAATTCAGGTGCTCCGTGGCACCACGCTCACCCGCGGTGGCATGCACCATATAAACGTAACGCTCAAAAGGATAATCATCCCACAGTGCGGCAGCCGTACCACTTAACGCAGTTAAATCAGCCTCGATCTGATCCAGATCATAATTCCCCTCTCCCCATACAACTAACTCATATTCACGCCCATTGGCGTCAAAGGTACGGTGTTGAGAAATCCCAGTTTCAATTGGTGAATCCACCAGCACATCATAATTAGGGGCTACAAAACGATGCCGTCGACTGGATGCCATGCCTGAATAACTCTTCCATCCCCGCGGCACATCCAAATCAACCGTTACCGGCTCATCTCGAAAACGCGGGCTGTACATAAATACCCCGCTGGCATCGAGATAGGCATGACTGGCATCAATATGACGTACTCGCTTACCAAGTAGATCACCATGAATTTGGTAACGCACCTCGACCTCGGTTGGCTCAGGCAAACTGATTTGCCATTCACCGCTGGCAGTACGCTGCCAGGTCAGCGGTTTACCGTCCTCATCAAGCGCATTAAACATGCGCACCCCGTCAGCTAATGGCAGCACCTGATATTTACCTGTACGCCATACCGGCAAATTGACGGTCAACTGCCCCTCAGCTTGGGGGAAATTGATTTTTACCTGTGCGAGTTGATGCTCAGGTTCAGTTAAATCAATCTCATAACTAACCTCTGCCACAGCCGGCAAAGCAATAAGTGATGTGATGGTAAAAAATGCTATTAAACCCGGTTTCACTTGCAGTTCCTTCTGTTATCATTCCGGCAATAAAGTTCGCCGAGTATACCAAAACATTCTTCATATACTCAGCAACACTAACAAAACAAAAGAAAATTTCGGCCGGGAATGCCGGCCAGGATGATATGCCTATGTGTTTCACCGTCCGCGTTCTGTTTGCCCTGTTTTTACTGATTTCCATCCAGGTACCCGCCACGGAGATGCTTGATGATGAAATTCGTATCCGCGAGTCTGCCGCCAATTTTTACCAACAGATTAGCCTGCGACTTGATGAGTTACAGGGCAATGAAAGCCGCACTCAGTTACATCAATTTGCGGCTGGACAGGGGCTAAGTCGTAGCGGCCTATTTAGAAAAATTCAGTTAGCCGTCAGGCTGAATATGGAACCTGGGGTTAACCGTAACCCAGCCCAGCCGCAAAACCGCGAGCTACTTACCTTACTAGATAAATTGGCAGAGTCACCATTAGAAAAAGCCACTATCACCATGCTACTCGCCCGACTGGAGGGGCGTAATAAAATCCGTTATCAAGAAGCCATTACGCTCTACAATCATGCCCTGATACAGAGCGAGGAGCTCAGCGGCACCCAGGCTAAACTACTGCGCTACACCCTGCATGATCATCTCGGCTCGTTACACCTGCTGCTGCAGCAATACTCACTTTCACAGTCTCACCTAGAACAGTTACACCAAGTGGCCGATGAACTAAACAATGATTACCTCAATGCTTATGCCGCCTTTGCCTTGGGCAAACACTTTAATAAACGTGGTATGCAAACTAAAGCACTGCCTTTTTTCACCCGAGCATACCAACTGACCCGCCCGGATCAGCCTCAACAATTGGCGATGTTGAATCTGTCCTTAGCCAAGGTGCATCGGGAGTTAGCACACTGGGCAGAGGCGCTGAAACATGCTCATGATGCGTTACACAGCTTTGATAAAGCAGATAATGCGCCTTATTCATCCCATACCATGAGCGTCATAGCCAGTGTCTACGCCAAACAGGGAAACTGGCGTAAAGCTATCGATCACTATCTTAACGCCCAACAAATTGATATCCGCTCTGGCAACCGTATCAATCAGGCGCTAAATCTACACAACTTAGGGGAGGCGTATTTCAAACTGGGAGATTACCCTAATGCCATCAGATATCTGAGCAATGCTAACCACTTTTTTCAGCAGCGCCAGATGTCCCACTACCTGCTTTATAATGAGGCGCTATTAGCCGAAGTCTATCTAGCCGACCATCAATGGCAACCGGCCCGTCAACATGCCAAACTTTCGCTCCACCTGGCCGAGGAAAAGGGCTTAATTGAAGAGCAGCTTACCGCGCTCACCCTCAGTGCTACCGCCCTTCTGGCGCTGGACAACAAGGATAATGTCATTCAGCAGCAACAGCAGATTATTGCACTTAAAACGATTCCCCAGCGCCAAGCCGAAGACACCGAGGCCCTCAAAGCCGAGTTACAACGCCAGCAACACAGTCAAACGGAAACCAAGCTGCGCCATCAAATCTCCTCGCGGGATCAGCACATTATGCAGCAAACACAATTGCTATTATGTGCTGCAGTGATACTGATTATTTTGCTGCTGTTTCTTATCTATCTGCTACGCAGTAAAGCTGCTATGCAACAGCAAATAGCGCAATCAAAACGGCAATTGAGCATTGATGCAGCTACAGGCTTACCCAACTGTCACGCGCTATTTGAGCAATTATCACAACAGCAAGCGTACCAAGCCCCAGCCAGTCTGTTGTTGCTTGAGCTATGGCCAGAAATGCACGCCGATATCATGCAGGAACCCGCAAACCACCATTTAATGCTCCAACATTACCTTCACGGGATCACACATCAGGCTCAGCAGGATAATCCGTCATTAATACTTAGCCCTTTTATTATCCGCCCCGGCCTGCTAGCACTGTTAGGTAGCGCTCCACTATCAATTGAGCAAGCCCTGCACCTATTAACCCCTGCTGCAGCGCTGTTAACCCCTAGTTCCATCTGCGCTCCCGCTGTGGGCATTATTCCGCTGCCTCTGTGCGGCCATGCCAACTGGCGCATTGAACCACAACAACAGTTAGATGTTGCCCGTTACGCCCTGGCTGGCGCACTGTCACTGTCAAAGCCAGTATCCGTGGGCATATCATCCCCCTCTGAACCATGGGAACCTGACATCGATCAAGCTAATCACCAAGCTCAGCAACCAAAATCGGCGCAACAAGCGACGCAAAAAAATGGCATTAACATCCACGCAGTAAAACTCACGCCTCTGGAGTTTGCCCCACCGGGAATATTTACTGCGCCACTGTATTTCAATCTGAGTAAAGGCATTACCCGGGGGCTTATCCGGATAAGCTGCAATGCAGATAAAACCGCGATACGCTGGCCAAACGGTTCACCAACAAACTAAATAAAAAGCATTAATAGTTGGTGCTACCTGATAAGCCGATAACGTAGTAAAAAGGTGCCTCAAACGCGCCAGAAAGGTTCGGCTCTTAAGGCAGAGTCCTGTATCTATCCGGCTTGGTATTAGCCTGTCGCTATTATTCAAATTCCTTGCTGCCACACTGTTAGGTCACGACCTTGGTGGTAATTAAGGTACAAATTCCCCCTAAGGTTAGTCAGAAAGTCGCCCAAGGCTATGCTAGTTTTAAAAGGTAAATTTAGCCGTCGTTGTACAGCACATCAAAGCACATATTGTCGCTTTGCTCCCGAATACTTACTGACAGCATTACAGGGCAGGATAGTCATTCCACTATGGACACAAGTAACAACGCCTCACAAATCAAATTGCTGCAACAAAAACTGCAATCAGCCAAGCAGGCATTGACGGATATCAATGAAGATCGCAATGCCAAACTTCAAACCCTGCTCGAATTTATCCAGAGTCTCAGTCTTGCCTGTAAAGGGCAAAATCTAGAGCTAGATAATAAGCTAGCCAAACTACGCCACCAGCTAACTAACTACGAGAAATTGGATGATGCACTGCCGGACCTATTGGAAGTTGAACAGTTACTGAAAAAACAATATCACCTGATTATGAGTCAACTGGAGCAGAGTCGCGCCGGTCTAACCCGGATCACCCGACAAATTCAGCGTATTAATCTCCCTGAGGCAAAACTAAAAACCGAACTGAATTATTTTAAAAAAGGATTAGATAAACCACTGCATACAGTATGGGAGTATCTGCCTAAAATTGAACAAATTATCCAGTTTCAGGAACATCTACTCAGCGCGACTCTTGATCCAACCCAAAAAGAACAAGTGCTGCCTAAACATCAACAACTGGCGCAAGAACTGACCGAGCTAATTACAGAAATCGATTTCAACTATGATCAGCAAGATCAGATTCAGACGCTACAAGAACAACTGGGCAGCAATATTGATATCGACCATCTGCTAGAAGCCTATCAAACGATCCTAGGATTACTGCTGGGGAATATTGCCCAAGAAAAATGCGCATCCCAAGAGTTTCTTGCCACTCTTAACGATGCGCTCAGCGCAGTAAAAAACGTCGTAACTGACTCATATCATCAAACCCAACTCAGTGCCGATCTGAAATCTCAACTCAATGCCGAAATTAATCAGCAAGTCAATTCTGTGCAAAACAGCATTACCGATATCAATGAACTGCAGCAACTAAAAACTCGGGTATCAGATCAATTGGCCGGGATCCGTACGGCACTAACCCATAAAGAATCTTTAGAGCATAAAGAACAAGCTCTTATGAGAAAAGCAATAGAAGCCATGCGCAAAGAGTTAACAGAGCTAAACGAAGAGGCTAATAGCTACAAAGAAAAATTGATTGAGCAACAAAAGATCAACCAGCTTGATCCTCTCACCCAACTGCCTAACCGAGCGGCGCTGGAAGACAGAATGGCGCGGGAAATGCGCCGCTTCAAACGCCACGGTAACCCTTTGTGGCTGGCGGTAGTGGATATCGATCATTTCAAAAAAATCAATGATACTTTCGGCCACAGTTGTGGTGACAAAACCTTACAGGTTATCGCTATGGCACTTAAAAACGCCCTGCGAGATACTGAATTTGTGGCCCGATTTGGCGGCGAAGAGTTTGTGCTTTTAATCCCCAATGTCTCCGCCAAAGACATCAGTCAATTGCTCAATCGCGTGCGAGAAAAGATAAAAACCATCCCATTTAAATTTAAAAATCAGAAAATTACCGTTACAGTATCTATAGGAGCAGCACAGCTAAATCAGACGGAAGCGATGGAAGAAGTCTTTGAACGCGCCGATGCTGCTCTGTACCGGGCTAAAAACGCCAACCGGGACAGGGTAGAACTTGATAGCTGATCCTGTCCCCGGCTCAAGGAGGTGCCATGACAGTCAGGATTAGTCCCAAAGGCAGTATGGTGCAATTGTCTCAGCTGGAAGTGAATCTGCTGAAACAGAGCGCTAAAAGTGATTTATACCAGCTTTATCGCCGTTGCTCACTGGCAGTGCTGTCATCTGGCTTAAAAAGCGATGATGCCGATGCGCTGTTTGAACGGTATAAAGATTTTCAAATCAATGTCCTACAGCGTGAACGTGGCTTAAAGCTAGAATTGATGAATGCCCCGGAGCAGGCATTTGTTGATGGCCAGATCATTACCGGGATCCGCGAGCACCTGTTTGCGGTACTACGGGATATTCTCTATATCTCCAATAAATACGACAACCTGCGGCATATCAACCTGACTAATGCCACCCATATTACCAATGTTGTATTTGATATTTTGCGCAATGCTGGCGCAATTCCACCTGAGCGAGACCCTAATGTTGTCGTGTGTTGGGGAGGTCATTCCATCAATCCAACGGAGTACAGCTATACCCGGGAAGTCGGTTATCAACTGGGGCTCAGAGCACTGGATATCTGTACCGGTTGTGGACCGGGGGCAATGGAAGGCCCGATGAAAGGCGCAGCTATCGGCCATGCCAAACAGCGCATAAAAAATGCCCGTTATATTGGTCTGACTGAGCCCAGTATTATTGCTGCTGAGCCACCCAATCAGATTGTCAATGAATTGGTGATCCTACCGGATATTGAAAAACGACTAGAAGCCTTTGTCCGACTGGGACATGGCATCATTATTTTCCCCGGTGGGGCAGGCACAGCAGAAGAGTTATTGTATTTGCTGGGCATATTGCTTAATCCGGCCAACGCTGAAATTCCTTTACCGCTGGTATTAACCGGCCCGGCGCAGAGTCAAGATTATTTCCTTGAGATTGATGCCTTTATTAAAGCCACCTTGGGTGAAACAGCCCAAAATCGTTATCGTATCATTATTGATGATCCCGAAGCCGTTGCGAGGGTGATGAAACAAGGCATGGAAACCGTCAAAGACCACAGGCGCACCACAGGGGATGCCTATCAATATCAATGGTCATTGAAAATTGAACCCGAGTTTCAGCTACCATTTCAACCGAATCATGATGTTATGGCTAATCTCCGACTGAATTTTCAGGCCAATAAAGCTGAACTGGCAGCCAACCTGAGAAAAGCGTTTTCTGCTATAGTAGCCGGCAATGTAAAAGCTGACACCTTAGCGCTGATTAAGCGGCAGGGGCCTTTTCATATTCACGGTGATGAGAAAATGATGGAACTGATGGATCATCTTCTCAGCGCCTTTGTCACCCAGCAGCGCATGAAGCTGCCCGGCAATACCTATACACCTTGTTATCAAATCATCAAATAATGAATACGCTGCTTATTATTGACGGACTGAACCTGGTCCGGCGCATGCACGCCACCCAACCTAACGAAACAGATATGGCCGCCCTGACCTCCCGGGTCAGCGCAGCCTGTCGCAAACTGCTGCGTTTTCACCAACCAAGCCATGTGGCACTTGTCTGGGATGGTGACGGCGAAACCTGGCGCAAACAACTTTATCCCGATTACAAAAAAGGCCGAAAACCCATGCCTGAAGCACTGGCGCAGGGATTAGTTGCTCTAAAACAACACTTGGCCGATGAAGGGATTAACTCCATCAATGCTGAAGCAGAAGCGGATGATGTTATCGCTACCTTAGCCTGTAAACTGACCGAGCATGGCGGGCGGGCAATTATTGTCTCCACCGATAAAGGCTTTGCCCAATTGCTGCATCCGGCAATTAGCCAATGGGATCATTTCAGTCAGGGATATCTGGATATTACTGCATTGGAGAACAAACTTGGGGTAGATCGCAGCCAATTGCTGGACTTTTTTGCACTGGCAGGTGACAGCGGCAATCGCATTCCCGGCATCCCAGGTATCGGCCCCAAGTCAGCGGCAGAACTGCTGCGCAGTTTCCGGCATCTGCGTAACCTATATGCCTCGCTGGACAGCCTAGGCGCGAAACAGGCCAAAAAACTGGCGGATGGCCGAGAAATGGCCCGGCTCAGTTACCAATTAGCACGGTTACGTACCGATATCGACTTAGATATCCGTTTAAATCAATTCCGCTGCCAAGCAAATAAAACGTCACCAGCCCGTTAACCCGGTTTGGGTAAATACGTTTAACCCTCATATTTTTCACCGGTTTACCCAAACTGTGGGACGGGGTAAGGTAAGGCTTTCACGTTTACGCAAAGGATACTGTGTCACATGAAAGCCCCGATTTTTATTGCTGCCCTGGCAGGTGCTTATCTGCTTTTTGTCGCTATTGTGGTACTGAACTACGAAGCGGGTCCTGAGGATTTAGACTGGGATAAACGAGAGATACACAATCTGCAGGTGATTTCCGCTCTGCATCTGGGACAGGAAAAACATCAGGTGGTAAAACTGCTGGGCAATGCTGACTTTTCCGAAGCCAAACCCGGAGTTCAAGGGGATATGGTGGTACTGTTTTACCGCACCCGCCGTGCCCATGCCGATGGGCAAACCACCCGGGATGAATGCACCCCGCTGCTATTTCAGAATAACCGCCTGATCGCTTGGGGGCACGACACCTATCAGCAGTACCTTACCCAGCCGTGGGCACTCCAGCAATCTGCCGATATCAGCCATAAACTATAACCTTCTCAGACCCAGACAGATAGTTGCGAATACGCTAACAGCCAAACCGTTATCGACCAGCGCATAGCTGAAATGCAGAAAGCAAAATAACAAAGAACCGGCAAATAGCCGGTTCTTTTCTATCGCTACCCAAGTTAACGTAGATTATGACTTATCGTATGGCTGGTAGGCCTCACCGCGCCTTATCCAATCGGGCGCCGGTGTCCCTTTCAGATAATGATCAAAGTACTGCATCATCCGCACGCTGTAATCAAGCTTATTGGGGTATTTTTTGAGATGATGCGGTTCATCTTCATACTGTAAAAAGACCACATCTCGCCCGGCGCGGCGCATCGCTAAGTACAACTCAATCCCCTGCTCCCAAGGCACAGCATCATCCTTATCTCCGAACATGATCATCATGGGCGTGCGGATGCGATCGGCATAAAATACCGGTGAGTTTTCCATATATTTATGGGGCGCAGCCATTAAACTAGCACCAATGCGGCTCTGACCCGCTTCATACTGAAATTGTCGCGCCAATCCTGAGCCATGGCGAATACCGCTAAATGCACTGGTCATATTCGATACCGGTGCCCCGCTCACCGCCGCCGCAAACATATGGGTCTGAGTCACGGCAAAAGCCGTCTGATAACCACTCCAAGAATGACCATGTAACCCGATAGCCTTAGGATCCGCTACCCCCATATCGATAATATGCTGCACCCCGGAGGTTAAAGCCTGCACCGCAGATGGGCCCGGGTAGCCCACTTCAAAACGGATATCCGGTAAAAATACCGCATAGCCCCGGTCGGTATACCAAGCAAAATTTGGTCTGTGGTTAATTTTCATGGCCGGGAAGCTGTGCAATCTGTCACTCATAAAGCGATAGTAATACACCAGCACAGGGTAGCGTTTACCCGGCTCATAACCGGTAGGCTTAATCAGTACCCCATCTAATGGCCGCCCATCACCATTTGTCCAGCTGACTAACTCTGCCTGACTCCAGTTAAAATCCTCTTTTTGTGCATCTAAAAAAGTCTGCCGTTTAGCCTGCTCAGGCTTGAGGTATTCAGCCGCATAGAGATCTGGAAACTGGTCATAGCGCTCTTTACTGAATATCAGCGTATTGGCATCGTTACTGCGCGATAGCAGTTTCAACTTATAGTCACCGGCCATTAATGGCGTAACTCCAGCCTGCCCCACGGTGGCTCGATAAAAGCCATCGCCCTTAGTGCGCTCAGAATATCCCTGTAGCATCACAGCCGCGGCGTTGGCTAATGTCGCCGGGCGGTCTTTATCCTGCGCAAGCCCTGTTACCCGATATTGAACACCATTACGGCGTCCTTGCCCATCTGTCAGCATAAAGCCTTGCTGCGCCCGGGTATCAAACTGCCAAATATCATATTTGTCATACACAAGTAAGCCGGCATCATCCTCCAACCAAGGACCAAAACCATAACCCGGCGCTGCCGATGGGTAATCATGGTCTTCATCAGCAAAAGGAGTGCTGATGCCACCGCTGAGTAAAATACGCCGTTTCGCGGCAATATCGTGCAGATATACCTGTCCTTGTTGGAAATAAGCGAGATAATTTCCGCCGGGAGACAGCGTGGGTTTATCGCCACTTGGCTGTTGGCTTATTACCAATTGCTTGGCCCCGGTATTGAGATCCACCAAATAATAGTCGCGGTAAAAACCCGCCCAGGTGATCATCTTACGGTAAGGGATATCCGAGCTAGCTAACAGGTAACGACGTTGTGGGCCAGCCATCACATCGGGCATGGTTTTATCGGCCAGCTGCACCACATTGCCATTGGGTAAGTGCATTACCGCCAGATAAGTGCGCTTACGTTCCTTATCATATTGTTTAATTTCATGGGGTTTAATTCTGGCATCTTCACCATGCCAAATGCGCAGATTACGCTTAGCCGCGATAATGTCCGGATCGAATAAATCGGCTTCTTGCTGATATTGCGGCAAGGTCAGCGTCTGACTCAGCTGGGGGACACGCCCAAAAAATAGCCGACGATTGTCCGGACTGAAATCCAATTTCGCATGGCGATTCAATTGCCACTCGCGGGTGTTAGGCACCCTAATCTGCTCAGCTGAATCAAGCTGCTGCACAATTAACTGATATTCCCGCGCATCAGGCTCATCTCCGGCATGTCCTTGGGTAAATGCCAAATACGCCCCATTATCACTCAAGGCTAATGCGCCGATTTGCTGGCCCGGCTCACGGGGGAGCAACTGGGATTTCCCGGTGTCAATCTTCAGCAAGGTCAATTGGTGAAACCCACTGGCAGTGTCATTGCTGGCAATGGCAACCAATGGCTTATCCCGACTAAAAGCAAAGCCGGTCACATGGGGAAAATCATAGTGTTTATCTGCCGCTAAATGCAGTAACGTCATGGGTGTGCCGCGATCCGCTTTTGCCGTTTTTTCGCCGTCATTCCCTTTTGCTGATTTTTTTTCAGCCGCATCTGTCGATTGAGGTGCCTCAAACCAAATGGCAAGATAAGCCCCACCAGCAGAAAAATGCGCCGACTTCACCCGTTCAAACAGTTGCTGCCGACCGGTGTGGGTATCAAGCAGGATCAGATTATTTTTGAGCTGTTTTTTTGTCTTACTGTCTGCCGTCTCACGCTGCAACAATGGCAGTTTTTGAGTCATCACAACAAAACGGCCATCAGCACTGACTTGAGGGTTACTGCCGCCCGCAATATCAAAGCTGCGCTCACCGGTTAATTGGCGTATCAGGGTGCGGGACTGCCCTCGGTCTGGTGCGGCCTCAACAGCGAGCAAAGTTCCATTATCGGATAGCCGGGGCTTTTTTAGGGATTCAAAAGCCATAATATCTGGCAGGGTTATCGGTTCTGTGCCGGCGATAGCTGCGCCAGACACCAGCATCATGCAGGAAACCAAAGGTAGTAACTTCAATGTTATTCTCTTCTTATTGTTTGGTTGAATTAACGTGTTTTGCAGGTTATCGGCTCAATCTTCGCGACTTGCAGCCATTTATGCAAGTCAACATCCATGACCAAACGTGAGGATAATCACTAATTAATGTGAAAGCATGATAAAAAACGTTTAAAATAAGTGTTTCTTATGTCGAATAAAGTTGTTGGATTTAGCTATCCGGCACCGACACTTGCAGTAACGACCAACCGTGGATGGATTTCAGATGTCAAAAAGAACAATTACCGTGATCCCGGGTGATGGGATTGGTCCCAGCATCATTGATTCTGCGTTGAAAATTCTTGATAAAGCCGGCTGTGATTTTGAATATGAATTTGCCGATGCCGGTCTCACCGCATTAGAAAAACAGGGTGAACTGCTGCCACAGCGTACTCTGGAACTGATTGAAAAAAATCGTATTACTCTTAAAGGGCCATTGACCACCCCGGTCGGAGAAGGCTTTACTTCCATTAACGTTACCCTGCGTAAAACCTTTAGCCTGTATGCCAATGTCCGCCCGGTATTGTCTTTTGCTGGCACCCAGGCACGCTATGACAATATCGATATTATTACCGTACGGGAAAATACTGAGGGCATGTACTCAGGGCTGGGGCAGAAAGTCTCTGACGACGGCAGCACGGCAGAAGCCACCAGTATTGTGACTCGCCAAGGCGCAGAACAAATCACCACATTTGCCTATGAATTGGCTCGTAAAGAAGGCCGCAAAAAAGTCACCATAGTGCACAAAGCCAATATCATGAAGTCTACCTCCGGCCTGTTTCTGAAAACCGCCCGTGAGATTAGCCAGCGTTACCCGGATATCGAAACTGAAGAGATGATTGTCGATGCCACCTGTATGAAACTGGTGATGAATCCGGAAAACTTTGATGTGATTGTCACCACCAACTTATTTGGTGACATTTTATCTGATCTGTGTGCTGGACTAGTGGGCGGATTGGGGATGGCCCCTGGCGCCAATATCGGTAAAAACGCTGCGATTTTTGAGGCCGTACATGGCTCAGCACCTGATATCGCTGGCCAAAACCTGGCTAACCCCACCTCAGTGATCCTGGCTTCAGTGCAAATGCTGGAATATTTAGGTATGTCAGATAAAGCCGCCGCGATTCGCTGTGCCGTATCAGATGTGATTGCCAATGGCGATCGCACCACCCGGGATCTTGGTGGTAACCATGGCACCACTGATTTTACCCAGGCAGTGCTGGAGCGACTATAAAGCCATCGTGTTCATGACAATGAAAAGGTGAAGCAATACTTCACCTTTTTTATGCGATTGCTGTCATCAAACTGCAATTTATGACCGTTATGTTTGCTAATTCTGCCAAGCTTTTTTGACTTCCTCAGCAATAATCTCTATGCCACGGCGCATACTGTCCTCATCTTGCACATAATTCATGCGAATGCATTCACTGCGGTGGCGCCAGTTATCATCCTCATCCGACATACCAAAGAAAAAGTACTCGCCGGGCACCACCAACACGCCCCTAGCTTTTAACCGCCGGTACAATGTCAATGTTGTAATCGGTAATCCTTCAAACCAAAGCCAAAGAAAAATAGCGCCCTGGGGCTGATGAATATGAAAACCCGGTACATCAATGGCGGCCTGTAACATGACAACCGCTTGTTGGGCTTTATGCTGATAATAGGGGCGGATCACCTCTCGACTCATCGGCAATAGAGTGCCAGAAGCAATCATCTCACCAGCAACAACCGGCCCCATCCCTCCGGGAGATAGGCTGACAATGCCATTAATATTGGTCAGCGCCTGGGTGATCGCTTCACTGGCGATGACAATGCCACAGCGCAATCCGGGTAAGCCTAATTTTGATAAACTCATAGACAAGACAATATTGTCGTGCCACAGCGGCGTTGCTTTAGTGAAAATAATATTGGGAAAAGGCGTACCGTAGGCGCTGTCAATAATCAGAGGAATACCTCTTTGCTGCGCCAAAGCATCCAAGCGGTGGATCTCATCGTCGGTCAACACATTTCCGGTCGGGTTCGTCGGTCGAGAAACACAAATGGCAGCAATATCCTCATCCAGCGGCAGTGCTGAAAAATCCACATGATATTTAAACATGCCCCCTTCCAGCCGGGTAATCTGCGGTCGACAGGCAACAAATAACTCATCTTCCAACCCAGCATCACGGTAGCCAATATATTCCGGGGCGAGTGGTAGCAGAATTTTTTTCTGAATTCCATTGCGCTGCGGCCCAGCAAGTAAGTTAAACAGGGCAAAAAATGCGCTCTGACTGCCATTTGTCAGAGAAATATTATTAGCAGTCACCGGCCAGTCGTAAGTTTGCTGAAGCAGTGATGCTAACGCGTGAATAAAAGCATCATTCCCCCGAGGGCCGTCATAGTTAGACATGGCAGCGAGCAATTCGCCGCTTTCCAGTAATGATGCGGTAGCACGGTGAAAGTAGTCTTGCATTGCGGGAATAGCCGCCGGATTTCCACCACCAAGCATAATGACCCCCGGCGTGCGCAAGCCATCATTCAGATCATCCATTAATTGGGTAATACCAGCGTAACGGTTAAATTTTTCACCAAAGCGGGAAAAAGCATTCACAGGGTGTTATCTCATCTCCATTAAAATAATGCCTATGTATTAACAATAATGGTGGGGAAATGCACGAAAATGCGCTGTAAATAGCGACCTATCTCATAACATAAGACTGATTGCGGCGCTTGATATGCCCCGGAATCGGTGACTAAGTTACTCAAGTCAAAAGAAAAGCAGAAATAAAAACAGCCGGAAGGTTTCCCCGCCGGCTATCAGCATTGTGTAATGCCATTCAATGGGTGCTTCTCACTGACCACCTATGTCACCACACACAGAAATGCTCTTATACAATTTAATCCCGCGCAGGCACAGGATCATTGGGACGCAGCCACAGGTGTACTGTCACTTCATCACGATCATGGTACAGATGCTTACAGTTAATCGCGAAATCTTCTACGCCATTTTCCCGCAGGATCTCATCCATGGTTGCCAGAATTTGGCTCACTTCCTTAAACCGGCTTTTCATTGGCAATTTAAGGTTAAAAATGGCTTCCCGGAACCAGCCATTAATTGCCCAGGCTTCAATTAACTCAGCCACTCGGCTAGGTTTTTCCACCATATCACACACTAGCCAATAGATATTCTTGCGGGGCGGCTCCCAACGGAAACCATCAGCCCGGAAATGCTTTACCTGCCCGGTTTCCATCAGCTTGTCATTCATAGGGCCATTATCAATGGCAGAAACCATCATGCCGCGGCGCACCAGTTGATAAGTCCAGCCACCGGGACAAGCTCCCAAATCCACCGCATTCATACCACTGCGCAACCGGGTTTCATGGGCCTCTTTCGGAATAAAGTGGATAAAGGCTTCATCCAACTTCAACGTTGAACGACTTGGCGCATCAGCCGGGAACTTCAAACGGGGAATCCCCCCGAAATGAGGTGACGTATTATCACTAAAGGAAAAACCCGCGTAGGCCTGACCAGGAGCCACAAAACAGATATGGATCACCGGCCGACGTGGATTTTCTTTTGCCAGCAATGAGCCAGACTGGCGCAATGCCTGACGTAGCGGCACAGTAAACTTACGGCAAAAAGCCGACAGCTCTTTAGACTCATTGGTATCCGGAGTTTCAACCCGCAGCTCACCGGCTTTCTGTACATCAGCTAAAGCCGCCACGATCGGGCTCACTCTGTCTTCCTGTGGCAGATCTTTTAACAGCTCAGTAGCAGCGAACATCTGCCGGGTAAACACCAGAGAGTCCAGCGATAACTCCCGAGCCAGACGTTCAGCATCACCAGGGGCAAAACACTGAAAAATGACGTAAGCATCATTATTATTGGCTTTAACAAAGCCGCCTACGTTTAATTCGCCAGCGCGTTGCTGGATCTCCGCAGCACAGTCTTTCTCATAACCGGCGCGGCAAAACAAAAACAGGTTTTTCATCGGAAACTCTTGCAATGCAGGCCCGAGGGCCAGGATGAAATAAAATCGGCGCGCAGTATAGCAAGTTCAGCAAAAAATATCGCAGCCGCTTACTCTAAGCCTGTCAGGCCAATCAGCCTTAGTTACCGTCTACCACCCGATCGCGCCACACAGCAACGGCCAGCAGCAACCATCCCACCAGCAAACAACCGCCGCCCATGGGCGTGATAGGTCCGACCCACTTTACGCCAGTCAGGGTATAGAGGTACAGGGAACCAGAGAACAACACTATACCAGCCAAAAACAGATAGACCGCCCAATCCAGCAGCTTGGATTTTATCCAATGAGCTGCAAAGGCCGCCGCAATAATGGCAAAAGTATGGTAGAACTGATATTCCACGCCCAAATTAAATATTTCAATCAAATGGGGCGGAGCAATACTTTTTAGTCCATGGGCACCAAATGCCCCCAGCGCCACGGCCATAAAACCGCTGAGGGACGCCAACAGAAAAAAACCTTTACGCATAACATGCTCCAATAAATTGCTGACAAGCCCGACAGGCCTGCGCCATATTTTCATCCAGGGTAAACCCGCTACGTTTTCTGGGAATGAAGCTGTGATCGCCATCGGGCAAAAACACTGTCTCTACCTGCTGCCCCAGAGACCACGTGGCCAACTGCGCCTGATTACCGAAACTGTCCCGTTCTCCCTGGATCACCAACGTTGGCAACGGCACCTGCTGAAGTGGTGCAAGCCTAGGCTCAGCAGTTGCACGCTTAGCGGGTGGTAAAAAGGGATACCCCAAACAGACAACACCGGCAATCATCGCGGTATACTCAGGCTGGGCGGCTAGCATTGCTGCCATCCGACCACCCATAGACTTACCCATCAGTATCACTTTACCGGCGCCGGCATTGTACAGTTGTGTAAGATAATCGCCGAAACAAGCCTGCAGTTTCTCGGCTTTATCCGGTGGACGGCGCTTACCATCCAGTTGTCGTTGCTGCATATAGGGAAAATTAAACCGCACAACGCTATACCCACCTTGTCGTGCTAAATCTGCCGCGATTTGAGCCATAAAACTGTGGTGCATATCAGCCCCAGCCCCGTGAGCAAACAAAATCACCCGGCGTCCCGACGACAATAATGGTTCACCATCAACCAGTATCCGCCCGGCAACAATATTATCCCGGAAGCAGTTCACTGCGGGACTCCTCAGCAAACATATCCAACATCCATTCTCGGAATGCCACGATTTTGCCTAATTCCGCATGGCTTTGCTGGCAGACGAGATAGTAAGCATCCTTACTGACGAGCACTTCCTGAAACGGGCAGACTAGGCGACCGGCTTTAATATCCGGCCGAGCCAATACACTGTACCCCAGAGCCACCCCCTGCCCGTGTGCTGCCGCTTGTAGCACCAAAGACGAGTGGCTAAAAATCGGCCCCTGATTCACATTGATATCCGTTACCCCACACTGGCGAAACCAAGCCTGCCAGTTATGACGACTGCTATCATGCAGTAAGGTATGAAATTTCAAATCTGCTGGCTTTTCCAGTGGTTTAGGGCCATTGAGCAGCAGTGGAGAGCACACAGGAATTAAGACTTCATTACGCAGTTTATCTGCCCGCACCCCAGGCCAATTACCCTGACCGTAATAAATCGCCACATCAACATCATCGGTAAGACTGGCACTGTCTGAGTCCACCGCCTTGATACGTACATCAATATCAGGATTTTTTTCACTGAATTTTGCCAACCGGGGCACCAGCCATTGAATGGCAAAACTGGGCGACATGGCTACTGTTAGCGAGCCGATGGCACTTCGGGCCAAAAGTCGGTCAGTCGCCTCACCCAAATGAACAAAGATATCTTTGATATCAAGAAAGTAACTTTGGCCTTCTTCTGTCAGCAGTAAGGAACGATTCTTTCGCCGAAATAATTTTAATCCTAAAAAATCCTCCAGCGCCTTGATCTGATGGCTTACCGCTGCTTGGGTAACAAAGAGTTCTTCCGCGGCACGGGTAAAGCTAAGGTGCCTCGCTGCCGCCTCAAATGCCTTTACAGCATTCAGGGGGGGTAAGCGTCTAGACATAGTGATCACGATCCCGTTTTTTGATTAGTTTTTCTAATCATGATTGTTACATTTTATCGTTTGTTAACGCCACCAGATTTGACTAAATTTTGCGCCAACAACATTGAGTGTTCCTCGGCTCACAGGCTACCCACGAGCCGCTGATAAACTGCCAGGAGGCATATTATGCGCTTAATTCTTCCTTTTGCCGCAGCTCTACTGTGTTTCAGCCAGATAGCCACGGCAACTGAAGTTCAGGTGACTATGACACAGGATGTTCCCCCCACAGCAATTGAGTTTGATTTCAACGCGTTGGATCAGGAAATTGCCGGCAACCTTGCCGAGCAGCTGCAACAAATGCAACAGGCCGAGTTTTCAGAGTATGGCGGCGATGACATACTGCTGGCAAACGATAAAGACACGAAAACCCGCTAAGTCTAAACCAGCTATAAAAAAGCCGCATCAAAGATACGGCTTTTTGTGATAACTGCGTTGAAAATAACCGGTTAGGCAAAATCTGCTTACCTATGGCTCTCGCTTTAGCACCTGATATTTGCTAACCGATTACATCTTCTTATGCCTAGTAACACCAGGTTATGGACGGTAAACCTTCACGTTGTCATAGCCCTGCTCAATCAGATACAGTGCTTGCAGTTTACTCATCACCCCTCGGTCACAGTACAAGAGGTAAGTTTTGCTGCGATCCAAATCGGCAAACTGCGTCGCTAACTTGAAGAAAGGAATCACTTTCACATCCACGCCGTCAATTTCCAGCGGGCTATTTTCCTCTTCTTCCGGCGCGCGAATATCGACTACAATCTCACCAGCAGCAATGGCATTAACAGTTTCGGTTTCCGTTACCTTGGTATCCATACTGGCAGCAATCTCCCGGATATCGATAATTTTGGCTTCGGCCAGCACACGATCAATCAGATCTTCAGAGAATTTCGTCTCTTCGGCCTCAATTTTTGCCAATACCGCTTTAACTGTTGGACGTTGGGAAATCACACCACAGTACTCTGGCATAGACTTAGCGAAATCTTCAGTACCAATACGGCGGCTTTCATTGATGATATCCTGCTTATCCATGGTGATCAGTGGCCGCAGGATCAGGATGTCAGTACAACGGTCAATCACATTCAGGTTTGTCAGCGTTTGACTAGATACTTGGCCTAAGCTCTCCCCTGTTACCAGCGCCTGGATGCCCATACGCTGCGCAACTCGGCTGGCAGTACGCATCATCATCCGCTTAAGAATAACGCCCATCTGGCCGTTATCGATACGTTCCAAAATTTCTGCGACTACAGGCTCAAATGGAATAGAAACGAACTTAACCTTGTGTGACTCACCGTAGGTCTTCCACAGATGGTAAGCCACCTGCTTCACACCAATCTCATGCTGGGCACCACCCAAATTAAAGAAGCAGTAGTGGGTACGCGCCCCTTTTTTGATGAATTGGAAGCTCGATACCCCGGAGTCAAAGCCACCAGAAATCAATGACAACACATCTTCTTGAGTTGCCATTGGGAAACCACCCAGGCCATCAATGCGCTTTTCCACCATATACAGTTTGTCATTATCAATTTCTAGATTGATAACCATATCGGGATTTTTCAGCTTCACACCGGCCGCTTCAGTAAACTGATTTAAGCCACCGCCAACATAGCGCTCCACTTCGATAGATTTAAATTCGTGCTTACCGGTCCGCTTTACCCGCACGCAAAACGTTTTGCCTTTCAGCTGATCACGGTAAACCGGCAGCGCCTGCTGATAAATGTCATCAACAGAATCAAAGGTATATTCATTTACCTGCAGAGAGTGAGCAATACCTGGGATACAGGCCAAACGTTCAGCCAGTTTATCCTGCAATTCAGGTTTGTCTTTAGGTACCACAACGACCAACTTGTCCCACAATTGCTGAACTTTGACTTCTTCATCAACTTTTTTCAGCACATTACGGATATTGGTTTCGAGCATTTTGGTAAAACGTTTTCTTACCGATTTGCTCTTCATCATGATTTCTGGGTACAACTTAACGATAAACTTCATGGGGCTTCCACGGGCAATAATTCAAACAGCAATTTTCTGATTATAACAAAGAGCGCTGATACAGCGCACCACGTTTCCCCGTTCAGTTCATGCTACCAACGCAGTTTCCACTATTAATTGGCATCATCAATGCCATTAAACGCTGTTGGTATGAGCTAATATGCCTTGAACTAGCGGCCATCAACCGGGCCGATACTGATGGGATCAGACTGTTTCGCTTTCCCCTGCATAATGGCAATTTCTACGCGACGATTACGGGCACGGTTTCCCGCGGAAGTATTGGGACTAAGAGGGTTATTATCAGCCATCCCCACCACCTGCATTCGTGCAGGGTTTAAGCCCTTCACCTTAACCAATTCTTGAGCCACCGAGACCGCCCGGGTGGCAGACAAGTCCCAGTTAGAAGTGTAAAGCTCATTGGCAATTTGCATATTATCCGTGTGGCCAGAGACAATAATCACGCCGGGAACATCCTTTAGCAGCTCACCGATGGCACGAATAACCGGGCGAACTCTGGGTTGTAAAAAGCCAGAACCGGAGGCAAAAGCGCCCTTTTCACGGATACGGATAATAATTTGCTGCCCCAGTGATTCCAGCTCGATAGCGCCATCGGTAATTTCTTTACTCAGCTGCTCTGCCATTTTTTTCGCTTGCTGCTGTACTTCTTCTTGCTGTTTACTGCTGCTAGATTCACTCTGCGCTGCCGCAGCGGCCGCCTGCTGAGATGATGCGGCCGCGCTTCCCCCACGTTGAGCACCCTGCTGAGCCTGCACCCCGCCGGAGTTATCATCTTCTCCCGCTTGTAGCTCCATCATGGGCTCGGTCATTTCCTGAGTTTGCTGATTGATGACTTCGATGGGCGTAGGATCTGGCCGACCGGGACGAAATTCCAAGGCAATTACTGATGTCCCCTTGGGTACATCTTTCACATTGACCTTATTCTGCACCCCGAAAGCATGTTTCATGGAACCCGCAATTTGCTTGAACTTCACCACATCCATTTCAGAAAATGCCAACAGCAGTACAAAGAAACACATCAGCAGTGACATCAAGTCAGCAAAAGTGGCCAACCACATAGGCGCGCCCGGTGGGGGACAGACACACTTTTTCTTCGCCACCGGTTATTCCCCGTCCCCGGTTTCCAACTGACGCTTGCCTTCATGCAGATAGTTTTTCAGAAAACTTTCAATCACCCTGGGATTCTGGCCATCCTGAATCGCCAGTACCGCATCCATAATCAAATTACGTGCTAACAGATCTTCTGTCATACGTAACTCCAGCTTATCCGCAATAGGAATGGCCACCATATTGGCCAAAATCGCTCCATACAGCGTTGTCAAGAGTGCTACCGCCATCGCCGGTCCAATGGACTTGGGGTCGTCCATATTCGACAACATCGCCACCAAGCCCACCAGGGTACCAATCATGCCCATGGCTGGAGCAACATCGCCAAGGGCTTTGAAAATCCCTACGCCAGCTTTATGGCGCTCTTCCGTCAGGCCGATATCTTTTTCCAATGTATCACGCACCGCATCGGCATCATGACCATCAACCAGCATGTCCACCGCTTTTTGCATAAATGAGTTGGAAATCTGCGCCTCTTCCAATGCCAAAAACCCCCCTTTGCGGGCGGCATCGGCCATGGTGACAGACTGTTCAATCAGATCTTCCAATTTATCCAGCTTGAACATAAAAGCTTTACCAAAGATGCCCCCCGCCCCGATCAATGAAGCCAGATTGAATTTCATCATTACCACAAACAATGAGCCGCAAAACACAATCAGCACGGATGGAACGTCAATAAAAATTCCCAATCCGCCACTGCTGATCATGGCGCCGACCACAAAGCCAAAGGCCCCGATAAGTCCAATTAATGTTGCTAAATCCACCCAAGGCTCCTTGATCTGGACCGGCGCGGAGAGAACAGCCAATGTGTCACTGGCTGAGATGGCCGGTTGCATCCCTGTACTGTGCCTATTCCATTACTGACAACATATTCCGGTGCTCAAGCCATCAAGATGGCGCTTTTATCACCGGCAAAACAGTAAAGTCGTTTAATAAGTCGCTATTTTCAGTTATCGGACAAACTCCAGCCAAGTTTAGTCCGTTTTTATTTTTTCCAACAAAAATTGCCAGTTAAACCGTGCTATTGAGCAAATAACACGCGACTGAATTTGACCCAAATCCTCGCCTGATATACTTTGTGTCAGCTTAATCGAGGAATTGAACACGTGGCCAAAAAACCTGAAAATCTCAGCTTTGAAGAATCCCTGTCGGAGCTAGAAAAAATCGTTGCAGAACTGGAACGGGGTGAGGTTTCCCTGGATGATGCACTAAAACAATTTGAACGGGGTATTGCCCTAGTGCGCAGCAGTCAAACCAAACTGGAACAGGCCCAGCAAAAGGTGTCAATCCTGCTGCAGCAGGATGAACAAGCCGCCCTGTCGAGCTACAACACCGAGGAAGAATAAGCGTGTTAGCCGATTCCATTTTGCAGTATCAACAACGGGTTGATACGCAGTTAAAATCCTATTTAGATCCCCTTGATGACCATGCCAGCCAACTAAAATCCGCCATGACTTATGGTGCGTTAATTGGTGGCAAACGTATCCGACCATTTTTGGTATATAGCGTTGGTCAAATGCTGGGAGTGCCCCTGTCTCAATTGGATGCCTGCGCGGCGGCCATTGAATGTATTCATGCGTATTCGCTTATCCATGACGATTTACCCGCTATGGATGATGATGCGCTGCGTCGGGGAAAACCCACGGTTCATATTGCCTTTGATGAAGCAACGGCAATTTTGGCCGGCGATGCCCTGCAGACTCTGGCATTTGAAATTTTAAGCCAACCAATATCCGGCATGGCGGCCACGCAGCAGTTACAATTAATGTCAGCATTAGCCAAAGCGTCCGGCTATACCGGCATGTGTGGTGGTCAAGCAATTGATCTGGGTTGTACCGGCAAACATATTGATCTGCAGACCCTGACCCAGTTACACAATAAAAAAACCGGCGCCTTGATCCACTGTGCGGTGGAAATGGCACTGATTTGTGCCAATGCTGATAAGGACATTCGCCATGCCTTGCTCAGCTATGCCGATGCCATCGGGCTGGCATTCCAAGTGCAGGATGACATTTTGGATATTACCGCCACCACCGAGGAACTAGGTAAGCCACAAGGATCAGATTCTGAGGCCGATAAAAGTACGTTCCCACAGCTACTTGGGCTTGACGGCGCAACCGCGACAGCCGAGCAGCTTATTCAGGACGCACTTTCCGCACTGACAGCATTACCATACAATAGTCAGTTAATTGCAGACTTCGCTCAATACATTATTACGCGAAGAATATAATACAGAGACAAAGTAGCTCACTATGAGTTTGGACATTTCGCATTATCCACTGTTGGCACAGGCCAACACCCCTGATGAGCTCCGCCAATTGCCTCAGGAGGCCCTGTCACAGGTCGCCGATGAGCTGAGGGAATTTCTGCTCAAATCCGTAGGCATGTCCAGTGGACACTTTGCCTCTGGTTTGGGCACGGTTGAGCTAACCGTTGCGCTGCATTACGTCTATAACACCCCATTTGACCGCTTGGTCTGGGATGTGGGCCATCAAGCTTATCCCCATAAGATCCTGACCGGTCGCCGTGAACAGATGCCTACAATTCGTCAAAAGAACGGTCTGCATCCATTCCCGTGGCGCGGTGAAAGTGAATACGATACCTTTAGTGTCGGCCACTCAGGAACTTCCGTCAGTGCCGCATTGGCGATGGCCGTTGCCGCAGAGAAAGAAGGTGCTGGCCGTAAAGTGGTTGCGGTTATCGGTGATGGCGCGATGACAGGTGGTATGGTATTTGAAGCCATGAACCACGCAGGTGATCTGCATAATGACATGCTGGTTGTGCTAAATGACAACGAAATGTCCATTTCTGAAAACGTTGGGGCACTGAATAACCATCTGGCGCAATTGATGTCAGGCCGCTTCTACACCACGATCCGTGAAGGCGGTAAAAAAGTATTGCAGGGAATGCCTGTCATCAAGGAGATGGCCAAGCGGACAGAAGAGCACCTCAAAGGCATGGTGGTACCAGGCACCCTGTTTGAGGAGTTAGGCTTTAATTATATTGGCCCAATTGATGGCCATGATGTCAATGCCATGGTGGAAACCCTGCGCAATATGCGTAATTTAAAAGGGCCACAAATCCTGCATATCATGACCAAAAAAGGCAAAGGTTATGAACCTGCGGAGCGGGACCCCATCGGCTGGCACGCTGTGCCAAAATTTGATCCCAGTAAATTTGCCAAACCAGCAACCAAGCCTGGTAACCCGACCTTTTCCCAAGTCTTTGGCAAATGGCTGTGTGATATTGCGGCGACAGATGACAAAGTACTGGGCATTACCCCGGCGATGCGTGAAGGCTCCGGCATGGTGGAGTTTTCCCAGCGCTTCCCACAGCAATATTTTGATGCTGCGATTGCAGAGCAACATGCCGTCACCCTAGGGGCAGGCTTTGCTTGTGAAGGCTTCAAGCCAGTCGTGGCGATTTACTCCACCTTCCTGCAGCGCGGTTATGATCAGCTGATCCACGATGTGGCACTACAAAAACTGCCGGTACTGTTCGCCATTGACCGGGGAGGAATTGTGGGCGCTGATGGGCCAACCCACCAGGGGGCATTCGATCTGAGCTTTATGCGTTGTATCCCCAATATGGTGATCATGACGCCAAGTGATGAAAACGAATGCCGACAAATGCTGTACACAGGTTACTGCTATCAAGACGGTCCTACTGCGGTTCGTTATCCGCGAGGCAGTGCCACTGGGGTAACACCGGATGAAACCATGACAGCATTGGAGATCGGTAAAGGTCGCGTTGTCCGTCAGGGTAAGAAAGTGGCTATTTTAAACTTCGGCACCACCCTAAGCAGCGCTCTGACCGCTGCCGAGCAGCTGGATGCGACTGTCGCCGATATGCGTTTTGTCAAACCACTGGATACTGAGCTGGTTCGTCAACTGGCACAAGACCACGATGTGTTAGTGACACTGGAAGAAAATGCCATTATGGGCGGCGCTGGCACTGGTGTGCTTGAATGGCTGGCGCGTAATCAATTGATGCGACCAACATTACAGCTGGGTCTGCCAGATGAATTTATTAAACATGGCGCAGCAGATGAGATCTTAGCTGAGTTACGGTTGGACGCTGCCGGCATTACCCAGCAAATCAGAGAGTTTATCGCTGATTAACACGATTATCTTTAAAATAAAAAAGGACGCATTTTGCGTCCTTTTTGTTTTGCACAGTGCCAATCTTAGCCTTGGGAAACCATGACCATGGCTGGACGCAGCAGACGATCATTCAGCAGATACCCTTTTTGCATAACCAACATAACGGTATTTGCAGGGTATTCCGTGCTTGGCTGCATGCCAATGGCTTGGTGATGTTCTGGATTAAAAGCTTCACCCATAGGATCAACTGGGGTGATACCAAACTTGGCCACAGCAGTCATCAAGGTCTTCAGGGTCAATTCTACCCCTTCAATCACAGCTTTAGCTGCCTCATCTTCTACGGTACCAAGCAGAGCTCGTTCCATATTGTCGATCACTGGCAGCAGCTCATTGGCAAACTTTTCCAGGGCAAATTTACGTGATTTTTCAACATCAATGGCGGCGCGACGACGGATATTTTCCATTTCAGCGACAGCGCGCAGGGCTGCATCTTTTTCTTCTGCAGCTTTTGCTTCCGCTTCAGCCAGAGCCTGTTCCAGCTCTTCAATGCGGAAGTTAGCCTGGGTTAATTCATCCACCAGGGCGGCATCTTCCTGGGCAACCTCAGACTCAATAACGTCTTCAACCTGGTCCTGTGGTGCTTGCTTCTCTTCGTTGCTCATTGTTACTCCAGCTAAAAATGCTTTGGTTTCTGCATACTCAGGGCATATTATGGGGGCTAAATTTGATGTTTCAAGGCCTATGCCAGCTAAATATGACAAGCGAGTTCCACACTATCGGATTGATAGGAAAACCCCATCACAGCGGCACTAATCTCACTCTGAAACGCCTGCATCACTGGCTGACAATGCAGGGGTTTGAAATTCTGGTTGAAGAGCGGGTTGCCGGTGAACTCGGCAATCATGTTAAAGCGGTTGATATGCTGGAAATTGGCCAACGGTGCGACCTAGCCATCGTAGTCGGCGGTGACGGTAATATGCTCGGCGCCGCTCGGGTATTGGCCCGTTTTGATGTTGGCGTTATCGGAGTTAACCGCGGCAATTTAGGCTTTTTAACGGATCTGTCTCCCGATGCCTTCGAAGAAAAACTGGCGCGAGTATTAGATGGTGAATATGAAACTGAGCACCGTTTTTTGGTCGAAGCCGAGGTGTACCGCCATGGTAAACTGAAAGCCAGTAACACTGCGGTTAACGAAGCGGTGTTACACCCGGGGAAAGTGGCCCATATGATTGAATATGAGGTCTACATTAACGAGCAATTTATGTACAGTCAGCGGGCTGACGGTATGATTGTCTCTACCCCGACCGGCTCAACGGCATACTCTTTGTCAGCTGGCGGCGCCATCTTAACCCCGAAACTGCAAGCCATGATTTTAGTGCCCATGTTTCCCCATACCCTGTCATGTCGGCCGATTGTGGTGGATGCCGACAGCATTATCAAACTGGTGGTGTCACCCCATAATGGTGAAAATCTTGAAGTCAGCTGTGACGGCCATGTTACCCTCGCAGTATTACCCGGTGATGAGATTATTGTGAAGCGCAGCCCTGAGCGTCTGCGATTAGTGCACCCTAAGGGTTATAACTATTTCCATGTGCTCAGAAACAAACTGGGTTGGGGCAGTAAGCTGTTTTAGCCTGATGTTTAGACTGTGGCTCGACTAAGCTAAGGCAGCCTCACTTTCTGCCTTAGCGGCCTCAAGCCATCCACTCACGTGCTGGAGCTAGTGCTAATAAGCCTGTGATATAAATGTACTAACCGAGTAAGCCCTCTTCATCTCAACAATCGACTACCGCTTAACATCATCTCCAGCATCCATGCCTCGGCCGTTCACCCCGCTATCTGTATTACTGATTCAGCTGAGATATTTTCCGTTAAATAAGCCCATCACGCTCACGTCATAATTCACAAACCATAATTCACAAGCCATCTGCATAGTGGTATTGCCAAGCTGCAATGTTGCTGTCATAACGGCCGGCGCTACAAAAACGCAACATTATTTTTGGCAATTGAGTCATAGACATAGGACCTCCTAACCTGCAGCCATCATGACCCCAGCCTCAAAAATGTGATCAAGATCACCATTAAAACTCAAGCCAAAAACATGCTATTTATGGCAAAAATGAAAAAATAACGACAAAAAACACCATAAACACCATAAAAACCAGCCGTAGAACACAAAAAGCAAACAATCGAAAACATAAATAGCCATAATAAAAACCCAGTGATAACATCTGTGCGTAAGCAAGCGTGACACTTGTCACACACTGGCGTTTTATGCTGGCGTACTAGCTCTCATGCCCTTATATTGCGCTTCAGTAAGACACAAGGACCTTCCGGCCCCATGTTGCTCAGAAACACTGAGTCATGCCATCAAAATGCCCGCTAGAAGCATGCTCAAGGAGCCCCAACGGGGAGAGCAAACATCAGGCAGTAACCCCGATTGATTTCATGTAAATTGATATAAAGAGGCTAGCATGACCTTTCTCCAACTCCTCGCCAGTTTATCTCCCGTGATCAGTGTGATGCTATTTCTAGTGCTATTACGAATGCCTGCATCCCGTGCCATGCCCATCTCTATGGTTATTACAGCCTTGGCGGCAGTGTTTATTTGGAAAATGGATACTAACTTGCTAGCGGCCTCGGTTGTAGAAGGTCTGCTGTCAGCCATCACGCCATTGACGATTATTTTCGGTGCGGTTTTCCTACTCAATACCCTGAAATATTCCGGTGCAATGGACACCATTCGCGCCGGATTTACCAATATCAGCGCGGATGCTCGGGTACAGGTCATTATCATCTGCTGGCTGTTCGGTGCCTTTATTGAAGGCAGTGCCGGCTTTGGCACGCCGGCCGCTATCGGTGCGCCACTTCTGGTGCTCTTGGGTATTCCCCCGGTTGCTGCAGCAGTTGTTGCCCTGATCGCTGACTCAGCCTCAGTGTCTTTTGGTGCTATCGGCCTACCCGTTTTGTTCGGGATGGATCAGGGGCTGACCCAGGGTGGCGGGAATATGGCGGCAGCACAGATTGCCCAGCATGGTGGTAACTTTGCCGACTATGCCCAATTTATTGCCATGCATATGATCACCATAGACTTAATTATCGGCTCACTTATCCCCTTGGTGATGGTCTGTATCCTGACCGGTTTCTTCGGCCGCAATAAATCCATAAAAGAAGGTTTAGCGGTCTGGAAATTTGCCCTGTTTGCCGGCTTTACCTTTACGGTACCAGCTTGGTTAATTAACTATTTCGCAGGTCCTGAGTTCCCATCCGTTATCGGCGCCCTCGTTGGTATGGCAATTGTGATTCCTGTGGCCCGAAAAGGTTGGTTACTGCCCAAACAAACCTGGTTTGATTTTGCCGGTACCGAAAACGCTGACAATAACCAGCGTCAGGTCATTAGTGGCAAGCCCCCGTTCTCACAATTGGCGGCTTGGACGCCATACCTGATAATGGCGGTCTTGCTGGTCATGTCTCGCACTATTGCCCCACTGAAAGCCTGGCTGAGCAGTTTTAACCTCAGCTGGACAGGTCTGCTTGGCACTGAACTGAAAGCCGGATTTGCAACCTTGTACGCACCAGGTGCCTTCTTTGTCGCCGTGTGTATCCTGGGCTTTTTCCTGTTCAAAATGCGCGGAGAAGCTATCAAGACCTCGGTCAACGTATCACTTAAGTCAATGATCCCAACGGTTATTTCTCTTGGCGCTTCGGTGCCTATGGTCAAAATCTTCCTTAACTCAGGGGAGAACCATGCCCACCTTTCCTCCATGCCCGTTGCACTGGCGGATTTGCTGGCCTCCTCCATGGGACATATCTGGGACTGGGTTGCACCTGTTATCGGTATCTTTGGTGCCTTTTTGTCCGGTTCTGCGACCTTCTCCAATATGATGTTCTCTGGTTTGCAGTACAGTGTGGCGGATAACATCGGTGCCAACCATGCGCTGATCTTGGCGCTGCAAGGCATAGGCGCCAATGCTGGCAATATGATGTGTGTAATGAATGTCGTTGCCGCTGCAACTGTTGTGGGTATGGCCGGCCGGGAATCTGAAATTATCCGTAAGACCATGCCAGTTGCATTGGCTTATGCCATGCTGGCTGGCACCGTTGCCTTTATCTGGGGCGGATTCTAATCCCTAACCAGTGCCAGAGGCCGCCGTTTGGCGGCCTCTGTTTTTTGGTAACGACACAATTTAGTAATAAAGAATATAACCATAATAATCAGGCCTGCGAGATGTCGGCCACACCGGGGATGGGTTAACGCTTGCAGATAGTCCCAACCGGCTTTTTCGTTCAACGACCATTACGTGCTAACAAGAGACAATGACTGATGTCTATTAATTATCCCGCCGTGATACATGAGCTTACCGCTGCATTAGGTGAGCAGGCGGTATCGGCCGATCCAGTGCGCCGTTTTGCCTGGTCAACTGATGCTTCATATTTCCGTATTGTGCCTCAGGTAGTTGTCCATGCTGACACCTTAGCGCAGGCAAAACAAACCTTGGCTATTGCCCGTCGCCATGGCGCGCCGGTCACCTTCCGCGCAGCTGGCACCAGCCTGTCAGGTCAGGCCATTGGTGAAGGTATTTTGCTGATGTTGGGCCATGGAGGATTCCGTACGGTTCAAATCAGCGAAGACAGTAATACTGTGACCTTAGGGGTCGCGGTTATCGGTGCTGATGCTAATGCCAAGCTTAAGCCACACAATAAAAAAATTGGCCCAGATCCTGCCACCCTGGCCTGTGCCAAAATCGGTGGCATCGTTGCGAATAATGCCTCTGGCATGTGCTGTGGCACTGCCCAAAATTCTTATCAGACCATCCTCTCGGCAAAATTGTTGTTTGCCGATGGCACAGAGTTAGATACCGGCTGTGACGCATCCAAAACCGCCTTTGCCAAAAGCCATGGCCAGATACTGCAGCAACTCTGTGACCTGGCCCAAATGGCTAAAGCCAATACTGCTCTGGCCGAGCGGATCCGGCAAAAATACGCCATTAAAAACACCACAGGATATAGCCTGAATGCCTTGGTGGATTTTGATGATCCCTTTGATCTTATCAACCATTTGATTGTTGGCTCAGAAGGCACCCTTGCGTTTGTGGAGCAGGTGACATATCGCACAGTGGATGAGGCTAGATTCAAAGCATCGGCACTCGCGGTTTTTTACAATATGGAAGATGCCGCCAGCGCAGTGCCGCCCATCAAAGGTGATAGTGTCGCGGCCGCAGAATTATTGGACTGGGCATCCATCCGCGCAGTAACCGGTAAACCCGGTATGCCTAAGTGGCTTGAGCAACTCCCTGAAGGCGCAGCGATTTTACTGATTGAGTCCCGGGCTAATGATGAAGCAACTCTGGCTAACTACACCCAAGATGTGATTGCCAAAATAGCCCATATTCCCACCGAGCGGCCGATTGAATTTAGTTCAGATCCGGCGGTATATGGCCAATACTGGGCAATGCGCTCCGGTTTATTTCCCATTATTGGTGGTGCCCGCCCTAAAGGTACCTCAGTCATTATTGAAGATGTGGCCTTTCATTTGGAACACCTGGCAGGCGCTGCTGCGGATCTGACCGCCCTGTTCCAAAAGCACGGCTATCCCGAAGGGGTGATTTACGGCCATGCCCTGGCCGGTAATTTCCATTTTATTATTACCCCAACCTTTGCCACCCAAGCTGATATCGACCGCTTCCATGATTTTATGCAGGATGTCGCTGAAATGGTGCTGCATAAATATGATGGCTCCATGAAAGCCGAGCATGGCACCGGCCGTGCCGTGGCCCCCTTTGTGGAAATGGAATGGGGCCATGATGCCTATGTGTTAATGCAGCAGATAAAGCAGATTTTTGACCCTGAAGGACTGCTAAACCCCGGGGTGCTGCTCAATGATGATCCACAAGTCCATGTGAAAAACATCAAGCCTTGTCCTGTGGTGGATGATCTAGTTGATCGTTGTATTGAATGTGGTTTTTGTGAAAAAACTTGCCCAACCTCGGCATTAAACCTCTCCCCACGCCAACGGATAGCCACCTTGCGGGAAATCGCCCGGCTAGAGCAGGCTGGCGAGCAGGAAAAAGCGGCACAATTAAAAGCTGCCGCCAAATACGATGTAATTGATACTTGTGCCGCTTGTCAGCTGTGTACCATCGCCTGCCCGGTGGATAATTCCATGGGGCAACTGGTACGTAAGCTGCGCACGCCTTATATCAGCACTACAGAGCAAAAAGTACTGGATTTTCAAGCCCGTCATTATGCAGGGGTTAACCAGGCGATCAGCTCAGGCTTTAATGTACTGGGCATTTTGCATAAATTAACCGGCAACAGTATCACCGCCGGAGTAATGAATGCCGGTCGCCTGCTGTCCAAAGAAGTGCCTTACTGGAATCCAGATTTTCCCAAAGGGGCGGCACTGGCTAAACCAGCTCAACCGCGGTCTGACCGACCAACGGTACTGTATTTCCCCGCTTGTGGTGGGCGCACCTTTGGCCCAACGCCACTGGATCCTGATAACCGCAGTCTGCCAGAAGTGATTGTTACCCTGTTAGAGCGGGCTGGATACAATGTGCTAACCCCTGACAATACCCGGGATTTATGCTGTGGCCAGATGTGGGAATCCAAGGGAGATTTTCGCAATGCCGACAGTAAACGGGATCAGCTGATCCACGAGCTAGCCCGCCAATCTCACGGCGGAAAATTACCCGTGATTATTGATGCACTGTCCTGTACTAAGCGCACTTTACTGGGTAACCCGGATATCAATATTGTCGATATGGTGGATTTTATGCACGATGAATTACTCAGCAAACTGCATATTAAGCCAAAAGATCAGGTGGCGCTGCATATTGGTTGCAGTGCGCAACATCTGCATGTCGAGCAGAAGATGCTGACTATTGCCCAAGCATGTGCCCGCCAGATTGTACGGCCTGAAGGTATTTACTGCTGTGGTTATGCCGGGGAGAAAGGCCTGTACAAACCGGAAATTAATGCCAGCGCCCTACGTAACATTAAGAAACTGCTGCCAGCGGCCATTACGGAAGGGTATTATGCTAACCGCACCTGTGAAGTTGGCTTGAGCCATCACAGTGGTATTTCCTATCGCCATTTAGCCTTTTTATTGGAAGAATGTAGCCGCGGATAACGCGGTAAAACCGGGGGAAATGTAGACGCTAAGTGTCTGTTTTCCCCATTTATTCATTTTTGCTCTAAACATCCCGTAATCACAGCATTTAGTTGTAAAAAACACCCATAAAAAACGTTAAAAAACAAATGGTTAAATATTTTTCCAATTATGAAAAAATATTTAGGTTCATTTGCTAATTTAGCACTATTACTTATAAAGCTATCAGCCTATATTTGATAGCATTATGCTCTGCGTAAGGCATTTCAACGAGTGTTCCGCAGTGCAATAATCAGCCAAATAGTGAGATAACAAAATGAAAATCGCGCTTTTCATCCCTTGTCTGGTAAACCAGATGTTCCCTGAAGTGGGCGTTGCGACACTGGAACTACTGGAAAAACTGGGACATGAAGTGATCCTGCCTGAAGGGCAAACCTGCTGTGGTCAGCCAATGACCAACTCAGGCTGCTACGAAGATGCCAAGAAAACAACCCTGAAGCTGCTAAACGCATTCAAAGGCGTAGAATGTGATGCCATCGTGTGTCCAGCCGCATCATGTCTGGTTGCTGCCAAAGAAAACTTCCATGAATTCGACAACAGCCCAGAAGCCCAGGTTGTTATCGACAAGCTGTATGAACTGACTGAGTTCCTGCACGATGTAGCGCCGATTGCTGAATTCAAAAAGCCATTCCCACACAAAGTTAGCCTGCAGATGAGCTGTCACGGTATCCGTATGCTGAGCCTGGCAACGCCAAGTGAAAATATGTCACTGCAGCGCCACAACAAAGTGGAAGCGGTACTGTCTCAGATCGCCGATATTGAAATCTGCTACCCAGAGCGCCGTGATGAGTGCTGTGGTTTTGGTGGTACTTTCGCCGTTGATGAAGGCGCAGTGTCTGCCAAGATGAGCAAAGACAAGGCTTACTTCCACTATGAAACCGGTGCTAAGTACGTTGTCGGTTTCGACCCATCTTGTCTGATGAATATCGATGGCATGATCCGCCGCCAGAAGCTGCCGATTGAAACCCGTCACATCGCCCAAGTGATCAACGAAGCTCTGTAAGGGGAACCAGAATGTCTCATACTGCGTCCAAAATTCACGCCGATAAGGCAGCGATCTTCTGTAAAGATGAAGACCGCGTAAACTGGCACTCCAAAGCACTGTGGCTGCTGAGAGAAAAGCGCGACCGCGCTGCATCTAGCCTGCCAGAGTGGGAACAACTGCGCCAACTGGGCAGTGAAATCAAACTGCACACTCTGACCAACCTGGCCAAATACCTGGAGATGTTCGAGCAGAACTGTCAAGCCAACGGTATCCAGGTACACTGGGCAAAAGATGCTGCCGAGCACAATGAAATCGTGCACGGCATTCTGTCTCACCATCAGGTAAAGAAACTGGTTAAGTCCAAGTCCATGCTGACCGAAGAGTGTCACATGAACCCTTACCTGGAAGAGCGCGGTATTGAAGTGATCGATACCGATCTGGGTGAGCGCATCATCCAGCTGGCTGGTCAGCCACCATCCCATATCGTGGTGCCTGCTATCCACCTGAAAAAAGAAGAAGTGGGTGAGCTGTTCCATGAAAAAATCGGTACCGAAGCCGGTGCATCCGATCCAACCTATCTGACCCGTGCAGCGCGTGCTCACCTGCGTGAACAGTTCCTGTCTGCTGACGCGGCAATGACTGGCGTTAACATGGCTATCGCAGAAAAAGGTGCGGTAGTGGTGTGTACCAACGAAGGTAACGCTGATATGGGTGCCAACCTGCCTAAAGTGCAGATCCATTCCATGGGTATGGATAAAATGGTACCTAACCTGGATTCTGCCGCAGTACTGCTGCGTATGCTGGCCCGTAACGCCACTGGCCAGCCAGTGACCACTTACTCCAGCTTCTATCGCGGCCCTAAGGCTGGCGGTGAAATGCACGTGGTGATTGTCGATAACGGCCGCAGTAATATGCTGAAGGACAAGATCCTGGCTGAATCGCTGAAATGTATCCGTTGCGGTGGCTGTATGAATACCTGTCCGGTATACCGTCGCAGTGGCGGTCACAGCTACAACTACACCATTCCAGGCCCTATCGGTATTGCCGTTGGTGCCCAGAAAGATGACACCAACTCTATCGCATGGGCATGTACCCTGTGTGGTAGCTGTACTCAAGTGTGTCCAACCAAGGTACCGCTGGATAAGATTATCCACCACCACCGCCGCCTGAAAGCCGAAGCGGGCAACCTGCCTTACGGCAAGCGTAGCTATATGCCGGTTGTGGGTAAAGTGATGGGCAGCGCACCTATGCTGAACACCTCTATGGCTATGGCCCGTACTGCGCTGCGCATTCTGCCTGGCAGCCTGCTGAAGCCATTTGCCGGCGCTTGGGGTAAATACCGTGAGCTGCCAGTGGCACCAAAATCCAGTTTTGAAGCTTGGTACAAGAAGAACAGGAGCTAATCATGTCCAGCAAATCTTTTATTTTGAAGGCGCTTGAGCAAACTGCTATTGCCCCTCAGCCTATGCCGGAAATCAATGTGGCTCCACGGGTCGATGATCTGATCGGCCAGTTTGAAACCAACCTGAATACCGTTGCCGGTGTACTGCACCGTGCAGGCTCTCTTGATCTGGTTCAGGAAAAAGTGAACACTCTGGTTGCAGAAGGCAAGCAGGTGATTTCCTTGGTTGACGGCATTAATGCCAACCGCGAAACTCCAGAAGATCAACACGATCTGAAAGACATCGATTTTGCCGTTATTCCAGGTGAACTGGCTGTGGCTGAAAACGGTGCCATCTGGGTTAAGCAACCAGAAGGTCATCGGGTAACACCATTTATCTGTGAAAACCTGCTGTTAGTTGTTGAAGCTGACAATGTGGTTGCCAACATGCACCAGGCAGTGAAAAAGCTGACTCTAGACAGCGGCAAGTTTGGTGCCTTTATTGCCGGTCCATCTAAGACTGCCGATATCGAGCAGGCTCTGGTGGTCGGTGCTCACGGTGCTTGTAGCCTGAACGTGTACCTGGTGTAATCCAGCGTTATTCCGGTTTGTAACCGGTAAACAAAAGCCGTCACAACTGTGGCGGCTTTTTTGTTGTCTTCATTAAGAAAAAAGTGACCATCCCGAGCAAGATGGCCACAGTGAACAACACAGTGCCTGTTATTATCATTATGAGCAGCCTAGCGCCGTGTTACACCTTATCTTGCTTTTGCGGTAATCGTGATCTCCTCTGAGTAACGCCCTGCTGGCACATCCTGCATCTGTCCAATCCTCACTGTCATGGGATACAACACTGCCCCTCTATGCCGGGCATCCAAGGTATGCACCGCCCGATTTTTCAGATCCAGCGGATGCTGGGCAAACTTCATCGAGTAAGGTACCTGACCATTGCCATGACGACGCTGCAACATGCCCTGGTTTTTACTCTCAAACGTCAAGTCGACACTGGCATTACTGCGGATCAGCAATTCCAGTTGTTTTTGTTTTCCTGCCACCAATTGGCCAAAATCTAGGACGCAATAATCATTACGCCCGCCGTCACACTGTCCCGCCAGTTGCAGATCCACCACAGGCGTCACCGCAAAGTAAATCATGCTGTTTTCCTGCAGGTTATCAGTGCTTGCCCGATTCAATCGACCATTTAAGACGCCGGAATACATCCCTGGCACCATTTGCTCCACCTGGGGGATCCGCAGCCAAAAGTCGGTTATCCCGGAAGCATGTAAAAACAGTTGCTTACCGCGACCGAGATGGGTATCAGCCAAAGGCCGCTTTTGTTTATCAAACAGATACACCTGTTGGCGCATCCCGCGGGCATTAATGGTCACCGGCCGGTTCAATTCTCCACTCAGTACCACAGAGCCTGCGCAGCGGGCTGTCTCCGCTGACATCTGTACCTTAGCGGGGATCCACACTGCCAGCGGATCATGACGGATATAATTAGCTTTGCTCTGCTCAACCGTCAGTTGCCACTCACCGGCACAATCACCTGTTTGCGATGTTTGCGCCTGTAGCGTCAGTGGAAATACCATTACCATCAACGCCGCCAATAATGTGTATTGCGATATCAGGGTTTTCATTGCGCACTCCTTACGACAAAGATGGGCTCGAGGTATCTCAGTGCCGGGCCGTCTTGCTCTATTTGTAAAGTAAATTCACCAAACCGAGGGCTAGACAAGGTCATCCGGCATTCGCCCGGCGGCACCCCTTCGAGCACAAAACGGCCACCTTTATTGGTAAAAAATAACTGTGAGTCATCGCCACAATTCGCCACACCGCGCAGCAGAGCAACAGGGTGACCATCTTCCTGCAGCAGTGTGCCCACCACGGTTAAGGTGGCATCCGAGCCAATGGTGACGCTATGGCCGGTTAATGCACCGGGAGTCAGTGAAAGCTGCCCCTGTCCCCAGTCATATCCCCATTCCGCCTCGGGCACATCCAGCAACAATTCCTGGCGGTTAAACCCCCGTCCCAAATCAACCACAGCGGGCATTTCACTTGTGGCTAATGCTTCAGGCTGATCTTTAAAATCAGGATTGACATGCACATCGGCATTTAAGGTCTTATGGGCGCTGACCATGGCAAACGGCCCGCGGGACAGATTACCCAGGGCAAACTGACCATCTGCGTAAGCTAAACTGCTATTCAGCCTAAGCGAGGTACGTAAGTTATTCTGCCCCTGCCCGCTATTGCGCGTAGTGGATACTTCACCGCGCCAACGGTTGGCGTAGTAGCTAAGAGCAGCTTTCTGACCATCTTTTTCATCCTCATTGTTATAGTTGGCACTTAACTCATACCCATAACTGCCAACCCGCTCTTCATTGGCTTTTACAAACTCTGCGCTCATATTTTCAAAGCGGCTGTTGTAATTCGCCCGCGCACGATATCCTTGAGGATTGCCCCAGCTCCACTCCAAACTCAACTCCAGTTTCAGATCTTCTTCCAACGTCATATCCGGTCGGTCATAGATGCCAGCTAGGCCGACGCGCAAAAAGCGCCCGGTCCAGTTAATTCCGGCTTCCGCCTCTAGGCTACTATCCGCCTCAGCTTCAGCCTCGCTGTATAAACCGCTTAGCTGTAAATCCCAGGACTCATTGAAAAAGTAACTGTAATTCAGCAGGTATCTGTGCTCCCGCAGTGGCTCACCATCCTCCCAAGGGGTGGCGACAAAGTCATGATAATCTTCGAAACTAAAGCGCAAATTCGGGGTGTTATGATCTTGACCGGATAATAAGTTCGTTTCAAAATCAATGGAATACACCTCACCATGGCGCTGAGTCTTGCCATCGTAACTGCCCCGAGTACCGCGCAGGGAAATATTGCCCAGCGGCGTACCAATTACCCCGGTCAGCCCCCACAGTTGCCCCGCTGAACTGTATAAGCCACTGGTGCCAAGAGTGAGAAAATCTGTCACCCCGTATTCGGCAAAACCTGTGGCAATACCGTTACTTTGATAACTGTTGCTACCGCCATCAAGCTGGTTGGGATAGCCAAATGACAATGAGTAATCCCACAATCCGGCCGTCAACAACCGACTGTTATAGAACTGGCTAAAGCGAAATACCTCAGTACGACCATCGGCATAATAGGCCTTTACCAAAATATCGTTGGCACCAGTATTCAGTGGCAGATCAGATAAACGGTATTTCCCCGCATCCAAGCGGATTTTGCGCACGATATAGCCGTTAACGAATAACTTCACGTCGGCAGATTGGCGTAAATTCAGTACCTGATTACCACCGGGAGATAGCACCCGAGTCGGTTGCAGTTCAGCATAACTGCTTTGCAGCATCACCCCGCCGAGGTTGACTGAGGGTAGATGACCACCCACTGTAGGGTCGATATCACCGGCGCTTATCCGCAGCGGCCACTGGTGCACATCGTACCAAGCCGTCACATCCCCGCGCCGAAACGCATTATCCATGTCCCCTTCGTAATACAGATCCCAGGTCAGGTTAATGCCATCACTGCCACCCCAGTTAGCCTGCCCCAACCACTCTAAGGTCAGGTAGGTATCATCACTTTTATCTTCATGCACATAGTCATACATCAAGGTGAAGTTATTGTTGATGGCCAGCGGGGCCGCCTCACTTAGCTGGGGCAAACTGTAACCGGCCCAAGTGCTAACATCCTGTACAGCTTCAGCATTTTCAGCCAAAGTGAAACTTAAGGTTAAGGTACTGGCATCCAATATCAGGGTTATCCCTTTTTCAGCCAGCGCTTGCGGCTGCCAACTCTGCTGTTGTTGCAGCTGCTGTTTTATATCCGCTTTGATAAAGCGGCCAATACTCTGAATTAATGACTGGGTATCGACCTGCCGGATCACCCGGCCATCGGTATCCACCAACAGGGTGCCTACGCCCTGGTCCCTGAGCTCTGCCGGCAGGTCAAGATAATAACCTTCCCCACTCACCTGTCCTCCCAGCAGACATCCCAGTACCATGACAGCACAGGATATGGTCTGGGTTTTCATCATAATTTCCTGACATTAATAATTTCTGCCTGACTGATGGACTGAGCCAGTTCACCTTCCAAAGGAATGATTAGCGTGCGCCCCGGCATCACAAAGCTGGCTGGCGCTGTCTTGCGCAGTAATTCACCCAGCACTTGCTGCCGAGCTTTTTTCGTACGTAATTCTAACTGCCACTCCCCGAGCACCATGACTTCGGTGCCATGGTTAGTCATTAATAAGTGGGGAAGCTTATTACGCCACTGCAATCTGGCCTTAGGCTCTACCTTGCCGTCATGGGGGTTGATAAATACCAAGGTTGAAAAATTAAACAGCATCTTAACCCCGGTATCCTCAAGCTCAGACACCACGGGTAACTGGCGAAAATCCACCCGGTAAGAAATGGATTTGCTGGTATCTTCCTGCCCCATGTATTTCACTCTGAATACTTGAAATTGCCCGGGCGCTACCACAGCTTGCGGCGGCAAAATCAAAAAATCATCATCGGCAGGTTGCAGATGTTCTTTGCCTTTCACATCTAAAAAACGTCTGAAGGCTGAGACCTCAACAGTAACGTCACTACGACCGGTATTTTCCAAACGATAACTTGTATTGGACTCTTTACCCAACGCCTCCATTTGTTGAACCATAGGTTGAATTTGAAATGCTCGTGCGGAAGGAACAATCACGAGTAAAAGCAAAAATAATATGGATAATTTCATGGTGCTTTCCTCGAAATAGGCGGCAGGTTACCCCGCCGCCCAATAGGACAACTTATTTCAGTGCAATGGTGACTGTCAGTTCATCGGCATAATAACCTGCTTTAGACAAGCGATTCGCTTCATGGTCAATGATGAAATTAGTCACTGCGCCATCATTGGTATGATCGGCTTTCAATAATAATTTCATGCCATCTGAATCGACAATATCTTTATTACCTTGAGCATCAGTCACGTAATATCTGACTTTATCCTGATATTCATTTATGAGATATCCTTCATTTCTGGATGTTAATTCACCTTCCATATAGAAATGTCTCATATTACAGAATAAGTTGATCGCACCATTGGATTTAGCGCCCTTATCCATATCCACCCACATATGCGTAATTTTTTCAGATGGGGCATAAGGATTAACGAAGCCAACTTCACAGTAGGGATCAACAATGCCATATAACTCAACTGAGTCCATAGCCTTGTCCACGTCAGGCTCTGGACGGGCCATTGCGTTACCCGCTAACATTAAAGGCACCATAGCTAACACAAATAACTTTTTCATAATCAACTCCTTTTTAATCATAATAACGGTAATTTTTGGTGATTAATTCGCTTCAATTTCAACCGTGATAGTGTCGGTATACATCCCCGGCTTATATGCGGGATAACCTTCATGACTGACAACAAATTTATAATCTGTTACTCCGATAACATGAGGAATATCCATCTCATCACCATTACTCAAATCGATATCCATATTATTGAAGGTGAATTTATAAGGGATTTTTTTCTCATATCCCTGTTGAACTAATAAACCTTTATTTTTAGAAGTAAATTCAATTTCAAATGTTTCATAGTTACAGGAAATAGTTAAGTCATCTAATTTACTACCTGCTTTATTCAGGTTTAAATAAACTTCTTTATCCTGTCCGATAATGCTACAACTTGAACTGACTTCCCCATTGATAATAATTTTTGCCGTATCTTCACTCCCTTGGGCAAACAGTCCAAAAGGCACTAAAGCGGCTATTGCTAATAGCTTATAATTCATATTCCCTCCACGCCGGTATGTTGTTCATCACCAGATTAATGACGTGGAGAAATAAGGCATCACCACAGCGGGTGATTATTAAGGAGAGGGATGGGTGAGAAAGGCAGTATTTGCAAAACTAATTGATCTTGATCAAATTTCAAGCCGCTGAGTCATATATGACCAAGCGGCAGCAAGCATTATGTCGCGCAGCGCTTTACCGGCTCAGCGCTGTCTGTAGAGGCAAGATTCAACACGCGGTCGGTAGCTGGCCTGCAGATAACTTGGCAGTCAACTCACCCCGAGAGTTCACCCCCATTTTCTGCAATACCTTAGATACATGGGTTTTTACCGTGTTCTGGCTGATGTAAAGATGCTCCGCAATATCTTTATTGCTATAGCCCTGTGCCAACAGGGCACCAATTTCTCGCTCGCGACAAGTAAGATCAAACTGTAATAAACAATGCTGCCAATCCAATTGCTTATGGGGTTTCCCCCATGCTTGCTGAAATTGTTTGATGGATAAAGCGATAATATGGCGAGGATACCAAAGCTCCCCCAGCAGCAAGCTGCGCAGGGCGGTGGCATAGGTATCCGGGGGTTGATGGCTGTCCAGGGCGCCGGCAAAGCCTTGGGTAACACACTCCAGCAGTGCCAGCTCTGTGGTATGGCGTAAGATAATCAGCCAACTGCCGGGAAATTCCCGAGGTAATACATCGGCATCGGTGATTAACCCAAGGCTATCACTGTCATACACCAGCAAATCAGCCCGGCTTAACTCATCGGCTGAGCAGAACTGTAAACGGCTAAAATGCCGAATATGCAATCCGGGCAAACTGTATCCCAGTACCTGCCCCAATGCTCGAGCCCGCTCCTGATTAGCTGAAATAATCAGCAGAGTACGACTGTCACTGTCTCGTCTGATATCCATATCACATCCTGTCTCAGCCCATCATGAACTGGAAGATAAACATATAGATAACTATCTGATAATTCTTAGAGAAAAGCCTTGATAGGGATCACGCCTTGAGGCAGGAAATGTCAGTTTCCTGCCGGCATAACTAGCTCCGTTTAAAATCAATCCTGATTCGGGACTTTGCCGCTACCGGCTTGCCCTGTTCAAATTTCGGCGCATAACGCCATTTTTCCATCATGGTCAACGTACTGCGCTCAAAGCTGCTGCCACCTGATGAATTGAGCACCACAGGCTGAGTGACAAATCCTTGAGGATCAATCACAAACTCAAGCTCAACCCAACCTTCTTTTCCCGCTCGCAAGGCACTGGCCGGATATTCCGGCGTAATACGGTAGATAGGCGTCTGCTCCACATCATCCTGCCACGGCGTCATCTGCCCAATCGCCTGACAATGCTTTGAAGCCTGCTGCCGCAGCCCCTGATGCTCATAGGCTCTGACTAGATAAGCGCGGGCAGATAAGGCTACAGGGTGGGAGTAATCCAACACATCAAACTGATGGGTCACGCTTTCCAACAATTCTGCCGCTTGACGATAATCTTTGTTCGCCAACTTGAATTTCGCCAATCTAAAGGCTGCCAAATTACGCTCTAACGCATTTTCAGGGGTATGTTGCAGATATAATTGATAAGCCTGATGCGCATAACGGCTCGCTTTATGACTGTGCCCCGCCAATGCCTGTGCGCCGACATCATAAACCGAAGCCAGCAGCAAGGGATCATCCAGCCCTTTTGCTATTGCCAACATCTTGCTGATATAAGTTTTTACTCGACGTGGGTCATCATGGTGCAGTGCCAATTGAGTAAGAGGATCAAGTAATTGCTTGGCACTTTGCCCATATTCGGTTTGATAACGCTCCAACGCTTGTTGATATAACGTGATACCTTGTTTGGCTTGCTCATCCCCCGGATGACTCTGCTCCAACAACGCCTTAGCATAATTCATCGCTAAGTTAGTGGTATTAATATGCTGATGACCAAACTGCTGCTGCCCTAAATGGTATGCCTGAGCCGCTAAGGTGAGGCTGTGAGCCTTATCCCCCTGTGACAGAGATGCCTGATAGTCTCGATATGTTTGCGTAAAATCCGTCGCGGCCTGAGATGGCAAAACCAATACTGAGCCCAACAGTGTTGCAGCGATAATTCGTGTATGCATGTGATATCCTTAAATTCTGCCGGCCAATATCCGCTGGCCGCTACATCAAATCATTGTTGCTGACTTGGTTGATATCCCACCCAAGTCAAATGCGAACAAAAAACATACTGCACCAATAACAAAGATCAAACAATAGTCCATAACGACGTACCACTTAACGTCACGCTGGCTGATAAGGATTTAGTCCATTGTGCTGCCGATCAATTCGCCTCAGAGCCAATCCCATCCACAGGGCTAATATTGTTGAACTGACTGACAATGCCAGCCAAACACCCGTGGTACCCAGCCAATACCCGAGTAGCCATAGCATTAACATAATCACCACCAATTTAGTGCCCGTCAGCACTGAGGCTTCATAGCTGCGGTTTACCGCCTGACAAAAGCTGGCCCCCACCAAAAGCAACCCACCCATGGGTAATCCCCAGAAATACAGCAACATGCCAGTCTCCGCCACAGGTGTTAGCGTGGCATTATCCCCAGCAAACAGATACACCAGCCAATCTGGGCGGCTGTAGATGAATGCCATTCCTAACACAGCGATCACCAAGGTAGCGCCAAAGCCGATGCGCCTAGCCTGCAAGACTCTGTCATAACGCCCCGCGCCGGCATTAAAGCTCAAAATGGGTTGCACACCGAAGGCTATGCCTTCAAAAATCAGATAAAACAAGGCTTCTGAATAGCTGACCACACTGTAAGCGGCGACATAAATCGCGCCACCAACCCAGAGAAAAGCCATATTGTGCATCGTCAACACTAAAGAAAGGTACAAATTCATCAGCAAACTGGGCAGCCCTACCCGGCAAATATTGCTGCAGTGAGCCCAGCGCAGTTGCATCTGTTGCCAATTGATCCCCAACTGGGTTTTGTTGGTGAAAAAGTGCTGCAGACAGAGCAGTCCCGTCACCGCCTGAGAGAGCATGGTTGCCACGGCCGCTCCCGCCAAACCATAAGGCCACACCACAATAAACAGCCAATCAAGAATAATATTCAGCACGCCGCCAAGGATCAGTACCCAAGTCACAAATCCCGGCCGACCGTCGTTACGCAATAAGGCGGTAAATGCGATGGAAATAATCGGGAAAATCCCCAAAGCAAAGTACCAGAATAGATAACGCTCCGCGCTATTGAGTACCGCCCCTTCGGCCCCCAGTGCCGCTAAAATTGGCCGCCCTAAACTGGTTCCTACCAAGGCGAAAAATGCCCCGGTCAGCAAGCAAAGGGTAAAGGCATTTCCCAGCAACTGCCGAGCTTGCTCCACCCGCCCTTCCCCTTGGCGGATAGACACCAAAGCCGCAGCCCCCATGCCAATCATAGCCCCCACGGCATACAGCACAGCACCCACAGGATAGGCCAACATCATGCCAGCCAACCCCTGCTCCCCTAGGTAGTGGCCGACAAACATGCCATCAATGGCAACATAAATCCCCGTCACCAACATAGACATCACGGTTGGCAAACCATAACGCCAGCACAATCTGGCAACAGATTCAGTCAGTAGCGGATGATCCCGAACCGGCACATCGGTTAGGGCAGGAGAAGCACAGGACATGTAAACTCGCAGTCGACGCAGGCAAAAGTGCTGCCGAGTGTAACCGCACCACGCCCACTTTGGCCGCATTTTTTAGTATCAAACTGTGTCCCTGATTGCCGCATAATGTATTGGAAGCAACATTTAGCTAAACAGCAGGCGTACTTAAAATCGGCGTAATGAATGCAACTATATATTTATGCAAAGACGCACAGCCAAATGTTATTTGATGGCAATAACAGTATTGCCGAGAAAACTCGGCGGCATACGCTGAAACGTTTAAGAGCAAGCTTACTCTTTCATCGTCTTAATGATGGTGTTTATCAATAAGAATTGACGCCTATAAGGCTTGGTATTGAGTTACACAGTTCACTCAACAGATATTGACAAAACAAAAATAGGTCAGCTGAATGTATAGCCATATATCTAGAAAATTTTATAAACACAACACCTCAATATAATGAGAGCATAATAATTATATGAAAGTAATCACACTAATAATGATACCACCAATAATAACATCATAGTTTTATTTACATAATCTAATTATCAAGGCGTAAAATAATCAATAAAAAATTTACATGCCTATGCACTTTGCTCAGCATGAGTTCATAGGTGAATGAAAAATAGCTATATTTAACAGCCGCATAGGAATTTGTTTTTCTATTCTTCTGCGATTAAAACGATAAATGAACTCATTGAGGTATTCCTGTACATATTTTTTGGATATTCCGTGGAATGTGCCCTGAATAAATGTTTTCAGGTTGCTAATGGCGATATGTACCCACGGGAGCCACTCATCAACCAATTCTTTCGGCGTCACTCTGGCTTCGTGATGCTGGGTTTTATCAATGATAGTCAATGCACGTAGCCCATCTGAGCGAACATATTGATTGGGGAGAATATGCGCTTGCACAAATTGCTCGACACTTTGGTGGCTGATACGGTTAACAGCCTGCATGGCAATATAGCCGGCTCGTTCACCTTGGGTTTCAACGGCCACAATTATCGGTGTTTTCCCTGCCGCGCCTCGACCACGTTTACCTTTTTGTTTGCCGCCAACCAAGCAATCATCCAATTCTATGTTGCCAGATAACCAATACAGTCTGTCTCTGTGCCCCATTGCGATACGCAATTTTTTCAGTATCAACCTTGCCGTTCGCCAGTTAACTTCAATGAGCTTTTTGAGCCGTAATGCTGATATTCCGCCTTTGTCTGACCCTATAAAATAAATGGCCGTAAACCATTTAGACAGCGGGATATGCGTGCCGTGAAACAGCGTGTCAGATGTCACGGATGTTTGCTTATGGCACTGACAGCATTCATAAAGCTCACGGGTATGGATTTGATAGGCTTGACGATGACCACATTTAGGGCAGATAAATCCATCCGGCCATCGCTGCATTTTCAGGTAATCAAGACAGGCATTTTCTGAATGAAATTGACGTTGCCAATCTATAAAGCTCATTTCTGACATGTTCATCATAAAACCCTCCACAAGAAGCGATTTATGGTTCTATATTACGCCCAAACTGACCGAGGTGCATAGGCATGTAAAAAATTTATTACAATATTGCTTAAGAGAGATAATAACCCCGATGCACATAGGTTATATCAATTATAACCAGATCCTGAAGATTCATTAGCATTGCAGAAACTAGTAATATCCATTTCCGAAAATGGCGGTAAAGCCTTTGAGGCTATTATCTCAGAATTTAGAGCATTCGATTTAATCACAGATATCTCTTTATCTATCATTTATAATAAGTGTAAAATACAAACAATTTAATTCAGTATGGTAGGAAGGGAGCTGAAGATAAATCAATGAAAGAATAATGTGTGTATTTAATATTAAAAAAACTTTTATATGGAACTATGTAAATTAACATGAATAGAATTCTAACAATATTTTTAATTTTAATCTCGTTTAAATCTGTGGCATTCGGGGAATATAGCGGTAATCATACATATCATTTAGATATAATGAAAAATGGTAAAACATTCACATTAAATAGTGAAGATGAAACACTAAAGATATTTAATGATAAAAATCATCTTATTTTAAATTCAAGAAATTTCATTATCGATGGCTATTCATTTTTTTCTGAAATAAAGAAACTTCCAGGAAACCATAAAGGCTTTAAAATTATTAATGTTGGCGATCGCTTTTCTAGTGACATAACATACACGATTAAGTATTATAATAACTCATTTTTTGTTACAAATGTAAAGGAGCTAGCCTTCGTCAGGAGAGATGGCAGCCTCTTGTTTTCTAATAAAATAACGTGTAATCGAAATGTTAGTTACGACCTTAACAAAGAACCATATCCCACAATTCGTACAATTATATTTGACTATGATTATGATGATCATCGTAAATTCTGTAAAACAGAGGTTGTTCCTGTCTTCTCATTAAAACTTTTAGAGAAATATTTTAAAGAAAAACAGCTATTTGGATTAACTATGGCTGATACTATACGCTTAATAAAAGAAACACCTGTAACAAATAAAAATATAGTTACATATAACAATATCGCTTATTATGTTTATAGTGCAGGTGTAGATAATGATGAATATTTAAAAGAAAATACTAAAGTAGCAATATATATTTTAGAACATGTGATAAAAAAATCACCTAATCGAAGTGTTGCATACCTTAATATTGCTGATGCCTTTTTATCAGAAAAAAATTATAGTAAAGCAACAGAGATGTATAAAAAATATATATCCATATTAAAGGCGAAAGGCAAGGAAGATAAAATACCCAAAAGAGTTAAAGATTTTTTGCTTAATCATAAATAAGCTTTATAGTAACGCAAAAAATAATTAGACATGACAATTTAACCTACTTTCTTGTTTATTTCATCTGATAAAGAGTAAATATTGTAGATATCATAATATAAACCAGAATCAAACTTACAGATAAATATCTGTCTATACTTATTGCGACCAATCCAATATTTACAGGTAACAAATTTTGAAAAATCTATTTTCAGTAGCGAATGATACCTAGAGAAAAAGTATGATTTTGGCATCGATAGATTAACATTATTCAACGATATAATAAGTCTTGATATACGGATCAGTTAGTATATTAAAGCTTCGTTACACTTAAAAACATGAATACTTAGAAAGGAACTTTATGTGCTGATGTTTAATTATATATCATAGAATAATTGTAATTATGACGGCGACTACAACCATAATGTAAATGATTAATACGTTAAGGAAACACACTTAATAATAGGACTGCACAATAGTATTCAAATTTAGAATATATGGTTATGGTAAGAGACAAATCAAACAACAATGTGTATATTAAAAATTATTTTTCTGTGTAAATTATTATGAATAAAATTCTAACAATATTTTTAATTTTAATCTCATTTAAATCTATCGCATTCGATGAGTATAGCGGTATTCATACATATCATTTAGACATAATGAAAAATGGTAAAATTTTCACCTTAACTGAAGATAGTGGAGAAGGAACATTAAAAATATTAGATGATAAAAATGATCTTGTTTTAAATTCAAGCAATTTAATTATCGATGGGTATTCATTTTTTTATAAAATAAAGAATCTTCCAGGAAACCATAAAGGCTTTAAATTTATTAATAGAGGTAGTAGCTTTGATGGTGAAATGGTATATACCGTCGAATATTATAACAAATCATTTTTTATTACAAACGTAGAGGAAAGCGCTAACATTAGGAGAGATCCTAGTTACCAGTTTTCCTATGAAATAACGTGCAATAGAAAGGTTAGTTACAACCTTAATAAAAATCCATCACCAGAAATTCCATTTGTTATATTTGACTATAACAATAATAATTATGATAAATTCTGTAAAAAAAAGATTTATCCAATCTTTCCATTAAAAGATTTAGAAGAATATTTAAAAGAAAAAATAATGTTTGAAATCATTATGGATGATGCTATACATCTAGTAAAAGAAATACCTATAACAAATAAAAATATAGCTACATATAACAACATCGCTTATTATGTTTATATTAATGATCATTCAAATGCTAAAGTAGCAATATATATTTTAGAACATGTGATAAAAAAATCACCTAATAGAAGTGTTGCATACCTTAATATTGCTGACGCCTTTTTATCAGAAAAAAATTATAGTAAAGCAACAGAGATGTATAAAAAATATGTATCCATATTAAAGGCGAAAGGCAAGGAAGATAAAATCCCAAAACGAGTTAACGCTTTTTTGCTTCACCATAAATAAACTTATGGTAACGCAAAAAATAATTAGGCATGACAACTCAAGCTATTTTTTGCTTATTTTTTCTTCCGAAAAAAATATTGTAAATGTGATAACAAAATTTTCAATCCGTATTTGTAAATAAAGCGCCCGTTAGCAACAACTACCACTGTCAACGGACGCTTTATTACAAGTCAGGAATATCACAGTGATAAAAAGCGTACTATGTGCATATATTATGTTAATCAGGTTATAGAATCACACTGGGTTGAACACCTGATGATTTAAACGCCTTTTACTCCAACGCCTGTGAATTTAACGCCAATTTATTTAGTCGCTTTTCGCTCGCTACTGCGTCGTTGCGGTTGACCGCTGCGGGACTTAGCCGGGCGGCCAGCATCACGGGAACGGCGCTGTTCAGTGCCTTTATCCCGATTATGTGGCCGCTTAGCGCGGTTATCACGATTGCTGCGGCGTGATGCATTGCTATCGGATTTATGTTGTTCATAGCGGGCGGGTAACGGAGCACCGGGTTCATAGCCAGGGGCCACAGCCACCGGAATCGTTTGCTGCTGCAAAGCTTCAATCTCTTTTAATGCCAATCGCTCCGATGGGCTGAGTAAGGATAATGCCTCACCACTGTGTCCGGCCCGACCGGTGCGGCCAATCCGGTGAATATAATCTTCTGCCTGCTGCGGCAAATCAAAGTTCACCACTAACGGCAGTGCGGTAATATCCAGCCCCCGCGCAGCGACATCGGTTGCGACGAGCGCACGGATGGCGCCGGATTTAAAATCCTCCAACGCTTTAGCACGGCGGGCTTGGGTTTTATCACCATGGAAGACTGCGCAGCGCACTCCATCCAATGTCAGTTCATCAAAGACCTGCTCTGCCAGCATCTTACTACCAGCAAACACCAGCACCTGTGACAAATTCTGCCGACCAATCATTTCCGCTAAATATTCAGATTTACGCCGCGGATCTAACAGCACGCCATGCTGACGGATAGTGCCGCTTTGGCGATCACTGGCGACATTGATCTGAATCGGCGCCGTCATCAAGCCAGATGCCAATTGGCGCACCGCTGGGGTAAAGGTGGCAGAAAACAATGCGGTGCGATGTGCCAAGGGTAATAAACGTTTAACTCGCTGAATATCTTTGACAAAGCCCATATCCAACATGCGGTCAGCCTCATCCACCACCAATTGACTGATCTGCTCCAAACTGAGCCAACCCTGACCAATAAGATCAAACAGTCGCCCCGGCGTTGCGACCAAAATATCAATACCGGCAGCAATCGCTTTGCGTTGCACGGCAATATTTGCGCCACCAAACACAGCCAGTGCCCGAAGACCTGAGTCACCGGCGCAGGTAGTAAAACAATCACATACCTGAATGGCCAGTTCCCGGGTCGGCGTCAACACCAGTACGGTGGGAGAGCTAACGGCTGAGGGGTTCTCTATAGCTAGTAAACCGGCCAGTATCGGCAAGGCAAACGCGGCGGTTTTACCCGTTCCCGTTGGGGCGCAGGCCATCACATCCTGCCCCCGCAGCAGGGCGGGAATCGCCTGTTGCTGAACATCGGTCGGGGCGGTAAAGCCGGCGTTGGCGATAAGAGTGGCGGGCAAGCCAAGGGAAGAAAAAGACATAATGCTACCGATACTGATTTTGGGAACCGGAGTGTAACAAAAGCCGCCGCCGGACTCAGCAGTTTATCGCGCCATCAATGATTTTATGCCGCCTGATGGGGAACCAATGCTGTTCGTTCATTTGTTCGTCCATTGGGGTCTGACTCGAGACAGTTATCCGTAATGGGGTGAGATCGCTTAGGTTAATCATCTAGCCTTGCGCCCATCTCTTTGAAGATGAGCTCATTGAATCCTGAGCTTTGAGTACAGGGCTTTAAGTACGGGGCGTTAAGTGCAAGGCTGTGGCTATGGTGTTTTGAGCATGATGCTTTGAACATTATGCTGCTATAGCATTATGTAGGATACAAATTGTTAAGCGATTACTCACGCATGAAATACACAGTTCTCAAACTATCTTAAGATAAGCTGTGTGCCAGGCGAGAACGGTGAGTATCACATGCTCACTATACCGTTCGGTTCCGTTATCCCATATTGCTAGCCATTTTCACACGCCGCCTTATCCAGCAGGGCTAAACGCTTGCGATACGAGTGCAAAACTGGAGCAATAGAGCCAGAGTCAGATAGCGCCACGCTCACCCATTTAAAGTCAGTCCATTTAAAGTCAGCCGCCCCAATTAATTCCCTGCTAATTGCCTGCTAACTCACACACAAACTCACATGCTAGACGCTGGTTATGACTCATCGCCAAACATCATGTTGCAAAGATATCGTGACAGATACAACAAGGTTACACACTTGTATCAATCTCTGGTCAATGTAAAAATAGTTAGAACACTAACTATTTTTGTTGAATCTATTTAACTTGGTCGGCACGAGGCCGCCTAAGTGGTGTGACTTAACACCAAAGCATCATAATTATACGGTCAGGGAGACCCGCGCCATGCCTCAGTCCAATCTGAAAGTAAAACAATACAGCCCGCAAATTCCGTTAAAACTGATTAAACCCACGCAAGACAAAGCATTTTATAGCCATGATGAACTGATGGCTTTTGATGTTGCCGCCACCCCTTGGCGAGAGACACTGGCTCGCTCATTCAAAACCGACAAACAGCTCGCACAGGTATTCGATAATATTAATCCGGTAGATGATGCGGTTTATCAAGTGATTGCAGCCCGGATCACCCCTTATATTGCCCAGCTAATGGATAAGCAGGATCCTGCCTGTCCTATCCGCCTGCAATATGTACCGGAGCAGGATGAGATGGATGTAGCCCCTCATGAGATGGGCGATCAGCTGGCTGAAGACGATATGATGCCGGAAGGTACTTCCATCGTGCACCGCTACCCCAACCGGGTGCTGTTTCTGGTACACAATATCTGTGGGGCGTACTGCCGCCACTGTACCCGTAAACGTATGGTATCGGACCCGCTTAATGTCATTTCCATGGAGCGGATCCGCCGTTCGGTCGAATACTTACGGCAACATACCGAAGTGCAGGATGTCCTGCTGTCTGGCGGTGACCCGCTGTTACTGACTGATGATAAGCTGGATCAGATCCTATCGATGATCCGCGAAGCACGGCCAGATCTGAAAATTCTGCGTATTGGCAGCCGCTTGCCGACTCAGTTACCCACCCGGATTACACCAGAGCTGTGCAAGGTGCTGGTTAAGAACCGAGTCACCCTACTCAATACCCAGGTGAATCATCCTAAAGAAATTACGCCGCTGTTTATTGAGCGGATGTCACTCCTACGCTGCAGCGGCATTATGCTGGGGAATCAAAGCGTGTTGATCAAAGGGGTGAATGACAGTGTAGAGACGATGCGCGAGTTAGTAATGGAGCTGGTCTCCAATGGTATCCGCCCATACTATGTGTATTCCATGGACCCGGCACCGGGAAACAGTAAATTTCAGGTCAGCTATGACCGTATGTTGGAGATTTACCACGGCATCCGTGGTTGGGTATCCGGCCCTGCTATCCCCACATTTATTGTTGATGGTATTGGCGGACTGGGCAAAATGCCGGTACAGCCTGAATATGTCAGCAAGCAAATGATAGACGGCCAGCCCCGGCTGATGGCCACCAACTTTGAAGGCCGCAGTGCTGATGTGTCTTTCCTATTGGCTGATAACTGATGCATTGGCTGGATTATCTGATTTTTGCCGCCTATCTGTTCGGGCTACTGCTGTTTGGTCTGTACCACTACCGCAGACATCAAGGGGGCGAGGATTACTATCTTGGTGGGCGTAATATTCGCGCTCGCCATGTGGGATTCTCCATTGCCGCAACGGATGTCGGTGGCGGCTTTTCCATCGGGTTGGCGGGCCTTGGTTTTACCATGGGGCTCAGTGGCAGCTGGCTGTTATTTACCGGCCTACTGGGTGCTTGGTTATCTGCCGTGTTATTGATCCCCAGAGTTAAGTTACTGGAGCGCAAGCACTGTTTATCGACCTACCCGGACCTCTTACTCAGCCGCTTTGGCCCCAAGGTCACACTAGTCGCCGCAGTGATCTCTTGTATTGGCTATTTGGGCTTTACCGGGGCACAACTGCTGGCCGGGGCGAAATTAGCCGCGGCCACCTTGCTTGATCCACCAGCGACAACCGATGCCAGCAGTACAGCCGTTGATCCGCTGCAACTGGCGTTATGGCTTATTGGCGGCGTAACCATTATTTACACTGTGTTTGGCGGACTTAAGGCGGTGATCTATACCGATAGTGTACAGTGGCTGATCCTGCTATTGGGCCTGGCGGGTTTTGCCCTGCCCTATGCCCTGTCTGCCGTTGGTGGCTGGCAAGGGCTGATGCATAGCCTACCCGCACACTTTTTCAGCCTAGCGTTAGCACCTATCACCGCAATTAATTGGTTGCTCACCATCACGCCCATCTGGCTGGTTGCCATGACATTGTATCAACGCATGTATGCCTGCAAAGATACCCGCACCGCCAAGCGGGCTTGGTATCTGGCCGGAGTATTGGAATATCCATTACTGGCTTTTAGTGGGGTGATCTTGGGGATGTGCGCCAGGGTATTACTGCCACATTTAGAGGCTGAAATGGCGGTACCCGCTATGATCCGCGATCTCCTCCCCATCGGCTTAACCGGTATTATTATCGCCGCCTATTTTTCCGCCATTATGTCCACCGCAGATAGCTGCTTAATGGCGGCATCGGGTAATTTGACTCAAGATATTCTCAATATTCCCGCCAGTGGCCGCAATGCGGTGCATTACTCCATGATGGCCACCGCCGTATTAGGCGTTATCGCCATCATCTTGGCTAGCCAAGCCAATCAAGTGTTGGATGCCATTTTATATGCCTACGGCTTTATGGTGTCAGGTCTGGTGTTTCCCACGCTGGCAGCACTATTTTGGCCCAGTGTTAAGCCCATGACGGCCTTACTCTCCATGTTAGCCGGAGGCGTAACAACCCTGATATTACTCTTTGGTCTGCTGCCACCCCCGCTAAGTTACTGGGACGTGGCTGCTGAGCTTGATGCCAGCATTTATGGTCTGACGCTATCGGGCGCGGTAATGCTTCTGGGGCAATGGCTATCCCCCACCCGGCCCCAACCGATCACACAGGAGTGACATAATGCCCCCGCAGCTTATACAAAACCAACAAGCCCAACGTCATCCCGAGCCATTTAAACCTGTAGCAACTACCGCGGTAAAGCACACCGCAAGCTATGACACCTGTTGTCAGCTGCAAGGCGCCAGTATCCAGCACGGCCATAACAGTGACAGGGTTTACCTGATGTCCATGGGCAGCGCCGCACCTAAAACAATTATCCCGGCGATCAAGGCGCTGGCACAGCAACACCATTACGGAAAACTCATCGCCAAAGTTCCAGCGGGGGATGCCGCCGCATTTCTACAGGCCGGATTTACAGAAGAGGCTCGGATCCCAGCTTACTATCTATCGCAAGATGCCTTGCTATTGGCCTGCTATCTTGATGAATCGCGAAAACAGCAGTATCAGCACGACCAATATGAACAACATCTGCGACATGCGATGCAGGGGCTAAGTACCATTCATCCTAAGGATGAATATGAGAATAAAAACCGTAATGGGGTAACACAGCATCAGGCCGAGTTATTGCAGATACAAGATGCCGAAGCCATGGCAAAACTGTATCGCGCCGTCTTTCCCTCTTACCCATTTCCAATCCATCAGGCTGATTTTATTCGTGAAACCATGGCGGATAATCTGCACTATTTCGGCATTCGCGATCAGCAAGGCGCACTGTTGGCATTAGCATCAGCCGAGTTGGATAAGCAGCATCTCGCTGTGGAAATGACAGATTTTGCCACCCTGCCACAGGGACGGGGAAAATCGCTGGCGGGAATACTATTAACGGCAATGGAGCAACACGTTACTCAACTGGGGTATCGAACCGCATTTACCATTGCCAGAGCGGCCTCAGTAGCCATGAACCGCACCTTCTATAAACAAGGTTACCGTTACAGCGGTAGGCTGATTAACAATACCCAGATAAGCGGCAGCATTGAAAGTATGAATATCTGGCATAAACCACTGCAGCAACCAGACGAATACCCGGCGTAGATCAAGGCCGTTTTATCGCCGCCAAGGCATATCAAGGAAATCAAAGTAACTAAGCGAGATAAAGCCTGCAAAACAATAAAACCGCACACTTAATAAAACCGCACACTTAATAAAACCACACCATGGCTGTGCGGTTTTTTATTTCATATCGAGTTCAACTGATCATATTGTGTCGATTAATGCGTTGACTTAATAGGCGTTATGCTTGGGTTTCGTGCAATGGCGTAAGCCAACAATGTTGCGAAGCTGACGGATTAGTCTTGCTCACTTAAGCTTGCTGATTACCCTTGCTTAGTAAGCTTGCCCGCGGCCGGAATGTTATCTCGGGTATCTTCAGCAACCGCCGCCGGCGTTGCTGGCTCAGGTGCATCTTGGGAATGAATTTGCCCAACCACCAGCACAGGGGCGGCATCAAGCTCTTCAGCATCCATCATATAAGCAATACGCTCCACTGCCGATAACAGTTGGCTCTGCTCCCATTGCTCTAGGTTTTGATAACGGGTGATAAAGTGTTCCTGCAGTGCCCGGGGAGCCTCCTTATACAGCACTAAGCCCTGCTCACTAAGATACAAATGCACCTTACGTTTATCCGACTGACTGCGACGACGGATCACCAGGCCACGGGACTCCAACCGGTCAACAATATTGGTGACAGTGGCTGGGCTTAAATTAATTTCAGCTGCGACCTGCTTAGCAAGGGAGCCCTCTAACTCGGCAATTTTCTGCATCACCAGCAGCTGAGGGCCAGTGAGTCCCGCGTATTTATTTAACTGTTTAGAGTGGATATCAATGGCGCGGATAATGCGCCGCAGTGATACCAGAAGCTGTTCGTACTTTTCCATAAGTGTTCCACATGCTGCTATGCCAGCCAACATACCTGCTATCACGTTGTGATTAAAGGGGGGGCGGTGATTTTTCCAGCTCAGCACCACTGAGTGCTGCACAGTTTTACGGCGAAAGCGAGTAATTCGTCACTTTATCAACATGGGCTAATTTGACCCAAGCTGTATTTCCCATGGCTAAAACCGACTATCGGGACTTTATTTGCGCAGGATCACAAACATTTCCCAAACCCGCTGTTAGGTTAATAGTCAAGGTAACAAACATCACTGCAAGTTTACATAATTCGCTGTTTTTATTGGTTTTTAGTTGCAAATGCAAGTAACGAATTATGTAAATTACTCAACCAGTTAGAGGTGAGCTTATGGCCGCAAAATTCTTTATCCCTTCCGTTAACGTGTTAGGGCAAGGCGCAGTAGATGAAGCCATTAATGACATCAAAACCCTGGGATTTAAACGGGCGTTGATTGTTACCGATAAACCTTTGGTCAGCATCGGTCTGGCCGGAGATTTAATTGAGAAGCTGGGCAGCGCTGGCATCACCTCAACTTTATTTGATGGCGTACAACCTAACCCAACCGTCGGCAATGTCGAAGCCGGTTTAGCCCTGTTAAAAGCAAATAACTGTGACTTTGTGATCTCCCTTGGTGGTGGCTCCCCCCACGACTGCGCCAAAGGTATTGCTTTAGTCGCGTCCAACGGCGGCTCGATCAAGGACTACGAAGGGGTAGATAAATCCGCTAAACCACAGTTACCGCTGGTGGCCATTAATACCACTGCTGGTACTGCCAGTGAAATGACTCGCTTCTGTATCATCACAGACGAAGCCCGCCATATTAAAATGGCCATTGTGGATAAGCACACCACCCCAGTGTTATCAGTGAACGACCCAGAGCTGATGCTGAAAAAACCTGCCAGTTTAACTGCTGCCACAGGTATGGATGCGCTGACCCACGCAGTGGAAGCCTATGTGTCTACTGCCGCCAATCCAATTACCGATGCCTGCGCCATTAAAGCCATTGAACTGATTCAGGCAAATCTGGCTACCGCAGTTAAAGAAGGCAGTAATATTCAGGCTCGTGAACAGATGGCCTATGCCCAGTTCTTGGCCGGGATGGCATTTAACAACGCCTCTTTAGGTTATGTGCACGCCATGGCTCACCAGTTAGGCGGTATGTACGACCTGCCCCATGGTGTTTGTAATGCGCTGTTGCTGCCTTATGTTCAAGAATACAATGCCCAAGTCAGTGCTGAGCGGTTAACCGATGTTGCTAAAGCCATGGGTGTGGATATTGAAGGCATGACTGCCGAGCAAGGCGCTGCTGCGGCCATTGCAGCCATTAAGGCGCTGGCCCAGGCGGTGAATATTCCTGCCAGCCTGAGTGAACTGGGCGTTAAAGAGGAAGATATTGCCACTTTGGCTGATAATGCCCTGAAAGATGCCTGTGGTTTTACTAACCCTAAACAGGCAACCCATGAAGAGATCTGCCAAATCTTCAGAAACGCACTGTAATTTGCACTGTTTGGATTCGTTGCACTAGGGCGTGTTGACGTTTCGAGTTTGTTTTTGCAGCGATTTGAGGATTCTTTATACAAGGCAGAAGCTTTGATAGGTAGTTGCGCTACCTGATAAGCTGATAACGCAGTAGAAAGGAGCCTCAAACGCTGCCCGCAGGGTTTGGCTAAAAGCGTTTTACTCTTTGTTGAGCGGTTCTTGCTTAGCATACTAGGCGACAAACCACTCGCCGCGATTAAAACGCTTTTATCTCGAACAAAATTTAATCACGAAACGTCAACACGCCCTGGTTACATCGCAAGTCTTCTACTAAAAAAGCCACCTGACGGTGGCTTTTTATTTTCTGACGTCCCATGTTACTGCCCATATATTTTTACTGGCTATGCTTCAGCTTGGCTAATCGCTTGGCCCAATATTTATCGGCCGAAACAATATATTCATCTTTATGTTTCAGCCAAGTTTCCCGTACGGATTTAGAGTAGTTGAGATATAAACGCCCGCGGTACAAGGTAAAGGCTTGCGGATCCACCGGAACCAGAAAATCCTTCGACATAGCATAGGCACAATAGCCGCCATACTGGGGTTGATACAGGGCCGGATGGGCTAAAAAGGCTTGCCGGTTTGCTTCACTGCTAAACCACCAGGTTGCTCCCTCATACTGGGCCTGAAACTGACTACTGCCGGGCAGCGCCGCATTCTGTGAAAAGTAGGCCACCACGTCATAGCCATCAAGCACCACTTTTTGGTCATTGGTATTGAGCCCGCTAGAATTGAGTGATGCGCAGCCGCCAAGCAGCAGAAGGGTAAAAGCAAACAGGACTGATTTCATCAAATTTTCCGGTCAGTGTTTTTACATCAGACCTCACCCCTTCGAAAAAGCTTTCAATCCCCGCCCCTTAATGGCGCTGAAAAAAGCGCCACAATGCCGCCGCATCACAAAAAACATCGGGCTAAGTTGACCAAAGCGGCATAACTCCCCCATGATGGAATTACCCAGAGAAAAAGGAAATGAACGGATGACAGCCATTACTCAGGTGTACAACTATACCGTCAGAACAACCCGCCAAGCAGGAACCGCAGAGCCATTTGACTGGCACAAACATATCGAAATAAACCACTCATGTGAAATTGCGCTAGACCGCATCTATCGTTGGCATAATCAGGGCGGCACACTGACCGAAGATTTAGGCGCTATTGTTATCCGCCAGCAGCCGGATAAAACTGTTTTTTATGCCGTCATGCATGACAGGGTAAATGATAATAACCATGTTATGGCCACCTTTAAGCTCATCTTGGATGCCACATCAGCCCCCTTAAGTCCAAGGGAAGTATTTACTGAGTTGCTGGCCGATTATCAAACCCGTATTAGCCAACTGAAATAATAGCGAGCAACTGATTGTTATCTCACCGCTTTACGAGCAAATACACGGGGATAACTTGATTTTATACCAGCTAATTTAGTAATCGTTAAATAAGCACTTATTATCATCAGTTTTGTGGGCTGAGCCATTCTCAGCCCTCTTCCCACCAACATACTTAACATCATGATTTACAATGCAACAGCGGCAGATATTGATCACATTCCACAAAAATAACTTCCGCACCTAAAATGTAAAACAATACAAAAACTCTCTTTTATTACCTTTAAAATCATCATTTTGATGCTTAATTACCACAGTTATCACTATAAAAAATGATTTTCACTCCGTTTGTTGTATTTTTACCACATTGCTAAAATAGTGCCGCTGTCATAGAAAAGACATATCCAGCCTGGCAGCACGGGGCATTATCGCCATCTTCATCCTTACAGGAGCTTCAGGTAAACATGCAACACCAACCCAATATCGTCATTGTCGGCGGCGGTGCCGGCGGTATGGAAATTGCCACCAAACTGGGCCACAAAGTTGGTCGTAAAGGCAAGGCCAGGGTCACACTGGTGGACTGTGCTGATAGCCATGTTTGGAAACCCCTGTTACATGAAGTTGCCACGGGCGCACTGGATGTCGGGATTGATGCACTGGATTATCGTAGCCATGCCGCGGCTCACGGCTACCACTTCCAGCAAGGCGCCATGACGGATATCGACCGGCAGGCACGCCAGATTGTGCTGGCACCGCTTTTTAACGATAAAGGCATGGAGTTACTGCCCGCTCGCCGGATTGATTTTGACTATCTGGTAATTGCCATCGGCTCCATTGCTAATGATTTCCATATTCCTGGGGTGCGGGAGCATTGTGAGTTTCTCGATAGCACCGCCGAAGCCCTGGCTATCCGTAAGCGGCTGTTGAATAAATTTATGCGCTACGCCCGCCAGGAAAAACTGGATGAGCGCATTAAGATTGCCGTGGTCGGTGCCGGCGCCACCGGGGTTGAAATGTCCGCCGAGATGCACCATGCCGTGGCGCAGCTGCAAGGCTTTGGCTATCAAATCACCCCAGAGATGCTGGAGGTGACATTGATCGAGGCCGACAGCCGTATTCTGCCCAAAGTAGAAAAACCCCAAATTTCTGAATCCGTCACCCGTGAGCTGTTGGCACTGGGCATAAATGTTATGACCGATACCCGCATTACCAAGGTCGACACGAAAGGGCTCACCACATCCGACGGTACTGAGATCCCCGCCGATATGGTGATCTGGTCCACCGGGATTAAAGCACCTGACTTTCTGCAGCAAATCGGCGGGCTGGAAACCAACCGTATCAATCAAATTGTGGTACAGCAAAATATGCAAACTACACTGGATCCGCATATTTTCGCCATTGGTGACTGTGCCGCCTGCCCGCAACCTGATGGCAGTTTTGTGCCACCTCGAGGTCAAAGCGCCCGGCAGATGGCACTGATGACGGCTGATAATATTATTTTGATGCTGAAAGGTCAGGCACCTAAGCACGAATATCTGTATAAGGATTTAGGCTCACTGGTGAACCTGTCACGCTTCCATACTGTTGGTAACCTGATGTCATTTATTGGTGGTGGGGTACTGGTTGAAGGCAAAATCGCCCGCTTTGTTTATACCTCGCTGTATCGTCGCCATCTGATCGAACTACATGGTGTGGTTAAAGGCACCTTGCTGATGTTAGCAAAAGGCATCGGCCGTATTATCCATCCACATATGAAGCTGCACTGAGGCTAAGGCTTAGCGCCTAAAGCTCAGATACTGACAAATCCAATAGCAAACAGGCCGGGCATCAATACTGCCCGGCCTGTTATTTTCTGTCTAGCTTCCGCTATTTATCTTGCCGCCATACCGTGAGCGATAGCATGGTCACAGAGGAATCTCAGTGTTGTTGCTGCATAAATACTTTGAACTGACTGATGGTATAAAGAATATCTTCTCGACTGATATCCAGATGGGTCACAAGACGAATAGAGGCCTCTGGTGTGATTAAAATGCCCTGGTCGCGCAGAAAACGCGCCAGTTTCAACTGATAAGCCGGGCTATCAGCATGGGCTCCAGTCAAGGAGACAAAGACCATATTGGTCTGCACCTGACTCAAATCAACAGCCAGCCCTTCAATCTGTGCCAACTCACGGGCTAACAGGGCGGCATTATCATGATCCTCGGCTAAGCGCGCCACATGCTGAGTCAAAGCAACTTGTCCAGCCGCCGCCAAAATACCGGCCTGACGCATGGCGCCCCCTAACATTTTGCGCCAACGTCTGGCTTTTGCGATCAGCTTTTCATCCCCGAGCAACAATGACCCTACCGGCGCGCCTAGTCCTTTAGACAAACACAGGGACACAGAGTCAAAATATTGCGCCAGATCAGCCATCTCACAGCCTGAAGCCACCGCAGCATTGGCCAAACGGGCGCCATCAAGGTGAATCTTCAGGCGATGATGAAAGGCTAACTGCTGCGCTTGGGCTAAATAAGCTTGGGGTAATACCTTGCCACCGATAGTATTTTCCAAGCTGATCAGGCGAGTACGGGCAAAATGTACATCATCTGGCTTAATGGCAGCACGGATATCATCCAAGGCAATGGTGCCATCAGCTTGATTAGCCAGAGGCTGGGGCTGAATACTGCCCAGCACTGCCGCGCCGCCGCCCTCAAAACGGTAATTGTGGGCTAGCTGCCCACAGATATACTCATCTCCCCGCTCACAATGGCTCATCAATGCCAATAAATTAGCTTGGGTACCAGAGGGCACAAACAGTGCAGCATCAAACCCAAGCAGTTCAGCTGCGCTGTCCTGTAAAAGGTTGACGCTGACATCATCACCGTAAAAATCATCCCCCACTTCAGCCTCATACATGGCCTGTCTCATCGCTGGGGTGGGTCGCGTTACGGTATCACTGCGAAAATCTATCATGACGTTATCCAAAACAATTGATCGGGTTATGCCCACTTTAGACAAAGATGGTATCGGATAACAGCCTGCTATTGTGCGCTACCGCACCAAAAAACAACAATTAACCGGTATTTTTTACAAAGATAAAATTTAACTATTAGTTAGTTAATGATAATCATCGGCAACCAATAGGCAACATCAGATGCTACCTCGGTAAAATCAATCACTGTGGAATTCGCGCGCTGCATCACACTTAAAATAAAGATTAAATTTTCTAATGCATAGTTTGATTTTTTGTTGCTTGGTCGCAGCCAAATTTTCAGGCAAAATTCATGATAATTTCACTTTCAGGTTCCAAACAATGCAAGAAGCACAGTTCATCAGTTTTCTCTGGCTTATCGGGGTTCTGGCCGAAGCGATGACCGGCGCACTGGCGGCCGGCCGCAAACAGATGGATCTGTTCGGGGTGGTGATTGTTGGTGGGGCAACGGCCATCGGCGGCGGCACCCTGCGCGACATTCTCTTAGGCAATTATCCACTCGTATGGGTGGAGCATATTCATTATCTGATTGCGATTGCCTTTGCCTCCCTGGTCACGGTACTTATCGCCCCGGTGATGCGCTATTTGTCCAAACTGTTTCTTGCTATCGATGCGCTGGGGCTGGCGGTCTTTTCGATTATCGGCGCGCAAAAATCTCTGGTACTGGGCTTTAACCCGGTTGTAGCCGTGGTGATGGGGGTTGTTACCGGCGTCTTTGGTGGGGTGATCCGCGATATTCTCTGCAATCAGGTGCCATTGATTTTCCGCAAAGAACTCTATGCGGTTGTCTCTTTGCTAACCGCGGCATTGTATGTCGGCCTAAAAGCACTGGATGTGATTGAATGGGTTAATTTGATTGTCAGCCTAGGCTTTGGCTTTGGGTTCCGTATGCTGGCGCTGAAATATAAGTGGTCAATTCCTACCTTTGATTATCAGGCAGAAACTGATCCTCACGGCCACTAGGCTATGACACAGAGCGAGTACAGATAACAGCCATATACAGTCATAAAAACGGCCGGGGGAACATTGCCCCGGCCATGGTTGTTATTTTACCTCAGGTGAGTCCTGCTCTGGGGATGGCGATTTCTCACCGGCGGGGAAATGCACATCCATCTGCGGATAAGGTATGCCGATACCCGCTTCATCGAGCCCCAGTTTTATACTTTCTAACAGCTCATAATATGCCGGCCAGTAATCCGGGGTATTTACCCAAGGGCGAACCACAAAATTGACGCTGGAATCCGCTAGTTCATAAACCGCCACTGTAAAGGCTGGCTCTTCCAGCACATACTGATTCTGCTCCAGTAGCTGACTTAATAGCGCTTTCACCTCTCGCACATCGGCATCATAGGACACCCCAATCACCAAATCGATTCGCCGACTGGGCATCGCAGAATAATTGGTAATACTGCCATGCATTATGGCGGAATTGGGTACTGTCACCACCTTGTGATCCGAGGTCAGCAACCGCGTGGAAAATATAGTAATTTCATCCACGGTTCCCGACACCCCGGCCGCCACAATATAATCCCCCACCCGGCATGGTCGCAGCAGAATAATCAACACTCCGGCAGCAAAATTGGACAGTGATCCCTGTAGCGCCAAACCTATCGCTAAACCAGCCGCTCCCACTGCAGCCACCAATGACGCTGTATGCACCCCTAACTGCCCCAGGGTTGCGATAACCGTAAAGGCAAACACAGTGGCCCACATCATGTTGGCAATAAAACTCACCACGGTTTGATCGATATTGCGCCGGGTCAATACCTTGTGGGTCATGGCTTTTGCCAGCGATGACAACCAACGGCCAAGGGCAAAAATCACTATCGCTAACAGCAGTTTTAGCCCGTATTCAGTCACCAGCTCAGGTAACTGCTGCATGATTTTATCGCTGCTGAGTACCAGAGTATCCTGCATATCCGCCATTACTGCCCTCCTTGGCGGTTATCCGCCAAATGTCGCTGCTGCACAATAAATGCAACGCGGCGATTCAGTGACCGGCCATGGGCATGCTGATTGCTGGCTGCGGGCTGACTGGCAGCCTTTGCCTGAATCTTCAACCTGACAGGATCGATTTGATAATCATTGATTAATGCAGTGCGGATCAACTCTGCTCGCCGATAGGACAGCGGTTGATTCTGTAACTTATTACCCTGGTTATCCGTATGCCCGACTAGATAGAGGCTGACCGCCGGATAAGTGCGTAAAAACGCCGCTATCTGGGCTAAAACCGGCCATTGTGACTGAGGCAAATGACTGCTGTCAGAGGGAAAATAAACCGCCAATGGCTCAGTTGTCGCACACTTTGGCGGGTAACTTTGCCCTTGGCTATCCGGCAAGCACAAGGTGCTCAGGGGCGTCTCACTGCACCCATTAGCATGCACTGCCAGCCCTTTAGGCGTGTCGGGGCAAGCATCTTTATAATCTGGCACGCCATCATGGTCCTGATCGGCAAAGGCCATTGCCTTGGTGGATAACCCCGCTAAAAGCAAAACCAGCGCCAGCATCAACATCATGTTGCCAGACGATGTGAATGTCCCGGCTAGCTTTACCCTGTTACCGGCAGCAAGGCTGCGATATGTCAGCCTCTTGGTTTGTGTTGCCATCATGCTTGCTCCCATTTATTTTCCGTTTTCATGGGTATAGCTTACTGACAGGCAGAAAACAAAGTCCCCAACTATCAGGATAATTTGCCCCAATAATGGCTTCGAATACTGTCATAGGCCCAGTTAAACAGCAGGGCATAGGCAAAAAAGAAGAGTAAAAATCCCGCTTCCAGTGCCAATGCATGCAACAGGGAAATGTCCAGATACCATGCCACACTGGGGACAGTAACAAAAATTAAGCCGCCCTCAAATCCTGCCACATGGGCCAACCGCAAGGCCAGATTGCGCTGCAAGCGGGGCACCGAACACCAAGTATCAAATATCAGGTTGTAACAAAAGTTCCACACCACGGTATACAGGCTTAGCGCAACCCCCACCAATACTAACTCCCCGGCACCGCGCCCGGTAATGATGGCGGTTAGCGGGATCATCAGCCCAAGGGCAATCAGTTCAAATAAAATGGCATGGCCTACCCGCTCCTTTACTCCCATCACGGCGCTGTTCGTCTGCGCTGTCTCCTGTTTAATCACCCTACGCTGCATAATTGACTCCCGTAAAAATCAGACAAAGCAGCATTATCATCTGTTATATTTATAGCTAAAAGTTAGTATCTATCTGAAAATACGATATGTTAACCTCGGAACAATTAAGCTGTTTTGTCACAACCGTGGAGCAAGGCTCATTCTCTGCTGCTGGGCGCAAACTGGGTAAAGCCCAGTCAGCCGTGAGCCAACAAATTATCAATATGGAGATTGATAGCGGCACAGTGTTATTTGACCGCAGCGGCCGCACGCCGGTATTAACCCCAGCGGGGAAACAACTGCTCCCCTATGCCCGGGCCGTACTGGCCCAACATTTACGATTGGAGTTGCAGCTCTCTGCGCTACAACACAATGAACCGGCCAAATTGACGCTGGCATTGGATGAAGGTATCCCGCTCAATGGCCTGTTGCCGGTATTGCAAACCTTGACGGCGCAATTTCCCCACCTTGCATTGGAAACGCTGTCATCTGCCAGTGCCGATATTATTGATATGGTGGCTGAGGCTCGGGTGGATTGCGGGGTGATCTTTAGTGGGTTGCATTACCCTGCCATGGTGGATTTTGCTTCACTGGGCTGCGTCGCCTTTGATATCTACATCAGCCCTAACCATGCGCTGGCTCATACCCCATCACTGCATGCAGATATGCTGCGACTCCACCGCCAGCTAGTGATTGGCGCCCGCAATCAAGCTACCTGTGAATTTAACTATCCCCACTCGCCGGATGTCTGGCATGGCGATAATTACTATCTACTAGGGGAAATGACCCAAGCCGGATTAGGCTGGGCAATGCTACCTTGCCATATTGCTGCGCCGGCGGTAGCTCAGGGACAGCTTATCCGTTTGCCGGTGGCACTGGATCACCTTGGCTGGCAGGCCAATGTGGATTTAATTAGCCATCAGCGCATGGCGGCCAATCCTGTCTGCCAATTTCTGCGCCGTCATTTATCCACCCTGTTGCCACAGAACGAGGGGAAAACTGACAATAGCAACAGCTAAACAAAACAGGCGGCATAACACCATGTTATGCCGCCTGTGAGCTGCCAAGGCTGAATTTCTTACGCGAGTTTACTGCTCAGCTTTGGGCGGGTAATTAGCCAGAATTTTGGCCACTGACTGATTAATAAATTCAGTGCGTGCCTCGGGCGTTTTCTTGTCTTTGACAATATCAGAAATACTGCCGCGCCAGACAAGTTGTTTGGTGTGAGCATCAACCAAATCAACTATCAAGGTGCCAACATTGTATTCCCGAACCTGGGTTTGTGTCTGAGCGCCACCCCAAGGTGTGCCCCATCCCCACCCCGGACCATAGTATGGATAATAGGGGTTATAACCGTAGTAATTGGTAAAGGTATCCACATCCACCTTGGTATCTACCTTGGTCAGATAGTTCACCAAGAGCTCAGCATCGGCCTTATTGACCTGCTTCAAGCCTTTGGCTGCCAACTGGGTATCCACCGCATGACGCACTCTGGCATCCATCAGGCCATCGAGATGATACTCCGAGCCGTCATTATCGGCGGTGGCCCAAGCAAAGGTATGAAACTGACTGAAATTGATCTGGGGGTTGTAATCCCAGTTGGTATTGACGCTGGAGCAGGCACTTAAGCCCAACAGCGCACAGGCGAGGAATAGTATTCTCATCATGGTTCACCTACTGCTAATTATCATTGTTGCGGCAACCTGGCAGTCACCGGAAAAACCCACAGTAAACCATGGGTTAGCGCACAATTCTCGCTCTTGGATAATAAATGATCCGCCGCCGGGTTGCGATGGCAATTTTTCCCTTGGACCGGGCAATCAGCCAGATGGGCATTAATCTTGTTTCACACTCCCGCCCCGAGGCGTTATTTGATAGACTCGAACGCTAAATTCACCCAATTTTTACCCGTCATGAGAATCGATCCCAATATCGCGCTGGTCTTCAGTACCGACAAAGGCCGCATCAATCCTGAGCCCGAAGTCAAAGCCGTGCCCCAAGGCGACGGTACAGTGCGTATTCACCGGGACAGCAAAGGCCGTAAAGGCAAAGGGGTTTCCGTGATCAAGGGGCTGGGGCTGGACCAAGCCGCACTGAAAACCTTGGCACAGAAACTGAAAAAGCAGTGTGGCTGCGGTGGCACAGTGCGGGAATTTGATATCGAAGTGCAGACAGATAACCGGGAGTTAGTTAAAGGACTGCTGGAAAAACTGGGCTACACAGTGAAGCTGGCCGGCGGCTAAGACCGGTCACGGGAGCGTGAAATATGCAAAGTCTGCAACACCATTTTTTGGTGGCAATGCCATCACTGCAGGATACTTTTTTTGAGCGGACTGTGGTTTATATCTGTGAGCATGATAGCAAAGGGGCGATGGGGCTGATTATTAACCGGCCTTTTGATATCCCGGTGCTTGAGCTGCTGGAGCAGATGGAGCTAACCACAGAGCAAACCCGTTATATCGGATTAGATCAGCCCGTTATGGTGGGTGGACCGGTCGCTGCAGAGCGAGGATTTGTACTGCATACGCCACAATCTGGCTGGAGTAACAGCCAAGCCCTGAATGATGAGCTGATGCTGACTACGTCTCGAGATGTCTTGGCATCCCTGGGAACTGAGCAGGCCCCGGCACAATTTTTAGTGGCGCTTGGCTATGCTGGCTGGAGTCAGAATCAGTTGGAAGAGGAGCTAGCAGAAAACAGCTGGCTCACCATACCTGCCAATATGAATATCTTGTTTGATGTCCCTTGTGAGGACAGATGGCAACAGGCTACCCGCACCTTGGGATTTGATGTATGGCAGATGTCCGGGCAGGCCGGGCACGCTTAATAAGTGAAATAAACATGAACACACAAACAGTACTGGGCTTTGACTATGGCACCAAGAGTATCGGTGTTGCCATTGGCCAGCAGTTAACCGGCTCTGCCAACCCACTGACATCCCTTAAAGCCGTGGATGGCATTCCTAAATGGGAACAGATTGAAGCCCTGATTAAAGAGTGGCAGCCGGATTTTATTGTGGTTGGCCTGCCATTGAATATGGATGGTACAGAGCAGGAGATGACCCTGCGAGCACGCAAATTTGCTAACCGCATCAATGGCCGTTTTGGCATAAAAGTGGTAACCCAAGACGAGCGTTTGACCACCACTGATGCCAAAGCGCGACTGTTTGAGCTGGGCGGCTACAAGGCATTGACCAAAGATCAGGTAGATGCAGTTTCTGCCGTACTGATTATTGAAAGTTACTTTGAAAATCAGTACCAGTAAGCCTCCAATAACCAAATACAATAAAAAACCGGCAGCAAAAGCCGGTTTTTTTATGTACTAATGAAATTAGCACTGCGGAAAGGGGGTTCAGCTAAAAACGGTTAGTTCAGGTGGCATCAATCTAGATACGGCGTCAATAACTGCGCCATCATTTCAATATGGCTGTCGGCATCGTTAAGACAGGGAATATAACGGAACTTCTCCCCACCAGCAGACAGGAAAATATCCCGGTTTTCCACCGCGATCTCTTCCAGCGTTTCCAAACAATCAGCACTGAATGCCGGACATGCAACAGCAATATCCCGACAACCTGCTGTGGGTAACGAGCCCATAGTCTGATCTGTATAAGGTTGCAGCCATACCGCTTTACCGAAGCGGGACTGAAAGGTCGTCATAATCTCCTGCTCAGCTAACCCCAATTGCTCTGCCACCAAGCGACTGGTTTTCATACAAAAACAGTAATATGGATCGCCTTTATGCAAATTTTCTTCCGGCATACCGTGATAGGACAAGACTAATTTCTGCGGCCGCCCATGACGAGCAAAATCCTGAGCAATACTGTTACTCAAGGCGGTAATAAACGCCGGATTATCATGATAGGTATGGATAAAATGTAGCGATGGAACATAACGCCACTGGCTTAACTCCGCCGCCAATGCATCAAAAACCGACCCTGTGGTCGGGGCGGCATATTGAGGATAGAGCGGCAACACCACTATCCGGTCAACCCCATCTTGCTGCATCTGCTGCAACACACTGGCCATGGATGGATTACCATAACGCATGGCCAGATATACCTTTGCATGCTGCTTTTTTGCGCTCAATAGCGCCGTTAGCTTCTGCTGCTGACGTAAACTGATGTCCATCAGGGGAGAGCCCTGCTCTGTCCATACCTGACGGTATGCCGCGGCAGATTTCGCGGGGCGGGTGCGCAAAATAATCCCGTGCAACAATGCCTTCCATAATAACCTTGGCAGCTCCACCACCCTGGGATCAGAAAGGAACTCCGCCAGATAGCGCCGTAAAGAAGCCGTATCCGGCGCGTCCGGTGTACCAAGATTTACCAGCAAAATGCCGGTCTTATTGCGCTGGCCGTGTCCCTGCGCCTTGCTCAGCCCTGTGTATTGCACCAAACATTACCTCAACATGCAGAAATTCAATCAATTAGCTCGGCATTAAAGCACAGATTCTATTGCCTGAGTAAGCTCTGGACTGTTAGGTGCTACCCGAGAGTTGAACTGCTGCACGCTTTGGCCATCTTTACTGACCACATATTTGTAAAAATTCCACATTGGTGCCCCGGTTTTATCCGCCAGATAACGGAAAACCCGGTTAGCATCGCCGCCACGTACTGGAGAAGTGGATAACATGGTAAATGTCACGCCATAATTGATATAACAGACTTGGGCTGTTTTCGCTTCGTCGTCTTCTTCCTGAAAAAAGTCATCCGAGGGAAACCCTATCACCACCAGTCCCTGCTGCCGATATTTCTGATTCAACGCCTCCAACACTTTAAATTGCGGGGTAAAACCGCAGTTACTGGCCGTATTAACAATCAATACCGGCCGACCTTGAGTCAATTGACATAAATCGACCATTTCATCTGAATGCAGCCTTTTAGCCTGATATTGCAGATAATCTGGGCAGCTCGCTGACTTAGCGTTAAGGGCTCCGGGGTGTTTGTCTGAAGCCACAGTACTTGATGCGGCTGACTCCGCCCGGCTTGGCAACGGCGTCAGCGCTAAGCTGGCAATAAGCGTGGTAATGGCAGAGAGCCAAAGTCCGCCGGTGGCAATGCTTTTCATGAACCTATCTGTGGCTGCCGAATGACGGCGGGATAAGGTTGTGCTTCTGGAGTTGAATTGTTTAGACACCTTAATACCTCCCTGTGGTAGCGCACTCAATTGTGGTTTTAGCTTAGGGTTCTTGAGTACAACTGTGGAATAGGTTGTGGAGCATAATGGATATATGCTGCGGTTATATACCGACCGTTATATACCGGCTTAGACCGGAAAAAGATCAGTCTGGCCGGTATAACGAGGCTTTATTGGTTGAAAAGTGCCCATATATCATGGCAGCACAAGTTACATATAACTGCTGGTTGCCCGAATATGGCTGGCAATTAATCCATGTCGATAGTGACACCATCCATCATGCCAGAGCTGCCCTGGCCACTGCTGGCCAATTTGATCATCAAGCGCAAATCATTTGGTGAGTCGGCACAGTGCAGGGCATCGGCATAGCTGATCTCCCCTTCCTGATACAGACTGAATAGCGCCTGATCAAAGGTCTGCATCCCCTGCTCTGTGGATTTAGCCATGGTCTCTTTGATCAGATGCAACTCATTATTCTGGATAAGACTTGCCACCCTTGGGGTATTAATCAGTACTTCAATCGCAGCCCGGCGACCGTTACCGTCGATGCGGGGGATCAGCTGCTGCGCCACAATGGCTTTAAGATTTAATGACAGATCAAACAGCAACTGGTGATGTTTATTCTCCGGTACCAAATGCATAATTCGATCTAATGCCTGGTTGGCATTATTGGCGTGCAGGGTTGCCATACATAAATGACCTGTCTCAGCAAAGGACAGGGCAAATTCCATGGTTTCTTGGCTGCGGATCTCACCAATCAAAATCACATCCGGCGCCTGTCGCAAAGAGCTTTTCAGCGCGGCATCGAAGCTTTCGGTATCTATGCCAACTTCTCGTTGGGTGATAATGCTTTGATTGTGGTTATGAACAAATTCCACCGGATCTTCAATGGTAAGAATATGGCCGCGGGCGTGGGCATTACGATACCCGACTAAGGCAGCCAGTGAGGTCGACTTACCCGTGCCGGTGCCACCCACCATAATCACCAGCCCTCGTTTGCTCATCACCAAATCTTTCAGGATTTGTGGTAAATGCAGCTCCTCAACAGTAGGAATACGGGTTTCAATCCGGCGCATCACACAGCCACAAGACTCACGCTGCCAAAAAGCACTGACACGAAATCGTCCCAATCCTTTGACTGCAAAAGCGAAATTACATTCTTTACTCTGACTGAACTCCTGTTGCTGGGCGTCAGTCATCACCGAGTGCACCAAGGCTAGCGATTGCTCTGGGGTGAGGGCAGCATCGGATAATGGTGTTAGCTCACCATCGATTTTGGCACTGGGGGGAAAGCCTGCGGTAATAAACAGATCCGAGGCTTTACGCTCCACCATGGTACTTAATAGGGGACGAACATCCATACGATTTCCTTAGAAAGTGGCCTGACGGTTACTGCTTTTAGCCAGAGCATCCTCTCGGGTAATTTGGCCACGGTTAACCAGATTCTGCAGGCACTGCTCCAAGGTCTGCATTCCATGGGCCATGCCGGTCTGAATCGCAGAATACATCTGTGCTACCTTGTCTTCGCGAATCAGGTTACGAATGGCTGGCGTGCCCATCATAATTTCATGGGCGGCAATTCGGCCCCCGCCAACCTTTTTAATCAAGGTTTGAGAAATCACAGCCTGCAGCGATTCTGACAGCATGGTACGCACCATATCTTTTTCTCCGGCGGGAAACACATCCACTACCCGGTCAATGGTTTTAGCGGCAGAGGTGGTATGCAAGGTACCAAATACCAGATGCCCGGTTTCGGCAGCTGTCATCGCCAAGCGTATGGTTTCCAAATCCCGCAATTCTCCCACTAAAATCACATCCGGATCTTCACGCAACGCGCTGCGCAGCGCAGCATTGAAGCTATGGGTATGGCGGTGCACTTCCCGTTGATTGATCAGACAATGCTTATTGCTGTGCACAAATTCAATCGGGTCTTCAATAGTCAAAATATGGTCATGGCGATTTTCATTGATGTAATCAATCATGGCAGCCAACGTGGTACTTTTACCCGAACCGGTCGGGCCGGTGACCAATACTAACCCCCGAGGAAAACTGGCAATTTTTTTGAAGATTTCCGGCGCGGCTAATGCTTCCAGAGATAACACTTCACTGGGAATCGTCCGAAATACAGCGGCCGCACCACGAGCCTGATTAAAAGCATTAACCCGGAAACGAGCCAGATTCGGCACTTCGAATGAAAAATCAATTTCCAAATGCTCTTCGTAGTCTTTGCGCTGCCGGTCATTCATAATGTCGTACACCAGACTGTGGACGCCTTCATGATCCAGCGCGGGAACATTGATTTTTCTCACATCACCGTCGACCCGGATCATAGGAGATACCCCGGCAGAAAGGTGCAGATCAGATGCGTTGTGCTTTACACTAAAAGCTAATAACTCAGTGATTTCCATCGTTTCAGACTTTCCTTAAACTAATTGGTCACATCATGACAACAATAACAGACAGACTTGCTGCCGCCCAACAACGGATAGCGCAGGCTGCAGCAAATGCTTCACGTTCTTCCCATGAAATCAAACTGCTGGCAGTCAGCAAAACCAAGCCAGTATCGCAGATCCTTGAGGCCTATCAAGCTGGCCAGCGCCGCTTCGGGGAAAATTATGTCCAGGAAGGCCAGGAAAAAATCCTCGCCTTGCAGAGCGACTGCCCGGACATTGAATGGCACTTTATCGGCCCACTGCAGTCCAATAAAAGCCGGATTGTTGCTGAGCACTTTGATTGGATGCATACCGTCGACAGAGACAAGATTGCCCAGCGACTCAATGATCAACGTCCGGCCGATATGGCGCCATTGAATGTCTGTATTCAGATTAATATCAGCCAAGAGTCGAGCAAATCCGGTATTACGCCTACACAGATGATGGCACTGGCAAAAGAAATTGCCACTTTACCCCATCTCAAACTGCGTGGACTGATGGCGATCCCCACAGAGACGGATGACACCCAAGTACAAAATCGCGAGTTTGCCGAACTGAAACAGTGCTTTGATAAGCTCAAGGCGGCCTACCCTGAGGTGGATACACTCTCAATGGGGATGAGTGGCGATTTAGAGCAAGCTATTGCCCATGGCTCAACCATGGTGCGCATTGGTAGCGCGATCTTTGGTGCCAGGGGCTGTTGACCTTTCAAGTTTGTTTTTGCAGCGTGTTGGGGGTCTTTATACAAGGCAGAGGCTTTGATAGGTAGTTTCGCTACCTGATAAGCCGATAACGCAGTAGAAAGGCGCCCCAAACGCTGCCCAAAGGGTTCGGCTAAAAGCGATTTACTCTTTGTTGAGCGGTTCTTGCTTAGCATGCTAGGCGGCAAACCCCTCGCCGCGATTAAAACGCTTTTATCTCGAACAAAATTCAATCATCAAAGGTCAACAGCCCCTAGTAATACAAGTAAAACTTGTTTTTCAGTGATGTTGCCCAAATATCTACTCAAAGCAGCCACAGGCAGGATAGTCCTGCCTCTCACAATAGAGAACAGCATGAACCCAAGCAAAATTTGCTTTATTGGTGCCGGCAATATGGCCCGGGCCATTATCAGTGGACTGGTTGGTAGCGGTTATCCGGCCGATCATATCCAAGCCAGTAATCCCAGCCGCGGCAAGCTTGATGCCCTGAGTGACGATTTTGCCATTTTAACCACCTGTGACAATCACCAAGCTGTCCAATGGGCTGATGTTGTCGTGCTGGCAGTCAAACCTCAACTGATGGAAGCTGTCTGTCAGCCACTGGCGGATATTGATTTTAGCGATAAATTGGTTATCACCATCGCGGCGGGTATTCCTGTTGCACGTTACCGTGATTATCTGTCCCAATCTCTGCGCCTTATCCGCACCATGCCCAATACTCCGGCGCAAATTGGTTTTGGGATGACAGGCTTGTATGCCCCAGCTGACATTAGCCAGCAAGATAGAGATATTGCTACCCGGCTGATGCAAGCAGGCGGTGAAGTTGTCTGGGTTAAACAGGAGTCGGACTTAAATCTGGTCATCGCTCTGGCGGGCAGTTCTCCGGCCTATTTTTTCCTATTTATGGAAGCCATGGTCAGCGCCGCTGAAAAACTGGGCATGGATGAGCGACAGGCTAGAGCTCTGGCTCAGCAAGCTGCACTGGGAGCTGCACAGATGGTAATCCATAACCCGGATACCCCTTTAAGCACCCTGCGACAAAATGTCACCTCCAAAGGTGGCACCACAGCGGAGGCTATCGCCACCTTTGAGCAGGGAAATCTGCGGGATCTGGTCGATGAGGCCATGGTAAACTGCATTAAACGTGCCGACGAAATGGCGAAAACCTTTTAATACGGCTCCTGCGCATTAACTTAACCGGAAAAGGTAAACATCTGCATGAATGCAATGAGTTTTCTAATAAACACCCTGTTTGATCTCTATCTGTCAGTGGTGATTTTGCGGATTTGGCTGCAGTGGGCCAGAGCCGATTTTTATAACCCATTTAGCCAGTTTATTGTAAAAGCGACCCACCCATTAGTCGCCCCGATGCGCCGAGTGTTGCCATCTGTGGGCAATCTGGATAGTGCCTCTGTGGTATTGGCGCTACTGGTTGTTATCGTAAAACTGGTGCTGCTCAGCTTGATTGCCGGGGCTGATATGCAGTTTCTCAGCTTCTTTATCGTCGCTGTGGTCAGTGTGATCAAAAAAGCCGGGGTACTGCTGTTCTGGATGTTAATTATCCGGGCCATTCTCAGCTGGTTTAATCAAGGATATAACCCGATTGTCATGATTATGGAGCAGCTGACAGAGCCTCTGATGGCACCGGTACGCCGGGTGATCCCGCCTATTGGCGGTTTGGATCTGTCTGTGATGGTGATCCTGATCGGCATGAACTTCTTGAATATCCTGCTGGCACAATACATTCCTTACTGGGCCATAGTGTAAGGCTGAGTTGATGAGTGCCGTCAGTATGCAGCAGGATGACCTGCTGCTGAAATTGTATATTCAGCCAAAAGCGAGCCGGGATCAGATAGTTGGTTTGCATGGGGAAGAGTTGAAAGTTGCTATCACCGCGCCTCCGGTTGATGGCAAAGCCAATGCCCATCTGACCAAATACCTGTCAAAGGCATTTAAAGTGCCCAAAGGGGATATCAGTATTGAAAAAGGGGAGTTAGGGCGCCATAAGCAGATCCGCATCAGTAGCCCCAGACTGATCCCAGATGAAGTTGCTGCATTATTGTAAATTCAGTAATTAAGCATCATCGATTGTAAATAAACTGCTGGTCTGTAACAGCTGCGGCTTTTATACTTAAAGGCCATTTTCTGCACAGGCCAGCTATTATGTCCAAAGCTTTATTTGCCTTGCTGCTTAGCGCAGCCCTGTTCTGTATCCCGGCTCAAGCCGAGCAGAAACAACAGGTTGGTGACTTTGCCATTCACTATATCGCCTTAAGCAGTACCTTCTTAACCCCCAATATTGCCAAAACCTATGGTATTAAACGCAGTCGCTACACCGGCCTTGTGAATATTGCCGTACTGGACACTGCCCAGCAGGGCTCCCCCGCCGTCCCCGTTGAACTGAGCGGTATCGCCAGAAATTTGCTTGATACCCGCACTGAGCTGGATTTTCGTGAGATCCGTGAAGGTAAGGCCATTTACTATATTGCGGAAGTACCTTACCGCCATGATGAAGATATTCATTTTCAAATTGCAGTGAAATATGGCAAGCAGCTCAATACCATACTCAAATTCAAACAGCAGTTTTATGTTGATTAAGCCAGGCTCTATTGACCTTTCATGACCCAATTCGTTTGAGATAAAGCGTTTTAATCGCAGTAAGATGTTTGCCCCTTGGTACTAAGCACGAACCACGCAACAAAGACTAAAACGCTTTTAGCCCTAAGTCGCACATCAGTTTTGCCGCTATTAGGCGCCCTTTCTGGCTCAGCCTAAACATTACCCTCTGCGCCCCTTTCTTCCCCGCTGAATTCACACTCATTTTCAGCCGTCCACCAGCCACGGCGGGCGGTTTAATTTTATTGGGGACTTGGGTATGATGCCCGGATTAACTCCTATCGCGAGAAGCTCCATGAAACAGATTGTTCTGGCCAGCGGCAACAAAGGAAAGCTGCAGGAATTTGCCCAAATGATGTCCGGCTTTAAGGTAGAAATTCTGCCACAGAGCCAGTTTGATGTGCCGGAAGTGGCAGAAACCGGTACCACCTTTGTGGAAAATGCCATTATCAAGGCTCGTCACGCAGCCCAAGTTACAGGTCTGCCCGCTATCGCTGATGACTCAGGTTTAGAAGTGGATGCTCTGCGCGGCGCACCTGGCATTTATTCTGCCCGCTACAGTGGTGAAGGCGCTACCGATGTACGCAACTATGAAAAACTGCTCACGGCTATGGCAGATGAATCCAGCCGTAGCGCCCGTTTTCAGTGTGTACTGGTGTATATGCGTCATGCTGATGATCCCACCCCAGTGATTTGCCAAGCCAGTTGGGAAGGCCAGATTGGTGTTGCACCTGAAGGCCAGCAAGGACATGGTTATGATCCCGTGTTTATTCCTGAACATGAAAGCCGCAGCGCTGCCCAGATGAGCGCTGATGAGAAAAATGCCGTCAGCCATCGAGGTAAGGCGCTGGCATTGCTAGTTGAGCAACTGGCAAAACAGGGACAGCTGGCTTGAACCATTCACCCCATCATCTGTCAGCCAACGCGGCCGCACAACCAATGGTGTTACCACCACTGAGCCTGTATATCCATATCCCTTGGTGCGTGCAGAAATGCCCTTATTGTGACTTTAACTCCCACGGCCAACAGGGAGAATTGCCGCAACAAGAATATGTTGATGCCTTACTCAAGGATCTGGATGCTGATCTGCATTATGTCCAGAACCGCCCGCTGCACAGTATTTTTATCGGCGGCGGCACCCCTTCACTGTTTGATGCTGCGCAAATTGCCCGGCTGTTGGCAGGGATCCGTCAGCGGATAGACTTTGCTGCCGATATCGAAATTACCATGGAAGCCAACCCAGGGACGCTGGAACATGATGACTTTGCGGCCTATCGTCAGGCAGGGATCACCCGATTATCCATCGGGGTGCAGAGTTTTTCCTCCGATAAACTCAATCTGTTGGGGCGGATCCATAACCGCAATGAAGCTGAAGTTGCCGCGCAGCATGCCAAAGAGGCTGGCTATCAAAGCTTCAACCTGGATTTAATGCATGGTTTGCCGGATCAGGATTTAGCCCAAGCAATGGCTGATATCGATACCGCTGCAGCACTGATGCCGCCACATCTGTCCTGGTACCAGCTAACTATTGAGCCCAACACGCTGTTTCATTCTCGCCCGCCCCAATTGCCGGATGATGAGGCATTATGGGAGATTTATCGGGAAGGTCAGCGCCGACTCACTGCGCTTGGCTATCAGCAATATGAGATTTCCGCCTACGCCAAACCCGGCTATCAGTGCCGTCATAATCTGAACTACTGGCAGTTTGGGGACTACTTGGGGCTCGGTTGTGGTGCCCATGGCAAAATTACCCTAGCTGCAGAGCGTCGTATTATTCGCACAGTAAAAATCAAGCACCCCCGGGGGTATCTGGCGGCTATAGATTTTACTGATAATAGTTTTGACGTCGAAACGGACGATGTGCCATTGGAATATCTGATGAATCGGCTGCGGCTGATGAGCCCAATCCCTATGGTGGAGTTTGAGCAGCGCACAGGCTTAAGCCGAGACTGTATCCAAGACGGAATGGAAAAAGGTCGACAGCGGGGATTAGTGATTATCAGTGAAGATCACTGGGAACTGACGGATAAAGGCCACTTTTTTGTCAATGACTTACTGTCCCAGTTCTGTTAATACCCAATAACGCCCGCAGTTAATTGCTCAACAGCCGGTATCCAGTTTACCGGCTGTTTTATGTTAAAGAATCATATTTCACACCAAGCCCCCTGATGAGACTTTTAGCCTCGAAGCTTTTATACACGGCACTTTTATCCACGGCATACTAACTAGCATTTGCGACAGTAAGCATTACCGGCAGTGGTATCGCCGACAATCACTCATCGACACCCCTCATCAAAATTACAATAAATTCACATCCAGTAACAAAAAGTTAGAATATTTCTTGCTTGGCTCCATTAGCATATTTGCAACTTCAATTGCGGAGCATAAGAATGAAAACAATACCGACACTACTGACTGTCAGCCTATCTGCCGCCCTGCTTGGCGCTTGTCACACAGCCCCTGATACCAACAATGCTAACAATGCCGCTAATACCGGTTTAGCCGCTGTGAATGAGCCAAGTGCAGCAGACTCAACTACAGCATCAGCACAGGCCAATGCGCTATTTGAAACCATGTTTATGGAAAATGTGATGGCCAGTCCCGTCACTCAGACATATCTGGGCATTAAACAGGATTACGGTAAATGGGATGAAATCAGTGAAGCTAACCGACAAGCTGAGCTGGCACGTCATCAACAGCATCTGGCGCAACTAAAGCAACTGGATCCGGCTTTACTCGACGACCAGACGCGACTTAGCCTTAAGCTGGCTACCGATCTGCTTGAGCAACAGATCGCAGATTACCGCTGGCGCCATTATGTCTACCCGCTAAACCAGATGTATGGCGTGCACTCCACCACTCCAGCCCTATTGATTAACCAGCACCAGATCACCAACCTTGAGGATGCTAAAGCTTATATCAGCCGCCTTAATGGCATTAAACCGTTATTTCAACAACTGATGGCCGATCTGACCTTGAAAGCTGATATGGGGATTATTGCCCCCAAGTTTGTTTTCGCCCATGTATTATCAGACAGCAGCAATATCATCTCCGGCGCCCCGTTTGATAACACGGCTGACTCCACCCTATTGGCTGATTTTAAGAAAAAAATAAATAAACTCTCTATCAGCGATATGGAAAAACAAACATTGCTCAAGCAGGCACAGCAAGCACTGCTTGAATCGGTTGAGCCCGCTTATCAAGCCCTGATCCACTATGTGAAAGCGTTACAGCTACGGGCAGACAACCGCGATGGCGTGTGGAAATTGCCCCAAGGCGAGGATTTTTACAATAACGCCCTAAAGCGTACCACCACCACAGAAATGAGCGCCGGAGAAATTCATAATCTTGGCCTGGCGGAAGTGGCACGTATCCATAATGAAATGCGCCAAATCATGGTTAAAGTCGGTTTTAGCGGCACGTTAAAGCAGTTTTTCCAATTTATGCGGGATGATGAGCAGTTCTACTATCCAGATACCCAGCAAGGGCGTCAGGCTTATCTCAATCAAGCCAAACAGTATATTGATACCATGGATAACCGCTTAGATGAGGTATTTCGCATTCGCCCTCAAGCAGATTTGGTGGTCAAACCGGTAGAGGCGTTCAGAGAAAAGTCTGCTGGCAAGGCGTTTTACAATCAGCCAGCGCCGGATGGTTCACGCCCGGGAACCTATTACGCCAATCTGTATGATATGAAGGCGATGCCAAAATATCAGGCTGAAGCTCTCGCCTACCATGAAGGGATCCCGGGTCATCATATGCAAATCGCCATTGCTCAAGAGTTGGATAGATTGCCTAAATTCCGCCGCTTTGGCCGCTATACCGCGTATGTTGAAGGTTGGGGGCTGTATACCGAATATTTCCCTAAGGAAATGGGCCTGTATCAAGACCCTTACTCTGATTTTGGCCGTCTCGCGATGGAATTATGGCGAGCCTGCCGCCTAGTGGTAGACACGGGGATCCATCAGCTGGGCTGGACCCGGGAACAAGGGATAAATTACTACGTTAACAATACCCCCAATGCCAAGTCTGATGCAGTGAAAATGGTCGAGCGCCATATTGTAATGCCATCACAAGCAACCGCTTATAAAGTAGGTATGTTGAAACTGCTTGCACTTAGAGCACAAGCCAAAGAGCGCTTGGGAGATAAATTCGATATCCGGGATTTCCACACTTTAGTACTGAAAAATGGCCCGTTGCCGCTGGATGTACTAGAGCAACAGATTGATCGCTGGGTTAATTTAGCAGCTAACTATCAATAAAATAACAGCGCGCCGGTGACTGCCGGCGTGCTGCAATTCTAGTGTCATCTTCATTGTTGAACTGCAGTAGCCGTTAGCTCTGCTACTTCGGCCATTCATCTTTGCTTACTTGCGCTCGGCGTAAAGCTGAGCATATGGGGTATCCCAGTACGGAGGGGTACCAATCCGATCTTTAATAAAATCAATAAAAGCGCTCACTTTTGGTGCCAAATGTTTACGCCGTGGATACACCGCCTGTAACGGCAGGTGGTTGGTTAATTGCCAGTCTCGCAGCAATGGGACTAACGTGCCTTTCTCCAACTCACCATCCAGCAGATAACTGGCCAGATAAACCACACCTAATCCACTGACAGCAGCAGATTTTAACGCGGGCGCATTATCGACGCGGAAATTGCCGTTAACACCAATTTCGCAGTAATCATCCCCGCGGCGGAACTGCCAAATACTGTGTTCATGCCACTCTCCCTGATACACCAAACAGTTATGGTCAACCAACTGCTCCGGCCGCTCTGGCGCGCCATGACGGGCAATATAATCAGGAGAGGCTACCAGCATAAACTGACATTTCATTAAGGGTCTGGCAACCATCCCCAAAGGTAATTGCTCTGACATGGTCAGCAGTAAATCTAATCCTTCACTGACCACATCCACTTTATGATCCAATAAACTGACTTGCAGCTCTAATTCTGGGTGTTTGGCCATAAATTCTGGTAAGGCAGGAATGATGTGCATCGTACCAAAAGACTGGGAAATGCCGACTTTCAACACCCCTCGGGTGGCATCGTTCAGATTATGCACACTGGCAATAGCCTGATCGGCATCCCGCAGTAACTCTTCGCCTTGGACATACAGTAGGTTACCTGCTTCGGTCAGACTCAGGCTGCGGGTGGTACGTTGAATGAGCTGCACACCAAGCTTATGTTCAAGATCCGCAACTTGGGTACTCACTTTGGATTTGGAAATGCCCAACCGCCTGGCGGCAGCGCTAAAACTGCCGGCCCTGGCCACATGGGTAAAAATCGCAATAGGTTCTAAGAGTTCTAACATAGCAGTCGCCTTACGCTATACGCATCGCTGATTATATTTATCCCGGGGCGGGCAGATCCCTGGCCGGTCATTTACGCAAACTATGAAAATAAAATAGCGAACAATGCAACAGCAAGAAAAATTTCATCTAAATCAGAAGTTTTATTTTTCAGCCAAGGCAAAATCCTTGTCTCCTGGCGCTGCTGCACTGAACTAAACAAGGTGGCGCGAGTATATCAGACTCTATGGAAGGTTTAATATATGACTAATTACATTAGGAATTTAAAGATTGCGACAGCGTGGGCTAACTCACGCTGTGATAAAAATTCATTCTGTCGCTATCACGCTACCGTCAAAATTACCGTTATGTTTTGCAACACACAAGGGGTAAAAACCACACGATGTCATCATGCCACGGGAACATACTTAGGGAACATACTTAGGCAAAATACACAGTAATATCCGCATAAAAAAAGCCCCCGCCAGCGGGATAACTGACGAGGGCAAAGATGTCAGGGATAAAGCGAAAACAATTTACCAATTAATCAGGTACAGACGATTAATATCAATCTGCGGTATTGACCAAATCCATCTTAGCTAGCGCTGGTATCGCAGTGGTCAGTTGCTGCTCTAACTGCTCCAAACTGCGCAAGGTATGACACACCCCAGTTGCTCGCCGCTCTAGTTGCTCGCTGCTGTCATTCACCGCCTGCTCAATTTGCGAGCCCATCTGAGTCATCCGCGTACTGAACTTATCGATACTGTTATCTGCGTCGCTGGTATTATTAGACAGCATGTCCATGCCCATCTGCAGCATAAAACTGGCAATTGATTGCGTCGCTAACTCGGCTATCTGCTGCTCAAACTCCGCATCAAATACATCACTAAAAGCATACTCGGTAGCATTGAGGTGAAAGCCGTCATTATCCCTCCCCACCTGCCGTGCCACTTTTAACTTGGTCTGTTGCAAGATGTCACTCAGCTGCTGTTGCTGTGCCTGCCCTAATAATGGCCCCAGAGACGCCAAAAGGGCTTGGTTAACAACAGTCATGGTGTCATCTACTAAAGCTATCACTTCAGGCAACTGCTTTATCACCGCTTGGCGGTACTCTTCTGCCAGCGCTAATTGTTGAGGATTAAGGGCTAACCGCTGACCATCAAGCCACACACCTTGGGCTGAAAAACGGTATTGCTGGCTATCATCACCAGTTAATTCCAATAGGTTATTGCGATAATTAACATGATAGTTAAATGACAGGTCACAACTCTCGGTAGGTTCAGCCCAAACCGGGCTAGGGTATATTGAGGTGAGAAAAGCGCCGCATAACGCAGCAACCAGAGGGAGGCAGGCAAGTATTCGCATAGTGTATTCCTTTGTTTTTTATTATCTGTCCTTGATAGTGCAAGATAATAAAGCGAAGACCATGCCAGATTTTTATCTATATGTTTTATATCGGTTTATACTGAATTTCCATCATTTTGATGGACAGGGAACTGAGATAAAGAATAAAAAAATGAGACATTTCACCATCTAAGTTAGTGAAATATCCCATTATTTTTACAGCTAAAATCCGCTTAAAAGGAGTAACAGATCCTAGAAAATCGAACGGCCAAGATTCTGGCTTAAGGATTCCAGTATAGCGGTACCCGCCACAGAGTTGCCTTGAATATCCAATGCCGGAGACCAGACGCACACAGACATATCCCCAGGGATCACCGCAATAATGCCGCCGCCCACGCCACTTTTACCTGGCATACCGACCCGATAGGCAAACTCACCGGCACCATCATATAGCCCAGAAGTCGCCAGCAATGCATTAAGCTGACGGGCTTGCACGGGGGAAATAAGCTGTTTTCCTGCCAAAGACTGCCCCTTATTAGCCAGATACATCATGGCCCGGGAAAGATCAGCACAGCTCATACGGATAGCACAGTAATGGAAATAACTGCGCAATACGGTATCCACGTCATTATCGAAATTACCAAATGACTTCATCAAATAAGCAATCGCCGCATTACGGGCGCTGTGTTCAAACTCAGAGCGCGCGACCACCTTGTCATAGGCAATATTCTGATTACCGGATAGATTACGCACCAACTCCAGCATACGGTGCTTAGGTGCGCTCAGTCGGCCTTGTAGCAAATCGGAAATAACCAAAGCACCGGCATTAATAAAGGGATTGCGCGGAATTCCCCGCTCCAATTCCACCTGTACCAATGAGTTAAATGAATGGCCGGAAGGCTCTTTGCCTACCCGTTGCCAAATCTCATCTTCCTCGTACAGGGTCAACGCCAATGTCAGGCTGAATACTTTGGAAATACTTTGAATCGAAAAGGGCTCGAGATAATCCCCAGCCCCGATTGTCACGCCATCAGGGGTTGTTACAGCAATACCCAATTTGTTGGCGTTGACCTTGGCCAACGCCGGGATATAGTCTGCCACCTTGCCCTGACCTAGCAATGGTCTTGCTTCCTCGACCAATTGCTCAAGTAGTTCAGGTGCCGGCATTTATCCCCACCAAATATCGTAAAGCTCACTGACAGCTACATCTGATGCGCCCTGTTCCTGCCAGAAAGCCTGAACTGCGGCACGATCAGCATCGCTGCATTTCCCCAATTTCTGGGTAGCAATAATGCCTTCCCATTCACGGTGACCGCCACCATGGAATCCCAGACCCCGGACTTCAATCACCTCATCGATGAATTTATCCACCAGGCTGTCTATCTGCGCTTCGCTGACATCAGCATTAAAGGTCCAGTTAATGTCAAAACCCAGTTCCTGAAATTCGTCTACCCGTAATTTCTTACGCAGACGACGGCTACGGTTTGTTGCCATATTGACTCCCAAGGTTGCTTATTGTGGCTTAACTGATGTTTTAGCAAGTTTTCTCAAACATCAGATCCCAAACACCATGACCTAAACGCTGGCCACGGGCTTCAAATTTAGTCAGTGGGCGATGATCTGGACGGGGAACATAGTCACCATTGGCAGATTGATTCTGATAACCTTCTGCAACGCTCATCACTTCCAGCATATGCTCAGCATAGTTTTCCCAGTCAGTGGCCATATGGAATACGCCGCCAACTTTAAGTTTACGGCGGATAAGCTGGGCAAATTCACTTTGCACAATACGGCGCTTATGATGACGCTTCTTATGCCAAGGATCAGGGAAAAACAGTTGTACCCGAGCCAGAGAGCCATCAGCAATGGCATGCTCCAGGACTTCCATCGCATCGTGATGATAAACCCGCAGGTTGGTCACACCGGCTTTACCGGCATCACTCAAACAGGCGCCGACACCCGGCTTATGTACTTCAATACCGATATAGTTCAGCTCAGGTGCATTGTGTGCCATCTGAACCAAAGACGCCCCCATACCGAAACCAATTTCCAGCACGGTATCCGCTTCGCGGCCAAATACCTGATTAAGATCAAGGGCCTCGGAGGAATAATTCAGTCCCATGGTCGGCCACAGTTCTTCAATAGCCTGTGCCTGTCCATTGGTCAAACGACCTTCTCTTAATACAAAGCTTCTGATCTTACGCAGATACTTGCCATCTTCATTAAACTCAGCGGTGGTCACTTCGCTCATTTTTGCCTCGTCGTTACTGGCGCCCAAACACGGAAAAGAAGGGCATTATCCAAAGTTAACCTGCTAGCGCAAGCTTTTCAGCCCCCCGGACATCATTTTTTCCTCCCCGCCACCATTCACCAGTGACAATATGTCAAACTCCAGAAAAAATCTGTCTTGTTACCAGTCAGTTGGCTACCCGTTGCCAGGAACATGAAATTCCCACCTTCTGGCTTGTCAGTCAGCGCCATGCTGGCTACACTGCCGACGCCCTTTTATGGCCAGTATTTTGGGAACTTTATGACCACACAGGCTTCAGACAGCACTTTTTCTAGCAGAATCATCCAATGGTACAATGCCCATGGCCGCAAGCATCTGCCATGGCAGCAAGATAAGACCCCCTATAAGGTGTGGATTTCTGAAATTATGCTGCAACAAACCCAAGTGGCCACCGTCATCCCCTACTACGAAAAATTTATGGCCCGCTTTCCCGATGCGGTCAGTCTAGCTAATGCCGAAGCCGATGAAGTGCTGCATTACTGGACGGGGCTGGGTTATTACGCCAGAGCCCGTAATTTACACCGGGCAGCCCAAATTATTCGTGATCAGCTTAATGGCCAGTTTCCCACAGATTTTGAGCAAGTATTGGCGTTACCCGGTATTGGCCGCTCCACCGCAGGAGCGGTTCTGTCACTATCTCTGGGGCAACATCACGCCATTTTAGATGGCAATGTCAAACGGGTGCTGGCCCGTCATGGTGCCATCGCCGGTTGGCCTGGTGAAAAAGCCGTAGAGACCCAGCTGTGGCAGTTAACAGAACAACTGACGCCGAGGGATGAAATTGAAAAATACAATCAAGCCATGATGGATATCGGCGCGACCATCTGTACCCGTAGCAAACCCAGCTGTGAACATTGCCCGGTTGCCCTCGACTGCCGAGCTCAGCGGCAAGGGCGGCAAACCGAATACCCGGGGAAAAAACCAAAAAAAACCATTCCCGCCCGCAATGCATTTATGGTGCTGCTACGTCACAGCGATACGGTATTGCTAAATAAACGTCCACCAGCCGGGATCTGGGGAGGGCTCTGGTGCCTGCCACAATTTGATACGCTGGCCAATATGAACGCTTACCTAGCAGATCAGGGCATCACCCAAACGCCTCAAGAATTTGCCGCATTTCGACATACCTTTAGCCATTTTCATCTGGATATCAGCGCTTATACGGTAACCGTCGACGATAGCTTTGACAGCCGGATAATGGAACCGGAAGGGACTCTTTGGTATAACATTCATCAACCTGAAAAAGTAGGTCTGGCTGCAGCAACCGAAAAGCTGCTCAGCGGACTGATATCTGAGTATTGAAGGAGTAACCATGGCTCGCACCGTTCACTGCGTTTATTTACAAAGAGAAGCAGAAGGGCTGGATTTTCAGCTCTATCCAGGGGAGCTGGGTAAGCGCATTTTTGACAACATCAGTAAAGAAGCTTGGGGCCTGTGGCAAAAAAAACAAACCATGCTCATCAATGAAAAAAAACTCAATATGATGAACGTGGATGACCGTCAGTTCCTTGAAGCACAGATGACTGATTTTCTATTTGAAGGTAAAGACGTAGCCATTGAGGGTTATGTACCGCCAAAAGAAACCGAGTAATACCGAATCAAAAATCAAAATAAAAGCGCCCATTGGCGCTTTTATTTTGATTGGCTTATACACGGTTATTCATGGACCAGAATATCTTCCCGAACTAATTTACGGCACAGCCCCAACAGCAGTTTATTTTCTTCTTCACTCAAGCCACCAAAATAATGGCCGGTGATATCTGCCATCAACACATTGGCTTGTTTCAAAACAGCCAGCCCTTCTTCTGTCATCGCCAATAACTTGGTTTTACGGTTCTGGGCCGACTTTGCAGCAAACACTATGCCGCGCTTAATACAGTTATCCACCAAACGTTTGGTCACTGAGCGCTCCCGCAGCAAAGTATCCGCCAGCGTCTGTTGGGAAATCTGTCCCATGGCGTCCAGTACCCTCAGGGCGCCGTACATCTCGATGGTAATATGGAACTGCTGCTGCAGTTCATGGGTAACCATGCACCGGTACTGTTTGTAGGCCAGTCCCATCACAAAGGGGGTGCTGGCAAACAGTTGTTCGATTTTATCCTTTTGGATCTGCATTGCCCTTTTTCTCGGTTAACAGATGCAGTGCAAACATTATGGCCAGGGTCACACTCAGCTGCCAGCCCCGCAGATAAGCCCCTTTCAGGGTCATTCCGCTTTGACTGATATACAGCTGGATTGGCAAAATCGTGGCCAGCAAGGCATCTGCCTGAATCGTCCTGATATCGCCGCTGCTCTGCTCTACGGACCAGACAAACAGGTACACCAGAACAGCCAGACACAGGATATAAAAGCTTATAATATCCTGATGACCGGAAAGGAAAAAGGTAAAGAACACTGCTAAGGAGCATCCACCTACCTGCGTCAGCAATCGACGTTTAACATCACTCACATATCCCTGCCATGAAACCTGGGTGGCAATGGCAATCACAGGTACTAAGCAAAACAGCGCCGACATCATATCCACTATCAGCAAAAATGCCGTTCCTGTGCCGATTAACCCTAAGGAAATTGCCCGCTGTTTAAAAGTGACCCGCTGGGGCTGAAACTGATAATGAGGCTGTGGCTCCGCGGATGGGATCAGCCAAAACATCAACTTAGTGACAGAGATACAGATTAATACTGCCAGACAAATTTCCCGCAGATTAGCCGGTAAATCAATCCGGTTACCCTGCTGTGCCATCACGATATTCAGCACCCAGATAAAAATGGGCACCAAGATGCCAGCAACTTTTATCGGGGTATCGGCTCTGCGCCTTAGCCAGTCAAAATAAAACAGGCTAATGGTCCAGACAATAAAAGGGTGGGACTGAAATAACTCTGACAGCACTACGGCACTGGCAGCTGACAACACACTGGGCAGCAGCATTTTTACCATCAGTGGCAGATGAGCCTGTTTTAGCCGTATCACCAATACCGCTGGGAAAAAAGCCAGATACACGGGCGCGGTAAAATTTAAAAACTTTCCCAGCACCATACAGGTCACAATAATAAAAGTGCCCCGTACAGCCCTAAAATCGACTAAACGTTCCAGCCAATGGGTCAACTTCGCCAACTTGCGATTGAGCGTTTGGATACTCATAGCCATTAAACTCAATACAGATAACGCAGGTAACTGAGCAATGACATCCAACCACTGGCAACATAATGCCATACGCCCTTGGCTGGCAGCAGCATAACACTGGCTTTAGAGCCAGAAATTAAGCCATTTTCAATACTCCCAACCGTTAATCGGGCGCGGATATTTTGGTGCTCGCGTATCCAGCGATTGTTATTGACCACCACGGCTAACTTGCCTTGAGTATTGGACGGATCAAATACAGCATCATCAAGATTGCTCAACTTGGCTGGAAAAACCTTACCCGGATAGGCATCAAACACGACTAATGCCTGGGCACCGGCTTGTAATAAAGGCAGCCCGCGCTCATTAAAATCGGCATTAATCCAATCGTGCGTCGGCTCGGTCATCAACATGGCAGTACTGCCTTTGCTGATAAAAGTACCAGCACTGAGTTGCAAATTGGTCACTACGCCATCAGCACCCGCTAACACTTGGGTCTTTGATAGTTGAAGCTGAGCCTGAGCAACGGCATTTTTTGCCGCATCGACTCGGCTGTTATGGCCATTAAACTGATACTGCAGTTGTAATTTATCGATACTGGCCTTGGCCATATCCACAGCTGTTGCAGCCAACTCAGCCTGCTGGGTCGCATCATCCAATTTAGCCTTACTCACCAAACTGTGCTGCCCCAGAGCCTGTAAGCGCTTGAGATTACGATCCGCATTTAACTGCTGGATCTGGCGCTCTTTAAGAGTAGCCCGCGCAATCTCTAATTCTTTCAAGGTGGTTTGATTAGCCTGTAATGCCGACTCTAACTGACTATGCGCTTGAGATAATGCCAATTGATAAGGTTTAGCATCAATACTGAACAGTAATTCACCCTGAGTAACACGCTGGCCATTATGTACCGCCACCTGAGTCACCACACCTGACACCTCGGGAGCTATCTGCGCCACAGCTTTGCTAACACTGGCTTGGGTTGTGAACGGAGCCTTTACATCAGATGCAATCAGAAACACTGAAAACAGTGCCGTCATACTCAACAGGCTGTAGATCACATACTGGTAGAATTTCTCGCTCACTTTGTTTCACCTGCAACAATAAAAGGGGCACAATGTACTCCTGATAAGTTGTAGTTACAACAAAATTTATATTAACTGTCCTTAATATAAATCCGATTAATTTTTATCCGCACAGGGTAATAAAATGACCCGGTTCTCACAGTCGCTCACACTTTTTAGCACAATAATTCATCATCTCTAGCCTTGTGATGACCAGTTAGTTTAATTACTAGGCAAACACGCATAATCTAATAGAAAAGTACTTGCATCAATTCACAGCAAGCACTTATGATACAGCCACTTTGATGCGGAGCAGTCTGCAGCAAAGAGACGATTGGCTCTGACGCCAATTGCCCGAATAGCTCAGTTGGTAGAGCAGAGGATTGAAAATCCTCGTGTCCCTGGTTCGATTCCGGGTTCGGGCACCACCATTCGCCGGCATAGCTCAGTTGGTAGAGCAACTGACTTGTAATCAGTAGGTCCCGAGTTCGACTCTTGGTGCCGGCACCATACAAACAAAAAAGCCACTCACTGAGTGGCTTTTTTGTTTGTATTATTCGTTCATACACAAGACAACATTTATCAGCATTCTCTCTTCTAAATACTGCCCTTCCATTGCCAAATAGTTTAAATATATTTAATGCCTGACACACAAACTTAGCAGGTAGACTAAATTAATACTTAAACCCCACGCTGCTATTGCCTGTTATGCCCAGTTTCATCCCCAAAACCATACTACTTATTATTCTCTGTGGGCTTTCGCCATTAAGTTACAGTAAGCCTCAGGCGGATTTTTCCCCGCAAACGGATCAATTTACCCTTACCCCCTATGGCGATAATTATGCATTGCCATTTTTCTATACTACCGACCCCAACCAGGAATACTTTTCCCCGCAAAATCCCAATGGGAACGATATCAATAAAGCTAATTTTCAATTTCAAGTTAGCCTGAAATATGGCTTGGCCAGCAATGTCTTTACGGCAAATGATGGTATCTACTTCAGCTATACCCAAATTGCTAATTGGCAGGCATATGACCGGTCAGCTTATTTTCGTGATACCCAATATCAACCGGAACTGTTTTGGGTGTTCAACCAGGATATAGATGCCTCAGGGTGGAATTGGCATTACACCCGCTTTGGCTTTATGCACCAATCCAACGGTAAAGGCGGACATTTTGAGCGCAGTTGGAACCGATTTTTCCTCGAAACTCAATTTGGTAATGACAATGTTGATATTACTATCCGGCCATGGGTGAGATTACAAGTAAAGGGACATTATGATTACAACCCCAATATTGAAAAGTATATGGGTAATGGTGATATTCAATTCAGATGGCAACCTGGTCGACATATTCTGAAATTAACACTGCGAAACCAGATTGAGAGTGGTCTGTCTCGGGGCTACGAGGCGCTCAGTTGGCAATTCCCTCTTTATAAAAAATTACATGGCTATTTGAAGCTAGAAAGTGGTTATGGCTTTACCATTTCAGATTACGATTTTTATGATAATGCGGTAGGTATCGGTATCTCGCTATAACAATAAACAGATACTTCACGACATCTCGAGCAAGCCTTGCAATGATAAGATTAATAGTGAAACTGGAAAAATTACCATTAATTACCCATGCTAAGTTTCACCACAAACTTTCAACATGTTAGCATTATTGCAACAGCCACCCATTATGGGTGAATATATTCGGAAGTGCTGTACAGGCGGCGGTTATTCCGCACCCATTCATGCCGAACCAAAGGACGGCCACATGATCACAGAAAATAAAGTAGTCACCATTGATTATAGTGTCACTGACGAAACTAATCAGGTTATCGACAGCTCAGAAGGACGTGAACCGCTAAAATATCTGCATGGTGCGGGCAATATTATTCCGGGATTGGAGCAAGCCTTAGCGGGTAAACAGGCTGGCGATGTATTTGAAGTTACTGTTGTTCCAGAGCAAGCCTATGGCCAATACAATCCAGCCCATGTGCAAAAGGTACCAGCGGATGCATTTCAAGGGGTAGACAACGTCGAAGTTGGTATGTCATTTACTGCTCAGGGTGAAAATGGCAATTTTCAGGTTCGGGTCACAGCAGTTGAAGGGGATCAAGTCACAGTTGATGCCAATCATCCACTGGCAGGAAAAACCCTTACTTTCCGCGGAACAGTGCAAGAAGTACGAGATGCAACGGCAGAGGAAGCAGAGCACGGACATGTGCACTAATCACTCTCTCATTGAACAACCGGCTACGGCCGGTTTTTTTTATATCCATTATAAAATTAGTAAATAATTAGAAAACATATAGTTGCAAAGATATTAATTCTCATTCATGCATTAATGTGCTGCTAGTTTGATGCGTTAAACAGGCTATAATGAAATGTCATTGGGATCCTGGGCGTCGGGGGAGCAGGATTGATGAGACAGGCCCGTGACAGTAGTAATTAGTTGAAAGGTAAAAATAATGACCCCACAAGAAAAAGATCTTATTGCAAATGTTGCCCGTAAATTAAAGGACAGCCCAAACAAGCCTAAAGATGCTGAAGCTGAGCAGTTTATTAACAGCGAAATTGCCTCTCAACCGGATATCGTTTACAAGCTGACTCAAGCAGTATTAGTGCAAGAAATGGCACTGAAAGAGCTGAAGCAGAAAAACGATTATCTGCAAGAAAGCACCGATTATTATCGTGACGAATCTCAACGTGGCTCACTGAGCAAGATGTTTGGCGGCAGTCGTCCTGCCCCTGTACCACCTCAACCAGTTTCTCGCCCTAGTGCGTTTGGCGGCTTTATGCAAACAGCTGCTGGTGTTGCAGCCGGTATGGTTGCCGGTAATCTGATCAGCAATATGCTGTTTGATCATGATACCCCAGCTGCAGAAACTGCAGCAGCGCCTGCTGCTGATGCCGCAACTGAGACTGCTGCAACAGATACTGCGGTGCCAGCGGCTGACCCTAGCAGCGCAGCGACTGAAACTGCGGCGGCAGATACAGGCTCTGACAGTGGTTTTTTGAACGGTAATTCAGGTTTCAGCTCTGATTACACAGATCCAGGATTTAGCGGCGACAACGGTTTTGGGAGTGATTCAGGCTTTGGCGGCGATGATATGTTTGCCAACAATGATAACACTGACTCAGGTTTCTTCGGTGGTGACAGTGGTGACTCCGGCTTCTTTGGTGGCAGTGACGACTTCGGTGGTGATGACTTCTAATCGCTGACACAAGCTCTTCTCAGCTAGCAGATTTATCCCCTGTTAGCAGTGCTATTTAATCCGGTGCCGGCTTACCTGCGCACCGGATTTTTATTGTCAAAAGCCATTACCGCAAACAAAAATAATTCTCATTTGATAAGTTCCCATATATACTACGCTAATTGTTACTTTTAACGGGAGCCAAAATGTCATCTGCAATACAAGCTATGCTGACCCTGACACGTTCAGCTTGGAAAACTGACCGCCAATCTAATGCAGTAGAAAAAGTACCTCACTAAGTGTCAAAAGTGTCATCTATTTCAAGTTAAAAATTATACTCGTAAGAAGCTTTCTCTATCCAAATGCATAAGTTATCGATAGTAGTGCGCGGTAAATGACAACTGCTATCTTAGCGTTATGATGCCAACAAAGTCGCACTTGTTATCCACCATAGATTGCTTTAGATTGCTTTCTTAATGCTCTTGGCATCACATCATCAATTCAGTTAACGCAGCTACCCAGTTAACATTGCAACTAAATTAACATGGAAAGATAGCTAAGGGTGCTACTAAGCAATATTGCATGCTTGCTTTTTAGCGTAAAAAAATCATTAATTAAGCTATTGGCTCTAAGCACACGGATGGCATCATATTGGCAGGCACCACAGCATTAGTATTGGGCGGTGGCGGAGCCCGGGCAGCTTATCAGGTCGGGGTATTAAAAGCGCTGGTACAGTGCTACCCACGTAATCACCATATCCCATTTAACATTATCTGCGGCACATCTGCCGGAGCCATCAATGGTACTTCCCTTGCAACCCACGCATCTTGTTTTCATTTAGGGGTCAGAAAACTGGAATGGGTCTGGCGTCATATGCAGACCAGTCGAATTTATCGGACCTCAGGCCACTGCCTATTAGGTCACTTGCTGCAGATGCTACTCAGGGTTATGCAACCTAGCCATGTTAATACCGATGCCAGCAGTCTGCTTGATAATGAACCGCTGCGACAATTACTCAATGAGTTGATTGATTTTGAAAGGATTGATCGCAATATTCAGCGCGGCGCACTGCGGGCGCTAAGCGTTGAGACATCATGCTATAACAATGCAGGTTCCATTACCTTTTTCCAAGGTAATGAACAAGCCGGTAACTGGCGGCGGGCCCGAAGACAGGGGCGTCGCACCCGACTCAACACGGAGCATCTGTTAGCCAGTGCCGCCATTCCACTTATTTTTCCCTCAGTCAAACTGGGACAGCATTATTTTGGTGACGGTTCAGTCCACCAATTGGCGCCATTATCCAGCCCCGTCCACTTGGGGGCAGATAAAATCATGGTGATAAATCTCGACAGCCCTCACAAGTATTCACGCAAAGAAATGGCCTATCATCCTAAAGCAGCATCACTGGCAGGCCATCTGCTGGATACGGTGTTTTCCGATACGTTAAATAGTGATTTGGAGCGATTGGAGCGGATTAACAGCACGCTGACATTAATCCCGCCAAATAAACGCCAACAGCTAGCATTGCGGCCAATAGAAACATTAGTACTCAAACCCAGCGAAGATTTGAGCCAAGTAGCCGCCCCTTTCTATCTTGATATGCCCTTACCCATCCGCATGTTGCTGCGCGCGATGGGCATTATGCAAGCATCTGACTCAAGCCTAGGTTCTTATCTCCTGTTTGAGCAGCGTTATACCAGAGCATTGATTACCTTGGGCTATCAGGATGCCATGTGCCAAATTGACGATTTACGCCACTTTTTTGAGCTATAACCATCACGCCAGCATTATTTTAATGGCGGCATAGCTTAAGTTCATATGCGCTTTTTGTGCCGTGTAAACTAGCAATTATGCCAGATAGGCTTGGAGAATTGCACTATCTGGCTATCGGCTAACATGGCCGTTAAGTAGACTGATTAATATCCGCATCCGGGCGAAGTTTAAGGTCTTGATTGCGGGCGAAGTTTGCTAGCGTTTGGAATTGCTGCTCCGTCCAGTAAGGCTGATTTTTTAGCGCCTCAGGCAATACCGCAAAAGATGACTCACTATCGGCTGGAACCAAACGCAGCTCCACCAGCAAGCTATCCTGCAATTGCAGCGGCATCCCGGTAGTTGTGCCATGGGGATATCGGGTCAACGCCAGATTGTAATCCCGTTTACGCAGTACCCATTTGTTAGGTAAACGCTCATGACTGTCCCACCAGTTACCATCCAGAGCATCAATTCGTTGTTCTGTCGCCACTTTACTCACCACATCCAATTGACGCAGTGTCTGCTGCAACGCTTGTTGTAAGGCATAGCTAAATGCAGCGACATCCATCTTGGGCTGCTGCTGCAACACTTGCATCGCAAGTTTGGCTCCCAGCATATTGGAGTAGAGATCTTCTGGCGAAAACGCAGAGGCTAACTCAGACCAACCACTCACGGATGTCATACCAAACCACTGGGCAATTTCATGCCACTGAGCTAACTCAAATGCCATTAATCCAGCGAGTTTAATGCCCTGCTGACGTTTTTCCGCTTCAGTACGTAATTGACCGTCAGTATGTAATACAATTTGCCGATGGCGCAGCTCATCAGGCAAATCCAAGGTGAAACTGCTACCCACTTCAGGCCAAAGTTTTTGGTAAAGATAATAGGTGTAGTCTGCTGTATCACGCACATGGGCTGTATCAATAAACCCACCCTTGTGGGTATAAAGCAAACCATTTTTTTCATCAGACATACCAAGCAAACTACCTGTCACACCCTGCTCACCATCATTGTAAATATGCTTACCTAAACCATCGGGTGACAGTACATTTTCTAGCGAAAAAAAAGGGACCGGCATCCAGCCAAGCTCAGCTTTTAAATCTGTGCCAAAAGCACAACAGGGACGCACACCTGCAGGCGCCTGTAATGCCCATGCTGGTAGTGATGTACTGATTAGGATTGCGGCTCCCAACAGGCCATTAATAAATTTCGCCATCAAAACGCTTCATTGATTTGAAAATAAAATCCGGTGGTATCTTTACCTACACCGAAATCAAAACGGATATTGACCCTTGGCTTAAATGCCAACCGGTAACCAATACCGATAGTGGGCAACCATGCTTGATTAAACAACTGCTGACGCTCAGAGGCAACATTGCCACCACCGAGCCAATACACCAGACCATGACGCCCGGCCAAATGCTGACGCAATTCAATCTGCCCACTGAGCTGATATTTATCCCGATATTGTCCCTGATAGTAGCCCCGCATCCGGCCATCAATCCCTATCTGTGACATGGCAAACCAAGGCACATCGCCACTTAGCCCCTGGCCATATAGCTCCCAAGCTAACACTAAGTTTTTACTCAGCGCACTATATTGGCGGTAATTCAAAATTAAACTGTCATAGCTATGATCAGAGCCTAATGCAGCGTTATAGCTTTCATACACAGCGCTGAGCAATATTCCGCTGTAGGCGTTGAGAGCAAAATCCCGGCTATCATAAGCGAGCCCCAAGCTAACACCACTGGTATGGGCATCTTGAGTCTGCGCCGGGGTTAACGCTGACCCAGTCGTATGAATATTGCTGTAAGATTGAAAATCCCACCCCAAGGTTGCATAGGTATGGGTCAACAAGCGATAAGATATTTTGGGTGATAGTTGCAGTATTTGAGACTCAACTTCAGATTTATTCTGCTGCTGTTCGGCTGCGCTACGCCCAATGCCCCAATAATCGCTTGGTGCATGGCTTATCCAACCATCAACAGATAACCGAATACTGTCATCACTAAAATACGTACGATTCTCGACCCCCAAACCATAAGAGCCTGAGGTCGACACGTAAGATTTGATACTGACACTGGAAATTTGCGTATCAGCCTGACGGCCTGCAGGCGAATATAACCCAATTGCTGCAACGCCGAGACCAAAGCCCTGCTTTGGGTTAACAAAAGGGCCGGGCAATACGCCCCAGTCAATGCCCTTCTCCTGTGACAACGAATCACTGGCACCAAAGGTTTCCAGTAGTTTATCCAACCAGGATGGCGGGGAAGATGCCTCCGCAGCGATACAAGCGTTGGAAAACACCAAGGTCATACACAGACCCAAAATTGAGGTTAGCTTCTTCAAAAACGGTATTCCAATGACAACATGGCACTGCTACGACCGCCAAGGCCCGCCTCACCAATTAGTGAAAAATCTTGTTTAAATTGATACTGAAAGCCCACTAAGGTATTCCAAGGGGTACACAAATGCTGTTGTACTTCAAACCGCCCCTGGCGATCCTTATCCACTAAGCCCAGCAAGGCGCCCAGTTGTGGCCCCAGATCAAGTTTATGGATATAACCAGTCAGATCTTGTTCCACATCCTGATACATACCCCCCACCCAGACTTTCAGCGGCACCCCCATGTCGGTAAAGTTATACCCGACCCGAGGAGACAGCACAAAAGCATCAATTTCACCGTCAATCACAGTCAGGCGAGTTTCGGTCAAGCTGGCATCGACCAAGGTAAACCAATTGCCTGTCCCCCCAGCCACCACAACACCAGCACCAAATAGATCCCCATCAAGATCCAACTGAAAATCAAATGAGCGGTTGATAGCCACTTTCTTAGGAAAAAAAGACGACGTGGGAAGATTAAGCTTATTAATGGTAACTCGAGTGGCCGATGTTCCTTTCATTTTGCCGCCGACGGCGTACAAATTTAGAAAAGGTAAAACCCAAACATCGCCCCTTACGGTAAACACTTGGCTATCTTGGCTACCCGGCGCGGCAGAAATATCAATAAGGTTATCCGGCAGTGGATTACCCAAAAATTTTAATCCTGAAAAAGCAATTTTATCGATCACCACATCCTGATCCACATGCATGGCACCGATACTCACGCCATAGGGGCTAGGCAGAGTGTAACCCTGTTCTCGGGCTTCTTTGGCAAACAGCGGCAATTCAAACGCGCTGGCCTGAGCACAACATAGCATTAACCCGAGTCCAGCAAGATATTTCATTGAGCCGTTCCTATATAGAAGCTTCCATTGAATGCAGCGAATTTTATGCAGTGCCCCACAAAAAGTAAACTCATTAGTGTACTTTTGTGATCTGTGGTGATAAGTTGAGCAAAATTAATATTGACGCCGGTTATGAAGCTTTCTGACAGAAAAAAACTGGATATCCTTGATGCCGCAGAAACAGAATTTTTGCAACAAGGATTTGAACGAGCCAACACAGATGCAATAACGCAATTGGCGCGCGTCTCAAAACGAACACTCTACCGTCATTTCAACAGTAAAGAGACTTTATTCACTGCTGTACTCCACCGGCTCCATGACAGAATGCGCGATCCCAAAGGGCCGGTATTCAATGCAGACATGTCGCTCTATTCACAACTGCTTATCTTGCTACAGCATGAAAGCCAATGTCTGTACCGCACCTACAGCATTCCCATGCTACGCATGATTATGGTGGAGTTACTGCGCCAACCGGAATTAGCACGGGAAATCATTGAAGATATTTATGACAGAGATACCTTATTCTCTGACTGGTTAGCCAGCGCCGCAGATGCCGGCATGTTACAGATCACAGATTTAGAGGTAATGAGCCAGCTATTACAAGGTATGTTTAATGGGCTATTGCTTTGGCCGGCACTGATGACAGATGGTGAGCTGCCCTCCCGATCAGCATTGAAGGTTAGTTTGGCAGAAATTGCCCGGGTATTTGTTGCTGCATACGGCAAGGAATAACTACTTTTTATCTTATCCCTGCAACAGGTACTGCTCTGCCCGTTCCACCCGGCGGGGCTTACCTTGCAGCAATAAAATATCACCACTGCAAAGCTGCCAATGGCCAGCCCATTGCGCCATCTCTTCACCATTGCGTCGAATTGCCTTCAAATCCACTTTCAGTTTATCCCAAGGGATCTCACACAACTGTTGCCCTACGGCTGCAGCGCCATCAGGCAAAGACACGGCATGCAACTGCTCTAAGGTAAAATCCGATTCTGTGCCACTGAAAAAACCATGCAGATAGGGGTAGTGGTTGCGGCGCTCAGACTCGAGCCGCTTAAGGATCCGATTTAGGGGAATACCACATTGAAATAGTACCTGGGAGACCAGCATCAAACTGCCCTCCAGCGATTCAGGGATCACCTGAGAAGCTCCTGCCTGCTCCAATTGCTGCAGACTCTGATCATCCCGGGTACGTACCAAAATAGTCAGTTCAGGGGCCAATTCCCGACATAAATGCACTACATTCTCTCGCGAGCGAGAGTCACAAAAAGTCACCACTAAAGTCTGGCTATTACGGATCCCCAACTGTTTTAAAAGGCTTCGCTTACCGGCGTCACCATAATATACCGGCTCTCCTGCATTTTTCGCTTCAGCCACCCGGGTGGGGTCCAGATCCAACACCACAAAAGGCACCGCCTCTACCTTGAGAAAACGCGCAATCGTCTGACCAACCCGGCCATAGCCAAGAATAATAACTGTCTCTTTTTGCTTTATCTCGGGAATATCCGGCTCTTGCCAAGGACTATTATCCAAACGCGACTGAAGCCTTCCCCCCAGTTCCGCACTGTGGCGCACCAACCAAGGGGCGATAGCCATAGACAGCACAGCCACCATCACTAACTGTGTACTGATACTCATATCCAGCAATTGGTAATTCACCGCCAGAGCCAGAATAACAAAACTAAACTCACCGACTTGGGCCAAGGTCATCGCCGATGTCGCCGCGATTCGGATAGGTTCTCCCCCCAGACGCAGCAACAGATACACCACAGCGCCTTTGCCCATGACAATGGCAACCAGCAATAACAAAATCTGCCACCAATTATCCCAAACCATCTGAAAGTCCAGTAGCATGCCAATGGAAATAAAAAACAACCCCATCAGCAAGTCGCGAAATGGCTTAATATCCGCCTCAAGCTGTCGCTTGTACTGGCTTTCTCCCAGTAGCATCCCTGCCATAAAGGCACCCAAAGCCATCGACATTCCCATCCACTGGGTAAAGGCCCCTGTCACTAAAGCCACCACTAAAGTGGAAAGCACAAACAATTCATTAGAACGCGCCCGAGCCACTTCATCAAATATTCGTGGCAGCGCCCATTTCCCGGCAGCCATCAGAATCACAAATACGACAATGCCCTTAAATAACCCCAGAGCAATATCCTGATATGCCAGCGCTTCTCCATCACTGGCTAACAGTGGTAGTAAAATAAGTAACGGAACAACCGCTAAATCCTGAAATAACAGCACACTGACTGACAACTCGCCATGACGACGACGCAGCCAGTTCTGCTCATTCAATAATTTCAGCACAATTGCAGTAGAAGACAGGGCAATTGCAGCGCCAATCACAATGGCCGCGGTTACATCCTGTTGAAAATACCAAGCCGCCAGCGCACTGACCAATGCAGTTAATGCTACTTGGGCAGCCCCAAGACCAAATACAGTTCGACGCATGGCCCATAGGCGGGGTAAGGAAAATTCCAGTCCAAGACTAAACATCAGCAACACAACGCCCAGCTCTGCCACTGAGTGCATCTGGGCTTGGGAAAACCAACTAAAACCACTAGGGCCACTGACCACACCCGTAACCAGATAAGCAAGAATAGCCGGTAACCCCAAGCGACGAAATAGGGCTATAGCAGCAATGGCGATCACCAGCATCATCAACATTTGAATCAGAAAGCCATGTTCCATCAATGGTTCTCCTGCCGGTGTTAACTCAATACCCATCCCAAACCATACTGCTATCTGTTATACCAGAGTCAAAAATACGGCGCAAAACATAGATGTAAGGACTTACAGATTAACTTAATGACAAATAAAGACAAATTTATTTAACATTTATTGCAGCACGCTCTTTGCTTTGAACTCACTAGGACAATTCACCGGTTGTATGACAATGCGGAGGTCGAAACAATGAACATAGGGCTTGCAACTGAAGCGTATGCCAACAATTCTGTCGGACATGGGCAAATTTTCCATATGGAACAGGCCAATGGCCCGGATTTACTCCAGATAGCCCAAAAGCTACATGCAAGTTTGGATCCCGGGACTGTGTTTAGTAGTTTTGCTCGAACGCTCGGCCAAATATTGCCGCTGGTCGGCATTAATATGCACTTGCAAGGACAACGTTTTCAGTGGGGACAGCAAGGGAGCCTACATCTTAATCGCAGTACCAGCTGGGAAAAGGACAATGTTAAATTTGCCTATCATCTGCAGGCCCCACTCGGTGCATCACAGATTAGTCTGTTGAGTAAACTGGAACATCTATTGATGCAGCCACTGCGTAATGCTTGGCAATATCAAAATATGTCGCGTCAAGCCATGCTGGACAGTCTGACAGGACTGGGCAACCGTCGTGACTTTGAGCGGTCAGTCAGCACAGCCACGGCTAAAGCACGTCGCACGCTGCAACCATTGTCACTGTTGATCCTCGATTTGGATAAATTCAAACAACTGAATGATAACTGGGGGCATCCCCTTGGCGATCAGGTGCTCAAGGCCTTCGGGGAACTGCTCAGTAATGGCGTTCGCAGCGGCGATCAGGCCTTTCGGCTAGGCGGGGATGAGTTTGTCATTTTGCTTGACGGCGATTTAGCTGGCTGTCGGGTATTATGCAACCGGCTGCTAAACCGCTTACGGGAAAATAATCTACTCAGCCAATATCAAGTGCAAATCAGTATCGGCGGCGCCAGTTATCATGGCAGTATGACGCCAGAGCAGTTTTTCAAACAGGCCGATGATGCACTTTACCAGGCCAAAAATGGCGGCCGTAACGGTTATGCTCTGGCGGAGTAAATCCGCAGACCTCACCCATAAATTGCATCACAGGGGCTCAGTAAAGGGCCCCGGTGATATTGTCAGCCAAACGTATATCTTGGTGTTTATTGCTGCAAGTTCAAGGCAAATGCAATACCACTTTCATCACCGTCAGCCATAAATGCCTGCTCTACCCAAACACCGGGCACTGCGGCTACTCGGCCATCAATGCAAAGCAAAGGCAATTGCGGTCTTAACCAAGTGGGGACGGCAAATTCCTGCCAACACTTTTTCAACTCCCGCCCCTGATGGCGAGTATGTGGATGACAGCGATAGGAGCCATTTATCGCAAAATCAGCCATAGTACCCCACAGCCACACTTCACCAGTCTGCGGCTGACGCACTCGCGCCCCAGTGGATGTGAGTGTCAAATCCACCTGAAATTCGCCACAATTAAAGTGGGTTGGGAGCGCCACTACCCGGCTCGCCATATCCTCATTTTCTGACGATGGCGGATAAAGGATACGACTTGCCTGATACGCCTGCATAGCCTGTAGTGTGTTGTTCGGTGCATTGTGACTGGTAGCACTGCAAGCATAAACACTGCCATCATAACGGCGCAATAACAGCTCACCGGCTCGTACGGCCACTTTGGCATCCACTTTGGCTTGCAACAACTGTTTTAATGCTTCATCCAACTGTAGCTGGGACGGCAGAGGTAACCCTTGTTGCTCAATAAAGGCCCGCAGCAGCAAGTTTTGCCAATGCGGCTGGTTTTGCGCTAGCGCAACTAGCGGTAAGCTAACACCCCAAGCGCCGTGGCAAACCACCGCCGCTAGTTTCTCAGCCACAACCTCATCCAGCGCCATCTGCTGTTGGGCACAAAGCGCTGCACTGCGCCCAGCGGTATGACCCAATTGCGGCCACCGGGATTTCAGTAATGGAATAATGCGATGACGGAGGAAATTACGGTCGTAGCTGATATCGGCATTACTCTCATCTTCCACATGCGCCATACCTCGCGCCGCAGCATAAGCCTCAATGTCTGCCCGGCTTACATCCAACAATGGCCGCAGCTGTAATTTATCACCATCAAACGCCTGAATGCGCCCCATGGCAGATAATCCTCTTGGCCCTTGACCGCGCTTAAGCGCCAACAGTAAAGTTTCCAATTGATCATCTTGGTGATGCGCCGTCAGCAACAGATCACCAGGAGACATCAAAGCCGCAATGGCACGATAACGCGCCCGCCGAGCTTCCGCCTCAATGCTTAATCTGGCACCTTTCGCCACCGTGACCCGCTGCAAGGAAAATGGCAACCCATAACGGGTTGCACTGCAGCGACAATGCTCCGCCCAATCATCGGCATTACGACTCAGACCATGGTGGACATACACCAGCAGATAATCAAACTCTGGATGTTGTTGGGCAAATTGTGCCAGCAAACTGGCCAGCACTTCAGAATCGACGCCACCACTGTAACCAAGCAAAATCTTACAGCCGGGCCGCGTCGCAACCTGGCTGATGGTACGGCTTAATTGTTCAAACATGTGTTATCTTCAAAACAGAATACGGACCTTATCCGGTCCTATCAGACTCTGCAGGCTCAGCACTAAATCATCACTGGGATTGACTCGCCAGCCATCAGCCAATCGGAATTGTCCCCGAGCCTGACACTGGCGATAATTCACCACCACAGGCACGGCACCATTGCGCCAAGGCTGTAAGGTTTCGCTAAGCTGCACCAACCACTCAGGTGAGATCCCGTCAGCATCCAAATCAATTTCCAACGCCTTGGCAAAATGGCTGCGGGCCTCACTGATATCAATCATATTACGGATTGTCATGCGGTTTCCGCCGGAGAAGTCATCAAAACTGACTTCTCCTTCGCAAATCAGAATGCGATCTTTTTCAATCAGATGATGGAATTTCTCAAATGCTTCCGTAAACAGCATGCATTCCAGTCGGCCACTTTTATCATCCAGCGTCACCAGCCCCATTTTTGAGCCCCGCTTAGTCAGCATCACCCGCGAAGCGATAACCAGTCCTGCCGCTTTAACTGTTTTACCCCGCTCAGTAGGATGAATATCTTTCAATCGCCCAGAGGTATACTGCTTAAGTTCAGTCAAATACTGGTTGATAGGGTGACCGGTCAAATACAGCCCTAGGGTTTCCCGCTCCCCTTCCAGCCACACTTTATCCGGCCAAGGCACGCAATCCACAAACTGCTGTTTAGTATCTTCCTGCTCACTGTTAAGTAAACCGAACATATCACACTGGCCGATGGCCTCGGCCTTGGCATGCTGATCCGCTGCCCGAATGGCTTCTGGCAAGGTTGCCATCATTGCTGCGCGATGCGGGCCAAGCTGATCCAATGCGCCAGCCTGGATCAACCGCTCAATCACCCGGCGGTTGAGCTTTTTCAGATCCACCCGGGCGCAAAAATCAAATAAATCGGTAAAAGGCCCATCTTTACGGGCAGAGAGGATCGATTCAACCGGACCTTCTCCCACCCCTTTAATGGCACCGATGCCGTAGACAATATTCTGCTCGTCATCCACGGTAAATTTAAACAGACCTTTATTTACATCCGGCGGTAACAGCGGCAATTTCATGCGCTCACACTCATCCACCAAGGTGACGATTTTATCCGTGTTATCCATATCGGCGGACATTACTGCCGCCATAAATTCCGCCGGGAAGTGGGTCTTCAGCCACAGTGTCTGATACGACACCAAAGCGTAAGCAGCGGAGTGCGATTTGTTAAAACCGTAACCGGCAAACTTTTCCACCAGATCGAAGATCTTCATAGCCAGTTCGCCGTTCACACCGTTATTTTCTGCCCCGGTGCGGAAGGTGCCGCGCTGTTTCGCCATTTCCTCAGGCTTTTTCTTACCCATGGCGCGACGCAACATATCCGCGCCGCCCAGAGTATATCCAGCCAGTACCTGAGCAATCTGCATTACTTGTTCCTGATACAGAATAATGCCGTAGGTCGGGTCAAGGATGGGTTTTAAGCTCTCATGCTGCCAGGTGACATCCGGGTAAGAGATCTCTTCTCGGCCATGCTTACGCTCAATAAAGTTGTCCACCATGCCCGACTGGAGCGGACCGGGACGGAACAGTGCCACCAATGCAATCATATCTTCAAAGCAGTCCGGTTGCAGACGCTTAATCAGATCTTTCATCCCGCGGGATTCAAGCTGGAATACGGCAGTGGTTTCATAGCGCTGTAAGACATCGAATGACTTTTTGTCATCCAGCGGAATAGCAGCAATATCCACCAGATCTTGGCCAGTTTTCGCCATTCTGGGGTTAATCATGTCCAGCGCCCATTTAATAATGGTCAGCGTCCGAAGCCCCAAGAAGTCAAACTTCACCAGACCGGCATATTCCACATCACTTTTATCAAACTGGGTAACCGGATGTTTCCCCTCACTGTCGCAGTACAGCGGAGCAAAATCAGTAATTTTGGTTGGCGCGATAACCACACCACCGGCGTGTTTACCCGCGTTACGGGTCACCCCTTCAAGCTTGCGACACATGTCGATAAGGTCACGCACTTCCTCATCGGCTTCATAGGCTTCCGGCAGCGCAGGTTCAGCCTCAAATGCCTTGGCTAGCGTCATGCCCGGCTCTGCTGGCACCATTTTTGAAATCCGGTCAACAAAGCCATAGGGGTGGCCTAACACCCGGCCTACGTCGCGAATAACCGCTTTGGCCGCCATGGTACCAAAGGTGATAATCTGCGATACCGCATCCCGGCCATACATGTCGGCAACGTGTTCAATCACCTCATCGCGGCGATCCATACAAAAGTCAACGTCGAAGTCGGGCATGGATACCCGTTCTGGGTTTAGAAAACGTTCGAACAGCAAGTCAAATTCCAACGGATCCAAATCGGTAATTTTCAGGGCATATGCCACCAAAGAGCCCGCCCCTGAACCACGTCCTGGGCCCACAGGAATATCGTTATCCTTACCCCACTGGATAAACTCCATCACAATCAAGAAGTAACCAGGAAATCCCATCTGGTTAATCACACCCAGCTCAATATCCAGTCGCTCATCATAGGGGCCGCGCTTTTGGACACGCTCGTCGGGATCTGGGAACAAAAATGCCAGACGTTCTTCCAGCCCCTCTTTAGACTTGTGTACCAGAAATTCTTCAGTGGACATCTCCCCGGTGGGGAAATTAGGCAGGAAGTATTCATGTAGCCGCACAGTAACGTTACAGCGTTTAGCAATTTCCACTGTGTTTTGCAGCGCTTCAGGAATATCTGCAAACAGTTCACACATTTCCTGCTCAGTTTTCAGGTATTGCTGCTCACTGTATTTTTTCGGCCGTCGGCTGTCTGCCAAGGTATAGCCATCATGAATAGCAACCCGGATTTCATGGGCTTCAAAATCATCCGGCTGCATAAATACCACCTGATTGGTGGCCACCACAGGTAAGCCAACTTCCGCGGCTAACTCAACCGCTGCATGCAAGTAACGTTCTTCGTCCTGACGGCCGGTGCGCAGCAGCTCAAGGTAATAACGGTCAGGGAAATGGGTCTGATAAAACTCCACCAAGTTCATCACTTGGGCTCGGTTCCCCTTCAGTAGGGCTTTGCCGATATCCCCTTCTCGACCACCACTGAGCAACAAAATACCTTTGTTGAACTCCAGCAGCCACTGCTGATCAATGACCACGGTATCATTCACATGCCCACGCAGATAGGCATGACTGATCAGCTGAGTCAGGTTCTGATAGCCATCATTGTCCATGGCTAACACAGTCAACGAGCAGAATTCTTTCTCAAACCCAGGCACTATCATTTTTAAATCCGCGCCAATGATGGGTTTAATGCCTTTGTCATGGCAGCCGCTGTAAAACTTCACCAAACCACAGAGGTTATTCTGATCCGTAATCGCAAAGGCTGGCATGCCCAATGCTTCAATCTGACCAAGAATAGGCTTGACCTTGGCTAGACCGTCGGTCATGGAATAATCTGTGTGGATACGCAAGTGAACAAAACGCGGTTGTGACATGGGGAATGGAGTACTCTGACTGTCTGAAAAACCAAACGGCAAAGATAACATGAGCGAGGTCTGTGCCAAAGTTAAAGCGCCCCCATCAGGTGAATTTAGTCAGATAAATTCTGATAGCGCCTTTCTACCACATACAAACATTAAGCTTTGCTAAAGGCTATTTATGGAAAGCTTAACCACAAGGGAATGAAACAAAACGCATTTAACCTAAGGAATACACTTTTTGACCTGTGCCTGTTTCAGGCACAACAGTGCAAATAGGGAACTATATTTAATACATGTGATATTTTTATCAAAAAAATATTTTAATTTAGTAAAAAATAGCTAATGCATTACCAATAAAACATGAGGGTCATCACAAAATAAAATTCTAACCATTTAGAGGTAAATTATGATCAAAAATTGTCGCCTGCTTAACTACCTAATACTTCAAAATAAGTAAAAAGTTTCGATGAGATTCAGCAAAAATTTTTTCCAAACAACATGTTTAATTGTCTTATTATCTTCACCCGTGGTCACCGTACAAGCTCAAGAAATTAAAGTACTGAGCGCTGCAGGGTGAGAGCATGAATGCTTAGTTTTTATCCAACTCTGTTGTAAACCCTGAAGCAAGTACCTTTTCAAGATAGTTTGGCTTCATTGCGGCAATGTTTTGCTTGCGGCGAATACTTGCTTTCTTTGTGGTTTCGCTTCGTAGCATATTCACGGCCATATGCCGTACGACGGCTAAAACCTCGGCAGCGTTATCTCGATAAATTTGACAACTATCTTCTGACAGTGAAGCATCCAGCACCCAATGCAGACTATTTTCGATGCCCCAATGGCCCCGAACGGCGTTGGCAAACTGTGTTGTGGTCAAAGACGCTGAACTGATGTAGTAGCGATATTCCAATGATTCTTTGCCATTTTTTGTACGTCGATAGCTCATGGTTGCACCAATACTTGAAAGTTTGGGCCATTTGGGAAATTGCTTCGCTAACTCATCAGCAGTGATAACGGCATAAGCACGCGCTTCACTGCGACTATGGCTGTTTTCCAAGCAAGTTATTGCTGTTTTGATATGAGGTTTTAGCGCTGAACTCACGGTTTCATGCAGTGTTTTTTGATTACCTTTAACAGCCAAAAGGTAGTCACCACCTCGATTTACAATGGTTTCGGCGATCTCTGTCTGACACCCCATGGCATCAATAGATACCAAACATCCTTTAAGCTCTAATACCTGCAGTAATGCTGGGATCGCAGTGATTTCATTGGATTTATCATCGGTTTTTAATTGTCCCATGACGACACCATTTGCTGTTGCAAAGGCGCTGACCATATGAATGGTGGACTGTCGGTCTTCCCGATGATAGGAACCGCGCAATGTTTTACCGTCAATCGCGATCAGTTGCCCGTCACTGACGGCTGAAACTTGTGCCATCCATTTGATGAAACACTGTTGAAACTGAGTAGGGTCAAGGCAAGAAATGATCCGAGCTATGGTGTCATGAACCGGCAGTCCTGACTTAAATAACCCTTTAGACTGGAGCCAATCAAAATGAGCTTCACCAAAATCTTCAATATCTTCCCACCCGTTAGCTCCAGCAATGATTGCACAGACTGTCAGAAACAAAACATCGAACAGCAAATAACTGATTTTTGCTTTCTGGCGAGGATCTGTAATGTTTGAGAAGTACTCTGAAAATGCATCTGTGATCATGGCGCTATCGCTAAAAAGCAGTATATGTTCACAGATTGATCCGCTGGTCAATCAAGATATGTGAATTGCTTACAAAACGTTCGCGATCTCACCCTGCTGAGCGCTGTTGTCAAAGATACTCCTATTTCAGGTGCAAAAGTGACCCTGCAACGCAGTGGTTCCAGTTCTGTGATGACAACAACTAATACTAACGGTATAGCTAATCCTACTGGTTTGCCAGATGATAATAAAACGACCATGCTAATTGAAAAAGCAGGCTATTCTACTCTGGTCGCTCAATGTCCCTGTAATGGTTTCACCTATGCTATGTCCCCCAAAATGACTAATCTTGATGGTTTACGCATTGTACTAACTTGGGATGACAGTGTTCCTGATTTGGATTCACACTTAGTGTATCCACACAATCATATCTATTTTGCCAGCAAGCATGGCTCTCAGGCTTTGCTAGATGTGGATGACACTGATTATTTCGGCCCAGAAACCGTCACTATCGAAAAGAAAAAACAAGGGCAACGCTATGTTTATGCTGTAAATGATTACACACACCTCTATGATTCAAATTCATGGGCATTATCAAACAGCCATGCCAGAGTTGATGTTTATGTCGGTGAATCATTGATCCGCACCTATAAGGTTAGCCCTAATATTCAAGCAAATAAATGGGTCGTATTTGGTATAGATGAAAATGGCACTTTCCAAGATATCAATCAATATGCATCATTTGCAGGTGAGCCTGAAAAATACCTACAAAAGCTGATTCAAGCGCCATCTTTTGAGTCCCATAGCATTATCACAGAAAGCATGAAAAATAATGCTAAAGACTGGAATAGACAAGGTGAATCGGATTATAAAAATAAAAATTATAATGCTGCGCTGTATGCATTCCAGCAAGCTGTCAATCTTGACCCTAACAATGGACAAGTTTATAGCAATCTTGGAGTAACCTATTCCAAAATGGGTCGAAGAGCTGAAGCACTATGGGCTAACCGCAAGGCAATTGAATTAGCACATGGTCGTAGAGCTCATATTATAAAAGCCAGCTCATATTATAATATTGGTCGAATTTATGAGTCTGAAGGTGCCTGGCAAGAAGCGCTAAGTAATTACCGTGCAGCATTAAGCTACCGTGAGCATTCAGCCTATACAAATGGTATTGCTAGAATGGAAAAACATCTGAACCAGTAATGACTCCATTACTATCAAAAAAGCGGCCAATGGCCGCTTTTTCTGTTTGGAATCTCAGCTATTTTTTTCCAGCCGCTCTCTGACTGGGCGGAAACTGCGTCTATGTTGCGGCAATACCCCATGTTCATCCAAGGCAGCAAAATGCGCTTTAGTCGGGTAGCCCTTGTGCTTGGCAAAACCATATTGAGGATATTGCGCATCTAGCTCGTCCATTTCCCGATCCCGGGTGACTTTTGCAATAATAGATGCGGCACTGATTGCAGCAATCAAGCCATCGCCTTTTATCACCGCATCCGCCTCAATACCAAAGTCCGGCGTCCGGTTCCCATCCACCAAGACTTTTTCCGGCTTAATAGCCAACCCGGCAACAGCCCGTTGCATGGCCGTCATAGTTGCCTGCAAAATATTCAGCTGATCAATTTCTGCCGGACTACAACGCCCAACGCTAACGGCCAATGCTTTGGCCATAATTTCGCCATACAAAGCATCACGCTTTTTCTCGCTCAATTTTTTGGAGTCATTGAGCCCGGTAATGGGGTTAGCCGGATCTAAAATCACCGCAGCCGTGACCACATCACCAATTAGCGGACCCCGGCCCACTTCATCTACCCCAGCCACTAAACCGGCTGACAGCAGCTCAGCTTGTTCTGGGGTAATATTTTTTAATACTGCCACTTATTCTCAACTCTCAAGCTTATGACTATGACTTAGCGTATTATGCTCAGCAATTAACGCCATCGACCAACGCCAAAACAGCCTCAGCCGCCCGCTCACTGGCATTACAGCGCAATGTTTCATGTAACTGAGTGAACTGAGCAATCAGGGCGCTATTATCAGCGTTAAGCATTGTTGTTACCGCATCAGCAATCTGTGCCGGTGTACAATCAGCCTGAATAAGCTCTGGTACCAGATCTTTACCAGCCAACAGATTTGGCAGGGAAAAACGGTCAATCTGCATCAAGCGTTTAGCAATGCGATAGGTCATAGGCGCAACCCGATACGCGACGACCATCGGCCGCTTCACCAGCATTGCTTCCAATGTTGCTGTGCCTGATGCCAACAAAATGGCATCACTGGCAGCCATCACTTCGCGAGAATGGCCTTCAACCAATTCAAATTCCAGTTCAGGGGCCAACTGCTGCCAAGCTGAGACAAACTGCGCCCGGCGCATTTCATTGACCAAAGGCACCACAAAACGAATATCAGGGCAACGCTGTTTAATTAACTTTGCGGCAGCAATAAAAGGCTCGGCCAGCAGTTTTAACTCACCACCGCGAGAACCAGGTAATATGGCTAAATAGTGTCCATCTGCGGCCAACTGGAGCGTATTGCGCGCGGCGGCCCGATCACTAGTGAGGGGGATTTCATCTGCCAAGGTATGCCCGACAAAAGTACAAGGCACCTGATATTTATCATAAAACGCTTTTTCAAATGGCAGCAGGGCCAACACCATATTAGTGGCTTTTTCAATTTTGAAAATACGTTTCGGCCGCCAAGCCCAAACTGATGGGCTGACATAATGCAACGTTTTAATGCCGCGCTGTTTCAGCTTCAACTCGACACCCAAATTGAAATCTGGCGCATCAATGCCAATAAAACAATCTGGTTGCACAGCACAGATCTGCTCAATCAACTGCCGACGAATTTTTAGCAATCTGGGCAAACGAGATAACACTTCCACTATGCCCATAACAGCCAATTCTTCCATGGCAAACAGGGATTCAAAACCCAAGGCTTCCATTCTGGGACCGCCAATTCCCAGAAAACGGGCATTTGGATGTTTCTGCTGTAGTGCGCGGATTAAACCGGCACCTAAAATATCGCCGGAGACTTCTCCGGCGACAATAGCAAAAACAAGCGGTGTAGATTGGCTTGTCATATCAGCGAATAATACCCCGATTAGAACTAGTGCAGAAGGCAACAAAATCAGCCACTTCTGGATATTGCGCCGCATCTTGCTGCAAAGCATCAACTGCTTCTGCAACCGTTAAACTACTGCGATACATGGCCTTATAAGCCCGGCGCATCGCTTGTTGAGTCTCTTTAGTAAAACCGCGGCGTTTCATTCCCTCGAAGTTCAATCCACGGGGAGTGGCTGCCTGGCCTGATGCCATTACAAAAGGTGGCACGTCTTGCAATACTAAAGAACAACCTGCAGTAAATGCGTGAGCACCAATATGCACAAACTGATGCACACCAGTCATACCGCCCAAAATAGCAAAGTCACCCACATGACAATGGCCAGCAATAGATGCATTATTCGCCATGATCACATTGTTACCAACCACACAGTCATGGGCAATATGGACATAAGCCATAAACAGGTTATTGGAACCGATGCGAGTTTCACTGTTATCTTGGATGGTGCCACGGTGAATCGTCACTGATTCCCGGATGATATTGTTATCACCTATAATCAAACGCGTTGGCTCACCAGCATATTTTTTGTCTTGGCACTCTTCACCGACAGAGGCAAATTGGAAAATCCGATTACCTTGGCCAATAACGGTCGGACCTTTGATCACAACGTGGGAACTGATCCAGCAGTCATCACCAATCTCAACCCCTTCGCCGATATAGCTCCATGGGCCGATAGTGACATTGTTGCCGATTTTCGCGTCAGGATGTACAAATGCTAATTTATCAATCACTTATTAATCTCTCTGCGCGCACACATAATTTCTGCTGAACACACCAGTTCACCGTCAACCTTGGCTTCGCCATAAAACACCCCGATACCGCGGCGTTCTTTGAGCAGTTTCACTTCAAAATGCAACTGATCACCTGGCTCAACAACTCGCTTGAAACGAGCATTATCAATACCGGCAAAATAATACAGCACATCTGTAGATGGCTTATCACTCATGGTTTTAAATGCCAACAGGCCAGTTGCTTGTGCCATGGCTTCCAGGATCAGTACACCAGGCATAACTGGTTGTACTGGGAAATGTCCTTGGAAAAACGGTTCATTAATGGTGACATTTTTGATGGCGTGCAGGGTTTCACCTGGGGTGAAATCCAGAACGCGATCGATCAACAGAAATGGATATCTATGGGGCAAATACTGCAGTATTTCCTTGATATCCATTGTGTTCATTTCGTTCGACACGTGTTCATTTCCTCGAGCCGCCGCAGCGGCCATAATCAGTTTTCAGTTTTTTTCTCAATGTTTTTCACCCGCTGGAACAGATCATCCAACTGGCGGAAACGCACAGTATTTTTACGCCATAGACGATTATCCATCGCCACGGTCGCAGAAGATAAAATACCGGGTTCTTTCACTGAGTTAATGATGTTAGTGCTGCCGGTAATATGAACACCATCACAGATGTTCAGATGACCGGAAATAGCACAGTTACCGCCGATAATACAGTGTCGCCCGATAGTGACACTGCCTGCCACCACCGTACAGCCAGCAATCGCGGTATTGGCTCCGATAACATCGTTATGGGCTATCTGAACCTGATTATCAATAATAACACCATCGTGTATTTCAGTGTGAGCTAGTGCGCCACGGTCAATCGTAGCTCCAGCACCGATTTCAACTCGGTTACCAATGCGCACGCCGCCTGTCTGAGGGATCTTGACCCAGGTGCCACGCTCATTAGCATAGCCAAAGCCGTCTGATCCAATCACAGTGCCAGAATGCACAATACAATCCATACCGAGTTGAACATTGTGATAAATCGTGACATTGGCCCACAAGCGGGTGCCGCTGCCAATCACACAGTCCTGGCCGATAACCGTACCGGCACCGATCTGCACATGTTCACCCAAGATAACATTGGCCTCAATCACAGCATTGGCGCCAATGGCAACACCTTCACCCAACTTGGCTGTTGGATCGATCACCGCTGACGGATGAATATCATCAGCCGCTTTGGGCGTGGTATCCAGTAATTGGGCTACACGAGCAAACCCCACATAAGGGTCTTGCATCACCAGGGCCGCGCCCTGATAGTTTTCGGCATCTTTTTCTGACAACAAAACCGCACTGGCCTGAGTTTGCTCAAGCTGGGCGCGGTATTTGCTGTTGGCCAGAAAAGTCAGCTGGCCACTTTGGGCCTGCTCCAGGGTAGAAACACTGTCGATAACAATATTTTCATCACCCTGAACCCGGGCATTCAATAGAGTGCCCAGCTCTTTTAAGGTCACGCTTTTCATTCAATTATTGGCCTTTACTTAAGGCTTCCACTACTTTGTTGCTAATATCGGCATCGGCTTTGACATATACGGCAGCACCACGCTGCAGCACCAGATCATATTTGCCTTTCTCTGCGATGTTATTGATGACTTTCTGAACCTGACCTAACAGTTTGTTCTGCTCTTCACCCTGACGGCGACGCAGGTCCTCATCCAAGGCTTTTCCCTTCAATTGCAGCTCAGCCTGCAGGGATTCCATTTTACGCACCAGATCGGTTTTCTGAGTTTCGCTCATCAGTGCACCATCACGTTGCTGCTTTTCAGCCAAGCCACGCAATTCGTCCTGCATCTTTTTCACTGCAGCAACACGGTCACCAAATTCGGTCTTCAGCTGCTGAGCAATCTGTTCACGTTGTGGCAGCTGCTCAAATACAGAGCCCATATCAACCACAGCAATTTTTTCAGCATTGGCGGCCAGTGGCGCACCCAACAGCACTAACATCATCAGTGCGCGATTAACCATCTTTTTCAAAATAAACTCCTTTGTGCCTGCTTGTTCTAGTTATGAAACGTGCCAAGTGTATGTGTTTTAGAAAGTCCTGCCAATATTGAAGGAGAAGATCTCAGTATCATCATCCTGATACTCTTTCAGCGGCCAGGCCAAACTGAACACCATGGGACCCATAGGTGATAGCCACTGAACGCTCATCCCCCAAGACGCCCGAATATGCGCGGGATCACTGTAATCCTGCAGCTTATCAAACTCACTGGCTGGCAAGGTTTTTCGGTATTGATCCAGATTAAATTCAGTATCCCAAACGTTACCGGCATCGACGAAGAAGCTGGTCCGAACTGAGTTGCTGTAGGCTTCATCTAAAAATGGCGTCGGAACAATCATTTCCAGACTGGCCACCGCCATAGCATTACCGCCGATGCTGCGACCATCATCAACCACTACATGAGGAGTTGTACCATTACCGCTACAATTATTGCCACCAGGGCCCGGCACACAAGTATTATTGTCATCCACTACATAGAAGGAACGCGGACCAACCGAGTTAGACTTAAAGCCCCGCAGTGATGTTCCACCCAGGTAATAGTTTTCCCAGAATGGCAGCACCTGTTCATTGCCATGGAATTTACCATAACCATTGCCATAACCGGCCTTGGCACGCGCCAAGACAACGAACTTATGATCCCGAGTCAACGGGAAGTAGAAGTTAGTATCAAATTCCGTTTTAAAATACTGCAAGTCAGATCCCGGTACCGTCATCTTACCGGACAAACGTTGTGAATTACCTGCAGTTGGGAAAGTACCTCGGTTCAATGTTGAACGGTACCAGCCTAAGTTCAGTTCAAAGTTGTTAAAACTGAGATCGGCATTGGGATCCTGACTCTGGCTATAAATTTGATAAAAACGCTTTACATGCTCGTAGTAACTGTCCACTTCTGAAATGGTGTTATGACGGAAACCAACCCCGGCATTAATGCGATTATTTTCATTGATGGGGAAACCGGTATTTAATGCCACACCATAAGATTTGTTCTTATAGCGTTCCAAATCTGCATCATTGGCATCAAATTCATTCCAGTAAATACTACCACCTAAGCTAACGCCATCTTTAGTGAAATATGGATCTGTGTAGGACAGATTGACGTTTTTAGAATATTTATTGGTCGATAAATTAACGCCAACCTGATTACCCGTGCCAAGAAAGTTATTTTGCTTCACACCAAACTGCAAGCTAAGGCCAGATTCTGTACCATAGCCAACACCGGCATTAAATGATCCAGAAGGCTGTTCTTTTACAGTAAAGTTAACATCCACTAAATCATCACTGCCAGGCACCTGCACAGTTTCGGTATCGACCGTCTCAAAAAAGCCCAGTCGGTTCAGGTTCAGCTTCGACTGCTCAACTAAGGCTGAATTGAGCCAAGAGCCTTCCATCTGGCGCATTTCCCGGCGCAAGACTTCATCTTTGGTGACTTCGTTGCCGCTGACATTAATATTGCGGACATAAACACGCTTGCCCGGTTTAATATTGATATTCAACGTCACTTCCTGCGTCTTATCATCAATTTCCGGGAAAGTTTTTACTTCAGGATAGGCGTAACCGAAGCGGCCTAAATATTTGGCATACATCTCTTCAGTAAAGGTAACATCGCCACCATCATAAATACTGCCATCTTTAATTGGCAAAATGGACTTCATCAACGCTTCACGGCCAAGCAAATCGCCGGTCAGATTGACGGCTTTGACTTTATATTGCTTACCTTCATCCATGTTAATGGTGATATACAGCCCTTTGCGATCTGGCGTCATCGCAACCTGAGTCGAGGTGATCGCAAAACGGATATAACCATCGTTGTGATAGGCGTTCTTAATGGTTTCTAAGTCCGCTTGCAGCTTCTGCTTTTGATAACGACGCTCGCCAAACAGATCCCACCAGGCAACATAGTCTTTTAGTTCAATCATGCCGCGTAATTGGGCATCAGTGAACACAGTATTACCAACAAAGTTAATCTGTTTAATTTCGGCGGCTAAGCCTTCAGTGAATTTGAATTTCAACTCCACTCGGTTACGGGGCAGGTTAATAATCTGGGCCTGTACTTTGGCGCCATATTTACCAACACCGTAATAAAAATCCTGCAGCCCTTTTTCAATGCCTGAGATCATGGTGCGGTCTAGGGCCTCACCCACTTTAACCCCGCTGCCATTCAAACTTTCTTTGAGCTGTTCATCTTTAATGTCTTTATTACCTTCAAAGGTAATAACACTGATGGTCGGCCGCTCTTTCACGGTGACAATCAATACTCCGCCATCATGGCTGACTTTGACATCTTCAAAGTTTGTAGAGGCATACAAGCTTTTAATCGCCTGCTGTAATTTGGTTTGATCCAGCACATCGCCAACTTTGATCGGTAGATTCAGCAATGCCGCACCCAAGGCGACTCGCTGTAATCCATCGACCTGAATATCCGTGATTTTAAATGGCTGAAACCCGGCTTGGGCATTCCCTGAAATAGTCGCACCGACCAATAACATCGAGGCAAAAAGTTTATTCAATCTCATAGAGCACTTCTAATTATTTGTCTGTCCCTGCTCAGAGTCGGGCAAAATCATTGAACAGCGCAATGCTCATCAAGATCAGCAGCATGGCTGCCCCAAATCTGAATCCAATTTCCTGAACTTTTTCAGGCACGGGTTTACCTGTGACCAATTCGGCCAGGTAGTACATCAGGTGTCCCCCATCGAGCACTGGCAACGGTAAGAGGTTGGCAATGCCGAGGTTAACGCTAATTAGCGCCAGGAACCCCAAAAAATAAACCAATCCAAATTCTGCACTGTGCCCGGCTCCCTGTGCGATAGAGATAGGTCCGCTTAAATTACTCACCGATACGGTACCAGTCAGCAATTTGCCGATCATTTTGAAGGTAACCACTGCTAACTGCCAGGTTTTCTCTGCAGCGGCGTCAAACGCGTCTACTATGCCATACTGAAGTTGCAAACGCATGTTTTGTGGCCATTTTTCAACAACCGGCGTAATTCCTAATAAACCAATTTCTTGGCCATTAGCGCCCTGAGTTGCATGGGGCTTAACATCTAGCGTCATAGGCTCCCCTGCGCGAAGCAAGGTAAAACGCATCAACTGATTAGGCGATTGCCGGATAAGTTCAGATGTTTTCTGCCAACCAGGATAAGGCTCGCCATTAATTTGCTGTAGTACATCCCCCACTTGGAATCCAGCTTGCGCTGCGGCACTGCCACGGCTAACCGCTGCAATTTCAGGCTTAATCCCAGGACGATACATCCCTAGCCCTAAACTGGTAATGGGTGACTCTTTTTCCGGATCAAACTGCCACTGACGGGTATCCAGCCGATAAGTATGACTGCTACCGGCATCCTGAACCCCTCCCACTGGGGCCAGTGACATAGTGATACTGTCATCGCCAATATGGCTGACTAAGGCCAGATTGACCTCTTCCCAGTTACGTACTGGCTGCCCATCTACAGCGACAACCTGCTGAGGTGAACCATCTAGTTGGATCACCGCGGCAGGACTGCCTGGCATCACACTGTCAATGACAGGTTTTACCGCTGGCACCCCAATGAGATACATGGCATATAACGCAAAAATGGCAAACAAAAAGTTTGCCATTGGCCCTGCGGCCACGATTGCAATACGCTGCCAAACTGATTTTCGGTTGAATGCCTGAGATTGCAGTTCTGCCGGTACCGGCTCAACTCGTTCATCGAGCATTTTGACGTAACCACCAAGCGGGATCAGCGCAATGACATATTCAGTGCCATCTTTACCAATACGCCGCCAAATGGCCTTGCCAAAACCAATAGAGAAGCGCTCTACTTTTACTCCACAGCGACGAGCCACCCAAAAGTGGCCATATTCATGTGCGGTAATAAGCAGACCGAGTGCAACAATAAACGAGCCTAGATTCCACAGAAAATCGTACATTCAATTCCTATTTATCAGTTCATCCGGCTGAGGATTTCCCCGGCGACCTGTCGGGTCTGGGCATCCAATGCCAAAATATCTTCCAATGATGTCAAGCTGTTGCAAGTCAAATTCTGCAGACACTGAGCATTCACTTTCGCAATATCGGTAAAGCCAATATTACCGGCCAAAAACGCAGCAACAGCCATTTCATTGGCTGCATTGAGCACAGTGGTCGCTTCCTGTCCCTGACGGCAGGCTTCAATAGCCAATTCCAGACAAGGATAACGACTAAAATCCGGTTCACAGAAACTTAACTGTCCGACTGTGAAAAAGTCCAAAGGTTCAACCCCGGATTCAATTCTTTGCGGATATGCCATGCAGTGCGCAATGGGTGTGCGCATATCTGGATTACCCAGTTGCGCCAGTACGCTACCATCCCGATATTGCACCATTGAGTGGATCACACTCTGGGGATGGATAACAACTTTTAGCTGCTCCTTATTGGCATTAAACAGCCAACGAGCCTCAATATATTCCAAGCCTTTGTTCATCATCGAGGCGGAATCGACCGAAATTTTCGGTCCCATAGACCAATTGGGATGTTTGCACGCCTGAGCAGGCGTCATCAATTTCAACTGTTCAATCGGGGTATTGAGAAATGGGCCACCAGAACCCGTCAATAGGATATGGCGGATACCATTGCCATTAAGGTCGCAAAAACCAAGGTTTTGCTGCACAGACTCAGGTAAGCATTGGAAAATGGCATTATGTTCGCTATCGACTGGCAGAATTTGCGCGCCCGATGCTTTCGCCGCATCCATAAATAACTGGCCTGACATCACCAGCGCTTCTTTATTGGCTAACAAAATGCGTTTACCAGCATGAACCGCTGCAAGCGTTGGCACTAAACCAGCCGCGCCAACAATCGCTGCCATCACACTGTCCACATCATCCCGGGTGACCAGTTCAAGCAGAGCCTGCTCACCGGATGTCACTTCAATCCCGAGTGTTGGGTCCAACGCCGCCCGTAGTGTAGCCGCAGCGGCCTCGTCCACCATATGCACAATTTGTGGCCGATGCGCTTCGCACAGGGGCAACATCTTATCGACATTAGAATGAGCCACCAGACCAAAGGCGCGGTAGGTATCCGGGTTTTGGGAAATCACACTGAGTGTGCTGGCGCCGATAGAGCCAGTCGCACCCAAAATCACCATATTTTGCATAGCGCTTACATCCAGAATGCAATATAAATCAGAGTAAATACAGGCAGTGCTGCCGTCAAACTGTCAATACGATCCAGTACGCCGCCGTGACCCGGTAGAATATTTCCTGAGTCTTTAATGTTCGCGCTGCGTTTAAACATGCTTTCAGATAAATCGCCCACAGCAGAAGCGATAGCTGTTAGCAAGGTAACGGCAATCACCAAGGGCAATTCTTGCTCTGGGGACAGGTACATCACTAATGCAACCACTATCATGGTGGTCAGCAAACCACCTAGTAAACCTTCAAGGGTTTTACCTGGGCTAACCCGCGGCATCAATTTTCTGCGGCCAAGGCTGCGGCCAAAGAAATAAGCGCCTGAGTCTGCGGCCCACACCACCAAAAAGACTAAAAAGACCAGTGCCCCACCGTAGAAAGGATGGGCCACACTGCTCAAACTTTTTAGGGTAATCAATGCAGCAAAACAAGGTGCTAAGGTTAATTGACCAAACATCGACTTGAGCATCGGGCTGCTTTGCCAAAATTGGCTACTTTTGGGAAAGCCCACCACGAGGAACACAGAAATTAACCACCAGAGCCCGCCTAAACCAATGACACCCTGATAGACTGGATTCAAGACGCCAGCAAGCCACACTTTATCTGCCGGAACAATCAAATTCAGAGCAACGAGCAGTAGCCCCATCGTAAAAGTGAAACTCCATTGAGTCACATTACAGGCCGGTTCAATCATCCGGCCCCATTCTTTTGCAGCGATCAAGAAAATAGGCACTAATGCCCAGGCAAAATAGCTGGCAGGTAGATAAAAAATCCCCCCCAGTACAAATGGAATTAATAAAAGCGCTGTTATTATTCGTTGCTTCAGCAAAGGAAGTCCTCACTAACTAATCAGAGTGAACGCAGAGCATCAATCTGGCTACCGGTCAAGCCAAAGCGGCGTTGACGGCTAGCAAAGGCCGCAATGGCCCGATGAAATGCTTGTTCATCAAAATCAGGCCAGAGAATATCGGTAAATACCAACTCCGCATAAGCGGCCTGCCACAAAATAAAATTACTGATGCGGTAATCACCACCAGTACGGATCATCAGATCCACTTCGCCCTGCCCCTGCATGCTCAGGTGTTGGCTTAAGGTTTCTTCCGTGATCTCATCAGCCCGCAGTTGCCCGGCTTCCACCTGACGCGCTAATGCTTGAGCTGATTGCATAATATCCCAGCGACCGCCATAATTGGCTGCAACATTGAGGGTTAAATCAGTATTCCCTGCCGTTTTCGCTTCAGCGGCGCTGATTTGTTTTTGCAGGCGCTCTGAAAACCGGCTAGTATCACCGATCACATTCAACCGTACCCCATTATTGTTGAGTAATTTCACTTCCCGCTGTAGCACTGTAAAAAACAGTTCCATCAGCAAAGTGACTTCCCGATCAGGCCGCCGCCAATTTTCAGAAGAAAAAGCAAATAACGTTAATGACTTAACGCCTAAATTCCGCGCGGTACTGACTGCACGGCGCACCGCTTTCACACCAGCCCTGTGACCAAATACTCGCGCCTTTCCCTTGGCCTGTGCCCAGCGTCCATTGCCATCCATAATGATTGCGACATGATTGGGGATAGACTGCAGCAAGATATCGGGCAACTGGGCAGGAACGTCAACCGATGCAGGTGTCTCTAGAGTACACAAGGTTTCTGCATCAAATTCCACAGAGGATGACATTTACAACAACCCTTATAAATAAACAAACGCCGTGTAGTATACCGCTACACGGCGCTTTAACTCTAGCTACTTCAGCTCAGGAATTATACTTCCATCAACTCAGCTTCTTTTGCCGCCAAGATTTCATCAATTTTTTTGATGTGGGCATCAGTCATCTTCTGCACTTCATCTTCGCTACGGCGTACATCATCTTCAGTGCAATCTTTGGCTTTTTCCAGAGATTTCACATCAGAGTTAGCATCGCGGCGTACGTTGCGAACGGCAATACGGCCATTTTCCGCTTCAGCACGCACGACTTTTACCAAATCGCGACGACGCTCTTCTGTCAGAGCAGGCAGCGGGATACGGATAGAAGTACCAGCTGACATTGGGTTCAGACCCAGATCAGACATCATGATGGCTTTTTCTACTGCCTGAATCATACTGCGGTCAAATACGTTCACCATCAGGGTGCGGGCATCATCAATCACAATGTTACCTACCTGGTTCAGCGGCGTCATGCTGCCATAGTATGAAACCTGGATAGAGTTCAACAGGCTAGGATGAGCTCGACCGGTACGGACTTTACTCAACTGGCCTTTCATCGCTTCTACACACTTGCCCATGCGCTCTTGCGCGTCTTTTTGAATATCTTCAATCACGATAAATGTCCTTTTCGGTCACTAAATTGCTTTAATTAGCGTGCCTTCTTGTTCACCCATAATGGCACGGCGCAGCGCCCCGGGCTTATTCATATTGAATACCAGAATAGGCATATCATGATCCCGTGCCATAGTAAATGCAGCAAGATCCATGACTTTTAATTCTTTATCCAGCACCTCATTGTACCCCAGCTCGTCATATTTAACGGCATCGGCATTCTTCATTGGATCATCGGAGTATACCCCGTCAACCTTGGTGCCTTTTAGTACAACTTCAGCTTCAATTTCAATACCGCGCAGACAGGCGGCTGAATCTGTGGTGCAAAATGGGTTACCGGTTCCGGCAGCAAAAATTACCACCCGGCCGGATTTCAGCAGGCTGATGGCTTCAGCCCAGTTGTAACGATCACACACGCCATTAAGGGGAATAGCAGACATCAAACGGGCATTAACATAAGCACGGTGCAGTGCATCCCGCATCGCCAGACCATTCATTACCGTGGCCAACATCCCCATATGGTCACCGACCACTCGGTTCATGCCAGCTTTAGCCAGTCCTTCGCCGCGGAACAGGTTTCCGCCTCCAATAACTACGCCGACCTGAATACCCAGTTCAACCAGTTCTTTGACTTCCTGAGCCATACGCTCAAGGACTTTCGGGTCAATACCAAAGCCCTCTTCACCCATCAGCGCTTCACCGCTTAATTTGAGAAGAATACGTCGAAATGCAGGTTTAGGATTGGTGCTCATATTTTCTTGTCCTGGTACAAAAACCAAACTGTTTACTATTTCGGTGTGCCGGTAGCAAGCTGTTCTGGCTCGCGCAGCGCCAGCGGATTCAAGCTGCGAGTATATACCTGTTATGGCGTAATCTAAAAATTGCACACCGCAGGTATAACAAGACCGCAGCACAGGCCGCGGTCTTGAGGGACTCGCAAAGGCGAATTAAGCCTTCTTAGAAGCAGCGATTTGCGCAGCAACTTCAGCAGCGAAATCTTCTTCTTTCTTCTCGATACCTTCACCAACTTCCAGACGGATAAAGTTAGTTACAGTAGCGCCTTTTTCTTTCAGGAATTCGCCAACAGATTTCTTTGGCTCCATAATGAAAGGCTGACCAGTCAGAGATACTTCACCGGTGAATTTCTTCATACGGCCAGCAACCATCTTCTCAGCGATTTCTTTTGGCTTGCCTTCGTTCATGGCGATTTCAACCTGAACTTCACGCTCTTTAGCCACTACATCAGCAGGAACGTCTTCTGGGTTTACGTACTCAGGCTTAGAAGCAGCAACGTGCATTGCCAGGTGCTTCAGGGTTTCTTCGTCAGCTTCACCAGTTACTACAACACCGATACGGTCGCCGTGACGGTAAGAAGCCAGGTTAGCACCATCGATGTACTCAACGCGACGAACGTTGATGTTTTCACCGATCTTAGCAACCAGAGCAACACGCGCTTCTTCAAACTGAGCTTTCAGGTCGTCGATAGACACTTTACCAGCAGCAGCTACATCCAGTACTTCGTTAGCGAAAGCTAGGAAGTTAGAGTCTTTGGCAACAAAGTCAGTCTGACAGTTAACTTCGATCAGGGCAGCGAAACCTTCGCCGTTCTTGATCAGGATAGTACCTTCAGCAGCGATATTACCGGCTTTCTTAGCAGCCTTAGCAGCACCGCTCTTACGCATGTTTTCGATAGCCAGCTCGATATCACCATTGGTTTCAGTCAGAGCTTTTTTACAGTCCATCATACCAGCGCCGGTACGATCGCGCAGTTCTTTAACCTGGGCAGCAGTAATTGCCATTGTTAAGTCCTCTATAAATTAGGTGCGAAATAAATTCGACAAATTCTGTAGATGTAAAACAGGGGCCAATAGGCCCCTGTTAACCAATCAAATTGCTTGGTTAATAAGGGAGATGCCTAGCATCACACCTTATTATTCGGCCTCTACGAAACCGTCTTGCTCAGCTTGTACAGCCAGATCCTGACCACGGCCTTGGTTAGCAGCAGCAGCAACAGCAGAAGTGTACAGCTTGATAGCACGCATAGCGTCGTCGTTACCTGGGATGATGTAGTTAACACCATCTGGAGCAGAGTTAGTATCAACAACAGCTACAACTGGGATACCCAGGTTGTTCGCTTCTTTGATAGCGATATGTTCGTGGTCAGCACCGATTACGAAAATCGCATCTGGCAGGCCGCCCATGTTCTTGATACCACCCAGAGATTTTTCCAGCTTATCCAGCTCGCGAGTACGCATCAGAGCTTCTTTCTTGGTCAGCTTGTCGAAAGTACCATCAACAGACTGAGTTTCCAGCTCTTTCAGACGCTTGATTGACTGACGAACGGTTTTCCAGTTAGTCAGCATACCGCCCAACCAGCGGTGATCTACATAGAACTGATCGCAAGAGATAGCAGATGCTTTGATTGCTTCGCTTGCAGCACGCTTAGTACCAACGAACAGGATTTTACCTTTCTTAGAAGCAACGTTGCTGATGAAAGCCAGTGCTTCGTTGAACATTGGCACAGTGTGCTCCAGGTTGATGATGTGTACACCGTTGCGAGCACCGAAGATGAATGGCTTCATCTTAGGGTTCCAGTAACGGGTTTGGTGACCGAAGTGTACACCGGCCTGCAGCATGTCGCGCATAGAAACTGTAGTCATTTTAAATCTACCTTGTTAAAAAGTGGGGTTAAACCTCCACGCATCCCATCCCTTCGACCCAAGTTACCAAGGGCACCCCGAAGTATGTGACGATACGTGTGTGATTTAGTATTTACATTGATTGCCATGTATAATGGCGGCCACATTTTACGTGAGTAGCACCTCGCCGCCAATGAACTTTCGCTCATGCCCGGCTAAAAAGTGCTGCAAACAACGTCAAACATGACGGCGCGCTTTATACCATAAAGCCACCCTGAGCACAAATTTTTGCATGGCAAATTGTGCCACCCATAACGCCTGAACGTTTAGCCCAAACTGATAGAGAAAGCGAAATGAGTATAGTCATCAAGACTGCAGAAGAAATCGAAAAAATGCGTGCGGCCGGCAAGCTGGCTGCTGAAGTGCTAGAAATGGTTGCTCCCCATGTGAAAGCCGGTGTCACCACGGATGAACTGGATGCTATTTGTGCTAAATTCACCGCAGAACAAGGCGCAATTTCCGCCCCACTGAACTACCACGGCTTTCCTAAGTCTATCTGTACATCGGTCAATGATGTTATCTGCCATGGTATTCCTGGCAATTATGCCCTGCGTGATGGCGACATCATCAATTTGGACATCACAGTGATCAAAGACGGTTACCACGGCGATACTTCAAAAATGTTCCTGATCGGTGATGTATCCGCCAAAGACCGTCGCCTGTGCCGCATTGCTCAGGAAAGTCTCTATATTGCTATCCGCAAAGTACGCCCTGGGGTAAAACTGGGTGAAATCGGTACCTGTATTGATAAATTTATCAAAAACAGCAAAAGCGGTTTGGACAAGTACAGCATCGTAAAAGATTACTGTGGTCACGGGATCGGGAAAGGGTTCCATGAAGAACCTCAAGTCGTACACTACAAAAATGATGACAAAACCGTGCTACGTCCAGGCATGTGTTTCACCATTGAGCCGATGATCAACGCCGGTAATTTTAAAACCCGCCTGAATGAAACTGACGGCTGGACTGTTACCACCAGTGACGGTAAAAACTCCGCGCAATGGGAGCATACTTTGCTGGTAACCGAAAAAGGTGTAGAAGTACTGACACTGCGTGAAGAAGAAGACTTCCCACGCATTATCAATCACTAATTCGGATACTTTTATGGACACAGCCCAGGTCGCCAAGTGCGCGCTGACAGATCAAAACCAGCAACTGCTGAGCGAATTTCGGGCGCAAATCCCCATTACTGAACTGGTGCGGCAGCGTTGCCACTTTGTGGATCAGCTGCTGCAGCAGGCATGGCAGGATTTGGGGCTAAGCCAGCACGCTATCGCCCTCATCGCCGTCGGCGGATATGGCCGCGGTGAGCTACACCCCCATTCCGATGTGGATATTCTGCTATTACTGGGCCAGCCATTAACGTCAGCCAGCGAGCAGATAATCGGGGAATTTATCACCTATCTCTGGGATGCCGGATTAGAAGTCGGCCACAGTGTCCGTACCCTGCCGGAAACCCTGACTCAGGGCCGGCAGGATATCACCATTGCGACCAACTTATTGGAAGCGCGCTTTCTCAGTGGTGAGCCCAACTTATTTGATGCCCTGTATGATGGGATCCGCAGTGGGGATTTCTGGCCATCTCATGATTTTTTCCTTGCCAAACGGGATGAGCAGCGGGCAAGACATGCCCGGGCCAGTGCATTTGATTTAGAACCCAATCTAAAAACCTGCCCCGGGGGATTACGGGATATTCAAACCATTGCCTGGGTGGCGATGCGGCATTTCAATGCAGCCAATCTGGAAGAATTACTGGATTATGGCTTTCTGTCCGCCGATGAACTGGATGAGCTACTGGAGTGCCAGCAATATCTTTGGTCACTTCGCTTTGCGCTCCATATCGTAGCTAACCGGGATGAAAACCGCTTACTGTTTGACCTGCAACCTCAGGTTGCCAATGTGATGGGCTATAAAGATGGCACCGAGCTGGCAGTCGAGCAGATGATGAAGCATTACTATCGCACCATTCGCCGGGTACTAGAGCTCAATGACATGCTATTGCAGCTATTCAAACGCGCTACCCTGTCAGACAGCGAAGCATTAATCATCAGCCCGATCGATCATGACTTCCAACGCCGGGGCCGTTTTATTGAAGCATTGGATGAACACCTGTTTAACGAGCCAAGACAAATTATTCGCCTGTTTTTAGTCGTGGCCAGAAATTCCAATATTCAAGGCATTTATGCCCCAACCCTGCGCAGTCTGCGCCAGGCTCGTCGGGCACAGCAACAACCTCTGATGGTGCACAGTGAATGCCGGGAACTCTTTATGGAGATCCTGCGCCATCCCCGTGGTATTGCCGCACTTTCTTTGATGCACAGTCATGGGGTGTTATCCGCCTATTTGCCCGCTTGGCGGGCCATCGAAGGGCAAATGCAGTTTGATCTGTTCCATGCCTATACTGTGGATGAACACACCCACAGACTACTACTGAATATCGAACGCTTTGCCCAAAGCGATCAAAAAGATGAATTTCCTTTAGGTTCGGTACTGATCAATCAATTGCCGAAAAAGGGGTTACTGGTACTGGCCGCCATTTTCCATGATATCGGCAAAGGGCGAGGGGGGGATCATTCCCTACTGGGCGCAGAAGAAGCCTTATTGTTTTGTAAAGCCCATGATATGAACGATCATGATGGCCGCTTGGTGGCCTGGTTGGTTGAACATCATCTGCTGATGTCCGTCACCGCACAACGACGGGATATCTCTGATCCAGATGTTGTCGCCGAATTTGCTGATATCGTCCGCGATGCCGTGCATTTAAGCTACCTTTATTGCCTGACTGTCGCCGATATCTGTGCCACCAATGAACGCACCTGGAACAGCTGGAAAGGGTCATTGTTGCGGGATTTGTATTTCTCCACCCAGCGGGTATTAGCCCGAGGCAAAGAAAAACCTATCGATATTCGCGCCCGGGTCCGGGAACATCAAGCTAAAGCCCGGAAAGATTTAACCCGCCATGGCATTAAAGAAAAAGATCTCGATGCACTATGGAGCCGTTTTAAAGCTAACTATTTCCTGCGCCATATGCCCAACCAAATTGCTTGGCATGCTGAGGCTATTTTAAAACACCGCAGCGATGATCCACTGGTACTGATGTCCAAACATGCCACCCGGGGCGGCACTGAGTTGTTTATCTATGGTCCCGACCGGCCACGAATGTTTGCAACCGTTATGGCGGTGCTGGACAACAAAAATATCACGGTACATGATGCCCTAGTGATGAGTTCCAAGGATAACTACTCACTCAATACCTTTATTATTCTGGAGCAAAATGGCGAGGCAGTATCTCAATTGCCCCGGATCCAGAGTATCCGTAAGGCACTTGTGCGCGCCTTGGGTAATGACAGCGATACTGTCAAGCCACCGAAATTCCGTAAACTGCCCAGACGGATGAAACCGTTTAAGGTCGCAACACAAGTCAGCTTTTTACCCTCTTCTCGCCAAGATACCAGTATGATGGAGCTGATTGCACTGGATTCACCTGGGCTGCTGGCGAAAGTAGGCGATATTTTATATCGTTGCGGCTTACTGCTGATCGCAGCAAAAATCACCACCATAGGTGAAAGAGCAGAAGACTTTTTTATGCTGCAGACTCAAGATGGCCAAGCGCTATCAGATGTGCAGCAAACTCAACTACGTGATGCGCTGATCCAAGCGTTGTCACAACCTGTTTAATTCAATGACGAATTGGGAGAAATCAATGGAGGCTTTACGCCAACGTATCGAGGCAGCATTTGAGGCTCGCCAGTCTATTACCCCGGCTTCAGTTGACCCAAGTGTCCGTGCCGATGTTGAAACCGTTATTGGCATGCTGGATAAAGGCCAACTGCGGGTTGCAGAAAAAATTGAAGGTCAATGGCAGGTTAATCAATGGCTGAAAAAAGCGGTATTGCTGTCATTCCGTATTTTTGACAATCAAATCATTGATGGGGCAGAAACCAAGTACTTTGACAAAGTGCCGATGAAATTTGCCGATTATGATGAAGCCCGCTTTAAAGCAGAGCAAATCCGTGTTGTGCCACCTGCAGCAGTTCGCAAAGGGTCATTTATTGCCAAAAACACTGTATTAATGCCCTCTTACGTGAATCTGGGCGCTTATGTCGGTGAAGGCACCATGGTTGATACTTGGGCCACCGTTGGTTCTTGCGCGCAAATCGGTAAAAATGTGCACCTGTCAGGTGGTGTTGGGATTGGCGGAGTACTGGAGCCACTGCAAGCAGGCCCAACTATTATCGAAGATAACTGCTTTATTGGTGCTCGCTCTGAAATCGTTGAAGGCGTTGTGGTAGAAGAAGGCTCTGTAATCTCCATGGGCGTTTATATCGGCCAAAGCACCCGTATTTATGATCGAGAAACTGGTGAAATCCATTATGGCCGCGTACCCGCAGGCTCGGTCGTGGTATCCGGCAGCCTGCCATCCAAGAGCGGAAATTACAGCTTATATGCCGCCATTATTGTCAAAAAAGTGGATGAGAAAACCCGCAGTAAAGTTGGTATTAACGAACTGCTGCGTATGGCTGAATAATTAATACACTTCATGCCCCAATACGTCAGCTTGGGGCATGACTTTCCCGTCTATACTGGCAATATTTCAGCTTGCTCATGCCAACTTTTCAACCATTGCAGCGCCAATAGATCCGGTGTCATGGTTTCCATCGCATCAATTTTCAACATAGGTAGCAAAGCACGGCAGCCTAACTCATTAAGTAGTGACTCAAGCTGTAATCCTGCGCCACAAAAAGTGTCATAACTGGAGTCGCCCAAGGCGACAATGGCATAATTTAATTCGGGCAGCCATGGTGCTTGAGATTGCATCTGGGTAAACCAAGGCTGTAATTCATCTGGAATATCCCCCTGGCCGGTAGTGGCACAGATAAGCAATAGCAACTCATCTGTGGGCGGCACAAAACCATCTAGCTCATGCATTTGCCATAATCTGGCTTCATATCCGAGTTGCTCAAGTGATCGATGTAGCACTTCTGCAACGGATTGGGCACTGCCATATACTGTTCCGAACAGCAGATTGACTTTCTTCATGGTATACTCCCTTGCCAAATTCGATGACTGGTCCCTGTGTTCCCAGCACTGACCCGGCTGCGCTTTTTGTACCTTACGCAGCCAGCTGTCAGAGTAGGAAATTTTGATCAGTCAGGTCAATAGCTTGCTTACCAAGTTTGTATTATGCACAGCCAGGAGCACCCCAATGCGCCATGCCAACCGCCCTGTTCGACAGCGGCACCTGAAGCATCTGCACAAAACCACCCACCACAGACGCAGCTGTTATTTTTGTGCCCGGGAACAGGAGTCCAAGACCGAGCCATCAACCACTATGACCACCCCGCCCCCGGTGCCGTTTTCAAGCAATCAGTATTGAGGACGAACCACTGAGACACGCTTCATCCCAGCCCAAGCCAGCGAAAATATCCAGCCATTCCGGCTCTAACTCTGTCTCAATCGTCATGGGCTGCTGAGTTACCGGGTGTACAAACGACAATTGCTTGGCAATCAGCCACAGCCGATTATGTTGAAAGTGCTCTCGGAAAAAACGGTTCTGTTTACCATCACCGTGCGTGGTGTCCCCAAGGATGGGGTGCCTTAAATGTGCCATATGACGTCTTAGCTGATGTTTACGCCCAGTTAAGGGTTCAAGCTGCATCAGAGCAAAACGGCTGGTTGGGTAGCGGCCTGAACTAAAAGGAATTTCACTGTTAAGCAATGGCGTATAACACGTAATCGCCTCTTGGGCGGCTTTATCCTCATTCGCATATTTATCCGCCACTTTATCCAGCTCTTCTTTCAGCGGATAGTCTAACTCCCCGGCTTCATGCATATTGCCTCTCACTAATGCCAGATAACGCTTACGGACACTGTGCCCAGCAAACTGCTGACACAATTTGGCCGCCACCTCACTGCTCTTAGCAAACAACAACACCCCGGACGTCGGCCGATCTAACCTGTGCACAGGAAACACGTGGCATCCAACCAGATCCCGAGTCATCTGCATGGCGAAATATTTCTCTTTACGCGCCAGATAAGTACGGTGGACCAGCAATCCAGCAGGCTTATGGATGGCAACCAGATGCTCATCTTCAAATAACACAGATATTTCAGGCGCTACTTCTACTGCATCAGGGACGGTAGTAATCATCTTATCGGGATTCATTCAGTAAATTATCCAACTCTTCCAACAATTGAATTAGGGAAATTCTTTCAGGCTCATGCTGCCAAACATGTTGCGCCATGGGGGCAATGCCACATTGTGTTGGTAACAAGGCACCACTATCCAGCAGCGCATACATCCGCGGAATAAAAATAAACTGTAGCCATTGCTCAAAAGCCAAGGTATCACAGGCAAATGGTGCCTGACTTGCCAATGCGCTGTGATGTGGAGCCGTATCAGCCCAAAGGGAGTGTGCTTGTAGCTCTTGCTCAAGCTGCTGTAAATAAGCCCGCGTTTGGGTTTGAATCATATTGTAAACCGCTATCAGCTGAGGATCAGGAAGCCATGATACCACTGCCGCAGAGGTAACGGTCAGCCGGCAAGCCATTCTATCGCGGTTAAACCGCGCAAAGCATCTCACTGTCACCTTGTAAGTAAGTCGGTATAATCGCCTTAATTTATTCTTTTTATTTCATAATAAAGGTCAGTCCATGGCAGAGCTTACCACCTTGGGTCAACTACTTGATGCCGCCCACAGCCAATTCACCGTCTTTGATTTAGGGCGGCGAGTACAACATATCGATAATATGGCTTTTTATCAGATTGAAGCCCTACAGGCACCTTACCCCTACCCTATTCAGGGATATGCCCAATTCGCTCTGGTTTTCTGGGATCACCAGCAGCAATATTTTATCTGGTTTTTAAAGTTGCCACTGGATGAACAAGGATTACTGAATCCGGCGGCCCGCAGCCAATTTATTGGCATGGTCATCGATGCGTTAGGACAGAATTTAACTCAAAGTCTAAGTGACAGTCAGCAACAGGCGATGGCCAACCACCCACTCAGTTTTAAACCTTCCCAGGAAAAACTAGCCGTATTCAATGCCATGGTTAGGCGACAGTTGGGACAAGCGGCATCTTCACAGTATGAGTATGCCGTGCAATATCTATCCGGTAGGGTTGCACAAGACAAGTGGCAACAGGTTGGACTACAGGGATTAGCTGATATCTGTGCCAGGCTGGATTGTGCGGAGCACCACCAGCTGATCCTGCGCGGATTATCCCACGCCGCCCCCCAAGTCATCACGGCATTATGTCAGTGCCTTGAACATAGCACTTTAGATAATGTACTAGCCGATGCCGTTCTAGAGCGGTTTTACAGTGCGGAGAATCACCATTTAAGGCTGTATTTATTGCGAGCGCTGGCTTCCTGCCCCCAACAGAGCGCCTGCGCATTAGACTGGCTTGAGCAACATCAATTATTGGATCAGGATGCACTGATCACCATTGCCGCCCGCAATTGGTATGTGCTGAAACTCGAACCAAGTCGCACTCTCTACCTCGAAGCCTTATCCGGTCAAGATCAGCGCTTTTTTAATCAGGTATTTGCTGATATTGTCTCCATTCCTGCATTACGACCGCTACTACTGGCAGCGATCCGCAGTCCACAGCGCAGTACTCAGCTGTCTACAGCCATTGGTGGATTATTTAGAGCGACAAGGACATGATGACAGACTTGCTAATTATTTTGGCATTACTGGTGATTGCAGCATTTTTCTGGCAATTACGCTATATGGCGGAGCAGAGCCGACGCTTTGCCGAAAGAGAATGCCGTAAACAAAAGGTACAGTTATTGGCAATTGCTATGGAATCCGCCAAACCTTCTCTCGGCGGTCATGCAGGCTTATGTTGGCAAGCCCGCTATCAATTTGAATTTAGCACTGATGGCTTGAATCAATACCGAGCACATATTGTGATGCGAGGTAAAACCATTACTAAAATCGAATGGCCTATTTTCCCTGAGCCATTATGGGATGAGGCACCACAAGCAAGAGGTGCTGTTGGTGGTGGCTGTGGTAGCCGAGGCAATTGTCGCTCAGGGTCTTGTCGCTAAGCTGAACATCAGCTTCTGTCCATGAATAAAAAGAAAGGGCGTGATCCTTGGATCACGCCCTTCTGTTACTTTGTAAGCCTTCCTGCTATTTTGGTGCTCCCTGCTCCATCCTTGCGACTGAATATGCGTCCTGCATCATCCCTGTCTTCCCTGATATTCCCTGTACCTAAGTACCTTCCCTGTGACTTGGTGTGTCCATTACCAAGCTTGCTGCATCCCTGAGCGTGTCCTGCCACCATCCCTGAAAGACTTTTCTTCATCCTGAAGTCAAATCCTGACACAATCCGTTGCTGCCATCCCGGGCCGGTCAACGCTTCCTGCGTTTTTCCATGCTGGGTTATCAGCTCATTTGAGGCTTTTCGCGGTACATCCTGCACCATTCCTCAATGGTTCACATCCTGTGATAACAGCATCTGCTGTGTAGTTTTCCTTAACGGTTTTCATTGTAGGTATTCCGCGACAAGCTGTACTGACTGCAGAGCAAAAAAATACCCACATGAAAAACTGTTACACACAGAAACATTTCAAGGTATTGATTTTGAAGGAATTATAATGAAACCCTTCATTTTATCTGAATTAAAGCACACAAAAATATTACATTACTGTGAGAGATAGCTTACACAAAGGACAGCTAAAAGTAGGTTTAACTGTCAGAAGGGTAAAATAAACTGATAGACAAAATATCGTGTCGTTTTATCTCTATGTGCAGATAAAAATACCAAAAAGAAAGGGGCGCGTTTTGCAACGCGCCCCCTCGTCTTACATGTAAGCCTTCCCGCTATATGTCGTGCTCCCTGCACCATCCATGCGTCTGTATCACTCCTGTGATATCCTTTCCATCCATGAATTCCCTGTACCTGAGTACAACATCCCTGCGCTATCATCCTAAGAGCAATCACTCATCCGAGAGTTGATTTGGCATCCAGCCGAGTTGACTACATCCTGTAATCACACTATCCCTATCCCTGCTACCGACTTCCCGACGGTCCTTGCATCATCCTGACGCGTGTCCTGTTTCATCCATGATATTCATAAATTCATGTCAGTCTTTTCAATTAGGGACTTTTACTCTGAACTATATGATTCTGAGCTATACGCTTCCTGCGTTATTGCCATCCCCTGACTGCCATTTAAGTCTAATCTTTTACTGAAAAGATTTCGGCGCATTTTTGTTCAGATGAAACTAATACATCCAGTTACATTTAACAACCATATGAATAACATAGCTATTTTATAAATTCATCCCAAAAGCTTTATGTTTATCTCTCAGTTCTCTTACGGCTTTGTAAGCTATCTCTTACAAAAAAAATAGCATATCGCTTAAATATCAGTTTTCGCTATTCTCGATTTCAATCAAAACATAAGCAAATGAATGTCTACTGATACTGAAAAACCATTATTTTTGCTCTTCAAACAGGCATCTGTGTTAGATTAATCAGCTAATTTAGGTCCAGCATAAAACAACAGTTGCCCCTCGGTATTGCCACTCGCAAGCGCACCTAAGGGAACAAATCCATGCTGATTAAACCAATGCAGATGGGTATCTTGGTTAACCCACACCGCCAAACCATCCATTGATGGCTGCTCATCACACCAATGGGTCACAGCCTGTAATAACAGGTGACTTAATCCTTGTCCCTGTTCCTGAGGAGCAATACAAACAAACTGGATAATCCCACAATGGGGACCGGGCAATTGCGCCACCAGAGTACTTTCTTTATGCAACCATTGGCGAGTCCCGTGCCAACCAGCACCCAATATCATCTTCAAACGCCAGTGCCAGTATCGGCTATCCCCCAAAACATCCTGATGAGCAACAACACAGAGCACACCAATAAGCCGATGCTGCTCAAAAAGCCCTACCAAAGGTTGCTCTTGTAACCAGAGTTCATGTAACTCCTCCCGAATAGCAGCCCGCAATTTCTGTTCATATTGATTGCGATCACCATCAAATAGCGTATCAAGAAAAAAAGGATCATTAAGATAAGCGTTATAGATAACTGAAGCGGCCAAACGAAGATCTTCTCCTGTCAAGTAGACAGCGCGGTATCTTCCCTCGATGCTATTGTCCATTCCGGCACCCTGCTGATAATTAGGTTACTTAAATGTTAACCTAGCAGTCACCTTTCGTATTGTTAAGTATGAAATGCTGTCTTGTTAGGGAAGGTATGATGCCCATCATGGCTATTTTTCCTAAAAAAAGCCCACAACCATAATGTGCTGTAGGCTTCTTATTTGCGAGGTTGGTAGCCTCACTGCAGTTTAATCACATCAATTGTGTCGCAGTGGCTCCCCACCCAACTAATTGGCCTTGACGCAATACCAGTGGCGTACATTCATCTTTGCTGGTGCGACCATCGCCTTGAACACGCTGAGTCCGGTAATACAGCACCTGTACTAATTCATCCTGCCGTTGGTAGGCTTCATTAAAATCAGCAACCCCCATTAACTGCTCAATCTGTGCGGCATCCATACCGAGAGTCAACTTCGCTAACATCGCTCGGTTACGACTTTCCTGACTGTGCCATTCATCCTGACTCCATTGCTGTTCATATCTCCCTTTATCAACTTTGATAATACAACCAGTGAGGCTAAAGGTGGCTATACCGGCAAGCAGCAATGGCATAAACTTAGTGATCATTTTCGACATCCTTAATCTATTGTTGGCAAAATCACCTCTTTCCAGCAAAAGTCAGGCCACAAAATTAACTTGTTGATATATATAACTTATCACAAAGTTTCATCCGTCTAAATTGGGAAAATTCACGATTAATGAGTCAGATAGACCAGATTGTCAGCGTTGCCCGCTTTCTACAGCTAGCCGGTAAAACCCCCACGATTGCGCTACTAAAAAGCCAATTAAAAGAGATGCCAATGCCGTTATTGATCCAGGGAATACAAAAATTCAAATCCCTGTCCGCAGCAGAATTGGCCCAAATATCCCCATCGGCCGCCCATAATGAGGCAACATCGCCTGCTGCTAATCAGCCAAGCAGCGAACTAGATGAATTAAAACAACAACTGCATCGACTACAGCAGGCTTATGATGAGCTGGCTAAGCGCGTTGCGAAACTGGAACACTAACCCCATGTTTGTTACTGAGTTACGATTTGAATGTTTTGCTGACACCACCATCAGTGCGGCAGAAAAAGCGATTAATAATCTGCTAGAGGCCTACCGGGCCAATGGTCAGATCTTGGGGCGGGAGTTTGCCGTTGCCTTCAACCAAGGCGAATTTCGGGTACGATTGCTGCTGCCGGAAAAAGAGAGTCTGCATTACAGTTTCAACAGCCCTTGGGCCAAACTGGCATTAAAAGAATTAACTGACGCTAAGCTACTCAGCCCTCGGGAAAAATTTATTGGCCAAGATATTAATTCTGAAGCTAGTGCCACTGAATTTGCCAGTTGGCAGGTACTTTATACCAGCTATGTGCATATGTGCTCGCCACTGCGTAGCGGGGATAATTTACTGCCAATTCCGTTGTACCGTATTCCTGCAACGTTTAATGGCGATCATAAACGAATTATCCGCTGGCAAACGGAATGGCAGGCTTGTGATGAATTGCAGATGGCTGCTGCCACCAAGGCGGAATTTGCCGCGTTAGATGAATTAAGCTCACCACAGAGCGATTTATTCCGGCGCGGTTGGGATCTGCGCGGCCGTATTGAATTTCTGACCCAAATTCCAACCTATTACTACTTATATCGGGTTGGAGGACAAGATAAAACCACAGAAATGAGCCGTCCTTGCCCCCGCTGTGGTAATCCGGATTGGCGTTTAGAAGAGCCTTTGCTGGATATGTTCCATTTCCGCTGTGATAACTGCCGTATTGTCTCCAATTTATCTTGGGACTATCAGTAATACTAAGCCACAACGCCATTAGTCCGTTTAGCGAAAATCAAACAAATCTCAACGACCGGGTTTAACTTTAACCCGGTTATTGGTATCTCGACTGGAAGCAATCAGTTCGTCACTGCCTTCGGCTTGAGCGGATTTTGCCAAGCGGTCATATAAGAGCACATTGACTGATGCAGCGAGATTCATACAACCAACAGTGGGTACGTAAACCACCGCATCCGCCCGATCAATCACTTGCTGACGAATCGTGCCGTCTTCCGGGCCAAAAATATAAATGGCCTGTTCAGGATGATTAAATTGCGGTAAAGGAATCGCGCCAAGGACCAAATCAACACAGACTATTTTCATGCCCTGGGGTAAATCATCCAGCAAGTCTACAACCGAGGTTAGCGGGATCCGCCCCCGTGCATGATGGGTATCCGTGTCATATTGAGTTTGATTACGAGCAGCATATTCATACCGCTGGCCGGTATAACGAACCTGCGCTGCGCCATAACATCCCGCTGCGCGCATCACACCACCAACATTGGTGGGACTTTTAGGATTAGTTAAGCCGATAATAACTTTTGAAACGCTCATTGTGCCTGTATCCGATGCCACATATTGTCACGTCAGTGAACAAAAGGGGGCTATTTTTACCAAGCCCCACCGGAAATACAAGCCTGCTGGTTCAGCGGTCGGATTTACCTATCAGGTTATGCCACATCACTTTCAGCCGCGACCAAATGCCTGGGTGCTCTAGCGCTGGCATAGGAAGTTCTTCATGCTTGACTGGCGGCGCAACTTTGGGGGACAACTGCGCCAGATACTGGGCTAAACTATCAGCCAACTTCTCTTGCTGCACCTCGCCTGGCACTTCACTCCAAACGCTGCCATCGTCATTATTGACCGTCAGCATTTTCTCGCCATCATCCAGCAGGCCGACAAACCAAGTCAGGGGCTGACGTAGTTTCTGCTTCATCATCAAATGGCCAATCATATTTTGTTGCAGGTAAGCAAAATCTTCAGCATTCCACACCCCGGTCAATTCCCCGTCGCCACTAGGAGCATGAAACAAACAGGGGGCTGTCCAGAAATGACCATAAAAATCATTAATATCTGGATGCAAAGTAATATTCAGCGCATTAGCAACATTATCAAAATTACCCGGTTCATTCCGTTTAACCGGTTGCCAAAACACGGCATCACTGGCTTGCGTCGCATCACCGCTCATCACACAAGGAGAGTCTTCTCCCTGGGTAAAATATCTTGGATACTCAGATAAACGGCTCTGATAGGCCGCAGGATAGGCGTGTAAAAAGCTTTCCAGCTCAGCTAAACAAGGCACTTATTGGACTCTCATTTTCAGGGTATAATTCGAGCCTGATTTTGACACGGAATGATTTTAGATGACACAGCAGCACGATAATCCCTATAGCCATGCCAGTGAGTTAAGCGGCCTGACACTGGGTAAATCCACCGGCTATAAAGCTGAGTATGATGCTACCCTGCTGCAGGGCGTACCGCGCTCCCTGAACCGGGATGCCATCGCCCTGAGTGGCGATTTGCCATTTCACGGTGTGGATATCTGGACAGGTTATGAACTGTCCTGGCTTAATGCCAAAGGCAAACCTATGGTTGCCATTGCCGAGTTTTTCCTCAGCCATGACAGCAAGAACCTGATTGAATCCAAATCATTCAAGCTCTACCTCAACAGCCTGAATCAGACAAAATTCGATTCAATAGAACAACTACAGCACATTCTCACCACAGATCTTAGCCAATGTGCCCAAGGGGACATTCGGGTGAGCATTATTGAACCGAAACAGTTCGGTCACCAACGTGTAGTAGAGTTGCCAGGGCAGTGTATTGATGAGCTGGATATTGAAGTTACCGACTACAGTTTTAATCCCCATCATCTAGATAACAGTATTGACAGTAAACAGGTTGTGGCTGAAACCCTCACCTCCAACTTGCTGAAATCTAACTGTCTTATCACCTCACAGCCGGACTGGGGCAGTGTGATGATCCGCTATCAGGGGCCTAAAATTGATCGGGAAAAGCTGCTGCGGTATCTGATTTCATTCCGCCAACATAATGAATTCCACGAACAATGTGTGGAGCGGATTTTTATGGATCTGAAACGCTTCTGCCAGTGTACTAAGCTGACGGTTTATGCCAGATATACCCGCCGAGGTGGACTGGATATCAACCCTTACCGCAGTGACTTTGAGCAGCCTCCCCAAAGCCAGCGTTTGGCCCGACAGTAACTTCTGACTTATAGCAAAAACAGAAACAGCGCCATCGGGCGCTGTTTTATTATCCTGCTATGATCTGGTGTCAAAGAGCCAACCTCCATGCTGGTTAATAGTGCAATATACCCCTGCCGGTTGTCGCCCCACTATCAGTAATGACTGATTTTCTGCGCTCGCAACATCTGATGCTCAGCTTAGGGTTCTTTAACCAACGGGCTGCCCGGTAATATGCCCCTTATGGAGCGGTGCGCCGACGTCGTCGGGTCAAAAAATACCGAGAAGCATTGATATACGATTTAGCCCGGGAACGGCCGCAATGCAGCGCGCCCCCGACGTTTTAATTATGGTACGCTTTGGGAAAGATCGCCAACCTGACTCTTGATGCCCAAGATATCGCTAACATCCTCTAACAGAAACATTTTTCGTAGCCTTCACCTCTCCTAGAGCTATATTTCTTATCTATATAAAACTTATTCCATATATCACCGGGCAATATCCTGACCTGATAGCGCTACGTCATAACGGGAAAACATCAAGGTGTAATGCCCCTGTGCTCCGGTCAAGGCTTTAAGACGCTGGGCAAAATCACCTAACATTGCCATGGGCACTTCAGCCTCAATCAATATTTCCCCCTGTTCCAGGGTCTGAGTCCCCATAATCAATGCTCGCCGACTAGCAAGCTCAGCGGTAATATCACCGATAGAATGCGCCCCAGCCTGTAGTTGAATTTTCCCCCAAGGCTCCAATAAAACAGGCTCCGCTGCTGCCACGGCTGCCATCAGTGCTTTTTTTCCGGCACAAACAAAGGCGATTTCCTTAGAATCCACACTATGATGTTTACCATCAAGTAACGTCACTTGTAGATCAGTCAATGGGTAACCGGCCAATTCCCCCGCGTTAAGGGCCTCTCTTACTCCTTTCTCCACGGCAGGAATAAACACCCCGGGAATAGCTCCACCGACGACCTGATTAACAAAGACAAACCCGGCGCCACGCGGCAATGGCGTCACACTAAGTAATACTTCACCAAACTGCCCCGCGCCGCCAGACTGTTTTTTATGCCGATAACGAGCTTGCGCCGAACTCGAAATGGTTTCCCGATAGGCAACTGCGGGCGGCTCAGTATGCATTTTAACCCGGTAGACCTGAAATGCCTTTTCCAGCGCGATCTGCAGATGTTGATCCCCCAGTCCTTGCAACACAGTTTGCCCTGCGGTCTCATTTCGACTGAGTTGCAAACTGGGATCTTCACTAATCAACTTTTGCAATACTGCCGTTATTTTTTGCTCATCCCCTTGGCGCTGTGATGAAACGGCCAGACCAAAGATAGCCTGTGGCAGGCGCTGGGGTACAAGTGCCAAATCATCAAACTCATGACTGTCATGCAGCACATCCCCAAGGTCCAATTCTTCCATTTTTGACAAAGCAACAATATCGCCTGGCACACCTTGTGACATAGGCAACTGTTGCTCTCCCTGCAAAGTATAAAGCTGAGGGATTTTGACGGGCTTTCTGGCATCACCACTTAAGAGTTTTGCCCCGGGCAACAATGTACCTTGATAAATCCGCACAATTGCCCTTTTGCCAAGAAAAGGATCAATACTGAGACGAAAAACCTGCGCGACCAAAGGAGCATCAGATTTCAGGGACAGATCCACCAGTTGCGAATTGCCATTATGACAACTGACAAACTGGGGGGGATTTGCCTCCAAGGGGTTAGGTAGCAATTGTATGATTAAATCCAACAGTGCTTGAATACCACTTGGTTGCTCAGCACTGGTGAAGCATACCGGTACCAAATGCCCCATTCTTAGCGCTTGCTCCAGTGCTGGATGCAACTGCGCGGCAGTTAAACTTTCACCCTGCTCTAAATAGCGCTCAAGCAGTTGCTCATCCTCTTCCACCACGGTTTCTAATAACGCTTCATAAGCCGCTGCCGGAGTAGAAAACAAAGTCGCGTTGTCACAGTCTACTGCCGGATAACAAGCTACTACTCCACCGTTAACGCCGGGCAAGTTAACCGGCAAACAACGGGGGCCAAATGTATGCTGCACTGTATCTAATAATGCTGCTAACTGCGACTCATGACCATCAATGTGATTAATCACTATCATCACAGCCTTTCCTTGGGCCCGGGCTGCGGTAAACGCTCGCTGGGTAATCCCCTCTATACCGCTCGCGGCATTAATCACTAATAAGACTGATTCCACAGCACTAAGCACCTGCAGCGCACGGCCAAAGAAATCCGGTAATCCAGGCGTATCGATAATGTTGAGATGATGGTGTAGATAATCAATATTGAGGAAAGAAGGTTCGAGGGAATGTTGATGGGCTTTTTCTTGAGCGGTGAAATCTGCATGGTTAGTGCCCTGACTAACGCTACCCCTTAATGGTATTGCGTGAGCCTGGTAAAGCAGGGCTTCCAGCAAGGTGGATTTTCCGGCTCCGGTGTGTCCTAACACCGCAACATTACGGATCTGCCCGGTTCGATACTCAGCCATAACAGCTCTCCTTGAGTCACAATTAATCCAGCAGTCTTGGTGAGTATAAGAACAAGGTTGCGACTAAATATTGACCAAAGACAGGTTTTAGCCCCTTAGCCACCACCAAGTTTGAGATATCACAGTCGTTATCCAGTCAATATGGTAAAAGCTATCGAGCCCATAACACTGAGGATCAGAAGAGGGATTCAGCATATAAGCTGATGATTTAAAAACTAAAATAGCGAGGTTTACTATAAAAGCATTGAACAAGACGCTGTGCGGTGAACCATTAACTCAACAAAGCTATAAAGGTTCAGTGCTAATGATTTGTTCTACAAGTTAGATATTAATCTCCGGGTTTATGTATTACTGTCAGATTTAAGCCAAGGTTTTAACTGAGAGCAAGCCTGCTCCAATGCTGATACCTGGGATGCAAATCTGGCCGGTAATAATCCCGTCTCACGTCCAGCCTGTAACTGCGCACTGATCTGCGTTATCTGACGTAATGGTTCATATAATGACAAGGCGATATGCTGCAGAGGGTAATCACTTGGCGCATCCTGAGAACAAGCGTTTAGCTCTGCATTTAAATTTATAACTGTTTTAGTATCGCTGCGTTGTTCTATTTCAATTTCTGCCGGCTTGGTTATTTCGCTATGCTGCAGACGCTGCTTCACACTCTGCAGCTCTGCCAGAGCGGAAGCTTTAACACTCAGTGCCATCAACAAAGTTGCCATACTGTCAGAGGCAGCAAAATCCTGCAGCTCAAGACCAAGATCAGCCAACGCTGCTAATGACTCTACGCGAGGATAAGCAACTAAAAGCCAAGGCTGCGCGGCATCATCTAACTGATAAATCGCCCCCATTAGCGTCACTTCTGGGCGAGTCACTGACTCAAATACCGTGGCTAATCCCACCAAGCCTTCTACTGTTTCCGGTCTCAGCGGCATAATATTACGCCTAAGATGCAGTACCTCTGCAAGTGACCGCCCCAGGGAGGCGGACGGTAATAGTTTCAACATAGCCGGACTGAGAGTAGTAATCTGCAGTTTGGCATCCAATACCAGATAAAACCGGACAATCTGTTGAAAACAGGGATGGTTAAGCATGATCTCAGCATCCCCCTGAGTTATCGTCATCAAGCCAGCTCCTCTACCATAAACGCCGCTTCATAGTCAGAGTTTTCCCCCGACTCCAACAGACGCACTTGGGCGGGATAGCTGAAGTACTCACACAGCCCTTGTAACAATCCCTGAGTGAAAGCCGCTAACCCATGACGCTCGGAGTAATACTCAATGAGAATGCATTGCTCTGTTAGCTTTTCCACATGAAAGAATGGTGGCTTTAAGCCTGGCATCTGCAGTTGTAAACTGGCATGCATTTTATTGAGCTGACACATAAAGCTATAAAAATCAGAGCCGGTGACAGCAAATAACTCCGTATAATCTTCTTGTGCGGTAAAGCTAACCCAACGCTGCCCCAGCAATTGTAACAGCTCATTTTGGGGTGCCTGCAATACACAGCAAGCAGCTGCGACTAAATCAAAAGTGATTGCATCGGGGTAATTGGTTACCGCATCAATGGGCAAATCCGGATATCCCGCCTGCTGACAAATCTGTTGCCAAGCTGGCTCACCATATTCTTGGCTAATAGTGCGGCCGATAAATTTATTCACCATGCCATACATATGCTTTCCCCATATTACTGATACCCTTAACAAGGATAGCTGAATTGGAGAGTCAAGACGGTCAAGATAAACGATTAAAAAATAGACTAAGCACAGTTTCAATGCTTATCTATATTTAGGTATGACATTGTAATAGCTCGCATTTACGCCCAAAAAATATCCGCAAAACACAAGATGTGTCACAAAAATAGATTTCAGTTTTACACCACTTCAGCCGCAACCATTCTTGCGCTTTTTATCGCCAATTCATTTCATGGTAAAACGCCGCATCACCTAATTGATGCTTAACTAATGTCCTTATCAATCAAAAATCGCATGATCCTGTTAACTGCCGTCATTGTTGCCTTAGTATGCAGCTTACAGGCTTGGCTATCAGGAAGCAGCCTTAGTCAATTGACACTGAAAAGTGTTATAACCGAGATGAATCAAACAGGCGATGCTACCAGCGGCTTTATCTCTGATTGGTTTACTATCCGCGAACAAATGCTGCTAGCTAATAAAGATATTGTTGCCAGTGGTCAAGATGGCAGCCCACAAATGCTGCTAACTAAACGGGCAGGCCATTTTCTTTCCGTATATACAGGTTACGATGATGGTACTTTGGTCGCCGGGGATAAAACGGAAACCTGGGGTAAAGACTATGACCCTCGTGTCCGCCCGTGGTACAAAGATGCTGAACGCAGTAATAAAACGATTATCACTCCGCCTTACCATGATGTCAGTGGTAGTGTGATTATCAGTTTAGCTAAAGCATTTTCCGGAAAACGCTCTGGGGTCTTAGCACTGGATGTTACTGTCGATGATATTGTCAAACAGGTTTTAAATCTAAAACTGGATAATGATGGTTTTGCCTTTTTAGTTGACGGTAAAAATAATATCGTTGCTTACAAAGATAAATCTTTCACCGGTAAACCTCTCACCGCTTTAGATCCAGAGTTTACTCCGCAGGTAATTAATCATCTGGCACAAATTGATGATCCATTTCAATTTAAATTTGCCCAAGATCATAAAACTAAATGGATTTTCGTCTACCCAGTGAAGGGCACCAGCTGGAAGTTAGCCGTGATTATGGATGTACAAAGTGCCATGAGCCATGTTGTCCATCAAGTCTGGTTAAATGCCGGTATCACTCTAGCACTGTTTATTGTTGTTTCTCTGCTCAGTGGATTACTGATTAGTCGCATGCTCAAACCACTGCAGGAATTAAACACAGCGATTGATGAACTGAGTCAAGGGGATGCCGATCTGACTCGCCGTCTAACTGTCAAACGCAATGATGAAATCGGTCAGGTTTGTACTAGTGTGAACCGCTTTATTGCCCAACTGCAGCAACTGATTAGTGAATTAGTTGATCGCTCCGGAAAACTCGATGGCATAGTCCTTAAAGCTGGTCAGTTAGCGGAAGATACTGCCGGAGCAATTAACCAGCAACGGCAACAAGTAGATCAAGTCGCTACTGCCATTCATGAAATGTCTGTCTCTGCTGGTGAAGTTTCCAGTCATGCTGAAATGGCGGCCAGTGCAGCACAAGAATCTTCTGATGCTTGTAAACAGGGTCAGTCCATCATCAATGAAAATATGATGGCCATCGATGATGTCGCAGGCCAATTACAAAGTGCCAGTGGTATCATTGGGGAACTGGAAGCAAATGTACAGGGTATCCATAAGATCCTGACCAATATCCAAAGCATTGCAGACCAAACCAATTTACTGGCATTGAATGCTGCTATTGAGGCTGCCAGAGCTGGAGCCCATGGACGAGGGTTCGCTGTCGTGGCCGATGAAGTTCGGGTACTGAGTCAACGCACTCATACAGCAACCGAAGAAGTAGCCAAAATTATTGGCACATTACAGAGTAATGCCGAGCTGGCAGTCAATGCCATGCAAAGCAGTAATCATCAGGCAACCAGCAGTGTGAATTTGGCAAAACAAGCCAATGAACGACTGCAGCAAATCACTAATTCTATTGAGCAAATCACTGATATGGCAAGCCAAATTGCCAGCGCGGCCGAAGAGCAACGGGCAGTTAGTGAAGATATCAGTCGGAATACTCAAAATATTAAAGATATGGCTGATGATGTGGCAAAACAGGCCGATGAAAGCAATCAACAAAGTCAATTAATCGCCCATGAAGTCACAGGGATCAATAAGCAGATTGGTCAGTTCAAACTCTGATAGCAACCTGTAACAACAAAAACGCCTGCACTATGCAGGCGTTTTTATATCAATAGCCATAACGGCAAAAGCGCTCATCATGCTGAGCGCTAGATGATTTTCATCTTAGTTGAATGTGCTGCATTTAAGTCTTAACAATCAAACTAACTTCACTGTACCAACGAGCTTATTTCAACAACCATTTATCACGCTTAAAAGAACAAATGATGATGAGTTAAAGTAAAATGAGGCGCGATATAAAACAGTGCAATAATAATGGCAATTTGGGCAGTACTGATCACTGGGTTTCTGAATGAAATTAATTTCATCGCAGTACCTAAAGATGATTTAAATCTCTTTCCCTTCACATCGATACTATACATCTCGTCTAATACTAAATGGACGATACAACCACCAAATAAGAATAATCCTGATAGCCAAGCGATATCATCGCTCAATCCTAACAAGCTAACAGCATTAGCCATTGCGATACCAATTAATACTGCAAAGGCAATAGAGTGGCAGCATCCCCGGTGCACCGAAAATTTATCAAATATATTTTTAATGACAAATTGTACAACCAAAAACATCGCCAACATATTCACTATCACCATAATGGGTAATGACGATTTACTGAGCAAATACCCACAGGTTGCGGCACAGAAAAATGCCAATACCAAAAACACCACTTTACTGGATGTAGAATGCCCTGAATCAATATCTGGTGCTAAACCGCCGATAGTGCCTAAAAAAGCCAACCAAACCGTTGTTCTGATATCAATGTTCCCGACAACAAATAATCCTGTAGCCCCAGCGACAGATGCAACCGCAGCGACATTTAAATGCACTTTAAAATTAGCCATAACAATCTCGGTAAATATAATCTAAATTAAAAAAGCGGTTGATTTACCGAAAAATAAAATATCACCAGCTGATTTACTAACAGTTTAAATCGATCGTTTCTTTTTTATCCTTAATACATAATAAAAACAAACTTAAACAATGAATATAAATAACAATAAGAAATATAAATAAACAATAATGGCCGAAAAACAACGCCAAGGTTAACTAAATGTGTAATCTCACGGATTTAACTTTCAAGCGTATCAAGCCCCATGTTAACCATAAGTTTCACTTACTGCTTCTCCTAGAATGTCCATCGCAAAACAAGCTGAATGGCCACCAAAATCAGCGCGTTAATTTACTGACTTTGCTTTTTTTTTATGGTTTAGTTATTCCAAGTATTCCGGTTCATTGAACCAGGTGCTACGGCATTACATTTAAGGAGAACACCATGTTCAAGAAGATTCTCGCTTCTGTTGGCATCGGGGCGGCTAAAGTTGATACGATTTTGCAAACTGAGCACCTACTGCCAGGGCAGCGTTTCCATGCTGAAATCGTGATTAAAGGCGGCGATGCACCACAAGAGCTGTCAGGACTGGAACTGGCGTTAATGACCAAGGCTAAGGTCGAAAGCGATAATGGTAGTTATTTTAAAAACCAAGTCATCCAACAGTGGCACCTGTCGGACAGAAAAACCATTCAACCAGGGGAAGAAATCCGGTTGCCTTTTACGGCTCAACTGCATCCAGAAACCCCTATCACCGAATTACCGGTGCGACATAATCAATCTGTAGTGTGGTTGGCAACCGGATTAAGTATTGATCTGGCGCTTGATGCCTCAGACAAGGACTTACTCTATATCTATCCCAATGAGGCGGTAAAACATTGCTTAGGCGTGATGGAGCGAGCAGGATATCAAATGATGAAAGCAGATGTGGAGCAAGGTTTTCTCAGTGCCCCGGGATTTCGCTCCAACTCAGGGATTTATCAAGAACTGGAATATCGTCCAAACAGTCTCAGCTTATTTGGTGTAAAAGAAGTAGAACTATCATTTGTGCCAGAAGCGAACCAAACCCATGTGCTGATTGAATTAGATAGGACCTTTAGCCGAGATGGCTATAGAACGCTAACCATTCCCCATACCGCAACCGGATTGGAACAGGTTCGCTACCAATTAGAGCAGTTACTGCGTTAACAAACAGAGCATCTAACTGGCATCAGGCAATCTGATTGCTGACTCAGCAAAAGGCGATCACATAATCGGTGATCGCCATTGTTCAGCTTAATGGCCGAAACGATACTCTACCCCTAACCAGAAATTACGCCCCTGCTCAATATAACCTTCTGAATAAGCATACTGTCGATCAAACAGATTATTCACCGATGCATTGAGCTGTAACCCATCTAATACTTGGTAATCTACCCGCATACCCGTGACAGCAAATCCGGCCGCAATCTGTGAGCCATCAGTATTACTGTATGCTTGGCTACGGGCTTCTTGAGTCACAGTCAAAGTTAAATCCGTTAGTGGTTGCAATTTTAACCAAGCAAAACCCTGGTGATGTGGCAGATTGGTGACATATAAATCCCCTTGCTGCACATCACTGTTGATATAGCTATAACTTATCCCTAATGAAATTCCATCAGTCAGCTCGCCATACAGCCCGAAATCCGTGCCAAAATAATCCACTGCACCGCTATTTCGGTTCTGAATCGTAGTGGCATTGACGGTATGTGACAAAATGGCGTCAGCAATACGGTTGTAGTAAGCACTGGCTTCCAATTGCCACTGTTCAGCAATCGGTGCCCGATAAGTTAAATCCACATTACGGGCCCGCTCAGGCAATAAGTGAGGATTTGGCAACACCTGCTTATGATCTTTGGGTTTATGGGTTGAATAGCGTTCCTTCAACGTCGGGAAACGGCTACGGTCGGCATAGGATAGCTGTAATTCATCCCCATCTTTCAAGCTATAACGGGCCATTATCTGTCCATTAAACGCATGTTGATCATTATCAGGGTAATGCTGTAACTGCCCTGTTTTATCATGCTTATATGCCTGTAAACTATGGCGCTGATCGAAACTAATACTGCTAACGAGATCCAAACTCTCTATAATGCGCCATTGATATTCGGCAGCATAGGACAAAGTGCGGTCCCGATACTTATCATAAGGCCCTGATAGCTCTTTTTGTGCACGGTGTACATCATCTTTCCAGTGCAACGCAAAGGCTAACTCATCTGCTTGGCGTAATCCGACACTCAACTGCACACCAGCACCATTGCTGTAATCATCATAGTGGCTATACATCATGCCAGGTTTAGCCCCCTGACTACCGGGCTTATGCCCACTTTGCTGCTGTGATTGCCCCGGCTTGTTACCACCCGCTTTTTGGGCAGATTGATGAGGCAGCTTCCCACCGCCTGATGCCAATTTCGCTTTTCCCCCCATTTCCATCAATAGGGTGTTAACGAAATTATCATGGTATAAGCGGCTTTTCAGTGTCAACCGCTCTGCCAGCTTGGTATTTCCGTGATAGTAAAAACTGTCTTTATTATATTCTGGCCAATGCCAGTGACCGCCCTTCACATGAGGATTATTACCCGCATAAGGTGGCACATCTTTACTGCCATGCTGGCTGACATAAGTCAGCACATATTCATCCGATTGATTAGGTGTCAGGCCCAGTTTTATCACCCCTCGGTTATCGTGCGTAGCAGAATAGGCACGCTTGCCATCATGACCGGCTTTATCATTATCAACGCCATGGGGCAGCCCCTGAAAATCCTGACTCAGCCGGTTTCCACTTATCTGCACATAACCCAGTTCATTTCGGCCTCCGATAGCCCCTTCCAGGCTATAAGCATTACTCTTTCCCCCAGTCCAACTATTACGGGCATTGATATGGGCAGATAACCCCGGCTTTGGCTTACTGGTTGATAGATTAATGGCCCCGCCCATCATATTGGGGCCCTGCAGTAATGAGGCATACCCTTTAGAGACCTCGATAGAGGAAAGATCGGAGGCCAAGAATCGACCTAAGTCCAAATTGCCGTCATAAGGGATATAAATAGGGATACCATCAAAGAAAAGTGGCACTTGTCGACTGTTAAACCCACGCACGCGAACCTGCTGTTCATTACGGCGCCCGGCATTGTTCAGCGCAACCCCAGGGATGGTATTAAGCGCCTCAGCCACATTGTGTAAATCAAAATCATGAATAGCTTGCTGGCCAATACTGGTTTGAGTCGAGGCAACTTCAGTTCCCCAAACCACCAGCATTTCCAATGGTGCTTGCGGGTCAGATTCAGCCCCTAACTGAGACTCAGGAGCAGCCACTCCTGACTGACTCGTCAATAACAAGGGTAATAAACAGCCAAGCTGTGCCAGTTTCATCATCATCTCCAGTCGTTATATACTTTTTTATATAATGGTTTTTAATAAAAATGCGGCAACCAACGCTGCCGCATTCTGCGTTTAGATAGCTTTACTTAGCCATCAATCCAAATCGACTTTATCCCAATACACCATTGCCCAACTGCGATCCCCTGCCAGTAACGGTTTACCAGGCTGTTTATGGCTGTCATAAAACTGACGTAAAGCCATTGTTTCTGCTTCAGATAACCCGCCTAGAGACCAACTGACACTGTGCTCAAAATCCTCATAACTGTTATCTCGTCCTTGGCAGTTTAAACTGGTGATGTAATCGACCTTGGGGTGGATCCCCATCTGCTCCAACACAGTAACGGCATATAAATAATTCGGCAGGGTCACCACTTCCCGACCTATGGCGCGAATAATGCGAGGATCGATAAATGTCGGGGATACTGTATGGGTGGTATACACCCGTAACCGAGCGTGTTGATTCAGCTTATACATGGCGGCGTGTAAATCCCCCACAAGGGTGGAGCGGGAAGCAACCGCGATATCACACACAGGTATATCCTGCCAATCATCTTCCCAGGCTCGCTGCAGCAGATTGACATTACCCAGCCCTAACTGCACCGCCCGCCGACGGCAGACCGTCAACATCTGCGCACTGTAATCCACCCCGTATACCTGCTCAAAACGATCTGCGGCAGCAAGACAAATCGACCCGGGGCCACATCCCATATCCAATAGGGTGTCAGCGCCGGTTAAGTCCATCATGGCTAAAAAATCACGGATATAAGGATCATTGGGATTTGCACAGCTGACTGCCATTTCTTCTGCCCGTTTATCCCAGTGATCCGACGTTTTATGGCTGCGGTTAGCCTTTTTCAGATGGGCCTGATACATGGCGGCAAAGTCAACATCTTCAATAATCATCTCTATATCCTTGCGCTCCGGCTCCATTGCCGGACATATGTTGAATAATACAATCTTCACTGACCCCGTAGAGGCCGGCCAGATGGGCTGGCTGCAGCAACTGAGCCCCACTGCCCTGACGAGCAGTACCATCGCGCTCCAATGTCACGACAGTATCCGCTGTCAGCTCAGCATGCCGGGGATGATGGGTCGACATAACCACAGCAATCCCCCATTGTTTTAGCCGCTTAACTTGCTCCAACAACCTAATTTGATTGCCGAAATCTAAACTGGCAGCGGGTTCATCCATCACCAGTAACTGGGGTGCCTGTAACAAGGCTCTGGCGATCAGTACTAATTGCCGCTCACCACCACTTATCCGGTTTACTGGCTGAGCCGCCAACGCTTCCAACCCCAGCCACCCAAGAATTTGGCGGGCTCGCTTCTGCTCCCGACGACCCGGCGTACCAAATAAGCCAAGCCGTGGCTGACAGCCCATTAGCACCATATCCAATACAGAAAAACCAAAGCGGCACTCTACTGACTGGGGTACATACCCCACTAAAGCGGCCAAACTCAGTGGCGTCAGCGTTTCAAGTGGTTGGCCGGCAATACGTATTTGCCCGCACAGGGGCTGCTGCAGCCCCAACAGGGTTTTTAACAATGTGGTTTTGCCTGCACCATTACGGCCTAGCAAACAAAGGATTTGCCCGGGTGCCAAGCTGATATCCATCTCCCGGCACAAACAATGCTGCCCATACCCGATACTCAGATCTGTCAGCTGCAGCATCAGTTTCGCTCTCCCCGGATCAGCAATAAGACAAAAAATGGTGCGCCCAGACAGGAAGTTAATATGCCAAGGGGGATCTCTATGGTGGTCATACTGCGGGCCAACGTATCCGTCAGCAATAATAAACTGGCTCCGGTTAACATGGTGCAAGGCAGCAAACGACGAAAGTCTGGCCCTACCAACAATCTGGCAATATGCGGCACCACCAATCCTAGCCAGCCGATAATGCCGGCCAGCGAGACGGCCGCGGCGGTCAATAATGTCGCACAGGCAATAAACAACAAGCGGGTACGGGCGACATCCAGCCCCAAGGTTTTAGCCTCATCATCAGGTAAACTTAATAGATTCATACGCCAGCGCATTAGCATCAGGGGTAACAAGCCGATCAGCAGAGCAGGCAAAGTGATAACCACATCATGCAGGCTGATCCCAGACAATCCTCCCATCAGCCAAAAGGTGATAGACGGTAATTGACTGTAAGGATCTGCCAGCAACTTAAACAGGGAAATACCCGCACCACACAGTGCAGATAGTGCTAACCCAACCAAGACCAAAGACAATACTGGATCGCCCCGCCGGCTCAGTTTGGCAACACCACAAACCAAGGTCACCATCATTAGTCCGGTGACAAAGGCCAACAACTGAATCACCAACATAGATTGCCCCAGAAAGATACCCAATACCGCGCCTAAACCTGCGCCGGCGGATACCCCAAGAATATCTGGTGAAACCAATGGATTACGAAACATTCCCTGGTAAGCTGCGCCAGCGGCGCTTAATCCGGCCCCTATCACAATGGCCGCAAGGATACGGGGCAGACGCAAATGCCAGAAAACCTGATCGACAACAGCCAGCGTGTCATTGTGCTGACCGGTAATACATCTCACCAATAACTGACCTAAATCCTGTGGCGTAATGGGGAAATGGCCGCAACACAATGCCAATAAGATGCAACTAACAGCCACAGACATCAGTAGCGGTGCCTTTATTTGTTCCATTTCAGGCATCCAATAACTGTGCAGTCTGCTGTAGTGACAAGTCTGTCTGGAAAAAGTCCTGCATAAATGTCTGGATTAATGACACTGTGGCAGGCTGAATAGCAGCACCATTGATCAAATAAGATTGTAATAACTGCAACCCCAACAAACGGTTAATACCAGGAGGAAAATCCAGCCAGCCAAATGGTCGTTGAGGAAAAGCAAAAAACTGCCCCTGCTTCACCGCAGGTAGACTCTGCCAAAGCGGATGGTGCTGCATATCACGAATAAATTGAGGATCTTGAGCAATAATACAGTCAGGTTGCCAAGCAATAATCTGCTCTAGTGACACCTTGCCTAACCCATGAAATCCCTCAGCACTGACGACATTCTCCAGCCCTAATAACTCCACCGCCTGAGTGTGAATAGACCCCGCCGTGCCCGTTTCTAATCCATTTGCACCCCGAGCGAAATAAAACCGCCGCCCATATTGCTGACGGGAAAATTGCGTGGCCTGAGATAATATCTGTTCCGCTTTCGATGCCAAAAACTCAGCCCGAGGATGTTCACCTATCAACGCCCCCAGCTGCCGGTACTGCGTTGGGGTATCACTGAGTTGACCATCAACTAATACACAGGCAATCCCTGTCTGGGCGGTCAAACGCTCAGCCAAAGAACGATAAGTCGTATTCACCGTGCCACAATCAACAACCAGATCTGGCTGCAACTGCAGCAACGCCTCCAAAGACAATTGGGTATTTTTACCCGACAAGCGGCCCAATTTAGGCTTTTGATAACGTTGCGGCATAAATCCGGCCGCCACCAGCGCTTGAGGTGAAATATTGGCATAACCCAGCAATTTATCTGGGCAAAGAGACATCAATAGCAGATCTGCTGGTCCACCCGCGCTGATGATACGTCTTATCCCCGCAGACGCAGCATTGGATGTTCCAGTGGTGACCAGCAGATCCCGCTTTGAGCCAGCCATAACAAACGACGGCAAACATGTTACCCCCCCCAGGGCAAAACAGGCCTGCAAAAATTGACGTCTATTCAATGGCGACTCCTTTCTTGTGGTTACTGCAAAACGTTATATACATATCTATATAACGATGCAGAAATTAATATCACCTTAGGCTAAAGTCAATCATATTTGTCAGAGCACATACTAAAACAATGGATGGAGTCGATCTGGGTCACATTAATTACGGACAAGAGACAAACAAAAGGCGAGCCCTAGGCTCGCCTTTTGTTGATCAGCTATTTTGCAAGCAGGTTTATTAAACCTTTTTTACAAACTCTGATTTCAGGGACATGGCACCGATACCGTCAATCTTACAATCGATATCGTGATCACCGTCAACCAGACGGATGTTCTTCACCTTGGTACCCACCTTAACCACAGAGGAAGAGCCTTTAATCTTCAGATCTTTAATCACAGTAACAGTATCGCCATCCTGCAGGATGTTACCGTTAGAATCCTTGATTACACGCTCATCTTCAGCAGCCTCGGTAGCACCGCCTTCAGTCCACTCATGGGCACACTCCGGGCATACCAGCATGGTGCCGTCAAAATAGGTGTATTCGGAGTTACATTGTGGGCAATTTGGAAGAGCTGACATTCGAAACCTCTGTGTCGTTCAATAAAGCGCGGTATTCTATACCATCGCAGCGTGCTGTGGCATTGAAAATCACCAACACAAGATTAATATACGTTAATAATCCAGTTCAGATCACGCTTACCCCATTGAATCATTCAGTTAGCTGTGGCAAACACATTGGCATGTGCTCGCCTATCACCGACTCGATCAGAAACGGTAATTCAGGCCAAAGAATACATTTTTCACTGTTAACTTTTGTACCGGCACATACTGGTATTCAAGATTAACTCCCAAACCATTATCAAACTGATATTCCCAACCAGCTGCACCATAGAAGTCTACCCCGCTGTGATGCTCATCAATTTCCTGCTTATTAATAATTCGATTATAAGTCAACCGGTTGGCACTCAACCCTAGCTTGGCATAAAACAAGTTTGACTCAGATGCATGAACTTGGGCATAGGCTGCAGTTCGGATACCTGCATAGGCAAAATCCTTTGCATCACCTTCAGATGTCAGTAAGTTAGAAAATACTGACACTACGCCACCTTGACCACCAAAAATACCAGCTTCAATACCAAAATTATCATCGGTCATATAACGGTAATAGCTATCCAGCGAATAATTATCGCCCCCCGTATTTTCGCTGCCTGCTTGATCAAATGTCTGGCTGCCAATAGCAAAACCCCCACCGATAACTTGATTTGATTGTGCCAATGCTGGTGTTGCTGTCGATAACAGCGCCAATAAAGCTCCCCAGGTCACAAACTGTTTTTTCACTTTTTACCCCTGATCACAAAAGGTTAATTACAAGAAGGATTAACTAACGAATAAAGCTATTTGTAAGCAAATGTAACACAAAACAGCCTAACATCAGAGATAAAGCCAAATGCTTAAACATCAGCATTGATATATCACAAAAATTCTCTCAATCGATTGAGTCAATAACCACTTCTTTTCCTGATAGACAAACAGGCATAGAATATTCAGCAGACAATATTGCGAGGATGTAACAATGCAATTTCACTATGCCAATTCCACTGAGATCCTATTTGGTCAAGGTCAAATAGCACATCTAGGGCAAATGATTAAACCCAATAGTAAAGTATTGGTGATGTACGGTGGCGGCTCTATCAAGCGCAATGGTGTATATGACCAACTCAAGCAAGCTTTAAATGGTTACCAATGGCAGGAATTTGCCGGCGTCGAGCCTAATCCGACCAAAGAAACGCTGGATAAGGCTGTGGCTCAGGTTAAAACTGCTGGCATCGACTTTATTCTCGCGGTTGGTGGCGGCTCAGTGATTGATGGCGCTAAATATGTGGCCGCAGCCGCCTGCTACAACGGTGATGGCTGGGATATTCTGACCCGTAAATACAAAATCAATGCCGCCATTCCTTTAGGCGCAGTGCTGACCCTACCTGCTACTGGCTCAGAATCAAATTCTGGCGCCGTGATCACTAAAGCTGAAACCCATGACAAGCTGAGCTTCCTGTCGCCTTTTGTGCAACCGGTCTTTGCCGTGATGGATCCAGACACCATGAAAACCTTGCCAGAGCGGCAACTGATTAATGGTATTGTCGATGCTTGGGTACATATCTGCGAGCAATATCTGACCAAGCCTATCGGCTATATGGTTCAGGATGGCTATGCCGAAGCTCTGCTGAAAAACCTGTTAGCACTAGGCGCACAATTTGCCGAGCGTGATAACGATTTATGGCGCAGCAACTTGATGTGGACTGCCAACCAAGCCTTAAATGGATTAATCGGTGCCGGAGTCGAACAAGACTGGTCAACCCATGCCATGGGCCATGAGCTAACCGCATTATATGGTGTTGATCATGCCCGCTCCTTGGCCATCATCCAACCATCGCTATTACGCAATCAGTTGATGTTTAAGCAAGGCAAACTGGAGCAAATGGGCCGCAATGTGTTCCATTTAGCCGAAGGGGATGACTTGGCACTGCGAACCATTGATGCCATCGAAGCCTTCTATCATCGCCTTGGGGTTGCAACAGTATTAACCGCTGATGATCGCCAGGGACAGACTAAAACAGATGCTATCGATGCCGTCATGGCACAACTGAAAAAACATGGCCTCAATGCCATGGGGGAAAATCATGCCATTACCCCAGATGCCAGCCGGGCAATTTTAACCGCCGCTATTGCGAGTTAATCTCCTTGCCGATTGTGCGATAACCATTTAGCACAATCGGCATGTTTTAGTTGTATGCGGCATAACGAACAGTGATTAATACTGTCAAGCCAGCATGCCACCTCAGTGAAAAGCATTGTTAAAATCCTGTGCCAATACACAATAAAATTTAGCCATAAATCCCACAAAACGACCAATAGACTATTAGCGCTATAGTCCAAAAAAATTCCATTAAAATACAGCTAATAAAAAATCATACTTGCCATTTTTAGCCAGCATAACCCTCCCGGTTCTCGTTGATTTTATGCTTTCGTTCCTCACTGAGAATAAGGCTCTCTCCCCACTAAAAACCCTAAACCCAAGGTCAGAAATTCAATTAGGCAAAAAATTACTGACAAACAAACCTTTGACTGACGGAAAAGATACAAAACAACATCTATTGTTACTTTTTTATTAACAGAAGGTTTAATTTAAGGTATTAGTATGTGCGCACTATCTGCTCAGCAGGTTATGCCAATAATTGCGAACTAAAGACCAGGGAACAGCATGAACATAAAATATACCGGCCTGTACAAGGCAATGGTGCTGGCGTTAGCGTCAGGCACCGGGGCGATGGCAATGCCCGGCGCAGCTTTTGCTGAAGAAACGAATGCAGCAAAGGATGAAAATATTGAGAAAATCGCTGTCGTAGGTACCCGGGCAGCCCCCCGCTCCGTCACCGATTCTCCTGTACCGCTGGATATTATCAGCGGGGATGAATTTGTCCGTCAGGGCAATACTGATCTTAAATCCCTTCTTTCCAGCGTCACCCCTTCTTTTAACGTCAATGACCAACCCATTAATGATGCATCGACATTAGTGCGACCAGCTAACCTACGGGGGCTGGCATCAGACCATACTCTGGTCTTGGTTAACGGCAAACGTCGCCACCGTAGTGCCGTGATCACCTTCCTCGGTGGCGGGCTATCAGATGGTGCGCAAGGGCCGGATATTTCCAATATTCCAGTATCAGCCCTGAAACAAGTGGAAGTTTTGCGTGACGGCGCAGCGGCGCAATATGGCTCTGATGCCATTGCAGGTGTGATTAACTTTGTGCTTAAAGATGCCGATGATGGCGGCATGCTGGAAGCCAGATATGGCCAATATTATGAAGGCGACGGCGATACTGTGCAGTTTGCCGGTAACATCGGCTTGCCTTTGAGTGAAAATGGCTTTGCTAACTTCTCTGCCGAATACCGCACCGCAGACGACACTTCACGCAGTGTCCAGCGCGGCGATGCTCAGGGGCTAATTGACGCCGGTAATATTTATGTACCGGTACCTGCACAGATTTGGGGCACGCCAGAAATCAAATCAGATTTTAAATTTCTCGGTAATTTCGGGCTAGATTTGAATGATACTGATCGTGCCTATATGTGGCTCAACTATGCCAAACGGGATATCGACGGTGGTTTCTATTACCGTAATCCCCACACCCGGGGCGGTATTTTTGATGGCGGTATGAAAGATACCGGTCAGGTTGACGCTAATGGGGATGCCATTTTGGCTCAGACCCTGCTCATTGCAGATTTAACCCCGGATGATGGTATCGCCTGCCCCATTGTCTTTACCGGTGGTAATGTGCTGAATAACCCAGCTTTCCAGCAGGTACTGGCCGATCCAAACTGTTTTGCCTTTAATGAAATCGCCAGACTACAGGGCGGCTTTACGCCTCGTTTTGGTGGCGAAGTGACAGATATGTCCATGGCACTGGGCACGGAAGGTGAATGGGGTAACGAATGGAATTACGATATCAGCGCCAGCTTAGGTTACAGCAATATCGACTACTCCATTTACAACACCATCAACCCATCATTGGGGCCGGATACCCCCTTTGAGTTCAGTCCCGGTTCCTATACCCAGATAGAACAGACCTATAACTTTGATGTCAGCAAGCCCATTGATATTGCAGGCTGGAATGACCCGCTCAATTTCGCAGCCGGTCTTGAATACCGTCGTGAAACCTTTGAAATTGAAGCCGGTGATGCCAACTCTTTTGCTATCGGCCCATTAGCTTCCCAAGGCTTTGGTATCGGCTCAAACGGTTTCCCAGGCTTTAAGCCGGAAGATGCTGGCTCATGGTCACGCTCCAATTGGGCAGCCTATATCGATGTGGAATCTTACCTCACTGAAAACTGGCTGATGACAGCTGCCGTCCGATTTGAGGACTTCAGTGACTTTGGCACCACGCTGAACTGGAAACTATCCACCCATCTGCAGTTAAACGATACTTGGGGCCTGCGTGGTGCAGCCAGCACCGGCTTTAGAGCGCCAACGGTCGGCCAGAGCAATGTGCGTAACGTGACCACCGCCTTTACTGAAAATGGCTTGGAAGATCAGGCAACACTGCCGCCAACCAACCCCATTTCTGTTCAGAAAGGGGCGCAACCGCTGGAACCAGAAACATCGGTTAACCTCAGTGCCGGGTTAGTGGCAGAGTTTGAAAGCGGTGTGTACATGACAGTGGATTATTTCCATATCAAGTTGAAAGACCGTTTAAGCCAAACCTCACCACTGGCGTTGACCCAAGCGGATATTGATGCCCTGCTCGCCCAGGGAATTAATGATGCCACCAGCTTCTCCAGCGTAAAATATTTCACCAATGACTTTGATACCACAACCCAGGGTGTTGACTTGGTGGTGAACTACAGCATGGATCTGTTCGGCGGTGATACCAAGTTTGCCCTGGCCTATAACTGGACGGATACCACGGTTGATGCTCGAACCCCGACGGGTGTAGATGCCAATGGCAACCCCACTTACAACATCAATGATGCCAAAGTGGAAATGCTGGAAGATAACCTGCCAGCCCATAGATTTACCTTTACTACCGACTGGCGTTACCAGGATGTCGACATTCTGGCTCGGGTGAATTTCTACGGTAAATACTATGAGGATCACCTGGATACCGGTGGTGAGCTGCCCATTTATGCTGGCAGCGAAGTCACGCTGGATATGGAAGCCACTTATCACTGGAACGACAGTTTCAGTACTTCGCTTGGCGCCCAGAACCTGCTAGATAACAACCCGGACGTCAACCCATGGAAAACCATCGTCGGGTCCTTGTACCCAGCAACCTCGCCAATGGGGATTAACGGTGGCTTCTACTATGTCCGAGCTAACTACGTCTTCTAAACGGCTTGGAAATAGACCATAAGCTGGACTGACTCAGCTCAGGTTAAATTAAAAAGCGCCCACGGGCGCTTTTTGTTTGCCATAACATGGATTTATATCCGATGCATTGCTGCCTACCACCGTGCGCTCTATACTGCCCGGCACCATGCCGATGAAAACCATCAGCAGTAGACTCAAACCGGAGAATGAATATGGCCGCAAACATCGCTTTTGCCAGAGTAAACATAGCGTTCGGCTCAATGGTTTGTCTGGCGCTATTAGGTGGATGCAGCGCCACGGACGCTACGGGTTCACACAATGCCCAAGCGCACAGCGCGACGAATATGCCGCAGCATCAGAGCCAAACTTCACACCCTCACCTTATCGGCATGCCAAATCCAGCAGCGGTATTTTGTGAGCAAATTGGCGGCCAATACCAACTAATTGATACCCCGCAAGGGCAGGCCGGACAATGCTTTTATCTGGGACAAAACTATGATGCCTGGCAACTGTTTCGTAGCCACCATCAACCAACAGGAACACAAACCTCGCCAGCAGAAAACCACCAGCAACAATAATGATGCGAAGAGGCTTATTATGCCTTGCGAATATCTCGTACTTAATAACGGTTCCCCTCGGCATACCCCTTGAAATAATCTGAGTCACAATCTCCGTGACACAGCATAAAACGAAAAAATCCGCCTGCCAGCCGAAGCTGAGCAGACGGATAAGGGGAATTAAATCCATTGTATTATGTCAGCATCTGACATCAATGCGGTTTAAAACCTAAAGCTCACACCAGCATATATTTGCCGGCCAATCGTGTCATACACCTCTGGTACTGTGCCAGCTTCATTGCCACTTGCCACCATAGGCGGCTCCTCATCGGTCAGATTTTTCACCCCAAGGCTGGCACTGTAAACATCATTGAATTGATACCGGGCTGAAACATTGTGGTACAGCACACCATCAACCTTGTCGCCATAATTAATATCATCCATGGCACCAATATAACGGTTGGCATAAATCAGTTGCCAATCACCCTGTCCGGCCTGCAGACTAAAATTATTTTTCAGCTTGGCATAGCCACCATACATGCCACCGATGGTGCCGGTATAATCCACGCCATCTTGCTCAAACTGCAACAAATAGGTCAAATCGTTACGCACCTGCCAGTCCAGTCCGCCAAGGGCAAACACATAGAGCAGATTCATATCAACGCCACTGGTATCCTGATAGCCAACATTGGTCAGCGGGTTGGTCAGATTAGTTAAATTTCCGTCCGGCCCGATATTAAAGGTTTCGCAGGCACTGGTGTCACCGCCATGACAAGCGTTCAACCCCGCCTGGACATCCAACCGGGCAATGGCATCTTTGATTTTAAAGCGCCAGTAATCCACTGTGACTGACATGCCATCAAGATAGCGTGGAGAATATACCAGTCCGGCAGTGTAAGACTCGGACTGCTCAGCCTTCAGATCCGCATCTGAGGTGTAATTCACCAAAATCTGTGCATCTTCCTCATTACCCCAAGGATCCGTTAAATAGTCATAGGAGCCGGAGTTACCACCATATAACTCACTGACATTAGGCGCTCGAAAACCGGTTGCCGCTACGGTGCGCAGCATCAGTTCATCACTGGCTTCATATGTCAGGCCAATCTTCCAAGTCGTTGCTTTACCGAATGTGGAATAGTCATCAAAACGTAGGGCAAACTCACCGGTCAAAGCATCGGTAAATGGCAGACTGATCTCCTGAAACACCGAAATCACATCATAACTGCCATCAGTTGGATCCTGCTGCGCCGCAGTCCCATCACCCGCCACAATCACAGGGTCAGGCGTGTAATAACCACTGTCGTGACGGTATTCCGCCCCGACAGCAAAGGCTGCCATTCCGGCCGGTAATTCAAACAATTCGCCGCTAAGTAGTGCCGCAGCGATATGTTGCTCATTGCCGCCCTCAGTTTGTTCCAGATAACTAATATCATTGATAATACTTGGATCTAACGGCTCACCGCTGAACCAAGGATTACTGCACTCTGAACCACTACATTCACTGTCATAGATGGATTGTGCCATCTTGGTGGCATTAATGGAGTTATGCACCCAAGTCGTGGCACTGTTGTTGCCATAGGTATAAGACAGCTCCCAATCCATAACACTGGGTAAATCCAACTGACCACTTAACCCGGCCGACACCCTCAAGGTATCCGTGTCTTGTTCATAAATCCGGTTTCCCGCATCTGTCATCCGGCGACGGTACTCGACTCGACCTTGCTCATCCGGGGTGATGCCACCGATAAGCATCTGCTCTGTCAGGGTGATACAGTCACTGGTAGTATCGTCATCACACACATCCAGCATGACTGACGCGGGCTGAGGAGCCATCATCTGCTCCGACTGCCGCTTGGTATAAAGCAGATCCCCATTAAAACTGATACCTGAATCAAATTCATGCAGTGCGTTGGCAAATACGCTGTATTTGCTGCTGGGCGTCTGCAGCCAGCTTTCTTCGGTGTAGTCATAGCCTTCACTACGAGCAACCCAGTCATCGCCATCCCTGACTTTGCCATCTAGGCTACCGCCGGGCACAAAGGAGCTTGCCCCGGGTGGCACCCAATCGCGATCTGCCTGCATGACCCCTTGTCGATCACTGTAAGCCAACCCTAGGGTATAGTTACCTCGCTCAGTGCTGAAGCCATACAGGGCACTGAGCTCCACATTTTCGCCATCACCTTTATCTGTCGCGCCGCCATTAATATCAAACTGGAAACCATCAAAATCCTTCTTGGTAATAATATTCACTACCCCAGCGATAGCATCTGAGCCATAGACTGCTGATGCCCCATCTTTGAGAATTTCGACCCGGGCAATCATAGCGACTGGGATAGTATTGAGATCCACCGCACTATCTGCTCCAGAGCCAGAATTGACCATACGACGTCCATTGAGCAGCACTAAAGTCCGGTTCGCGCCCATACCGCGTAAATCAACTTGGGCAATACCATCTGCCCCATTATTCGTGGTGGCCCCTACGGCCATCCCCGCCATTGCCGGCTGAGCCTGCAGTACCTCATCCACAGATTGGTATCCCTCAGCCCGAATGGTATCGGCATCAATGACGGTTACCGGCGATGCAGTTTCCATACTCTGGCGACTGATCCGCGAACCTGTTACCGCGATACGTTCCATCGCCTGACCGTTATCAACAGTGCTATCCATTGTATTAGCGGCGCTAGCGGTATGAGTCACCGTCTGATTATTAGCCTGGCGAGCGACATCATTTGCCGTTGCCTGTTCGGCCCAAGCTTGGGGTAATGTCAACATGGATACCGCGCCAATCATACCTGTGGCGCAGGCCAGCGAACTGAGCTTATGCGTCATCTGGGGTCTCCCTGAATTATCTGTGTGCTGAATCGTGATACCGACATCCCTGATACCGGCTCGGCAACTCATACTGGGAAAACCCTGTGTGCCAGGTCAAACTGCAGAAAATTTACATCAGCCCCAAAATGTTAATAGCAAGTTTTAAATTGGTTTTTTTATGTTATTTCTCCACAATATTCTCCGGCCAATCGCTGAATATATAACAGCATTCGTTTTACTCACGACACTGTTCAGCCCATCCAGCGGATAGCAGGTGTACAAAAAACTTACATTAGCAAAGCCAGTTAATGTGACACTGATCACATTAACTGTGTGATGTAGATCAAATACTCTTAAAGAAATAGTGAAAATTAAGTCTGAAGCATGCTTTCACTGCTAATTACTGGTGAAGTGAAAAAAATGCTATCGAACGATTAACCAATGCAACGAAAGGTAACAGTGAAATGTTGCATATTGGTCTATTCAGCCCCAGCATCACCATGGCTGACACAATATATATTTAACATATGAAAAACTGAGCGATACCAATAACCAGCTGATTAAATAGATATTTTTACGACTATCTCAGGCTGCATGTCACAAATGTGACTCTGTCGCGGTCTGCTGCTTTACAGTACGAAGAGCCGTTCTCTGTGCCGATTACAACTGCCGCACTTAATTTAACTGAACGGTAACAATGCCGAAAAACGCCCAAATTAGCAGGAGAGCAAGATGATAGACTTTTATTCTGCCGCGACGCCCAATGGCTATAAGGTCGCAATTGCACTAGAAGAAATGGCTTTGACTTATCAACTGCACGCCCTTGACCTGATGGCGAATGAACAAAAACAGCCCGATTTTCTTGCCATTAATCCAAATGGCCGTATTCCGGCCATTGTCGACCGGGATAATCAGAATTTTGCGGTATTTGAGTCCGGAGCCATCTTAATTTATCTGGCGGAAAAAACCGGTCAGTTTCTGCCTGCAGAGCCAAACGCCCGTTCGATCACCCTGCAGTGGTTAATGTTCCAGATGGGTGGGCTGGGACCTATGATGGGCCAGGCGAATGTGTTCTATCGCTATTTCCCGGAAAAAATTCCCCAAGCCATCACCCGTTACCAACAAGAAGGCCGACGGTTACTGGAAGTCCTCAATACCCGCCTGGCCCAACACCCTTATTTAGCCGGTACGGACTATACCATTGCCGATATGGCTTGCTGGCCGTGGGCAAGGATCCATGACTGGAGCGGTATCAGCATCGATGGGCTGACTCATCTGCAACGTTGGATGGAAGCGATAGCCCAGCGCCCGGCCTGCCAACGGGCGTTAAATGTTCCGCCAGCTTCGACGCTCTCCGCTGAGCAGCAAGCTGAGGAAATCCGCCGGATAGTCACCCGCTGACTCAACTTTACCGCCGTTCTCTGATACACTGCGCGCCATTTTCATTTCCGGCTTGAGTGCCGGTTTATTCAGGCAATTTTCATGGCAAAATCGCACTCTTTCACCGCCGGATTTGATGCCGGCACCCTCAGTGTCTCCAGCCCAGCGCAGAAGCGGGCGCTGAGTTACGCCAGCACATTGCACCAACTGGTCAGTGATATTTTCAATTCAGGTATGCCGGCAGATCGCACCCTGGCCAATTATTTTCGCGAACATAAAAAGCATGGTTCTAAAGACCGTCGCTTACTGCGGGAAACCCTGTTTGCCCTGTTCCGTTGGTGGGGATGGCTGCAGCAAATTCAGCAAACAGCCAATCCACAGCCATGGCTGGCCATGCTGGCCACTGCAGGACATATAGAGCGGCACCAATGGCAGGATATTATTGCGGCCTGGCAAGAACTCAGTGGCTTAACACCAACAACTGAACAGCGCCAAGCCACTGAAATGGATGGCTTGAGTGCACAACACGCCTTTAACCAATGCTTCCCCACGCTGCAGGTAACACTGGCACAATTAGCCCCCCAGTGGTTTTGGCAGCATTGTCACTGTGATGACACGGCGGCACTGGCTCAAGTGCTCAGTACCCGGCCGCCTATCTGGGCGCGAGTGCAAGGGATCTCTCGTGAAAAAGCCCTTGCAGAACTGCAAGCCCTTGGCATCGATGCCAGCCCAGCACCAGCCTTTAAAGATGCACTGTCTCTGGGACATAAAAGCATGAACCTCAATGAGGTTAAGCTGTATCAGCAAGGCAAACTGGAAATTCAGGATTTGGCCTCTCAGGTCATCGGCCAAATTTGCCAACCACAACCGGGGCAGACCTGGTGGGACTGCTGTGCCGGCGCGGGCGGGAAAAGTCTGCAACTTAGCAGTTTGATGGAAGATAAGGGTGATATCACCGCATCAGATATCCGTCCCCAAGCACTGACTGAGCTAGTCAAGCGGGCCAAGCGGGCAGGCATCAAGCATATTCGCACCGCCCTTTGGCAATCAGATGATCTGCCTGTAGCCGCCCAAGCATTTGATGCTGTGTTAGTTGATGCGCCCTGCTCCTGCACCGGCACTTGGCGGCGTAATCCGGATATGCGCTGGCTGGATGATGCCAGTGCTGTAACCGATAAGCCGGCGCTGCAGCTGGATATTCTTAGTCGGGCCAGTCAGGCCGTTAAATCCGGTGGTGACTTGGTTTATGCCACCTGTTCATTGGCTGAGGCGGAAAATGGTGCCGTAGTCGATGCCTTTTTGGCCGCGCATCCTGAATTTGAAGCCGTGACCATACGTCATCCATTTACCGGACAGGAGTGTCAGCACCTGACAGTCTGGCCGCAGGATGCTGACAGTGATGGTATGTTTGTCAGCAAAATGCGCCGTAAGTAAAGTTTAAACACAAGCTGGTAGCATCATCATCAGCAAACCTTGCGATATCGCCCCGCCTGATCCCAAGCGGGGCGTTTTTATCCCCACCCAATTTGTCGGCAAAATATGGCTTACTATTCTCTGTCGACGAAACGGTGACATCAGCACATCAGCACATCAGCACATCAGCACATCAGCACATCAGCACATCAGCACATCAGCACATCAGCACATCAGCACATCAGCACAGCTTAACCTTAAGGGAGAATATGAAAAATATGGCTGAGTCGATTTAACTGGAAGGGTAAAAAAACAGCGGAGAAAGCGCCAGATAAAGGCATTAAACAGCCGCTTTATCTACCAAAGCACATGATACATAGTGATACAAATAAATTTGCCCTCGGGGGTAAAAATTATTTGCTTTCCAGATCTGGCGAGCAAGGGCAAAAATGCCGTTGTGCCAATCCCGACACACACGGAAATCACCATGTCACACAGTCAACACTTTGATGAATGGGAAGAGCCTTCCCGCAAAGCCAAAACCAAAAAAGTCAAACAGCGCCGTCGTGATGCCAAACGCCGCTTTTTTGATGATACTACTGAGTTAGATTATCAAAACAGCAAATGGCGCTAACCGACCGCGAATACATGGATACAAAAAAGCAGGCATAGCGCCTGCTTTTGTGATTTATCTGACCTAAAAACCGCTTAGAAACGGGCTTTCATGCCAACATAAAAACCGGAGTCAAAGGTCCGATCGACCCCACCATCATACTCAAAACGAATATAACGATAACCCGCGTAGAAACCCATCTGCGGGGTCAGATCATACTGAATCGTACTGCCCAACTGGTAATGCCCGTCAAGATGGCTGAAAGCCAATACCTTCGGGGTGTAATAAGCATCGGCATGGAATGACAGATGTGAGCCCAGATCTAAACCATATTTGCCGCCCAGACTGATAAAGGCAGCGTCAGGTAGATGATTTGCCCACAAATGCCCCAGATTCGCACCGAACTCCAGGTGATGCACACCCGCGTCATGGGTCATTGATGCACCTACCTGTGCTAGATGACCACGGTCATCGGAAAAAATATATCCAAGAGAACCGTTAACGTGATCGCCTATCTGGCTAGTCAGCGAAGTAGAAACCACATTATCGTTGACGCCTAAGTCCAGTTCATCGGCTGCGGCGGTCGCAGATACCATCAGGCTGACGGCCGCCATGGCGCCTGCCCGCAATAATTGACTCATGAAAACCTCTGCTCTTCATGTTCTAAAAGCGGCATGATACCCGAAAGCCTCTGAAAAGTGACCGGTTACTACTGCAAATGCTTTATTTGGCGTCAATCTACCCGAACGCGATCACCCACCAGCGACTGCATTCTGGCATCAATATCCAACCCATCTTCAATGGGCAGATAATACCAACCCACAACATTCCCTGTGCCACGGACACTGAGATAGTTATGCCAAAAATGCCAGCCATTTTTCAGCAAATTTGCCTTACTGGCGGTGTTCTCATCCCGCACAGTCGCCCACAGCATTTTAATACCGTCCTGTTTAGCAACGCTAACACGCTCGCGGGTAAGACGCTGGGCAATACCCCGGCGGCGATATGCCGGAGATACCATCAGGTAGCCCATTTCAGCCATGTCGCCCTCACCTTCTTTAATGGCGGCGCAACCGACCATTCCGCCTTCTTTAGTCAAAGCGACCACCACAGAGCGGGAACGGAAAAAAGACTCATGATTCAGCGGATGGGCATTATCATCCCGGGTATCAACCAAATTGGCGGCAGCCTTCAGATAGGCCGGCTCCCGGGTAACCAAATAGGTAAAAGAAGAGGATAAATCTGTCATGACACTGTAACTTCATAGATGAATATCTGTCGGGCGCGCATCATAGCAGTTTTAGTGATAAAAGTTGCCTGCGACACCACACTTCAATGAGATATTTTTGTCATACTGGCAGCCTGACAGCAAGGAGAAAAATTCAACATCCTGCTGACCGGTATTTTATTGCAGGCAAAACAAGGAGCATGGTATGGAGACACTGTATCAGTTTGAGGTAACCGACATTCAAGGACAACAGGTCAAGATGGCAGACTATGCCGGGAAGGTACTGCTGATAGTCAATACTGCCAGCCAATGCGGCTTTACCCCTCAATATGCTGGGCTAGAAGCCTTGTATCAAGAATTTGGTCTTCAAGGGCTGATGGTACTGGGCTTTCCCTGCAACCAATTTGCTAAACAGGAACCCAAAGATAACGCTGCTATTGCCAGTTTTTGCCAACTGAATTTCGGCGTCACTTTTCCCCTGTTTGCCAAAATAGCCGTAAACGGTACAGATGCAGCACCATTGTACCGTTACCTCAAGCACCAAGCCCCCGGGCTGCTGGGCAGTGAGGCAATAAAGTGGAACTTTACCAAGTTTTTAGTAGACCGCCAGGGCAATGTGATTAAACGCTTTGCCCCCCAAGATACCCCAGATAAACTGCGCCAAATCATTTTGACATTACTGTAAATTAAAATTTGAACTCTATGATTTACCTACTATATTTAAATTATTGAAAAAATTTTTCATCGCAGTTGGAACTTACTGACAGCGATAAGCTCAAAGATTATGAACACAGGAATTTACTTCTCACGTTCATCATTCTCCCTGGGACTTCTAGCGCAGTCCCCTTGATCGAACTTGATCTCCAGGCAACCACAACATGGTGGTTGCTTTTTTTATGCCTGCAGCACAAAACGTGCAAAAACAGCCATCTATCTCCCTCACCAGTCACAAAGCCCATTATCCCTCAGCCTAATCCAAGCTAACCGCCAGCATCATCACCAGCACAGATAGTTAAAAAGAAAAATAACTCACTAAAAATCATCGCATTAGCAGTGCTTTTTACTTAAATACAATTATTGCGATTTTTTTTACCCTTATAGGGAACCATCCCTAAGCACCCCGGTCTGAATATATGAACCGAATCATTGTTAATGTGTTTCATCGTTCATCAACCTCCCTTAAAAGATGGTTTCTAGCGCAACCATCCTTGCCTTCCAGAATTGGAACCAAGCGGCCCGACTTTCTGGCCGCTTTTTTTTATCCTGTCACTGTCGTATTCCTTGTTGCCCTAGTCATCCTTTCGATAACTGATCGCTAAGTCCTACGATTACCATTTCAATCACTAGGGTCTGTTGACGTTTCAAGTTTGTTTTTGCAGCGATTTGAGGATGCTTTATACAAGGCAGAGGCTTTGATTGGTAGTTGCGCTACCTGATAAGCCAATAACGCAGTAGAAAGGAGCCTCAAACGCTGCCCGCAGGGTTCGGCTAAAAGCGTTTTACTCTTTGTTGAGCGGTTCTTGCTTAGCATACTAGGCGACAAACCACTCGCCGCGATTAAAACGCTTTTATCTCGAACAAAATTTAATCACGAAAGGTCAACAGCCCCTAGGGTCTGTTGACCTTTCAAGTTTGTTTTTGCAGCGATTTGAGGGTTCTTTATACAAGGCAGAGGCTTTGATAGGTAGTTGCGCTACCTGATAAGCCGATAACGCCGTAGAAAGGAGCCTCAAACGCTGCCCGCAGGGTTCGGCTAAAAGCGTTTTACTCTTTGTTGAGCGGTTCTTGCTTAGCATAACTAGGTGGCAAACCACTCGCCGCGATTAAAACGCTTTTATCTCGAACAAAATTTAATCATGAAACGTCAACAGACCCTAGGGCGTGTTGACGTTTCGAGGATGATTTTTGAGCAACATGCAGAGGGGTTATAATCTCTTTCGCCAAAAACAAACCACAACCCCAAAGCATGCCGAGAACAATATTAACTGACATAAGATGGGAACTGCTACTACAGATAATGAAAAGTACTGGTCGTATCTACAATAAATCTGAACATAGAATGACCTTTGAAGGGATACTTTTCCGTATGAGAACGGGGATCCCTTGGCGAGATTTACCTCCGGGATTTGGTGAATGGAGCTCAGTATATAGACGATTTAACCTTTGGTCTAAAAAAGGTATTTTAAATCATCTTTTCAGTCAGTTAGCAAAAATGGCAGACTTCGAATGGGTGTTCCTCGATGGCTCAATTATTCGTGCACATCAGCACAGCACAGGCGCTGCTACAAATTTCTCTGAGCAAATAGGTAAAAGCAGAGGTGGGAATACAACAAAAATCCACTTAGCTGTCGATAGCGGAGGTTTGCCCATTTGTTTTGATTTATCAGAAGGTCAGCGAAATGACATTGTTCTTGCAGAAAGTCTCGTAGAACAACTGGGGGAGATAGATACTATTGTATGCGATAAAGGATATGACAGTGAATCTTTCCGCGTTTTTGTTCAACGCAAAGGAGGAAAAACTGTGATAGCTAGGCGTAATTACGGGCAAGATATTGGTAAGGATACAATGGATTGGTGCTTATATAGGTATCGTCATTTGGTGGAAAATGCCTTTGCTAGGATTAAGCATTATCGTGCTATTTCAAGCCGTTATGATAAGTTGGAACGGAATTATGCCAGTATGGTATCGCTGGCATTCATGCTTATGTGGCTACCGATGTATTGCTGAGTGAGAAATGAACAGCAAACGTCAACAGACCCTAGGGATTTCGCTATAAAAAAAGCCCCTGGCGGGGCAAGTAAGTGACAGATGAATTTAGGGTGCCAGCGCCAATTTTTGCAATTCTTTATCAGCTACCCTAGCAGGCAGTGGAACATAGCCATCTTTAGCCACTATCGCCTGCCCCTGAGCGGACAGCATAAAGCGAATAAATTCTCGCACCATAGGCGTTAATGGCCGGTTGGGATGCTTATTAACATAGACATACAAATAACGAGATAACGGGTAGCTGCCATTGGCCGCATTCGCTGCCGTGGCCGGCACGAATTTTCCATCATGGCGTGACAGCGCCACCGCCTTCACGCCAGCAGTCTGATATCCGATGCCAGAATAACCAATGGCATTGAGGGAATGGGATACAGACTGCACCACAGAGGCACTGCCGGGCTGCTCATTGACATTGTTTTTAAAGTCCCCTTTGCACAAGGCTTTTTTCTTAAAATAGCCATAGGTGCCTGACACCGAATTGCGGCCATAAAGCTGAATATCCCGACCGGCCCAATTGCCACTGAGCCCGACACCACCCCAACGGTTGATATTAGAGTCGCCGCATTTATGGGTTGAAGAAAAAATACCATCCACTTGAGCCAGTGTAAGCCCGCTAATGGGATTATCCTTATGCACAAATACAGCTAAGGCATCGATAGCTACCCAAATGGCTGTGGGCCGGTAACCATAGTGTTTTTCAAACGCTTCGATTTCTCCGGTTTTCATTTTCCGGCTCATCGGGCCAAACTGCGCCGTGCCTTCGGTCAATGCCGGTGGCGCGGTGGAAGAACCTGCCGCCTGGATCTGAATATTGACGTTGGGGTACAAATGCTTAAATTCCTCTGCCCAGAGGGTCATCATATTGGCCAGGGTATCAGAGCCCACTGAAGATAAATTGCCGGAAACACCTGCAGTTTTATGGTAATCCGGCAGCGCATCCGCCGAGCCAGCATAAGCCCAACTGGCGATGCCCAACCCGGCAGTCAGGGACAGCGCCCCTACAATCTGAGTCAATTTCATCATCATCTCCCTGTTATTCCCTGCGTTAACTGTTCAAGCCTAAGCGGGTCGCAATTCCCGCTGTACTCTTCAGCGCCCCGGCACAAAACCGGGAAAACACACAATGTGGTGCGGTAACCGGCACAGTACGCACCGGCACGATGATCAGCATATGGCGGCTATATGACAGAGGCATGACAATCGCCTTAAGCCAATGGGAATTGACACGAAATATCTGCCAATAAAGACGGAAGAATAAGATTAGAAAATAAGACTTGAGGCGATAGCTTAAGACAAAATCTTTAAAATAAGGCTTATAAAACCGATTCGAAAAGCGGTTTAGCCGTTTCACTGCAAAGTATTAAGTATCAGGAAGCAGAGCGAATCGCAAGGCAACAATGCTATTTAACGCTAAATAGCCAACTGTCGCGAGCGGCTTATATGCCGCCATATAACGGCAGCAGCTCAGTGATGGGCAGGCGTGACCAACAGGTGCGGTGGGATAACAAAACTAAAACAGCTGCCATGATCCAAGCGGCTACTGATCTCCAATTGGCAATGGTGGTGCTGCAAAGCATGCTTTACGATCGCTAATCCTAAGCCACTGCCACCCGTCTGGCGTGAACGGGCACTATCGACCCGGTAAAAACGTTCAGTCAAATGAGGGATATGCTGCGGGGCAATACCAATGCCACTATCCCGGACACTGAAGCGAGCACCGCCATTTTCCCGCTGCCAAGTAATATGAACCTGTCCACCGGCCGGGGTATAACGCAGCGCATTAGCAATCAAATTCATACAAGCACTGCGCAGTTGGGCACTATTACCATAGAGCGCCACGCCCGCGGCCACATCAAAAGTAAGCTGATGACCATCCGCCAGTAACTTAGCATCCTGCGCCAGCACAGTTAGCATATCATCCATATCCACCACTTCCTGCCAACTTCCCTCCGGCGCATCTTCAATCCGCGACAGTATCAGTAACTGCTCTACCATGGCCTGCATGCGGTCTGTCTGTTGTTGCATCAATTGCAGCGCCCTTTGCCGAGCGACAACCTCTGGCCCGACGTCCACAGCCAGAGCATCACTGTCTTGCAACATTTCCAAATAGCCCTGCAGCACAGTTAATGGGGTTTTCAGCTCATGGGAGACATTGGCAACAAAGTGTTTGCGCGTTTGCTCTAACTGCCGCAATCTGCTGATATCACGGGCAATCAACAGTAGCTGACGCTCGCCATAAGGCATCAGCCGCAGTTCTAAACGTTGAGTCGGGGAAATAGGAGATGCCAGTTCTAATGGCTCAGTGAAACTTGCCCGGTGCAAATAACGGGCAAAGTCCGGGTGGCGGATCAAATTATCCAACCGCTGGCCTTTATCCTTAGGCCAAGAGAGCCCCAATAAACGTTGGGCTAAGGAATTACACCAAAAAATGGCATAGTGCTCATCAAGTACCACTGCAGCGTCGGGCAAGGCTTCTGCACCCTGCCGAAACCGACTAATTAACTCTCTGAGCTGATTAACTTTACGACGTTTTTTTTGCTGCAGCCGGTAAACACCGTTAAAAACCCCTTCCCAACTGCCCCGGCTTTGAGGCGGCGTCAGACGTCGATCATGCCATAACCAATGCAGCAGTCTTTGCAACTGACGGTAATGCCAGCCCAGCAAAAATAGCGTCCCGGCCAACAAACACGGCAAGAGTTGATCCAGCAGCCACCCCAGCACAAGCACCGCCAGCGCGTAGACAGCCACGGGTAACCACAACCGGGAGCCGGAATAATTATTAAACATGGTGGCACATTTCCATCACGCAGTTCAGTGGCTTATCCCCGGGCAGAAAAACGATAACCGGCTCCGCGCACCGTCTGGATCAGGCGATCATGGGCGGTCGCCGCCATGGCCTTGCGCAGGCGGCGGATATGCACATCCACGGTGCGATCTTCCACATAGACATTGGTGCCCCAGACATTATCCAGCAGTTGCTCACGGCTGTAGACCCGTTCCGGGTGGGTCATAAAAAAATGCAGTAACCGAAACTCCGTCGGCCCCATCTCCAGGGCGGTGTCATTCACACTGACTCGATGACTGGTGGGGTCCAACACCAACCCCTGCACATCGATACGATCTTGGGATGACGTGGGGGCGCTGCGCCGCAATACCGCTTTAATCCGGGCGATCAACTCTTTATTAGAAAAAGGCTTAGTGATGTAATCATCAGCCCCCACATCTAGGGCTCGCACCTTATCTTCCTCTTCGCCCCGGGCGGTGAGCATAATCAAAGGAATATGCCGGGTCAGCTCATGTTGACGAAAATGTTTTGCCAAGCCGATGCCACTGCCGCCGGGCAACATCCAATCAAGCAAGATTAAATCCGGGTAAGGCTCACTAACAACCACTTTAGCCTCGGCAACATCTCCGGCCTCGCTGACATTAAATCCCTGCTGCGCCAACATCAGGCTCAACATTTCCCGAATGGCGGACTCATCTTCAACTATCAGTATCCTTGGGCTCATAGTGCTTCTGTTTCTGTCAATGAAGGGGCACGTCGGCCATTATTCAGCCGAATTATTACAGAATTATGATCATGTTCTGATACCACAACCGCCTCTTAATGTATCTGCCCTTGGTAACGGCTTCAAGCGGATAACTGGCAATGTTTGAGCGCCTCGTTTTACCGCTGTGAGACAGCTCAAACCATAAATACAACAACGCCCGCAGGCATATTGCTCTGCGGGCGTGAGTAAAGCATACAAAATGGGAAGCAATTAAAAACGCTGAGATAGGCCAATCCCCAAAAAGCGGTCTGGCTTGCTGAGGCCATCGGGATCCCGCTGGGTATAAAAGGTATATACCTTGGTTGCCTTAGCAGCTTGGTAATCAGCACCGACAGACCAAGATGAGCCCTTATCATCCATATGCTGATACTGGGTTTTTAATTTTACGGCAAAGAGCGGGTATGCTGCACTCAGCAAGTAACCACGGCGCTGCAAGCCTGAATCAATTTTCTCCTGCTGCTGAAACATACCGCCAAGGGTGATATCGGCAATGCGCCCCTGCAAAGAAGCGCGCAAAATATCATACCCCTTAACCTTGGCGTCATAGGCTAATGCGGCATATAGAGAAGAGGATTTCAATTTTGTATCACCATAACGGGCACCGATGCTAACCCCATCAGTGCTTTTCTCTATTAATGTTTCCCCGACTTGGGTTTCATAGGACTGGCCGCTGTCCCCCTTAGCAATATAAGTGAGCCCCAGAGATAGGCCGCCCAGTTTCGGCGTCTGATAGCTGACGGTCTGTGCCATACGGTTATCGCCTTTAAACAGCTGCTTCAGATCGCCGTCCAGATCGCTGAAGAGATCCACCTTACCCTGGGACTTTTTTAACATGGTGTCGTTGCGCCCCAGCGTCAATGCACCGAAATCCCCTTTCAAACCGACAAACTGATTACGCGCCTTAAAATTCTCTTTCACGGCACTGTCGGTATCCACTTCATATTCCACGGTATAAAAGGCCGTCAGTTGATCATTCACCGCCATCTGTCCTTTTACCCCTAAGCGTGAAGAGTTACTTTTGACCAGCGTCTCTGATTCACCTTGCATCTTATTGACCTGCAAGGACAAATTCAGTTTGCCATAGACAGTCAGCGCATCATTGGCACTGGCCGATAAGGGTGCCAGACAACAGAGGGAGAGCAGCAGAGCATTGTTATACAGAGCCATCATTTCATCCTTTCGACATTATCCATTCGGACTTGATTACTAAGCACAATCAAGTCTGCTGCATAATTGTTGCAGTTTTATTGCAAAACAGCTAATTAAGCGCTTCATGAAATAACGTCTTACTCAATGCCCGCCATACTTTGAAGCTGATTTGCTCATCCAGTATCGATATTCCCCATGCCACAACCATTACGGCCACTCATCAGCCAAGCAGCTAAGTTGATGGCTTTACCCTGTATCTCTGATGACTTACACTGCCTCCCTTTCATTTCTGTGTGAGCAAGTAGCATGTGGTTTAAAAATCTGACACTTTACCGTTTCAACAAACCCTTTTCCGTGGATGCGGACACCCTAGAAAAAGCCATGGCAGACTTCTGTTTCAGCCCTTGCTCCAGTCAGGACATCAGCAAATTCGGATTTACCAATGCCTTGGGTAAACATGGTCAGACACTGGTTCACAGTGCCGGTAACCGTCATCTGATCAGCGCTACCAAAGAAGAGAAAATCCTGCCATCCCAGGTGATCAAAGAAGCGCTGGAAGAAAAAGTGGCTCAGCTGGAAACAGAAGAAAACCGCAAGCTGACTAAAAAAGAAAAAGATGCGTTAAAAGATGAAATTACCACCACCTTGCTGCCACGAGCCTTCTCTCGCCGCAGTCAAATTCAGGCGTTACTCTTGCCAGAGCAACAGCTGATTTTGGTGGACAGCTCCAGTGCCAGCAAAGCAGAAGAGCTGCTGGCCCTACTGCGCAAAGCCTTGGGCAGTCTGCCGGTGATCCCGGTATCTTTTGCTACACCTCTGGAAGTACAAATGACCGAGTGGCTGAAAAATGGCAGCGCACCAGCGCCCTTTACCATTCAGGACGAAGCCGAGCTAAAAGCCATTGCCGATGAGGGCGGTATTGTGCGCTTTAAACAGCAGGATTTAAGTGAAGAAGAGGTGCTGGCGCATATTGAAACCGGCAAGCAGGTGCACAAACTAGCATTACATTTTGAACAGTCAGTGGCCTTCTTATTGTGTAGCGACGCCAGCCTGAAGCGACTGAAGTTTTCAGAAGAATTTCGCGCCGGTAATGATGAAGTGGGCAATGATGATCCCCTCGCCCGGCTGGATGCAGACTTTGCCCTGATGAGCGGTGAGCTGGTTGCCTTGTTAACCTCACTGGTACACGCCCTAGGCGGCTTAGAAAGCAACGACTAAATCCATTAAGTTCGCTATACAATCCCGGCTCCTGCCGGGATTTTTTTATCCTGCTGCCGATATCGCGCAGCCAAATGCATGAAATAACAGCAACACAATCTCTACCAGCCAAGCACAAGTTGATCACCAAGGAAAGACCTTAAACCTCAGGTTATGACCAATGTCACAACATACCACCGTTTATGACACTACTATTAGCGCCTTCTTTCACCCTCTAACTTGCATCAGGCTATAAACGTGCCACACAGAGCTCATCTATTTTCACTAAAAATCGGCCATGCCCTATCCCAGGCCTGTATTTCTGAGAAATACACTGGCAAACGGTTCGGTAAAGATATTTTGGCCGGTATTACCGTCGGGATTATCGCCATTCCACTGGCAATGGCATTGGCCATCGCCAGTGGTGTGCCCCCACAATACGGTCTTTATACCTCGGTTATCGGCGGCTTTATTATCGCGCTGACCGGCGGCTCCCGTTACAGTATCTCAGGACCGACCGCGGCCTTTGTGGTACTGCTTTACCCCATTGCAGAAAAATTTGGCCTCGCCGGTCTGCTATTAGCAACCGTGATGTCCGGTATTATTCTGGTGGCCATGGCGCTGCTGCGACTAGGGCGGTTGATCCAATATATTCCTGAGTCCATTACCTTAGGCTTTACCGCCGGGATTGGGGTGGTCATTGCCACTTTGCAGCTGAAAGACTTTTTCGGATTGCAGATCCACGATATGCCGGAACATTACTGGGATAAAGTTGCCACCTTGGTGCAAGCCTCTCCCAGTGCCCATTGGCCAAGTATCGTTATTGCAGCAGTCACCTTAGGTACTATGCTGTTGTGGCCGCGCTTAAAATTGCCGGTGCCCGCACACTTGCCAGCCGTCATTATCGGCAGTCTTATCGGCCTGTTTCTGACTCATCAAGGTTATGATATCGCCACTATTGGTAGCCGTTTCCACTATGTGTTACCTAACGGTCTGTCTGGCTCAGGTATTCCGCCAGTGATGCCAGAATTTGAATGGCCTTGGCTGCAAAGCGGCCCGGGTGGCCATGCTCTGGGGCTGAGTTGGGCCACAGTGCAAGCGTTATTGCCATCGGCATTTGCTATTGCCATGTTGGGCGCAGTGGAATCCCTGCTGTGTGCTGTCGTACTGGATGGGATGACTAATACCCGTCACAGTGCTAACAGTGAACTGTTAGGCCAAGGCTTTGGTAATATTATTGCGCCTTTCTTCGGTGGTATTCCGGCCACAGCCGCCATTGCCCGTTCGGCGGCTAACGTTAAATCCGGTGGCCAAAGCCCAGTATCCGCCATGATCCACTCACTGGTCGTACTGCTGGCTCTGGTCGCGCTGACCGGGGTATTGGCTTATATCCCTATGGCAGCTATGGCTGCACTGCTATTGGTGGTTGCCTGGAATATGAGTGAAGCGCCAAAAGCGGTGCACCTGCTCAAGACCGCCCCCCGCAGCGATATTTTAGTGTTCACCGCCTGTTTCTTGCTGACCGTTATCTTCGATATGGTCATCGCCATCAGTGTCGGCATTATGTTGGCTGCGCTGCTGTTTATGAAAGAAGTGGCGGAAATGACCCGGGTGAAAGACATCACAGATGACCGCCGCGTTATTCCAGAACCACTGCATGAAGATGTGGCGGTAATGAAAATTGAGGGGCCGCTGTTCTTTGCTGCTGCCGACAATGTCTTTGGTGAAATCAGCAGTCTGACAGGTGATCGTCATACTATTATTCTGCGCATGGACAGTGTTTATTTGTTGGATGCTGGCGGGTTATCCGCGCTGGCAAAACTGATCAGTAAATGTCAGGCCAATCGCACCCGATTACTCATTTGCGAGCTTCAGTTCCAACCACTGAAAACCCTGGCCAAGGCCAAAGTCACCCCGATTGACGGCGTACTGAAATTCTATCCCACCTTAAATGATGCGTTAGCTGATATCTGATCCAATATCACAGTCAATTAGGTAATTAATTTGAAGCCGGTAACAATTTACCGGCTTTTTGTTAGTGATAATTAATAACATTATTTAATATCCCAGCCACTGACAAAATGTCCCACCACCGGGTTTATCGATATTTCTTAAGCGGCAATAAATTAATATTCCTGCGTCACTTAACGAATTAATGTCGATTTTTTCTCTACTGCATATAAAACCAAAAAAACAATAACTTAAGAACATTGAAATTCAGCTTAAGCTAATTCACAATATAAAAACCCCGCAAGATATCTAAAAAAAAATAAATTTTTTGGAAATCTTATCGGCCGAATTCTAATATTTGACCTCCGACAAGTTTATTATTTCGTGTTTCTCCTATATTCCTCCCGCTTTTAAACGAATAAGGCATTAGCAGTTTTTTAAATAATCAAGTGAAAAATGATTAACTAAAAACCGCCAGGCCAATAATAAGGGACGCGAAACAATATGACTGCTACCACCTATCAACCCGGGGAAATCCAGGGGCTGATTGAGATTCAGGCATCCAAGTGTAAAGGCTGCGATGCTTGTAAAAAATTCTGCCCAGCCAATGCCATCGAGGGCGCATCCGGCGCCGTGCACTCTATCGATAAAAACAAGTGTCTGAGCTGTGGTCAGTGCTTAATCAACTGCCCATTTGGAGCCATTAAAGAAACCCACAGTGCGCTGGAAACTGTGATTAAGAAACTGGCGGACAAAAACACCCAGGTGGTGGGCATTATCGCACCAGCGGTACGTGTTGCCATCGGTGAAGAGTTTGGACTGGGTACAGGTGAGCTGGTAACCGGTAAACTCTACGGGGCGATGAACAAAGCCGGCTTTAAGATTTTTGACTGTAACTTCGCCGCTGACCTGACCATCATGGAAGAAGGCAGTGAATTTATTCACCGTCTGCATGCCAATGTCAAAGGTGAAGCGGATGCTGGCGCCCTGCCACAATTCACCTCTTGCTGCCCAGGTTGGGTTCGCTACTTAGAAACCAACTATCCAAACCTGCTGCCTAACTTGTCTACCGCCAAGTCACCACAGCAAATGGCCGGTACCGTAGCCAAAACTTATGGCGCCAAGGTATACGACATGCAGCCAGAGAAAATCTTTACCGTTTCTGTGATGCCATGTACCGCCAAGAAACTGGAAGCCTCTCGTCCTGAGTTCAACTCCGCGTGGCAATACCATAAAGAGCAAGGTGCAAACACCCCATCTTACCAGGATATCGATGCGGTACTGACCACCCGTGAAATGGCGCAGTTGCTGAAAATGCTGGAAATTGATCTGGCCAACACCCCAGTTTATGAAGGCGATAGCCTGTTCAGCGAATACACCGGCGCCGGCACCATCTTCGGTACCACAGGCGGGGTAATGGAAGCGGCACTGCGTACAGCGCATAAAGTACTGACTGGCAATGAAATGGCCAAACTGGAATTTGAACCTGTTCGTGGTCTGGAAGGGGTTAAAGAAGCCGCTGTAACCCTGTACGACAAAGAGCTGGGACAGAATGTTACCGTCAATGTTGCCGTCGTACACGATATGGGCAACAACGTAGAACCTGTTCTGCGTGACGTAATGGCCGGTACCTCACCTTATCACTTTATTGAAGTGATGAACTGCGCCGGTGGCTGTGTTAACGGTGGTGGCCAGCCTATTGAAGGCAACGGCTCTTCCTGGATTGGCAATATCTGATAAGGACCCCAGTCATGACTAAGAAAAAATACCTTTTTGCCGAAGATAGTTTCTTCCTGTCCCGTCGTAAATTTATGGTTGTTGGTGCCGCATTTGTTGCCGTGATGGCCATTCCTGTGGGTTGGTTCTCCAGCAAGATTGCCAGTCGTAATGACTATATCAAAGCCCGTAGTGCCGGCCTGTACAAGGACGACACCATTGCCAAAATCCGTGTCAGCCACGCTAACCCGGCGGTAGAGAAGTACTACAAAGAGTTTGGCGGCCAGCCACTGGGGCACTTGTCCCATGATCTGCTGCACACCCACTTTGTTGACCGTACCAAGCTGAACTCTTAATGGAGATATGACGATGCATCACGAGCACGATACTAGACCGATTCTGAAGCATCCCTTCAATGTACGGGTGTTTCACTATATTTTGCTGCTGAGTTTCCTGCCTCTGGCAGCGACCGGCTTGCTGCTGTTTTTCAAGCCTCTGACCCAGTCAGGCATGCAATTGACCTATGACATTCACATCATCGCCGGTGTGGTGATGGCACTGGATGCCGTGGCCTTTACCCTGATGTCCTTTGACCGGGTAGTGCTGTTTATCGCTCGCGTATTCAGCCTGTCTGAGCGCGATGTGAAGTGGTTTATGGTGCTGGGTGGTTACCCACAGAAGTTCCTGCTGGGCAAAAAAGTACCGGTTCCACCAATGAACAAGTACAACTCTGGCCAGAAGCTGTTCGGTGCCTGTGTACTGATTGGCGGCACCCTGTTGATCCTGTCCGGTCTGGTGCTGTGGCTGGTTCCTCATGCGGTACCACGTGATCTGGTATGGTTCCTGGGGCAAGCACACCTGGTCAGCGGTCTGTTGTTAACTGCCTTCCTGCCTGTACACCTGTTCCTGGCGGTATACCGCTTTGATGACTTCAAAGCCATGATGATCCACGGCAATGTGCCTTACCACGATGCAGCTGAGTACACTCCGCTGTGGGTTGAGCAGGAAATTGCTCCGGTAGCAACCAATGGTGACCAGCTGAGCAACAACAAGTAAGTTTGTTGTCCCTTCAGTCCTCAAGCAGCAGTCACCCTAAGGCGGCTGCTGCTTTTTGATAGATTACGAGAGATATTTATCGGTTATGAGCAAAACAGAACATCATCATCCTATTACCATTTCTGACTACAACCCCAATACCAGCTTTATCAATGATGAAGCCATCTGGGACGTAATTAACCACGCGGCCAACCCCGATGCCGCACTGGTACGGCGCATTCTGGATAAGGCCCGGCAGTGTGAAGGACTGAGCATCGAAGAAACAGCAGTACTGCTGCAAAATCAGAACAAGGAACTGGATGAAGAGCTGTTTACCGTTGCCCGCGACATCAAAAACACCATTTACGGCAACCGTATTGTGTTGTTTGCCCCCCTGTATGTCTCTAACCACTGCGCCAACAGTTGCAGTTACTGCGGATTTAACGCAGATAACCATGAGCTGAAGCGTAAGACCCTAAAACAAGATGAGATCCGCCGGGAAGTCGAGATCCTGGAGGAGATGGGGCATAAGCGCATTCTGGCTGTCTACGGCGAGCACCCGCGCAATAATGTTAATGCCATCGTTGACAGCATCAACACCATGTACAGTGTAAAACATGGTAAGGGCGGAGAGATCCGCCGCATCAACGTCAACTGTGCCCCACTGAGTGTTGAAGATTTCAAAGTACTGAAAACCGCTGCTATCGGCACTTACCAGTGCTTCCAGGAAACCTACCACAAGCCCTCCTATGAAAGTGTGCATTTAAAAGGCAAAAAGAAGGACTACCTCTACCGCCTGTATGCCATGCACCGCGCCATGGAAGCGGGAATTGACGATGTGGGTATCGGCGCGCTGTTCGGCCTGTATGACCACAGATTTGAACTGCTAGCCATGCTGACCCATGTGCAGCAGATGGAGCAGGATTTAGGTGTTGGCCCCCATACCATCTCCTTCCCCCGTATTGAGCCGGCCCATGGCTCTGAGATCAGTGAAAAACCACCCTATGAAGTGGATGATGATTGCTTTAAGCGTATTGTAGCCATCACCCGTCTGGCCGTGCCTTATACCGGCTTGATTATGAGTACCCGCGAAAGTGCGGCGCTGCGGAAAGAATTGCTAGAACTTGGGGTATCACAAATCAGTGCCGGTAGCCGCACCGCGCCTGGTGGCTATCAAGAAGGCCAGCAAAATGATGATTGTAATGCCCAGCATGATGCCGAGCAGTTCAGCCTTGGGGATCATCGTCCCATGGATGAAATCATTTATGAGTTGGTGACCGAGTCCAACTCCATCCCCTCTTTCTGTACCGGCTGTTATCGCAAAGGCCGCACAGGGGATCACTTTATGGGACTGGCTAAGCAGCAGTTTATTGGTAAATTTTGTCAGCCCAATGCGCTGATCACTTTCCGGGAATACCTCAACGACTATGCCGGGGAAAAAACCCGCGCGGCCGGTAATGCCCTGATTGAAAGTGAGCTGGCCCGAATGAGCCCGGCCCGGGAGCGAAATGTGCGCACCTGTCTGGATAAAACCGATGCTGGCGAGCGGGATATTTACCTGTAACCAGAGATTGCCCCAGCATGAGTCCGCCCCGGCGCAGGTCAAATCCCCCGCCGGGGTTTCTTACCACACAGGAGTTAGACGACTGAACAGCGTTTCCCCCCCACATCAACTGCTAAGCAGCAGTCAAGGCATCACGATCAGTGCCGGGCTTGACCGAGCAACACTGCTTGATGCCATTACCCGCGCCGCCACCATGGTCTGGCACGCTGCCATTTACAACAATTTTGCCGGAACCGAGATTGAATGCCTGATACGGTCACGACTGCAAAGCGGCGCGCTGACCCGGCTCGATATTATCTCTCTTCGGCCACACCCACAGTGGGGACAGGAGTTTGCCCGCGTGCTGCGCCCAGAGCTGAGTGAGCATGATACTGCCGCGCTATTTGCCCAATCCCAGCAGTGGTGCGATGACTTAGCGGCCAACTTCCCCGAGCAAGTGCGACATATCCGCAGCCATGCCCTGCCACTGCAACCCATATTGTTGCTGGGTGACACCCTACTTGCCGGCCAGTATGCCCATTCCAGCCTGATTTCGGCGCAGGGGATTTGGATAACACTGCAGGCCGCCGATATGGGGTTAGCCGATGGCGCGCTGTGGCAACGCTATCTTGCCGCAGAGCTGCCCGGCAACGCGTCCGCAGGGGCAAGCGCAATACCAGCGCAGCCATGGCAAAGCCCGTGGCCAAAAGCTCTGGGGCGTTATGTGGATGAATGTCGCCAGGCTGCACATATGAAGTGCGCAACTGAGTCAGTCTCAAGCCCGGCGGATAAACTGTGGTACAGCTAACAGCCTCGGCCAGATAACAGCAGGGATAATGGCATCGAGCCACTGGAGAACAAATGCAATCTTTCCCCCCCAATACATTTGCCCCGAATACGGATACCTTGGCCAGCACATATGGCGCGGCGGTAAAACCCGGTGCTATCCGGCAGGTCAATTTGTTCAGTCACAGTCAAATTCTCGCCCTGCTGCAAGGAGAGGATGATGACTGGTTATTTAGCCGGGCACAGCTCGCCACCGAGCTGGAATTTAATCAGCAAGTTTACCTGCGCGGCATTGTTGAATTTTCTAACCACTGCCGTAATAACTGCCATTACTGTGGCCTGCGCAGTGCTAACCGCAATGTTGAACGTTACCGTCTGACGCCGGAGGAGATCCTGCGCGCGGTAGACGATATCGCGGCGCTGGGCATGGGCACAGTGGTATTGCAATCTGGCGATGATTTTCACTACCGTCCCGGCACGGTAGCGGCCATTATTCAGGAAATTAAACGTCGGCATGGCCTGGCCATCACCCTGTCACTGGGTGACAGAAAACATGAAGAGCTCAAACTGTGGCGTGAAGCCGGTGCCGACCGGTATCTGCTGAAAATGGAAACCTTTGACCGGGCGCTGTTTCAACAATGTCGACCCGGTGCCGATTATGATGAACGCTTGGCACGGCTGGCGTATATCCAATCATTGGGTTACCAGACTGGCTCGGGGGTGATCACGGATTTACCCGGCATGACCGACGGCATTTTGGCATCGGATCTGCTCACTCTGACCAATATGGGGCTGGATATGATTGCCTGCGGCCCCTTTGTTGCCCACAGTGAAACGCCGTTTGCCGACTATGCCAACGGCGATGTGTTGAAAAGCCAGCGGGTCAGTGCCATTTTGCGCCTGATGAACCCCGGCGCCAACATTCCCGCCACCAGCTCATTAGATGCCTTGGTGCCGGGTAGCCGGGAGCAGGCGCTACTGCGGGGCTGCAACGTCATTATGCCCTCCTTTACCCCGCAGCGGGTATACGCCAGATACAACATTTACCCCGGCAAAAATGCCGCTATCGCTGCCGCCCATGAGCGGGTCGGCCAGCTATGCCACCAGATAAAACTGCACGGGTTGGTCCCCAGCCATGCCCGTGGCGATTCGAAAAGGAACAAGTATGTGTCAAGGTATTAATCCCGAAACTGCCGGTAATGCCGGTCAAAGTGCCCCGCGGGGAATGCGCTACCACATTGCGCTAGTCGGGCGACGTAATGCCGGTAAATCGTCCCTGCTCAATATGTTGGCCGGGCAGGAAATCTCTATTGTCTCTGACACAAAAGGCACCACCACGGATGCCGTTGCCAAGCCCTATGAGCTACTGCCGCTGGGGCCTGTGACCTTCTTTGATACCGCGGGTATTGATGATGAAGGGGAGCTGGGTGAACTGCGGGTTAAGGCCACCCGGCGCATTTTGTGTCGGGCCGATATGGCGTTACTGGTTACCGACGAGCAGGGGCTAACGGATGCTGAATTGAGTCTGATCCGTGAGCTGCAAGCACTGAAATTGCCTTTTATGCTGGTGTTCAATAAAGCCGACCTCTGCCCGCCAAGTGCAGACGATCTTGCTTTTTGTCAGGCGCAGCAGATCCCCTTTATTGCCGTATCCGCAATCAATGGGCTGGGTAATCGGGAAATCAAACAGCTGATGTATGACCTCGCACCGGCTGAACTAAAAGCTGAGCCGCTGCTGGCCGGGGATCTGTACCACAGCGGAGACAGTATTATTTGCGTAGTTCCCATTGATATGGCCGCCCCTAAAGGCCGGTTAATCCTGCCCCAGGTACAAATTTTGCGCGAGGCGCTGGATAACAATGCCATGGCCATGGTGGTCAAAGAAACTGAATTACCCAAAGCATTGGATGCCATGACCACACCACCAGCATTGATTATCTCTGATGCCCAAGTGATCAAACCGGTATCAGCCATGGTACCGGACAATATTGCGCTAACGACCTTCTCCACCCTGTTTGCCCGTTTTAAGGGTGATTTATCTGCCATGGTGGCAGGCGCAGAGGCATTTGATCAGCTTAAAGACGGTGATCGGGTATTGATCAGCGAAGCCTGCAGCCACCATGCGCAGGATGATGATATCGGCCGGGTGAAACTGCCTAACTGGATCCGTAGTTACAGTGGTAAAACCCTCACCTTTGATGTGGTCGCCGGCCATGATTTCCCGGACAATCTGGAAGATTATGCTGTGGTCGTACACTGCGGCGCCTGCATGTTTAACCGCACCGAAATGCTACGCCGGGTGCGGGAATGTCAGCGTCGGGGCGTGCCCATCACCAACTATGGCGTGGCAATTTCTAAGCTACAGGGAGTATTAAGCCGGGTTATCGCGCCCTTGGCTCATGGGTTATAGACGACTCTTTTATACAAATTTAATTCTAACAATGGCCAAGCTTAGGCTTGGCCTCATTTCTAAAACACAATATTTTAATATCGAATAACCACAGAAAATAACGACTAATCATGTTAAACGCATATCAATATAAAAATAGTTATAAAATAAAATCAACAATATATTCATTAATATTCTAACCATGGAATATCATCTTCATTAACCCACTCAATTGAGTTCGGCATTACTGTTGGGGCAGTTAAAAACGCTTTCACAGCTAACCAAGCGATTTTAGGTTTCATAAAACATCCTGACGGCATGAACAACTCATCATCAACCAAGGTCATGTTATTGATTTTTAATTTATTTCCCACGGAATAATATGACGATATTGAAGTTTGGTTATTTTCATTAAATTTACTATATGTAAGTAAAATACCATATCTTAAATCTTCTATAATAATCAGAGAGTATTCGATTCCATTATTATCGTAATATTTAAATAATCCATCTCCAGAGCCATCTTTCCATTTAGATGGTGTATAGTTTAAGAAATAATCTTCATAATAATTAGGCTTTGGATATCTTTCCATTGCAAAGTCTAAAAAATTACAAATAAATCCTTGTCTATAGATATTCATTCTAACTCTAATATATCAAACTACAAATTAGTTAATATCAATATTATTGATATATAAAATATCGAGGACAATATCATATTAGTAGTATAATGAAAAAGTCTTAAGCATAAATATGGAATGCTTTAATCAGTCTGGGGGTATGGTTTAAATGTATTGTTCCACGAGGCTAGGTTAATGTTCACTTTCTCTCCCCAGCAGACCGCATTGGTATTAATTGATTTACAGCAAGGGATCTTACCTGTAGTAGGTGGCCCCTATTGCGCTGAAAAAATTATTGCTAATACCACGGCAATGGCACACGCCTGTCACCAGCACGGTGTACAAGTGGTGTGGGTAAGAGTGGGGTGGAGTGATGATTTTGCCGATGCGCCACATCAAACTGTGGATGCGCCATCAAGATTAACGGCCTTACCCGCCAACTGGTGGCATTTCCCCGCCGCACTGCCGGTCACTGATGGCGATATTCATATCACCAAACATCAATGGGGGGCATTTTATGGCACAGATTTGGATTTACAGTTGCGGCGTCGGGGCATTCAGACCCTGATTTTAGGTGGCGTAAGTACCAATATTGGCGTTGAATCAACAGCCCGTTGTGCTTGGGAACATGGTTACCAACTGATTATTCCAGAAGATCTTTGCAGCGCTGCTGACCGGGAGCAACATAACACCAGTTTCCGTTATATCTTCCCGCGCATTGCTTTGACAACAAATTGCAAAACGCTGTTATGCTATATATCTAATTTATCGACCCTATAAAATAAATCTAAACCAGATACAAATATTCAATATGGCCTCATACTGGGATAGTAAACTGACGAAAATACCTATTAACCTCAGATTTACTATCCCCTGTAGAAACTACGGTTCTTTTATAAAAATATTCTAATTAAAGCCTGTACAGTTAAATCTTACACTTTGAGTTCTGTCATTAAATCCGCCGCCAATAAAGTTTAAATCAGTTTGATTTAAATCTCGACACCCTCCAGCATAGCCAACATCTTTACAGACTCTAACAACACCGAATGCTGGCGTTATACTAGCAGATGAAAATGTATTTCTACTTCTATCACCGACATCCCATAAATTTACATTATCAAAACCACTGGGTTTATTTATACAGTAACGACGCCCCCGCTGATTTGCATGTTCATAAAAGCAAATTTTGATATCCGCATTACGGCAATCATTATTATTGGGAATCTCATCACCAACCCGCAAGCTGGAAACCTGCATCTGATGTTGAGATGAAAAGTTTCCACTCTCACTGTGCGTGACACACCAACCTTGAAAATTAAAATGTTGGCAGAACGCTACACTATCTATATCGGCACTGATAGAGAAAGAGCGTGATCTGTCATTCATAAAACTAGCAGTAATAGATGAAACACCATTACCTTCTCTCAGATCCCAACATAATTTATGACCTGTTTGATTTAGGCCTTGATATAAACAAACTTGCCCTAATTGTTGAATAGGTTCAAATGCTTCTCCTAATAACCTCCAACTTCCACTTAACTTAATAAGTTTAACCGTTTCACCTCGCTTAGGACTTATTGTTTTACCAGAATAATTAACTGATACCGCCCATGTTGAATTACGGTAGAAAATCAACATGGTACCATCATCAACGTCATCTGTTTTTAAATTTAACTTAGATAACCAATTACCATCCGAAGTTTCTACTTTTAAAACACCAGCAGATTTTAAAGCATCTCTTAAATTATTATCATTCTTGATACTATTTAATTGATTTTGGCGTTTTATTACTCGACTAGGCGTTGGATTCCACTGGGTACCATCAAATTCAAACTCTAACTGCTTGTTTTGAGGAATTGTAATAAATGGAGTGGTATGATTAACCGCAAAGTGTACTTTAGTTGAATCAAATGCTCGTCTAATAATTTTAATTTTAATACCGTTATCAGTCGTACCTAATTGGGGCAGGTTAAGATCAGGAATACCATTACCATCTGAAGTCACAATGTATAGGGGGCGATATTTTTTTAATAAACTTATAAAATAGGCAGAATCAGCTACTAATCTATCCATTTCTCTTTGTGTTTTTATCACACCATCGCTAACACAAAATGCATTTCCAGCAGTCCCTCTCTTTACTTGAAAACGATAACCAGATCCCATTATCACATGCCGATCAGCAATTTGAGAGATCTGCCATCTACCCATATTATTGCGAAAAAATGACATATTATCTTGAACATCTTTTACTGGCACATAATATTCAGGATAAACACAATCTCTGGCAGAGGTTATTTTATTATAAACTACCGCATTTGCAGTTCCGCAAATACAAAAAAATAATACGATTACTAAATAGTTAAGTCTCATGTATTACCTCCACTCAAACTGTTATCTGTCTATCCAAATAAATCCATATTCCAACCTACCCACGCCTGCTTCAGCAAAACTTTAAACTGGAGCGCAGCATGAAAACAGTACATTATCCCAGACAAATAATTAACTCAATATCACATATGATTAAACACAAAACCAACAGCGCTCTTACACCTTAACCGTACTCCCACCGGCCCCCTATGTTGTATGTCTGCAACACAGTTGTTGGAAGCCGTGTGGTTAGTGGGAAAGATTAGTTTGGCGTTGTCCGTGAATATCGTATTGCGCTAAGGCTTGCCACAATAGCTGATTAGCCGATTGCCCCTGAAAATCAAAATTAAACCAACTGTGCCCCCCGCCATCGACCCGGTAATGCTCAACGCTGACATGCCCCATACCATTGGGATATGTCAGGTGGGTAATCTCAGTGCCATTGTCTGTTGCCAAACGTGTGTTCGGGGCGGTTTCAGTGCCGTTAGCGTTAATCCAATACTCCAGCACCTGAGTTACGGCAAGGTAATCGTGATTGCCCTGATAGGGGATAACCGTGTCATCACTGCCGTGGAGACTGATAATCCCCATTGGGTGAGTATAGGAACAGTCTGTTGCCAGCATGGTGGCGGCCACAGCCGCAACGGCGGCAATATTGGCGCTGTGATAGCAGGCCAAGGCATAACTGAACATGCCACCGTTGGAAAATCCCATGGCATAAACCCGATTGAGATCGATTTGGTACTGGCTGGCGAGGTGAGTGCGCAGCGCGTCGATAAAGCCAAAGTCATCGGCTGAGCTTTTATTGTCATTGCCGGGGAGCGCTGCATTCCAATGGCTGGTGCCCGCTAATAATGTGCCCTGGGGATAGACCAAAATAAATTGGTGAGCTTCTGCTTGGGGTCTTAAATCGGCATAGGCCATAAACTCACTGGCATTGCCGCCGTAACCATGAAAATTAAACAGTAAAGGTACTGGGGTGTCAGCATTGTAGCTATCGGGAATATACGCAATATATTCCCGAGTTATACCATTGTGCTCAATTGTATGCAGTTGGGTTCCCGGCGGCGCTGTAGGTGTATCAGACTTGTTTTGTTCGCTACAGGCCGAGGTGAGTAATAACAGACAAACCGCGGTAAGATGAAACTTCATGCCAAAATCCATGGGTCATGCCTACAGTCATGTTAAGGTTAACTCCCATCGCGCAATAGCGCGCTCAGGGGATGGCTTGGGTTATTGTGCTGGAATAAATGGCATCGCGGATAGTCCGTTTTCATCTGACATAGTCATGACCGCACGGCATGTTTGATGTTCGCGCTAATACTGTCTGCCATCCATTGCTAATTAAATGTGGAGCAGACAGTCACAGCTCTGGGGATGAGTGTAGGCTGAGCGTTACACATTGGCAAAGTGCTAGAGCAATGCCTCACAGCGGGTGATGTGTGCAATGCGAGGGAAGATATAACGGAAGGTGTTATGTTGCTCTCAGTCAGCGGCGCTGCAGAGATCTTCTAAAATAATCAGTTGGTCACCATATTTCCAAGCGCAACGGGCTGTTGATTCAGCGCCAATATTAGTACTTCCTCCACCCAGAATTAGGGGCTGAATGCCTCGACGCCTCAGCGGTAAATCCAAATTCGTGCCATAAAATGCCCTATTGGTTTGAGGATCATTTAAAACTCAGTGTATGCCTCAGCGTACACTGAGTTTTTGTATCTAAAACCTGAAGTTGCCTTGCCCATGTTATGATCCCGCGCCATAAGCTGATGTGGTTTTCACCCTGTCTCTACCCGGCCGTTTATCGGCCAACCAAAATAACAAACTGAATTAAGGAATGAAGATGCAACCTTTGGTAGCTGTTGTTATGGGATCAAAGAGTGATTGGCCTACCATGGCGGCTGCAGCGGAAATTATGGATCTGCTGCAGGTGCCTTATCATGTGGAAGTGGTCTCCGCCCACCGCACCCCAGATAAGCTGATGCAGTTTGCTGACAGCGCAGCCAACAAGGGCTTTGAGGTGATCATCGGTGGCGCCGGTGGCGCAGCCCATCTGCCGGGAATGATAGCGGCTAAAACCCGTTTACCGGTATTAGGGGTGCCGGTACAAAGTAAAGCTCTCTCAGGTATGGACAGTCTATTATCCATCGTTCAAATGCCCAAAGGCGTCGCCGTCGGCACCTTGGCTATCGGGACAGCCGGTGCATTTAACGCCGGACTGCTGGCTTGCCAGATATTGGCAAATCATGATGCCGCACTGGCTGAGCGACTGGATAATTTTCGCCAGGCACAGACAGATGCAGTCCTGACACAGGCTGATCCCCGACAGGAGTCATAGGTATGAGCACACCAAAGATTTGGGTTTTGGGTGATGGCCAATTGGGCGCCATGATGCGCTATGCGGGTCAACCTCTGGCGCTAGATGTGCAACCGGTTGATATTATGGCCCCTAGCGCCAAGACCCTGCCGTTAGCTGAACAGGATATTGTTACCGCCGAGCGGGAGCAATGGCCGGAGTCGGCCACCAGCCGTCAACTCAGTGAGCACCAAAACTTTATAAATGGCCCGGTTTTTGGCCGCTTAGCCGACCGCTTCAGCCAAAAATCCCTGTTAGATAAGCTCGGCATTGCCACCTCGCCTTGGGTCAATGTCACGCAAACCACCTCCGCCACGGAGCTACACCGACAACTGGGAGACAAGGTGCTGCTCAAGCGGCGCACCGGTGGCTATGACGGCAAAGGGCAATACTGGCTGTATGCCGATAAGCCTGATGAGGTCCCGGCACAATGGCATAATGCCGCCATTGCCGAGCAGGGCATCGCCTTTGATGAAGAGGTCTCTTTGGTTGGCGCCCGCAGCCGTGATGGCCGTTGTCATTTTTACCCGCTGGCACTGAATCTGCACCAAGATGGCATCTTAATGGCCTCGATTGCTCCCCTTCCCCGGCTTAATTCACTGCAAACTCAGGCTGAAGCCATGCTAAGCAGTATTATGGCGGAGCTGGATTATGTCGGCGTCATGGCTATGGAATGTTTCCGCGTGGGAGATACCTTGCTGGTGAACGAACTGGCTCCCCGGGTACACAATTCTGGTCACTGGACTTTAACGGGGTGCCATACCAGTCAGTTTGAACTGCATCTGCGCGCGCTAATGGGTTGGCCCATTGCGCCACTCGTACCCGCCCTGCCCGTGGCCATGGTCAATCTCATCGGGGTTGACTGGCAAGAGCAATGGCTAACGCTGCCAGGCGCTGAGCTATTCTGGTACAACAAGCAGGTACGGCCGGGGCGTAAAGTTGGCCATTTGAATCTTAATGTGACTGATGCCGCGCAACTGACCTGCACACTGGCCACGCTAAAAACCTGTATGCCCGCGCATTATCTGGCGCCGCTAAATTGGCTAGGTCATGAGTTGCTAAGCTAACAAACATGCTTATTACAACGGGACAATCAACCCCATCACAAAACGTCCGCCTATAAAGCATGATACTGGCATCAAATAGACAAAAGGCGCTGATATTCAGCGCCTTTTGTTATATCAGTTAGTTATGTTAGTGCGTCACTTTATTAGCAGAGCTATCGGCATTCAGAATTCTGTCAGCGAGCCTGCTGCAACGGACCAATATCAGCCGAAAAACAGCCGGGATAACCAAGAGCGGTCCAACTCTTTTTTACAGCCACGGTATTGGGTCGCATAACGGCGGGCACGTTGATCCACTTTAGCCGCCACCTTAATCAGCCAAGGTTTCGCTTTATAAGTGCCGCGGCGGTAACCGCCCCACCCCTCATGGTAATTAAGGTATTGATCCCGCGCATCCCATTTGGAGACCCCGTTAATTTGATGGGTTTTATAAATAAACCAACCCATAAAATCCATGGCATCACTAAAATTGGAGCGACTGGCCCAACTGTTGTCGGTTTCCCGGACATAATCATCCCACGTCATGGTTTTGGCCTGTGCATAACCATAGGCACTGCTGACCCGGCCAATCGGGATAAAACCAAGAAAATACTCCATCGGTGGCGCGGCATCGTGGCGAAATGAACTCTCCTGATACATCATCGCCAAAGGCACATGTACAGGTACTCCCCATTTTTCCCGGGTATCCTTAGCGGCGTCATACCAACTGCGGTGCTCGGTAAAAATAGCGCAGATATTATCGGGATCCCGGGGCGGAGAAGCGGCACACCCTGCGAGCTGCATCAGCACCAGTGCCGTCAATATGCGAAAAAGCCAAACCATGACAATGAATTCCTACAAGCAATAGCGTCTGTCAGCCGATCAGTGTTACCCAGCTGGCAGGCTTAGGCAATGGTTGAAATTCTCAACTGTCGAAAAAATCACAGCTATCACAAAAAAGACTGACGCCCGATCACAATGGCATACCGGAGGTCTGCGGGAAGTGACAAGTGATGGCATCTTGCTGCCACACCACAGGCTGCCAGAAATTTTTACCATCGCCATCTGGCAGATAATGAGCAGCAAGATGGTAGCGAGTATTTGGCTTCACCTCTATGGTCAAGGTTTTCGCTACCCGCAGCGACAAGGGCACATCTAACTGCGGTGCATCAATCAACTCCACGAGGGTAAATGTATGCCGGCCGGGCAGGAGTTGGTAATTGGGCTGAGAAATCACGCTGCGACCGTCAAGGTTGGTAACGACCGTGCGATATAAACCTTCCGCTCGGGCTGGCTCCAAATATGCAGAGACCATACCACAAGGCTTACCAGCATCATCAGGCGAGGCGCAGCCGCTCAAGGTCAAACCGGCTGCTAGCAGCGCGGCGAAAAACCGACCGGGACGCAACAGAAAAGCCGCCATCATGCCGCTACCATGCGCAGCGGCCTCTCTGGGTTCAAGATTGTGGATCATTAAAGTACTCAGATAAGAAACTATCAAAACTTTGGCTGTCTGCAGCTTCAATTGCAGCCTGCCGGGCAAGGGAAGCTGATGCTTCCGCCTCATAATCAGCTTGCTGCTGCGGCGTTAACGGGTAACCGCGCAGATATTGGCTGTACTCCTGCGCCAGATTTTTCACCCACTGACCATGCCCCATACCGGGCTGCAAAATGGCCTGTAGCATCCGGCCTGACAGGGTCTGTTGTGGATCATCCACACACACCTGCCACTGCGCCAATGCCTGCTGATAAGGCTGTCCCTGCTGCCCGGGTGCATTATCGAGCAAAGGCGCCAATGCCGCCATGCCGGTGAATATTTCACCCAACCAGTGCTGCAGGGAAATGGCCTGTCCATTGCGCGCTAACATCAACCCGGGTTCTCGACCGGTTAACACCACGGCCCGTAGGTTTGCGGCCATTTCCAGCTCACCAGCCGCGTCGGTTGGTGCACTGGGTTGCAACAGGCAATAGAGTAAGAAAAGATCCAGCAAATACACTTGGCTGGCGTCTATTCCTACAGGGCTAAACGGATTCACATCCAGCGCCCGCACTTCGATATACTCCACGCCAGCCCGCGCCAATGCTTGCGAGGGTTTTTCACCGCTGGCCGTCACCCGCTTGGCACGGATCGGCGCGTAAAATTCATTCTCAATCTGCAAAATATTGGCATTAAGCTGACGGTATTCGCCGTCCACCTTCACCCCAATACGGGCAAATTTTTGCGATGGCATAGCGATGGCGCGGCGGATCCCAGCTAAATACTCATCCAGCGAGTTATAACTGATACTGAGTTTTTCCTGCTCCTGATTGGTATAGCCCAAATCGCTCATGCGCAACGAGGTGGCATAAGGCAGGTACAGTGCGCCAGCGCCTAAGGAAACAAAGGGTAAATTGGTCTGCCGCCCTTGAATGAAGGACTGACAAATCGTTGGCGAGGCACCAAACAGGTAAGGCAGCAACCACACCATGCGGCGATAATTACGGATCAGACTGAAATAGCCTTCGGAAATAAACTGCCCCAGCGGCTCACTACTGCCAGAAAAGCGATGTAACTGTTGCCATAACGCCGAAGACACAGAAAAGTTGTAATGCACCCCGGCAATAATCTGCATCAAGGCGCCGTATCTGTGGGTCAACCCAGTGCGGTACAAACTTTTCATCCGACCGGTATTGGAGCTGCCATAGCGGGCAATGGGAATATCCCCTTCATTGGCAACAAAACAAGGCATACTGACCGGCCAAAGCTGCTCACCATGCAGATGCTGCACACTAAAAGCATGGGTCTGGGTTAAGCTGTCGAGCAGACTGTCAACACTGCTGCAAACCGGGGTAATAAACTCCAGCAGAGACTCACTGTAATCAGTGGTGATACGGGAATGGGTTAAAGCTGAGCCTAGCTCTCGGGGATGGGCATCACCGGCTAATTCACCACCAGGGGTAACCCGCAGGGTCTCCCGCTCAATTCCGCGATGAATCCCCGCCAGGGCTGCACGCCCCTGCTCTGTAGCCAGACACTCTACCAATGCATTGAATGATTTCAATTTAACCTTCTCTTTTCTGATACCGGTTAAGGTAAGCTTTAGCCGGGCCAAATAACCTGGCCGCTTACCTCCGGGGTAAGATCCATCTGATGCCCATTTCACTCAGTCAATCTAACTCAATTTAAATCAACATCAGTCAAACAGCGGCGATACCCGGTGCAGCCCCCAAAATATAAGCAAGCGGCGCTGGCAGCAAGCCTTTATGCGCCGGGGTTGATGAAAAAGGCTTTATCCTCAGGCCATCTGTTCCCAACAAGCATAAAAAAACGGGCAGCACCAGTGTATTTTCACTGATGCTGCCCGGCCATGATAATGATTGTCAGACCCGCTGCAATCTTTTATCTAATACTGGGTCAGTCAATCGATTTTACCGGATAACCCAAGGCTTTAAGGCCCGGTTCAATTTTGGCCTGATCGCCGACCACCAGCATAATCATCTGACCAATATCTAATTCAGATGCCGCCAACTTATTCAGCTCAGCCCGGCTAATATGGGCAATAATGTCGGCTTGCTTATCCGTAAAGTGATGATCTAATCCATACTTCTGAATCGTGCGAATAAAGCCGGCTTTCTGGTATGGGGTTTCATAATCCAGCGCCTTACTTTGGGAAATAGACTTACGCATAAACTCCAGCTCTGCATCAGTCATCCCTTTGGCACGGAAGGCTTTTATCTCCTTGATAAACTCGATTAGCGCCTTATCTGTCACATTACTGCGCACATTGGCATAAGCCATAAAGGTGCCGGTATCACGACCACCATTAAAGCCGGTGCTGGCACCATAGGTGTAACCCTTATCTTCCCGCAGGTTAAGGTTAATGCGACTGTTAAACGCGCCGCCCAGCGGATAGTTCATCAGCTCAGATTTAAAGTAATTACCTGTGGCATCAAACGGCAGGGCCCGCTTACCAATCATAATCACGGATTGTGCTGCCCCAGGCTTGTTGACCAGATAAATGGTCCCGCCAGCCAGCTTAGGTAATGGCTTCATAGCCGGAATGGGCGTGGCAGCACCCTGCCAGGTATCCAGCCCTTTCAGATCGGACAGCATTTTGCTTTCAGGCAGATTTGATACTGCCACGATTTGGGCATTACCGGCGCGGTACTGCTGCTTATAAAACGCTTTAACATCATCCAAGGTCAGCGCGGAAACCGTTGCCAAGGTGCCATCACTGCTGATCCCCCGAGCATTATCAGCCCCATACATCAACTTGATAAAGGCGGTACGGGCCAAATAATCAGGCTCAGCCATCTGATGCTGTAACCCTTGTAACTGCTGCTGTTTCAACCGTTGAAAATCGGCGGCATTAAAGGCTGGCGAGAACAATTTCTCTGTCACGATTTTCATGGTCTGAGGCAGGTTTTGGGTCAGGGCCGATACCTTGATGTAACTCTGATTACCGCTGGCGCCAAACTGCACACTTGAGCCGAGCATTTCCAGCTGCTGAGCTAACGCTTCACCGCTGTGCTGAGTTGTAGACTCATTCATCATGGCCGCTGTCAATACCGCCAGACCAGACTTAGCCACTGGCTCTAACTCATGGCCGCCATTGAGGTAAATCAACAGCTCAACCGTTGGTGTCTCGTTGCTCTGCGTGCCCATCACCTCAATGCCGTTACTCAATTTGGCAGTCCATAACTGGGGCACAGTCATGACCGGGGCAGCACCGGCTTTAGGCATTTTGCTGCGGTCAAAATTATCAACAACCGGTTTGGCACCATCACGGGGATCTTTCACCGGCAGCGCGGCGATATCTGCTGGCGCTGGCATCTTCGCAGTGTAATTATCCCCGTGGGCAATCAGCTGTTTTTGCCCTTCGGGCACCACACTCATCACCACATGGGGTTTCCCCTTGATGTATTTATCAAATACCCGCATCACATCGGCTTTAGTCACGTTGGAGTAACGCTTAAGATCCGCTGCGGTCAAATCTGGCTGCCCAAAGAAGGTTTGGTTATGGGCCAAGGTTGACACCTTGCCGCTGACGCTTTGCAAACCAAAGATGGTATCGGCCTTAAACTGGATTTTGGCTTTTTCCAGATCGGCATCGGTTACGCCACGCTTTTCAAATTCAGCAATGGATTGATTGATGCGTTTTTCCAGATCGGCCAACGTTTCTTTTTTCGCCGGATTAGCCAACGCATACATAAACATCTGGCAGGACAGCTCGCTACAAGGGTGGCTGACACCAGCCTGTACCGCGTAACCATTTTTTACCAGATTTTTGTAAAACAGTGAGGTTTTACCGCCACCTAAAATAGTGGCTAACAGATCCAGCGCCGGCTCATCCTGATGGCGGGCATATACCGTTGGGTAACCAATGCGGATCAGCGGCAGATGAACCCGATCTTCCATCGAGATATAACGGGTTTTATCTAGTGTCACCGGCGTTTTAGGCAATGGTTTTACTTCAGGTCCGCGGGGGATATCACCGAAGTATTTATTTACCCACGCCAGCGCTTGAGCTTCATTGAAATTACCGCCAATGGTGAGCGTGGCATTGTTAGGGCTGTACCAACGTTTGAAAAATGCCCGTACATCGTTGAGGTTGGCGCGGTCTAAATCTTTAGGCCAACCAATCACAGGCCAAGAGTACGGATGCCCTTCGGGATAGAAAGCTTTGGAGAACTGTTCATCCATGCGGCCATAGGGCTGATTATCAATGCGCTGCGCCCGCTCGTTTTTCACGGTTTCCCGCTGGATTTCAAATTTCTTCTCAGTCAGTGCCGGCAGGAAGAAGCCCATGCGGTCTGCTTCCAACCACAAGACTTTCTGTAACTGATTGCTTGGCACAGTTTCATAATAATTGGTGCGATCGCTATTGGTGGTGCCGTTGAGGGTACCGCCGGCTTCGGTGATCACTTTAAAATGCTGCTCATCGGCCACATGCTGTGAACCTTGGAACATCATATGTTCAAACAGGTGGGCAAAACCGCTTTTCCCCGGTAACTCCCGGGCGGAGCCCACATGATAGGTCACATCCACATGCACTAGAGGATCAGACTTATCCTCATGCAGGATCACGGTCAGGCCGTTGGCCAACTGATACTTTTTGAAGGGAATACCGATGGCTGACTGGCCAGCTTGTTCGGCGGCGATAAACTTAACGCCCTGAGGCAGTTGACTACTGGTTGGCGTTTGGGTGGCACAACCTGCCAGCGCCGCCGAAATGGCAGCGGCCAGGATCCATTTTTTCACAGAAAGCTCCTTTGCTTTAGGAAGTAAGCAATATTATCACTTTGATATCAGACACAAAGCCACAAAAGATGGTTCCCTAGCGGATGTGATTTCCCAAAATCCATCCTGACTACTGCACAGCAGACTGCTCATCTGTTGATGCAATCCCAGCGGGAAATATGTTACCGAACGCCAACTTTTGCTCAGATATTAAGCAGCAAAAACAACTAACAACAGTGTTTTTTTGTTAACATTTGTACCTACTCAGAGTAGGGATACTAAGTCTCAGTAAGCCTAATAGCCCCAATGCAGTACTGCGGCAATAATCAGCACATAACGCAGAGTTTTACCCAGTAGTATCATCGCAGTGCTGGGCCATAATGGTAGCTTGAGCCAACCAGCAAGCAGGCACAGTAAGTCACCAATAATCGGTGCCCAGGCCAACAACAAACTCCAAATACCATAACGCTGCACCAAGGCTAACGCATGGCGATAACGCCCATGGCTCATGGCTTCTGGGGTTTTAGCAAACCGTCCCAGACGACCAAGATAAAAGCTGGTCAACGAGCCTAAGGTATTACCTAGTGCAGCGGCAGCCAGCAACGCAGGCCAGTGGAGTGGTGCCTCTTCCACCAGCACGGCCAACAAGATTTCCGAACCGCCAGGTAGCAAGGTGGCAGCCAAAAATGCCCCACTGAACATCAGCCATAAAGTGATTATCACGTGTTATTACTCCCGGATGTTATCGAAATAAATCCGCTTACATAATTAAAACAAACTTGCATATCACAATAAGTTATAAACAAAACGATTTGTGCAACATCTGTCTATCTCTATACAATGCGACCAAGCTAAATTTTGATTATTCCTTGAACAAATCATAGGGTTGCAAAATCAGCACAGCGTTCACCGTTCCTGCAAATACCGGGCGGAGAGATGGACAATATCAGTCGGACAACAGCGGACACATTATGATTCTATCCCGTTTATCAGCAATACCCTTTTGGCAGAAAGTGCTTATTGGCTTTGCACTTGGTGCCCTCACAGGTGTGATCCTCGGCCCACAAGCAGCCAGTTTAAAACCCCTGGGCGATCTGTTTATCAGCGCCATTAAAATGCTGGTTGCGCCATTGGTACTGTGTGCCATTGTGGTCAGCATTACTTCTCTCGGACAGCAGGCCAACCTTAAGCGGCTTAGCTTAAAGACTCTTGGTATGTTTATGTTTACCGGTACTATTGCTTCTCTTCTCGGTCTGACCATCGGCTCGATGATCGATATGGGCGGCAGTTTGGATTTGGCCAGTACCGCAGTGCGAGAGCGTAATATTCCCGGTTTTACTCAGGTATTACTGGATATGATCCCGGTGAATCCCTTCGCCTCGTTAGCAGAAGGTAAAGTGCTGCAGATCATTGTCTTTGCTGCGCTTGTCGGTATTGCCATCAACACAGTTGGTGAAAAAGCGGCGCCGCTTAAAAAATTGTTTGAAGCGGGCGCTGAAGTGATGTTTCAGTTAACCCGCATGGTATTGACCTTAACCCCGATCGGCGTATTTGGCTTGATAGCTTGGGTGGTCGGTAAATATGGACTGGATACCTTGTTACCGCTAGCCAAATTTATTGGCGCGATTTATCTGGCCGCCTTTATCCATATTCTGTTTGTTTATGGTGGGTTGGTGCGCTATGTGGCCCGACTCAGTCCTTGGCAGTTTTTCCGTAAGGCCATGCCAGCACAGCTGATCGCCTTTAGTACCGCATCAAGCTTTGGCACCCTGCCTGCCACCACCCGCTGCACCGAAGCCATGGGCGTATCCAAACGTTATAGCGCTTTTGTCTTACCTTTGGGCGCAACCATGAATATGGATGGTTGTGGTGGAATTTACCCGGCAATTGCAGCCATCTTTATCGCCCAAATCTATGGTGTCACACTGGATATGACCGATTACATGCTGATAGCGGTGACAGCAACTGTCGCCTCTATCGGTACCGCTGGGGTACCCGGCAGCGCCATGGTAATGCTGACAGTGACTTTAGGCGTGGTGGGGCTCCCGCTGGAAGGCATTGCTTTTATTGCTGCCATTGACCGGGTGATCGATATGGTCAGAACAGCCACCAATGTTACCGGGGATATGATGACGGCGGTCGTTGTCGGTAAGTCAGAGCAGCAGTTAGATGAAAACCGCTTCTACGACAATAGCATCACAGGCGCAGGCCCCGTCAGCCAAAATGCCTGATAAGGTTAAGGGGTCGCTTCTTTACCTCAACCATGTTTAACCTTCCTCGTTGACGAGCAAACCTTATGTCACGGCGCAGCCAATACTGTGCCGTGACACTGTATCAGCCCATTCGACTACACATGCCAGGTTCAAGCTGATTATCTACCTGCAACTAATGCATAAACACAGGGTTAGCTCTACTTAGGGTACCTTGATAACAGATTCATTTTTCTGATAAAAGTGCCATTAGCTGATTTCACGGTAAGCCAATTACTTCTACACTAAAAAGGTTGGTCATATTTCGATAATTCGGCCAACATCCTATCCGCTGATGTTGCTGTCACTTCCGAGCCACCCATTTGCTAGATGGAAAGAGACTCTCGGACTCAGCCGCCTAGGTCGGAGATATAAAGCGTCATAACTCACAAAACATAACAAGGAGGTGAAGCATGGCTGGACTGTTTTTGCTGCCGATTATTTCCTCACTGGCCTGGCTGCTATTCCTGCACTACAACAACATTCCCCTAAAGCAGGGACGTAAAGGGTTTATGTATATTCTGGCGATCAGTGTCCTGCTTATTCTGACCCTGACAGCTCTGTTATGGCTAACCGCCTACCAGCACCAAGCTTATTGATTTTCAGATAAGCATCGACACAGAATACGACCATGCCGCTCACCCAAATGGTTAGCGGCATGGTTTTGTGTATGAACGATTCTATTTTCCTTTCTACTTGAGCCGTCCTGTTTTAGCCCCGGATTTCAGCCCCGGACTTTCGCCTAAAACGTTAACCTAAGACGGCCAATAAAATACCAGCGGCCACGGCACTCCCCAGGACACCAGCCACATTCGGCCCCATGGCATGCATTAACAAGAAGTTCTGGCCATTGGCCTCTAATCCCACCTTATTGACGACCCGCGCAGCCATGGGGACAGCAGAAACCCCCGCAGCGCCTATCAACGGATTAACCTTGCCACCGGAGAGACGACACATCAGCTTTGCCATTAACACGCCAGATGCAGTCCCGATTGCGAAGGCCACAGCGCCAAGCAGTAAAATCCCTAAGGTTTCCAACTGCAAAAATTGCTCAGCAGATAATTTTGACCCCACCGCCAAACCGAGAAAAATGGTCACGATATTGATTAGCTCATTCTGGGCAGTCTGTGACAAACGGTCAACCACGCCAGCCTCTCGCATTAAGTTACCCAAGCAAAACATACCCACCAAAGGGGAGGCGGCTGGCAAAAACAGCACTGTTAACCCCAGTACCATTAAGGGGAAAATAATTTTCTCTTGTTTACTGACATCCCGCAGTTGCTCCATTTTAATTGCACGCTCAGATGCCGTGGTCAGCGCCCGCATAATTGGCGGCTGAATAATAGGAACCAGTGCCATATAGGAGTAAGCTGCTACCGCAATCGCGCCTAAGAGTTCCGGCGCCAGTTTGGATGCGAGGAAAATTGCCGTTGGACCATCAGCCCCGCCGATAATGGCAATTGCAGCAGCATCCTGCAGGGAAAACTCAAACCCAGGCACCAGATTCAGTCCTATCGCCCCAAGCAAGGTAGCAAAAATACCGAACTGCGCGGCGGCACCTAACAGTAGGGTGCGAGGATTAGCAATCAAGGCACCAAAATCTGTCATGGCCCCCACTCCCATAAAAATCAGTAGCGGGAAAATTCCAGTCTCAATACCAACCGCATAGAGGTAATACAGTAATCCTCCCGGTTCAGTAAATCCGCCATTGGGAATATTCGCTAAGATAGCGCCAAAGCCGATAGGTAGGAGTAGCAAGGGTTCAAACTTTTTTGCGATAGCCAGATAAAGCAGCCCGATCCCCACGGACATCATGATTGCCTGCGGCAGGGTAAAATGAGCAATCCCCGTTTCCTGCCAAAACGCCATTAAACCTTCCATGCTTCGCCCCTAGCCCAATGCCAACAGGCGAGCGCCGACGCTGACGGAGTCACCTTCCTTAACAAATAACCCGGCAATGACACCATCAACAATGGCGCGGATTTCGGTTTCCATTTTCATTGCTTCCAGAATAATCACCACATCGCCGGCTTTAACGCTGTCACCCTGACTCACTGCCACTTTAAAAATATTGCCAGACAGTGGTGCTGTCATTTCCGTGGCAGACGCTAAGGACGACATCACAGGTTCATTCGGCTGAGGCGCCACAGCCGGTTGCACCTGAGTGATATCACCACCAGCGGAAACCTGCACAACAAAGGTTTCGCCCTGTACGTTAACGGTATAGGTTTCTGCTGCAGAAGTGCTATTTGACTTAGCTTGGGGCTGAGGCGGTGACTGAACCTGCGTTTGAGGCGATGCAGCCGTCACACTGCCCGGAGCCGGTTCAAATGCGTCGGCGTTGCCTCGATTACACAAGAACTGCCAACCGATTTGCGGAAACAGCGCATAGGTCAACACATCGTCATCTAACTGCGCGGCTGAGGCTAATGCCAAATTGGCGGTCGCCGCTTTCTCTACCAATTCGGATTTTAAGCGGTCAAATTCAGGCGCGAGTCGATCTGCTGGGCGGCATGTGAGCGCTGGCTCACCCTGTAAGACTCGGGCTTGTAAGGCTTTATCCACCGGCGCGGGTGTTGCACCATATTCCCCCCGCAGCACCCCTTCAGTCTCTTTTGTCATGGATTTGTAGCGCTCCCCCGTCAGCACATTCAGTACCGCCTGAGTACCGACAATCTGCGAGGTAGGCGTCACTAATGGTAAATAACCCAAATCCTCCCTTACCCGCGGGATCTCTTCCAACACTAAATCAAGCTTATCAGCAGCGCCCTGCTCCTTTAGCTGATTTTCCATGTTCGTCAGCATCCCGCCGGGCACCTGAGCACGCAAAATACGAGAGTCAATGCCCTTGAGCGAGCCTTCAAACTGCGCATATTTCTTGCGCACTTCCCGGAAATAGGCCGCGATCTCTTCTAGCAACACCATGTCATAGCCAGTATCACGTTCCGTGCCCTCAACCATGGCAACCAGTGTTTCTGTCGCACTGTGCCCATAGGTCTGACTCATTGATGAAATGGCGGTATCCAATACATCAATACCGGCTTCAATGGCTTTTTGGTAAGTTGCAGTACTTAACCCAGTGGTAGCATGGCACTGCATCGCAATCACTAAATCAGTCTGCTGCTTCAATGTGGAAATTAACTCAAAGGCCTCCATTGGCTTGAGTAGCCCGGCCATATCTTTAATACATAATGACTGGCAGCCATAATCTTCCAGCTGTTTTGCCATCGATATCCAAGTATCCAGTGTATGAACTGGACTGGTGGTATAGCTAATGGTGCCTTGAGCATGGCCATCTACCCGTTTTACCGCATCAATTGCGGTTCGCAGATTGCGCACATCATTCATAGCATCAAAGATACGAAAAACATCCACACCATTGTCTTTTGCCCGGGTGACAAAACGATTCACCACATCGTCGGCATAATGCCGATAACCCAGTAAATTCTGCCCCCGTAATAACATCTGCTGTGGCGTATTGGGCATGGCCTGTTTTAGTAAGCGGATACGCTCCCAAGGGTCTTCACCAAGATAACGGATACAAGCATCAAAGGTTGCACCACCCCATGACTCCAGTGACCAAAAACCGACCCGATCTAATTGCTGCGCAATAGGCAACATATCTTCAATACGTAATCGGGTGGCCAGAATTGATTGATGGGCATCTCGTAACACCACATCGGTCAGGGCTAATGCACGGCTCATGGTAATGATCCTTATAAAAATCTGTGTCAGATTCAGTTTTTAGTACGGTACAGGTGGATAGCTGCAGTGATCGCAGCCAATTTTTTCTTATCTATTTTCGTATGAGGCATATCACTAGACTGGACCGGTACAGAGGAAATACCAGGTGCATATCGAGTCGCAACGATTTTGATGCCCGCAATCAACAGGCTGAGAAATAAAAAGACCAGTAGCATACCCATTGCCATGACTTGTAACGCCAAGGCGAACGCTTCAGTTATCTGGGCCATATTGTCCTCTTCATCATCCATGGGCAAAGGGGAGTATGTCGGTCGTCAACCGCCCAGCGCCTTTACTAACAATTAATATTTATGCAAATTGGCATTATTGCGTATCTATACCAACCCCATGCAAAACTGTAAATTGGTTATACCAAAAAGCTAAATTACCAGCCCACAGTACCAAATAAAAGCCAACAAAAACGACTTAAATTTAAATATTTCATATTTTAAAATGACAACCTACTGATATTAGTTAACTATGCCAACCAGTAATATTGGTATGCAATATTTAGTTATATGTAAATTGCTTTAAGTAATATTTATCTGTAGTGACTAATTATGCATCAGTAAGCGCTAATACATACATCGCGCAAATGCAGTAGGTTAAAATTGAAAATAAGCAAAATAAAGGAATAAAAATGTCATAGAAAGGGGGGCTTTCGTCAGTAAAAACACGATTCGTTTTCAGCAGACAAAAAAATACCCCGAACAGTGTTCGGGGTATCTCTTTATTATGGTGCGCGTGAGAGGATTCGAACCTCTGACCGCCTGGTTCGTAGCCAGGTACTCTATCCAGCTGAGCTACACGCGCAGAATAAGGCATTTAAATCAACATGGTGCGCGTGAGAGGATTCGAACCTCTGACCGCCTGGTTCGTAGCCAGGTACTCTATCCAGCTGAGCTACACGCGCATCGTTGAAATAAATGGCGGAGAAGGAGGGATTCGAACCCTCGATGGGAGATAAAGCCCATACTCCCTTAGCAGGGGAGCGCCTTCGGCCACTCGGCCACCTCTCCGACGTAAAATGGTGCGCGTGAGAGGATTCGAACCTCTGACCGCCTGGTTCGTAGCCAGGTACTCTATCCAGCTGAGCTACACGCGCAAAATTCTGTCGTTTTTTTGATGGTGCGCGTGAGAGGATTCGAACCTCTGACCGCCTGGTTCGTAGCCAGGTACTCTATCCAGCTGAGCTACACGCGCAATCAAAAAATAATCTGTTGCAGTTTTTATGGTGCGCGTGAGAGGATTCGAACCTCTGACCGCCTGGTTCGTAGCCAGGTACTCTATCCAGCTGAGCTACACGCGCAATATAAAAGTCGATACTGAGAAAAGCGATAATGCGAAATGCGTTACTGCAAGATGGTGCGCGTGAGAGGATTCGAACCTCTGACCGCCTGGTTCGTAGCCAGGTACTCTATCCAGCTGAGCTACACGCGCCAATCGTATCGTACTGCATAAATAAATGGTGCGCGTGAGAGGATTCGAACCTCTGACCGCCTGGTTCGTAGCCAGGTACTCTATCCAGCTGAGCTACACGCGCAATCTATTTAAGCAAGAAAATGGCGGAGAAGGAGGGATTCGAACCCTCGATGGGAGATAAAGCCCATACTCCCTTAGCAGGGGAGCGCCTTCGGCCACTCGGCCACCTCTCCGTTTTCTTGGCGCACATATTACTGTTTGAAGAAAATAAGTCAAACGCTTTTTAGGAAACAAAATTCGTTTGAACTGATTTTAATCAGATCGTCGTAATTTCCAGCAAACCCTTGTCCCAACTGCATCATAAGTGAACAATTATTGATGCTATTCCAATAATTGCATCAGGTGCAATGAGTCAAAAGTACAAAGTACCTTTTGGTCAGTAAGGTTATTTTACTGTCGATAAATGGCAATTGCCTGCTATTTAATCACATTTATGCGACTTTATACACCCAATTCCAAAAAACTTATGAATCAAAACGAAGTTAGCTATCAGTAAATAGCACTTTCACTCCTGGTGACGACATGTATTTAGCGAGTTCAGACTACAGTAAAGTCCATCTCACCCAGTTTTACGCCAGATTTAACCATTATTATGGTTAAACAAATATGCCATCTAGCGTAATCTGTGACGATGCGAACTAATCCTGTCGGCTGACAAGCGACGCTTCCATGCTATAAACAGCCTTTGCTCACCAATGTTGCCCATGTTATTTACTTATAGAGCGGCTTTAACCGCTGAATCAGGTACTAACAGCAAGTGCGCAATGTCTATATAGCTCAGTGTATTACTCGCCGTAGCTGGAAAGTTGCGGTAACGCTCTAGGGTCTGTTGACCTGTCGTGATTAAATTTTGTTCGAAATAAAAGCGTTTTAATTGCGGCGAGTGGTTTGTCGCCTAGTATGCTAAGCAAGAACCGCTCAACAAAGCATAAAACGCTTATAGCCGAACCCTGCGGGCAGCGTTTGAGACTCCTTTCTACTGCGTTATCGGCTTATCAACTACCTATCAAAGCCTCTGCCTTGTATAAGGCATCCTCAAATCGCTGCAAAAACAAACTTGAAAGGTCAACAGCCCCTAGCAAGAGCTAGTCATGCCGTCGCACATAAATACCATATTCGATGGCATCATTTGCAACGGCTACGAAGTCATCACGGTATAATTGATCGCCACTCAAGACAGCGGCACATAAATTGAAGTCAGCAAATGAGGTGCAAATGGGTTCAAAATCAACAAGCAGAAGGTAGAGATAGTAAACAAGCGGGAACAACAAAAGAGGAACTGTGGGTTGAGGAAACGAACTGAGCAATAAAAAAGCCAGCTCGAAGCTGACTCTTCTACCAAACGGGTTACTTCACGTATTACTACCCAGTTATTGAGCAACTGGTTAGAAGTTACCGCCTTCGTTATTTGAACCTGATTTTTCAGACTGAATACGCTGATAAATCTCTTCACGGTGTACAGAAACTTCTTTTGGTGCATTCACACCAATACGCACCTGATTACCTTTTACTCCCAGCACTGTAACTGTGACTTCATCACCAATCATCAGTGTTTCACCAACACGACGAGTCAAAATCAGCATTCGATTGCTCCTTTACGTTCCCAATTCAGCAATAACTCGGTACTCACCCGGTACATAAGTGTATTATAAGGTCAGCTTAGTACAAATTAATAGTAGTCGTTACCAAATTGGTTATTTAATTACAGCTCGTTTAAGCCAAAAGCGTGATGTAACGCACAAACTGCCATCTGCAGATACTTCTGCGGGATAACTAATGCCAGTTTTATCTCAGAAGTTGAGATCAACTTAACATGAATACCCAGTTTACCCAACACATCAAATACTTTAGCTGCAACATCTGTTTTAGCCAGTGATCCACTCGCAACAAGCGAAATACGAACCAGATCCCGTTCATAAAATACTGAGCCCAAATTAACTGTCTGACTCAATCCATCCAGCTCTAACAACACTTGTTCCAGCCAGGCTTCAGACACAGTAAAGCTAACAGAAGATGAATCTGTTTGGGTTTTACTCAGTAAATCCGTTTCAACACCTAATACAGATAATTGCTGAAATAGTTTACCCAAAGGTTCTGTGGATTTATCCGCATCTTCAAAAGATACCATAGCAAGATCACGACTAACCGCAATCCCAACCACATTTCCACTGATATGGCAGGCTTCATCCACACAGATGAGCGTACCTTCTCCGGACTCAAAACTGGACAGCACCCGTAAAGGTACTTTGAATCGCTCTGCATAGGCCACAGAGTCCGGGTGTAAGACTTTGGCGCCTAAGCGCGCCATTTCATACATAGTAGTAAAACTAATACAAGATAAACGCCGAGCGGCAGGCTCAAGATTGGGGTCCGTGGTAAAAACACCACAAACATCAGTATAAATCTGACATTCATCGGCAGAAAGTGCCACCGCCAGAGCAACTGCAGTCGTATCGGAGCCACCTCGCCCCAATGTGGTCACATCACCGTGGGGATTGCGTCCCTGAAAACCAGCAACGACAGGAATTATATCTGATGCCAGCAATGACTCGAGATAATCCGTATCGACCCGTTCAATGCTGGCGCGGCCGAACTGACTGTTGGTATGAATTTGAACCTGATCCCCTGTCAGGGATACTGCTTTAACGCCACGCTTTTGTAATGCCATTGCCATTAACGCAATACTGATCTGCTCTCCGGTAGAGATCAGCATATCCATCTCACGGGCATTACCATGGGGATCAATTTGACCACCCAGGGCGATCAGGCGATTGGTTTCACCTGCCATAGCAGACAAAACAATCACCTGACGAATGCCAGCACGATGTGCTGCGGCAATCTGCTCGGCGAGCACTTCAATACGCTCGATAGAGCCTACTGAAGTTCCGCCGAATTTTTTGACATAAAGCTTATGGGTCTGGGCCGGACTAAGCTTTTCTTGGTTTGGCACGAATGACCTCTTACAGACGTTCACTCACCCAAGGCATAACCTGGGCCAGTGCATTGTCCAGATTCTCTGGCTGACTGCCACCGGCCTGAGCCATATCTGGGCGGCCGCCGCCTTTACCGCCAACCATGGCAGCTACCATAGCCACCAGTTCACCGGCCTTAACTTTACCCACCAAGTCCTTGGTCACACCTGCGATCAGATTCACTTTCGCATCACCAGCAATACCCAGTACGACAACACCTGAGCCCAGTTTTTGTTTCAGTTCATCCTGCAAACCACGCAGCGCACCCGCTTCCACGCCTTCCAGTTTCTTCACCAGTACTTTAACACCGGCAACCTCTACGGCATCACCGGCCAGATCAGCACTTGCTGCGGCAGCCAGCTTATCTTTCAGCTGAGCATTTTCTTTTTCCAGCTGCTTAGCTTTTTCCAACTGCGCCTTCAACTTAGCGACCAGAGACTGGCTATCCGCTTTCAGCAGCGATGCAGCTTCACTCAGCTCCGCCTCTTCTGCAGCAACATACGCTATGGCAGCTGCGCCAGTTACCGCCTCAATGCGACGAATACCGGCAGCAATACCACCTTCAGAGGTGATTTTGAACAGGCCAATATCACCGGTACGACCAACATGGGTACCGCCACACAGCTCGATAGAGAAGTCACCCATAGTGACTACGCGCACTTCAGCATCGTACTTTTCGCCAAACAGTGCCATCGCACCTTTTTCCTTGGCACTATCAATATCCATTGTTGCAGTTTGCAGCTCATGGTTACGACGAATTTGGGTGTTTACCAGATCTTCAATCCGCTTCAGTTCGGCAGGCTTCACCGCTTCAACATGAGAGAAGTCAAAGCGCAGACGATCAGGATCGACCAAAGAACCTTTCTGAGTGACATGTGTACCCAAGACCTGACGTAGGGTCGCATGCAGCAAGTGAGTCACAGAGTGGTTCAATTGAGTACGATGGCGCAGTTTTTTGTCCACCATAGCCGCAACAGACTGACCAACAGTCAGCGTACCTGTATGCAGTACACCAGCATGGCCGGTTGCTTGACCGTACTTTTGTGTATCAGTCACTTCAAACTCGATACCATCAGCCTGCAGATGACCGCGGTCGCCTACCTGACCACCAGATTCGCCATAAAATGGCGTGCAAGCCAATACAACAACGGCTTTATCACCGGCAGTGATGCTATCAACAGCCTGACCCTCTTTGTAGATAGCAGTAATGGTGCTGTTACCCGTCATCTGCTCATAACCACAGAATTCAGTCTGGCCATCAATTTTTAATCCGGCATTATAATCAGCACCAAATTTACCCGCTTCTTGAGCACGGCGGCGTTGCTCAGCCATCGCAGCTTCAAAACCAGCTTCATCTACGTTGATATTACGCTCACGGCAAACATCCGCAGTCAAATCGACAGGAAAACCATAGGTATCATACAGTTTGAATACAGTCTCGCCATCAAGCGTGTCACCGGTCAGATTTTCCAGTGCCTGATCCAACATCCCCAAGCCACGTTCCAGTGTACGGGCAAACTGCTCTTCTTCTGCTTTCAGGGCTTTTTCTACGATGCTCTGAGTCGCAACCAAGTCTTTGGCGGCATCCCCCATCACGTCAATCAACGTTGGCACCAGTTTGTAGAAGAAGGTGTCGGTTGCACCCAATTTGTTACCATGGCGAACGGCGCGACGAATAATGCGGCGCAGCACATAACCGCGGCCTTCATTGGATGGCATCACACCATCAGCAACCAAGAATGCACAAGAGCGGATATGGTCAGCAATCACCTTCAGTGAATTGTTTTCCAGATCAGATACACCGATGATTTCAGCGGTTTTAGCAATCAGCTTAGTGAAAATATCGATTTCATAGTTGGAGTGAACACCCTGCAAAATTGCAGCAATACGCTCCAGCCCCATACCGGTATCAACGGAAGGCTTTGGCAGTACATCCATAGTACCGTCGGCCTGGCGATTGTATTGCATAAATACAATATTCCAGATTTCGATAAAGCGGTCGCCATCTTCTTCTGGTGTGCCAGGACGACCACCCCAGATATGATCACCGTGGTCATAGAAAATTTCAGTACATGGACCGCATGGACCGGTATCACCCATCTGCCAGAAGTTATCTGAAGCAAACGCGGCACCTTTATTGTCACCGATACGGATAATACTCTCTTCAGGAACACCGATTTCGTTCTTCCAAATGTTGAACGCTTCATCATCGGTTTCATAGACTGTCACACACAGGCGATCTTTTGGTAATTTCAGATCTTCAGTCAGGAAAGTCCAGGCAAAACGGATCGCATCATGCTTGAAATAATCACCAAAACTGAAGTTACCCAGCATTTCAAAAAAAGTATGGTGACGCGCAGTGTAACCAACGTTGTCCAAATCGTTATGCTTACCGCCGGCACGAACACAGCGCTGTGCTGTGGTGGCTCGGCTATAGCTGCGCTTGTCAAATCCCAGAAATACATCTTTAAACTGGTTCATACCCGCATTGGTAAACAGCAAGGTAGGATCATTACCAGGAACCAGTGAACTGCTGTCCACGACCTGATGACCATTTCTGGCGAAAAACGACAAAAAGGCGCTTCTCAGCTCTGCAGTGGTTTTGTACATGAAATCTTCCTGAATGGATATCTTTGAATAATGCAAACGGGCAAGTCTACACACTTACCCACAATTGCCCAGCATTATAAGCAGACTGGCCAAAGACGACCAGCTTTGATTGACGAATCGCTATTTAGGAAGGATAGAATGCAGCAAACGACAAAAGGCTGCAGCAATTTTAGCGGTTAATTCTCATCGAAAGGATCATAATCCAGTGCATAAGCTACCTGATCATAGCTAAAACCCTGGCTCATCATATAGCGGATACGTTTGGCTTTTTCTTTATGGTCTGAGGTCTTGGGAAGCTGATACTTACGCAACGCTTTTTCTCGAGCCAGCTCAAACCAATCACAATCACTGGCATCCAGAACCTGTGCAATCAGATCCCGTGCCAGCCCTTTTTGCATAAATGCCTGACGGATCCGCACAGGGCCATGCCCTTTAGCGATGTGGGAACGCAGCAACAAACCGGCAAAACGCTCATCATCCAGATAGCCCATTTCTTGGCAATAATTGACGGCCAAGATACAGTCTTCGACACTGAATCCTTTCAGCTGCAGTTTACCGGTTAATTCTGCAATTGAATGATCACGCCGCGCTAATATTGTCAGCGCGGCCTGTTTTACTGCTTGGCTCAGAATACTTCACCTGTTTCCAGATCAATGTTTTCATCACCTGAAGCCGGAGCTGCAGTCGCTGACGTTAGCAGCTTAGCACGCAGCTGTTGATCGATTTCTGCTGCAATCTGTGGGTTTTCAACCAGGTATTTACCTGCATTAGCTCGACCCTGACCAATCTTGTCACCTTTGTAGCTATACCAGGCACCAGATTTTTCTACCAGCTTATGGGCTACACCCAAGTCAACCAATTCACCGGTACGGTTAATGCCTTGCCCATACAGGATCTGGAATTCAGCTTGCTTAAATGGTGCAGCAATTTTGTTTTTAACTACTTTCACCCGAGTTTCGTTACCCACAACCTCATCACCATCTTTGATGGCTCCGGTGCGACGAATATCTAAACGGACAGAAGCATAGAATTTCAGTGCATTACCACCAGTTGTAGTCTCAGGGTTACCAAACATCACCCCAATCTTCATACGGATTTGGTTAATGAAGATACACATACAGTTGGATTGCTTCAGGTTACCAGTCAATTTGCGCATCGCCTGAGACAACATCCGCGCCTGTAGACCCATGTGAGAATCACCCATTTCGCCTTCAATTTCAGCTTTCGGGGTCAGTGCAGCGACAGAGTCAACAACAATTACATCTACAGCACCACTGCGAGCCAATGCATCACAAATCTCTAACGCTTGCTCACCAGTATCAGGCTGAGAACACAGCAGATTATCAATATCTACACCTAATTTTTTGGCATAAATAGGATCCAACGCATGCTCAGCATCGATAAACGCACAAGTCTTACCTTGACGTTGTGCTGCGGCAATCAATTCTAATGTCAGCGTGGTTTTACCGGATGACTCAGGACCATAGATTTCGGTAATCCGTCCCAGAGGTAAACCACCAGCACCCAATGCAACGTCCAGAGACAGCGAGCCGGTCGAAATCGTTTCGACATCCATTGTGCGGTTATCACCCAGCTTCATGATAGAACCTTTACCAAACTGCTTTTCAATCTGGCCAAGTACAGCTGACAGTGCTTTCTGTTTGTTTTCGTTCATTAACAAATCCTTTAGTCGCCTAAATGGTTTTAACTCACCACAATGGAGGTGTATCTGTATTGTCTTTATGTCATTTTCACTGCTTTAGAGTCTATGGCCGACAGGTGTCATGCTCATCCTTAGCAAGCCATCATACCGATAGATCACAGCAGTGAACCTGACCTAGTATACTGTACAATCATACAGTATCAAGTACTGTATAGAAATTTTTTACCACCATGGGTTTTTGCTAAAAACAGCAGATTTTTCCCCCACCCCATCACATCCAAGATGATTATTGTTAAGATTGCCACCAAAGAAATGATTGCGGCTCAGCCGAGCCATAACAAAGGCAATACAGCTTCAATGACGGCAACAATTGACACTTCCGAACTGGAAAAACATACCCCTATGATGCGTCAGTATCTGACCATGAAAGCACAGCACCCAGATATGCTGTTGTTTTACCGAATGGGAGACTTTTACGAACTTTTCTATGACGATGCTAAACGGGCCTCTGAAATGTTGGGTATTTCCCTCACTGCACGGGGGAAAAGTGGTGGCGATCCTATTCCTATGGCGGGTATTCCCTACCATGCAGTAGAAGGCTACCTGGCTAAATTAGTGCAGATTGGTCAATCTGTTGCCATTTGTGAACAAATTGGCGATCCCGCCACCAGCAAGGGGCCTGTCGAGCGTAAAGTTGTTCGTATTGTGACACCCGGAACCTTAACCGATGAAGCGCTCCTGCAGGAACATCAAGACAACCTGTTAGCCGCTGTGTATGAATATAAACAGCATTACGGTTATGCCACACTGGATGTCGCATCCGGTCGATTTGTCATTATTGAACTGGGTAGTATCGAAGCGTTAGAAGCTGAACTGCAGCGTACTAACCCAGCAGAGCTGCTATACAGTGAAGACTTCGGCCAAATGCAGCTCATCAATCACTTCAAAGGTAAGCGTCGACGGCCAGAATGGGAATTTGACTACGATACCTGTGTCCGCTTATTGCTAGAGCAATTTGGTACCCGAGATCTCCGGGGTTTTGGTATTGCAGATGCCAGATTATCTCTACAAGCGGCTGGTTGCTTAATGCAGTATGTCAAAGATACCCAACGCACCGCGCTGCCCCATATCAATGCCATCACTCGATTTAGTCAAAGTGACAGTATTATTCTTGATGCTGCAACCCGGCGGAATTTGGAGCTAACCACCAATTTGAGTGGTGGTCGAGAAAATACGCTGGCCTCGGTATTGGATGCCACTGCAACACCTATGGGTAGCCGTATGCTACAACGCTGGTTACATCAACCATTGCGGCATCACGGGCAAATCTTAGCCCGCCAGCAAGGCGTGAGCGAATTACTGCAAAACGGCTTATATACCGAACTACATGAAATGCTTAAGGAATTAGGTGATGTAGAGCGGATTATGGCCCGATTAGCACTGCGCAGTGCCAGACCTCGTGACTTTGCCAGACTGCGCCAAGCGCTGGCAATGCTGCCAGCGCTACAACAATTATTAGCTGACTGTGATAGTGAGTATCTACGCCAACTGGCGCTACAGCTAAGTGAGTTTCCACAACTTCATGATCTGCTGGAGCGGGCTATTATCGATAATCCGCCGGTGCTTATCCGTGATGGCGGAGTGATCCGTGAGGGTTACCATGCAGAGCTAGATGAATGGCGCAGCTTAAGTGATGGTGCAACCGGCTATCTCGAAGAAATGGAAGCCAGAGAAAAAGCCCGTACAGGTATCCATACCCTTAAGGTCGGTTATAACCGAGTACATGGGTACTTTATTGAAGTAAGCCGCGCTCAGTCAGCATTGGTACCATTAAATTATCAACGTCGACAAACACTTAAAAATACCGAACGCTATATTACTCCAGAGCTGAAAGAACATGAAGAAAAGGTGCTGTCCAGCCAGGGCAAAGCCTTAGCACTGGAAAAACAGCTATGGGAAGAGCTATTTGATTTAATCCTGCCACACCTGCATCCATTACAGCAATTTGCTAAAGCCGCCGCTGAGTTGGATGTGATCAGCAATTTTGCCGAACGAGCCGATATGCTGGATTATCACTGCCCAGAGTTATCTACTGAAGCAGGGATCTGGATTGAAGCGGGCCGACATCCAGTCGTTGAGCGAGTCAGTAGTGAGCCATTTATTGCCAACCCTGTTGCACTGAATAACAACCGTAGAATGTTGATCGTCACAGGTCCCAACATGGGGGGAAAATCCACTTATATGCGTCAGGTAGCATTGATCACCCTGATGGCACATATTGGCTGCTTTGTGCCAGCCCAACGGACAATCGTTGGGCCTGTTGACCGTATTTTCACCCGTATCGGCGCATCTGATGATTTGGCTTCAGGTCGTTCAACCTTTATGGTGGAAATGACTGAAACAGCCAATATCCTGCATAATGCTACAGCGCATTCCTTGGTACTGATGGATGAGATCGGTCGGGGAACCTCCACCTATGATGGTCTCTCTCTAGCATGGTCAGCGGCAGAGTATTTAGCCCAAAATATTGCGGCAATGACACTATTTGCCACTCATTATTTTGAACTGACACAGTTGCCAGAATTACTGCCCCATGTCTGTAACGTCCATTTAGACGCAATGGAGCATGGTGATACAATAGCCTTTATGCATGCAGTGCAAGAAGGCGCGGCAAGCAAAAGTTATGGTCTGCAAGTTGCGGCATTAGCTGGGGTGCCAAGTGCAGTGATCCAATCAGCTAAACTTAAATTGCAGCAATTGGAAAACCGAGAACAGCCTCAAACCACTATCTCACCACAGCAGCAAGCATTGGCATTTTCAGCACCAGAGCCGAGCGCAGCGCTGAATCGCCTGGCACAAATTCACCCGGATGAATTAACCCCGCGCCAAGCCTTAGAACTGATCTATGAATTAAAACAGTTAGCCAAAGATTAAAGCTCGTCATCTTTAGCCCACAGTGGAAATCATAGGTTTACATCTCAACGGCTAAGAACAATCACTAAAAAACGCACCAATTGGTGCGTTTTTATTTGAAGTTATTCCTAAGGTCTAGTACAGATGTCATCTGTGCTATGTCATATAGCAGAAACCACAGTACTAATTTTTAAATAATGCCTCAACAGATAACCCCTGGGCACTTAATAATTCCCGCAAACGTTTTAATGCTTCAACCTGAATTTGACGAACCCGCTCACGGGTTAAGCCAATTTCTGCGCCAACATCTTCTAATGTTGATGGCTCATAGCCAAGCAAGCCGAAACGTCGCGCCAACACTTCGCGCTGTTTGGTATTAAGCTCATTGAGCCAACGGACAATAGAGTTAGAAATATCTTCATCCTGTACCTTGTAGTCAGGCGCGACAGAATCATCATCTGGCAATACATCAAGCAGAGCTTTATCACTTTCCCCGCCCAACGGGGTATCTACAGAAGATATTTTCTCATTCAATTTGAGCATACGACTGACATCAGCACTGTCCAAATCGAGTTTTTCTGCAATTTCTTCTGCGGTTGGTTCATGATCCAATTTATGAGCCAATTCCCTTGCAGTACGCAGGTACACGTTCAATTCTTTGACCACATGAATCGGTAGACGAATTGTACGGGTTTGATTCATAATTGCCCGCTCAATGGTCTGACGGATCCACCAAGTGGCATAAGTTGAAAAACGAAATCCTCGCTCTGGATCGAATTTTTCCACAGCCCGGATCAAGCCAAGATTCCCTTCTTCAATCAAGTCCAGCAATGCTAGACCACGGTTGTTATAACGTCGGGCTATTTTGACCACCAATCTTAGGTTACTTTCAATCATACGGTTTCTGGATTTTTCGCACCCCTTAAGCGCCTTACGCGAGAAATAGACTTCTTCCTCGGCACTAAGCAGCGGGGAAAATCCTATTTCACTCAGATATAGCTGGGTTACATCCAGATTTTTATGCAGATCTTCCTGAACCTGTTGTTCCAATTCAGCTTCCTGAACTGGGCTGAGCTGTTCTGACTCCCTGTCTTGCGATCCTTCATGGGGATCGGGCTGATTAACGGATAAATCTACAAGCTCTTCTGCTACGGCTGCATTTTTTTTCCGGCTCATAATTTACTCTCCCAAACCTGTGAACACTCAATAACTACTGCACTGTCGTATCCTCCATTGCCAAACTGGCTGCCTAAAATTATCGCTTAGGCAAATAGTTAAGTGGGTTCACAGACTTACCGTGGTAACGGATCTCAAAATGAAGCATTACCCGATTTGCATCCGTGCTGCCCATAGTCGCAACTGCTTGACCGGCTTTTACCGCTTGCTTTTCTTTGACCAAAATTTTATCGGCGTGAGCATAAGCACTAAGATAATCATCGCTATGCTTAATAATCACCAAATTGCCATATCCCCTAAGGGCATTGCCTGCGTATACCACTCGGCCTTTGGCAGCAGATTTAATGATTTCACCCCGATTACCAGCAATTTTAATCCCTTTATTTCCCTGTCCCGATTCAGAGAAAGTATCAATCAGCCGACCTGTTACTGGCCACACCCACCGGTTTACCTGCTTAGGCAGTTGTTTTACCGGCTTGGCGTTACCTTGGTTAACTTTTTGTTGCGAACTTGTTGCATGGTACGGTGGCGGATTTTTATTGACAAGGTTTTTTTCACTATAAGTGGCAGTTTTTACATTATCTCCACCATTCGTATTAGCTGCAGTTTCTACAACTTTTTTATTCTTCGCTGTGGATATAGATGCTGATTTGATGATTTTTTCTTTGTTATTCTGCGGCTTAGAGTAAATATAAGGTGTGGATAATCTGAGGATTTGTCCGGGGTAAATTGTGTATGGCTCAGACAAGTTGTTAAATTGAATCAAATCAAGGAAATCGGTATCAGCCCCCCAAGCAATAGAATATAACGTATCACCTCGCTTCACCCGATAATTATCTCCCTGAATACTGCCTTTACTGTATACCGGCCGCGCAGTAAAACTCAGGCTTTCCACCGGCGCAGGATGGGAAGCCTGAAAACTGCAGCCAGACAACGTTAATAGCGCTGAAATAGCCATGTGCGGCATTATTTTCACCTGTATTCCCCCATCCTTTACCGGTCTATTTCAGGCTAAATCGCCGTTAATCAGTGGCACAAATCTAACGGCTTCAATCACTTCCCGGTGCAATCCATTGTCCGTTTTAGTAATACGTAATAATTGCTGACTCGCCTCCCCAACGGGAATGATTAGCACGCCGCCTAGGGCTAGCTGGGATAACAGTGCTTCTGGGACCTGGGCTGCCGCCGCTGTCACAATAATGGCATCAAAAGGCGCTCGGTTATGCCAGCCTTGCCAACCGTCACCATATTTAAATGCCACATTATGTAAATTCAGCCGTTTGAGTCGTTGGCGAGCTTGGATCTGCAAGCTTTTAATGCGCTCAACAGTACAAAGTTGTGGTACCAAATGAGCCAATACTGCAGCCTGATATCCTGAGCCGGTACCAATTTCCAGTACTTTTTCAGGATTGGTTTGCATAACAAGCTCAGTCATTCTCGCCACAATATAAGGCTGGGAAATCGTCTGTCCCTGACCAATTGGCAGAGCAGTATTTTCATAGGCCTTATGTGCCAACGCGCCGTCCAAAAAGATTTCTCGCGGCGTCACGGTAACGGCCTGCAATACCCGGGGATCTCGGATACCGCTCATTGCCAGCTTTCTAGCCAGGTTTCTTGCGGCTGCACCTGAAGCCAACGGGTTCATATTTTTTCAATCCAATCCTGCAGCTGCGCTATCTGGCGATAGGCGGTTAAATCAACGGTTAAAGGTGTAATTGACACATATCCAGCCGCCACCGCAGCAAAGTCAGTTCCTTCTCCCGCATCTTGCTCTGCACCAGGAGGACCTAACCAAAAAATCTCTCGCCCAGCCGGATCGGTTGTGCGCACCATATCTTCAGCACGGTGGCGTACACCCAAACGAGTCACCTTAATGCCTTTGATTTCATTACGGGGAAGATCTGGCACATTGACATTCAAAATTTGATCCGCAGCCAATGGATACTGTCGTAATCCAGCTACCAGACGCACGGCGTAGTAAGCCGCAGTGTCATAATGCGCTAATTGGTGACCCACTAATGAAATAGCCATTGCAGGCAACCCCAAAAAGCGGCCTTCCATTGCAGCGGCAACCGTACCTGAATAAAGCGTGTCATCCCCAAGATTCGCGCCAGCATTAATACCGGACACCACCATATGCGGTTCTTGCTGATACAGCTCGCGAATAGCCAAGTGCACACAGTCTGTTGGTGTACCGTTGACAGCTACATAGCCATTCTCAAGCCGATTAATCCGCAGTGGGTTGGTCAGTGTCAAAGAATTACTAGCACCAGAACAATTCCTATCCGGTGCCACCACGGTAATATTTGCATTAGCTGACAGCGCATCAGCCAACGCTTTAATGCCCGGCGCATGTACACCGTCATCATTACTGATCAAGATATTCATTCAATCTCCTGCTGGGCTTTTTCAGCAGCAAGGCGCTCACGGTAAAGCCGCTCTTGCACATCATCATACTGACACAGCTCCCGCAGCACAGATGTGGCAAAACACCCTGATGGCAACATAAACTCCAGCAGCAGTGTGCGGTTATCAATCACGGTGGATTTCAGTCCTTCCGGCCGCAGCAACAAGGTGCGACGCTCCTGTTCCAGACCCGCATTTTCCAGCCCATCGCAATCGCTTTGTAGTCCTGCAGCTGCAATTTGCTGCAGTTCAAAGTCCCCCGCATCTCCAGTCGCGGGTAACTGACCACGTCCCCATAATGGCGCGGATAATTGAATATCCCGGTCAGCCAAACGTTGACTCAAGGTGTCGTCCCATTGCTCGGCGACAAAAAAAGAACGCGAGCCGGTTAACATGACACAATCACCCGCCAAAGGGAGCACACCGTGAATCGCCAAGCGACGAGACACCACTTGGTTGAAAATATTAGAGCGCACCGCCGACAGATACATGCTGCGCTTATTTCTGTCTTTTACCTTACGTCCAGCCAGCATTTTGCGGCCGTTATCAAGATTGCGTCCATCATGGCCAAAACGCTGCTCACCAAAATAGTTAGGCACTCCGGCAGCAACACTAGCAACCCGAGATAATAACGCTTCCATATCAGAAACTTGTCGTAAGGTCAGAGCGAAGCGGTTACCGGCCAATGCCCCAATTCGCAGTTTTTTATTGTGGCGGGTACTGGACAGTACCGTCAAATCATCGCTGTTCAATTCATGCCAAAGTGGCGTAATCTTGCCCGGGATCCGAATACCAAACCACTGTTCAGTAATAGCATTTTTATCTTTTTGCCCGGCAAAAGTGACTTCCTTGGGATGCACCTTGGCAAAGTCAGCCAGCATTTTTGCCACCTGAACGGTATTCAGGCCAGATTTGCGAATATGGACCAGATGGTGCTCTCCTTCGCCACAAGGAACAAATGGCAGGATCTCCTGCACCTGGAAGTCAGCATTTTCAGTACGCAAATCCGCCTTGACCGCCGGACGGCCAAAGCGGTATGTCAGTTCATTCATGAAGTAAAAATATTATCTTATGTCAGTTACTTAATAGCTGTCATCAAGACGACAGCCTCAACAGCAATACCTTCCTTACGGCCGGTAAAACCTAATTTTTCCGTGGTGGTCGCTTTCACATTGATCCGATCAATATCCGTTGCTAAATCCTGTGAAAGTACCTGTCTCATTGCGGCAATATGCGGCAACATTTTTGGGGCTTGAGCAATAATCGTGACATCCAGATTACCAAGACAGTACCCTTTCGTCAGCGCCAGTTGGTAACAATGGCGCAGCAATACCCGACTGTCAGCTCCGGCAAATTCAGGATCGGTATCCGGGAAATGTTTACCTATATCCCCGAGTGCCAGCGCGCCTAAAATAGCATCTGTGATGGCGTGCAGCACGACATCACCATCTGAATGAGCGATGAGTCCGGTATCATGGGGGACGGCAACGCCACCCAACATCAATGGCTTATCACCACCGAATTTATGTACATCAAAACCATGACCGATGCGGATAGTCATTATCTAGGGTCCTTATGATTGGGAATAGCAGGCTGCGCCTGTAATTGCTGAGCCTGAATAAATAATGCCGCTAAGGGCAAATCATCGGGATGCGTCACCTTGATATTATCAGCCCGGCCGGGAACAAGCCCTGGTTGAACACCTGCCCACTCCATGGCTGAAGCTTCGTCGGTGACTGTGGCTCCGGCGGCTAAGGCTGCTGCAATGTTTTCAGCCAAAACCCCGGCTGGAAACAGTTGCGGTGTCAATGCATGCCATAGATGCTCCCGGCAAACAGTTTCACCAATACAATGTTCACTGCCGCTAGCCGTACTCGCCCGTTTCATGGTATCACGAACTGGCATGGCTAAAATTGCCCCTTGGGGGTAAGCCTCGCGCGAGGCCAGCAAGTTATCAATATCACTGGCATGAATACAGGGCCTGGCGGCATCATGCACCAAAGCCCAACTATCAGCGGGAACCGCCTGCAGCGCGGCCAATACTGAATCAGCCCGTTCATTCCCCCCGGTAACGCGGGTGAGTTTTGGGTGAGCCGCCTGGGGCAGCGTATCAAACCAGGTATCATTCGGGTGCAGCGCTACCACCACGCCAGAGATCCCCGGGTGGGACAATAAGCGATCCAGCGTCTGACCCAAAATGGTTTGCTCACCGAGCGAAAGGTACTGTTTAGGGTAGCCGGCCCCCATACGGGCACCTATGCCGGCAGCTGGCACAATCGCCAGCGTTGTGGGTAATGTCATTCAAATGTCCGGGGTGAAGATTGTTCGTTGCCAACCACCCGGTAAAAGGTTTCACCCTCTTTAACCATACCAAGTTCATTGCGGGCTCGTTCTTCCAAAGCCTCCGTTCCCTGACGGAGGTCATGGATTTCTTCGCGCAAAACCTGATTGCGTTCAATCAGTTTGGCATTACTGTCGATCTGACTGTGGATCTGCTGCTTTAAATTGAAATACTCAGGCAGACTGTTTTCTCCCAGCCAGAGCCGGTATTGTAACATCGCCAGCAGAATAAGCAGTGCGAGCAGGAAACGTATCATGGCGTGGTAACGTCAGCGTTCTTAGGCAACCAATTGGAATAGCGCAAATAATACAACAAAAAAGGCCGCTGGGTGGCGGCCTTTTTCCGTTTGGTTCAGTCAAGCGCAGTAATTACTGGCCTTTAATTTCACTCAAACCGTTAAATGCAGCCTTGTCACCCAGCTGATCTTCGATACGCAGCAGTTGGTTATACTTGGCAACACGGTCACTGCGGCACAGAGAACCTGTTTTGATTTGGCCTGCAGCAGTACCTACAGCCAGATCGGCAATAGTTGCATCTTCAGTTTCGCCACTGCGGTGTGAAATAACAGCGGTGTAACCGGCTTCTTTCGCCATGCGAATAGCAGCCAGTGTTTCAGTCAGAGAACCAATCTGGTTGAACTTAATCAAAATAGAGTTAGCAATCTTATTCTCAATACCACGGGTCAGGATCTTAGTATTGGTCACAAACAGATCGTCACCGACCAACTGGATCTTATCTCCCAGAATTTGAGTCTGGTAAGCCCAACCGTCCCAATCAGATTCATCCAGGCCATCTTCAATAGAAACAATTGGATACTGCTCAGTCAGTGACTTCAGGAAGTCAGAAAATTCGTTAGCAGTAAAGACCTTGCCTTCACCAGCCAGATCGTATTGACCATTTTTGTAGAATTCAGATGCCGCACAATCCAGTGCCAATGTGATATCAGTGCCCAGTGTATAACCTGCAGCTTCAACAGCTTCTTTAATCACAGCCAGTGCATCAGCATTGGATGCCAAGTTAGGGGCAAAACCACCTTCATCACCAACAGAGGTGCTCATACCTTTGGCATGCAGTACTTTTTTCAGGTTATGGAACACTTCAGCGCCCATACGCAGTGCTTCGCGGAAAGATTTAGCGCCCACAGGCTGAATCATAAACTCTTGAATATCCACATTGTTATCGGCGTGCTCACCACCGTTCAGAATATTCATCATAGGAACTGGCATGCTGTATTTGCCAGGAGTGCCATTCAGCTCGGCGATATGGGCATACAGTGGCATACCTTTAAAGGCAGCAGCGGCTTTAGCAGCGGCCAGAGACACAGCCAAAATAGCGTTAGCACCTAGCTTGTCTTTGTTTTCGGTGCCATCCAGATCAATCATAATTTGATCCAGGGCGGCTTGAGCAGTGGCATCTTTACCCAGCAGCGCATCTCGGATAACACCGTTTACATTGGCAACGGCAGTCAGGACACCTTTACCCATGTAGCGAGATTTATCACCGTCACGCAGTTCCAGTGCTTCACGGCTACCAGTAGAGGCACCAGATGGCGCAGCAGCCATACCAATAAAACCGCCTTCCAGATGCACTTCTGCTTCTACAGTTGGGTTACCACGGGAGTCTAAGATCTCACGACCAATTACATTAATGATTTTAGCCATAATGCCCTCAAGAATTATCTAAAAAATAAAAATTACAAACTATATTCAAATCACCTCAGGATACAGGTCACAACTGCCGCTGCAGCGCCGCCGGGATCAGCTGAGTTAAACTGACTTGCATCCAGCATCTTGAGGTAACTTGAATATAGTATGTCCGGTTTGACAGATTTAAAGGGTTAACGATAGAAACTTTTCTTTTTTAAGATTTTTATCGCCTTTTACCTCGCCAAGACCTGATCTAACCGCGTTTTTGGCCAAGTTAATGGTGACAGAGATCCCACTGTCACCATTGCTCAGCAATCCACTGGCTTTTGTCCTGGTATAAAAAAAGCCGGCCCATTACTGGGTCGGCTTAATCATTACTCTACATCACCTTTCTGATGTTGGGCTGCTGCAGCAACAAACCCTTCAAACAGAGGATGACCATCCCGAGGCGTTGAGGTGAATTCCGGATGGAACTGACCGGCAACAAACCAAGGATGATTTGGCAGTTCAATCATTTCGACCAGTTTAAAGTCTGAAGAACGGCCACTGAATACCAGACCGGCTTTTTCTAACCGCTCGATATAGTTGTTGTTTACTTCATAACGGTGACGGTGACGCTCAACACACGTTTCTGCACCATAAGCCGCACGGGCTTTAGTGCCTTCAACCAGATGACACAGTTGCGCACCCAGACGCATAGTACCACCCAGATCAGATGCTTCATCGCGCTGCTCTACCTGACCTTCTTTGTCGATCCACTCAGTGATCAGACCCACAACTGGGTGTGGTGAGTTCTTATCAAACTCAGTGGAGTTAGCTCCGGCCAGACCGGCGACATGGCGGGCAAATTCAATCAGCGCAACCTGCATACCCAGACAGATACCCAGATATGGGATCTTGTTCTCACGGGCAAAATGGGCAGCGAGGATCTTACCTTCTACACCGCGCTCACCGAATCCACCTGGCACCAAAATACCGTCCAAGCCAGCCAGCACTTCATCACCCTTAGCTTCAACAGTCTGGGAGTCGATGTACTTGATGGTCACAGAAACACGGTTCTTCAGACCAGCATGCTTCAGCGCTTCGTTAACAGACTTATACGCATCAGGTAGTTCAATGTACTTACCTACCATACCGATGGTCACTTCACCATTAGGGTTGGCTTCTTGATAAATTACATTTTCCCATTCAGACAGATCAGCTTCCTGACAGCTCAAGCCAAAGCGCTTAACCACCAGCTCATCCAGACCTTGAGAACGCAGCAGGGCTGGGATCTTATAGATGCTGTCAACGTCACGCAGAGAGATAACTGCACGCTCTTCTACGTTACAGAACAGGGAGATCTTGGCACGTTCAGTTGCTGGAATTGCACGGTCACCGCGGCAAACCAGAATATCAGGCGCAATACCGATAGAGCGCAGTTCTTTAACAGAATGCTGAGTCGGCTTGGTCTTAACTTCTTGAGCAGGACCAATAAATGGTACCAGTGTCAGGTGCATATACATGGAACGATCACGGCCCAGCTCTACGCCCAATTGACGGATAGATTCCAAAAATGGCAGAGATTCGATATCACCAACAGTACCACCAATTTCCACGATACATACATCGTGACCCTGACCGCCTTCCAGAACTTTTTCTTTAATGGCGTTGGTGATATGTGGGATCACCTGGATGGTTGCACCCAGGTAGTCACCGCGACGTTCTTTACGCAGCACTTCTTCGTAAATACGACCGGTGGTGAAGTTGTTACGACGGTTCATCTTGGTACGGATGAAACGCTCATAGTGCCCCAGGTCCAGATCTGTTTCTGCGCCGTCCTCAGTAACAAATACTTCCCCGTGCTGGATTGGGCTCATGGTGCCCGGATCAACGTTGATATAAGGATCCAGCTTCATGATAGTCACATTGAGGCCACGCGCCTCCAGAATCGCAGCCAAAGAAGCCGCTGCAATGCCTTTACCCAACGACGAAACCACGCCGCCGGTAACAAAGATATACCTAGTAGTCATGCTGAACCTGAGAAAAATGAAAGTGAAATATAGTGTGCTTGTAAGAAAGCACCAGGACGGGGCGACAGTATACTAAAGTCGCCCCGACGAGACAAACAGGAATCGGTTAATTTTTTTGTTCAGCCACTTTGGCCTGTTGCCAGTATACTTCTAACTCAGCCAGGCTGTGCTGTGTCATCTCACGACCACTATCACGGGCCTGTTGCTCCACACTGGAAAAACGCCGACTGAATTTATCATTGCCGCGCCGCAGCGCTTGCTCCGGCTCAACCCCTAGATGACGAGACAGATTCACCACAGCAAACAATAAATCGCCCATTTCATCTTCTATGCGCGAAGTTACTCGCTCTTTAGCATTCGCCTCGGCCATCACCTCATCAATTTCTTCATGTACCTTAGCCAGCACATCATTCAGGTTGTCCCAGTCAAACCCAACCGCAGCAACTCGCTTTTGAATTTTCCCTGCCCGGGTCAATGCCGGTAAGGCGCGGGGAATATCATCCAGTACACTAAATTGCTGCCGCGCAGCTCGTTCACCAGCCTTAAGTTGTTCCCAGTTAACCCGCACTTCATCACTGGAAGACAGACTCATATCACTGAATACATGGGGATGACGCTCAGTCAACTTGCGGCAGATCCGCCGGGTAACCTCATCAAAATCGAACATGCCCCGCTCTTTGGCCAGCTGGCAGTAAAACACCACCTGAAATAGCAGATCCCCTAACTCACCGGGCAATTCATCCCAAGCTTCACGCTCTATGGCATCGGCGACTTCATAGGCTTCCTCTAGGGTAAAGGGCACAATGGAATGAAAATCCTGCGCCTTGTCCCAAGGGCAGCCGTCAGCAGGGTCGCGTAATGCCGACATAATATTAAGCAGCTGCTCCAATGCAGATTGAGCCATCTTATTTCCTATCATCTATTTTACCGTCAGTGACGGTGTACATCCGCCACCCCTTCAACCTGGCTGAGCTTGGTCAATATCCGTGACAGACCATCTGAGTTATACAGCTCCAATTCCAGATCGATCGTGGCGGTTTGAGTTTTCACATCCGAGGCTGAATTCATGGCCATGACATGGGACTTTTCTGATGCCAGAACCGACGTCACATCCCGCAGCAAGCCTGTTCTATCATTGCCGGTCACCCGCACCCGAACCCGATAGCCGCCGGAATAATTTTCGCCCCAGACCACGTCCACGGTACGTTCCGGATGTTGACGCATCAGCTCTTTTATCTGCTCACAATCATCTCTGTGCACTGAAATCCCCCGGCCTTTGGTGATAAAGCCGACAATTTCATCACCCGGAACCGGGTGGCAACACTGGGCAATATGGCTGAGCAAATTACCCACGCCATTGACCTCAACCTGATCCTGATTTTTCCGCTCGGGTTTAGGCTGGGATTTTTTCACCAGATCCTCAACCACATCCTCAACACTAGGTTCCTCACCGCGATGACGACTCTGGATATGGTTAACCACCTGATTTAACCGAACATCACCGCCGCCGATCCCCGCCAGCAGATCATCCATACTGGTCATATTGAAGCGTTCGGCTGCGCTCTGCGCATCTTTCAGCTTCAAGCCACTGCGGGCCAACTCAGCTTCCAGCATCTCCCGACCAGCGACAATATTTTTGTCTCTGTCCTGCTGCTTAAACCAGTGCTGAATTTTAGAGCGGGCACGGGAAGAGCGGATATACCCCAGGTTGGGGTTGAGCCAGTCCCGTTTCGGATTAGGGGTTTTCGAGGTAATAATTTCAATTCGCTCACCGGTTTCAACCTGGTAGGTAAAGGGCACAATCCGGCCATCTACCTTGGCACCAATACATTTGTGCCCCACTTGGGAGTGAATGTAATAGGCAAAATCCAACACGGTTGAGCCCTGGGGCAGATCCACCACTTCACCGCTTGGGGTAAAGACATAAACCCGGTCTTCAAAGACTTGAGAACGGATTTCTTCCACCAAGTTACCACTTTCAGCCACATCTTCCTGCCACTGCAGAATTTTGCGGAGCCAGTTAATTTTCTCTTCGTAGCCACTTTGTTTGCCGCTATGGTTCCCCTCTTTATATTTCCAATGCGCAGCAACCCCTAACTCTGCATCTTCATGCATCTGTTGGGTACGGATCTGGATTTCAACGGTTTTCCCTTCAGGGCCCACTACCACGGTATGAATTGACTGATAACCATTTGGCTTAGGGTTAGCCACATAATCATCAAATTCCCGGGGAATATGGTGCCACATGGTATGTACCACCCCTAATGCACCATAACAGTCCTGCAAACGCTCGGTGACAATCCGAACGGCCCGTACATCAAACAGTTCATCAAAGGCCAGGTGCTTGCCCTTCATTTTGCGCCAGATGGAATAAATATGTTTGGGACGACCATAGACCTTAGCGCGAATATGCTCTTCATCCAGCCGCGCCTGCAATTGACTGACAAAATCATCAATAAAGGTTTCCCGATCCAACCGTTTGCCATCCAACTGACGGGCAATGTCCTTGTAGGTTTCTGGGTGCAGATAACGAAACGAGATATCCTCCAGCTCCCATTTGAGCTGGCCAATGCCCAGCCGGTTCGCCAGCGGGGCATAAATATCACTGATCTCCCGGGCCAATAATACCCGGGTCTCTTCATCAGCATTTTTTACTGCTCGCAGCAGGCAAATACGCTCCGCCAGCTTGATCACCACAGCCCGGACATCTTCCACCATCGCTAATAGCATGCGACGGATATTATCTATCTGAGGTTCACTGGTGCGCGACTGGTTATTGATTTTCAGCGCGCTGATGGCATTCATGGTCACCACACTGTCCACCAGCTTACCCAAAGACGGGCCGAACTGCGCTTCCAACTGTTCACGGTCCAGCAAACCCGCTTCCTGCGCTTCAAACAGTACGGCGGCTTGCAGAGTTTCAATATCCATATTCAGCGGCGAGAGAATTTCCACCATCTCCCGCGCTCTGGCGACCATCTGTCGGCCATCAATATGCTTGGCCTGCACCATGGTATCTATCCGGCGGATCAGTGCCAGCAACATCGTGGCCTCATCTGCATCGGCGACATAACGGTCAACCCACTTTTCCAGTTGAAAATCCGGATCATTAAAGTGCGCTTCACGGACAGATACCATTTCCTCTTCCTTATTGTTATCAGACTAGACGCAACGTCTTACTCTATTTGACTATCATCAGCATTGCGCTGAGCTTGTCAAACCTCTGGACACTAACTGAGCAGATTTTTAGCAAAAAACAATTACAGCTTAATTATCATTAATTTAAGTAACGTTTTATCGCATAACCTCTCAGTGAAATCTTCTTTTTTGCCACAGATGGTTAAAGTTCAAATAATGCCATGGTTTCAATATGATGGGTTTGTGGGAACATATCGATAAGCGACACCCGACTCATCCGATACCCTTGCGCCAATAGCTGCTTACAATCCCGGCTCAGACTTGATGGGTTGCAGGAAACATAAACCACTTTGCGGGGTTTCATCCGCTTAAGCCATTGTAGACTCTCAAATGCTCCAGCTCTGGCGGGGTCCAACAGCAGTTTATCCACCCGACCAAGCCAAGGCTCAGCTGACAAATCACTGCTTAAATCGCCATGGAAGAAAGCCAGATTATCCAGTCCTGCCGCGCTGGCATTGGTACTGGCCTGACTGACCATCTCAGGCACACCTTCCACCCCAATGACTTGGGCACCAGATGCTGCCAATGGCAAACTGAAGTTCCCGACACCGCAGAAGAGATCCAATACCCGTTCACCCGCAACTGGCGCCAACCAATCAATGGCCTGCTGCACCATACGGGCATTAATGTCACCATTAACCTGAATAAAATTCCCCGGCTTAAATGCCAAGGAAAATCCAGCGACCTGATAAGCTGGCGTTACAGCATCGCCTTGCAAATCACAGCATTGGCCTTGATTATCCTGCAGTAAGACGGTCACGCCCCTATCGTGAGCAAATGCAGCCAATGCCGCTTTATCTGCAACAGAGACCGATTGCGTCACCCGTAACACTACAAAACAGCCATTATCCACCTCGATCAATTCCACATGACCAACAGAGGTTTTTAACGCCAAGGTGTTGAGTAAAGTAGATAAAGGGGCGATCAGTGCTGATAACTGCTCGGCCAGAACCGGGCAGGCATCAATGGCGATAACCTGCTTGCTGCCTTCTTGACGAAAGCCCAAGGTCAGGGTTTTATGCTGTTTGTCATACCAGGTTGCCAATCGGGCGCGACGACGATAATGCCAGCCCTCCCCAGCTATTGGCTGTTCAAGCTGAATGTCATAACCGCAGGCCCGGCTCAGCATATTCACCAAAATGTCACTTTTGATCTGCCGCTGGGTCACTAAGTCAGTATGTTGTAAATCACAACCACCGCACTGAGTATAATAGCGACACGGAGCCGCACAGCGGCTTGGCGCTGGAGTATCAATCTGCAATAGCTTGCCCCGGGCATACTGTTTTTTCTGCTCGGTTAATTGCGCCGTGACAGTTTCACCTGGCAGGGCACCGGGAATAAACACCACTTTTCCTTGGTGCTGCGCCATACCCGCGCCCAGATGATCCAACTGGGTCACTTTCAGCTGTAACTTTGCCGACAACTGCTTGGATCTATTTGGTTTTGCTTTAAAAAATTGTGCCATACCGGCCTCAAAATCAATAAATAACTGGCAAAGGCTGCCCGGTTTCTGGCAGTCTTGTACCATTAATAAGAGTTTTGTAATTAAAGGGTTATCCCATCACCATGAACAATGCCAATGATATGACCAAATACAGCCTGCGGGCTTGGGTGCTGGTTCTGGCATTGGCACCAACGGTTCTGGTGGGGATCCTGCTGGGCAGCTATTTTACCATAGATAGATTCTATGAGCTTGAGCAGACACTGATAGAACAGGGCAGTAATATTATCGACCCATTGGCGATTGCCAGTGAACCCGGGTTAGAACATAACGACAGAGAAGCCAGTAAACGCCTGCTGGCCAGCGCCCAGCTCAACCGCTCGCCTTTAGTGAAATCCATCGCTATTTTTGACCGCCATAATCAGCTATTCGTCACATCCCATTACCACAAAGATTTTGAAATCATGCGGTATAACGGCCCACTGGATAGCTTACGCCACACTGAACACCAAACCATTGGCGATGTGCTGATCCTACGCAGCCCGATTTTTGATACTCGCGCCAGTGGAGAGTTGCAATTGGCGGCCAGTGAAAATGAGCCCAAGCTGGCCCAAACTGGACATCAAGAGCCATTGGGGTATATCGCCCTGATGCTCAATAAAGAAAAAACCCTGCTGGAGTATCATCGTTCGGCGGTGGCGGCTTTTATTATTGTGCTGATCGGAGTGCAATTAAATCTGCTATTTACCTTCCGGCTGGTGAAAAATGTCACCCAGCCAATTACCGAAATGGTGCGTGTGGTTGCCAAAATCCGCGAAGGAAAATTGGATACCCGGCTTGATGGCAATCTGATTGGTGAGTTAGATCTGCTAAAACGCGGTATCAATGCCATGGCCGGGTCTTTGTCGGAATACCATGATGAAATGCAGCAAAATATTGATCAGGCGACCTCAGATCTGCGTGAAACCTTGGAACAGATTGAAATTCAAAACGTAGAGCTGGATTTAGCGAAAAAACGGGCGCTGGAAGCGAGCCGGATCAAATCTGAATTTCTGGCCAATATGTCCCACGAACTGCGCACCCCCTTAAACGGTGTGATCGGCTTTGCCCGCCAATTAATTAAAACGCCGCTACATGCCAGCCAACAAGAATATATCCGCACCATTGAACGTAGCGCCACCAACCTGCTGGGGATCATTAATGATATTCTCGATTTCTCCAAACTGGAGGCGGGGAAAATGGTCTTGGAAAATATGCCCTTTGCCCTGCGGGATATGCTGGATGACACCATAGCGCTGGTTGCTGGCAGCGCCCGGGAAAAAGGGCTGGAGCTAGTCGTCGATATCGACCCTGATGTCAGTGATAGTGTGAGTGGCGATGCCATGCGCGTTGGGCAAATCATCACGAATTTGGTGGGGAACGCAATCAAATTTACCGATGAAGGCAGCGTGCTGCTACGGATAAGACAAGTGGGCAACAGCAAGGATAAAGTCACTCTGCGCTGTGAAGTGATTGACTCAGGTATCGGCATAGATGAAAGCCAACAAGAGATGCTGTTTCAGGCTTTTGGGCAGGCTGATTCTTCCATTTCCCGCCGTTTTGGCGGTACTGGGCTGGGATTAGTGATCACCAAACGCCTGATTAATCAGATGGGTGGCCAAATCGGCTTTAAATCCAGCCCAGGTGATGGTTCAACCTTCTGGTTTGTGTTGCCGCTCAACGCCAGTCAATTTCCCATCGGCGGCAATCAATCACTGGAAAAACTGCAAGGCAGTAGTATCACCCTGTATGAGCCGAGGGAATTGTCCCGCAATATGCTGCTACGTCGGCTGGAAAGCTGGGATATGACGGTCATTGAACTCAAAGACTTATCTGCACTGCGCCGCCATATCCGTGAGCAGCGCCGCAGTGATTATATGCTGCTGAGTAATCAAGGGCTCAGTGATGAAACAGAGCTAACCGAATTACTGGCTCAGTGTCGGCCGCTGACAGCACACTTATTATTGCTGGATGATAACCCCCTCCCCCACTTGCTCAGTGAACAGGGACGCCATTTGGTGGATAAGGTACTACAACCACCGGTTGGCGATCATATGCTGGGTCGTAATCTTATGTTTGCCGGCGGCGGTGAAGCCTTGCCTGCGGCCTCTTTGCCCCAGACGATGCCAGCTACTCGCCACAGTTTGAGCGTGCTGGCGGTGGATGACAATCTGGCCAACCTTAAACTTATCGACACACTGCTTAATGAGCTGGTCAGTACCGTCATTGCAGTAAATAGTGGCGATAAAGCTGTTGCCCAAGCGAAAAACCGGCATTTTGATCTGATATTTATGGATATCCAGATGCCAGGCACTGATGGCATTACGGCAACCCGGCAAATCCGGCAGGAATCACTCAATCGCAACACGCCAATTATTGCCGTCACAGCCCATGCCATCGCAGAGGAGCGGGAGCGTATCCTAGGCAGCGGCATGGACGGTTACCTGGCCAAGCCAATTGATGAAGCAGCACTAAAGGGCGTCATTAGCCGTTGGATCACCCGCCCCAAATTTACCCATTTTGATCTCCACACCCTAAACTGGGAGCTGTGCTTAACCCAAGCCAACCAAAAAACCGATCTGGCTTTGGATATGCTGCGCATGATGCTCGACTCCCTGCCCCAAACCATCAGCCAGATGGAAACTGCTTTAGAGCAATATGATGAGAGCCTGATGCTAACCACAGTACATAAACTGCATGGTGCCAGCTGTTATTGTGGTGTTCCCAACACGCAAAAGCTATGTCAGGAAATTGAGTCCGCCCTAAAGCGGGGTTCCAGTGTGGCTGAGCTCGAGCCAGAAATTCTCGAGTTACTTGACGAGTTAAGTAAGGTAGAATCGGCAGCAAAGCAAGTGATCTCGCAGCTATCAGCGGAAATATCAGATGACAAACAAGACAGGTTTCTTCAAACGCCTAAAGGCGCTTGATCCCCTTCAAAAGCAATTATTTGCCACCGCGCTATGTCAGCGTATGTACCCTAACTATCAGCTTTTTTCTGAAGTGTGTGAATTTGGTGATGCCAAAGTACTCGCAACGGCACTGGAGCTGGCATGGCAATCTTTGTATGACCGCAAGCTGAAGTTCAATATTGATGTGCATCTGGAACGCTTAGATGCCATTACCCCGGAACCAACCGATTTTATTGTTTATGGTGCCTATCCAGCGATGGATGCTGCGGTAGCAGTTACCGCACTGCTCAGTGCGATTCAAGGTAAGCAAGAAGACGATATGATCAATATCAGTAAATTGTCTTCTGCCACTGTGGCCAATTATATTGAAGCGACACTGGATACCGAACTGACCGGCGATGCACTGGATGATATGGTGTTTGCCCATGAAGTGATGCAAGAAGAACGGGAGCTGCAGGCGTCACTGCTTGATATCATTGAGCAAAATGCCAAAGTCAGTGCCGACTTGGTAAAAGAGCTGCGCCGAGAAATTATCAGCTCAGGTGTCTCCAATATCGGTATCAGTGCTGAGTAATACTTTGTTTAAGCGCTCAAACTAGTTGCTTAGCAAATACTAAAAAGGGACCTATGCGGTCCCTTTTTATTACCCAATAACAGGCACTACTCTTTAATTACGGGATTTGGCGCCATAGAAAACAATTCCGAAGCTTTGGCCTGCATAAATTCAATAAACAGTCGAACCTTGAGCGGCTGCTGACTGCGCTGATGATATTGAATGGAGATACGCCGTTTTTCACCAATCCACTCCGGCAGCAACACCTGCAACTCACCACTGGCCAACTGTTGTTTTACAAACAGCTCTGGACCATAAAGAATCCCGCCATCAGCAACAGCCGATTCAATTGCGCCATGCAGATCTGTCAACGTCAGTTGGGCTGGACCATCATAATAATAACTTTCCCCCTGTGGATGGCGTAGCAACCAGTTAAACAGTGGCCAGACTTTGATTAGCTTATGGTGCGGTAGCTCCGATGGGTGCAATAAATCCCCCGCCTTAGCCAAATAGCCGGGCGAAGCCACTAAACGATAATCCAATACGCCTAAGGTACTGGATACCCAAGATGAATCCGGCTGAGTACCGCCGACAATGGCAATATCTACACCTTTATCTATCAGATCCACCACTTGGTTGGACTGGGAGATATGCAATTTAATGTCCGGATACAGGCGACAAAATTCATTAATGGCCTGCATAAACATAATTGAGACAATGGAAATCGGTGCCGCAATCCGCAGCGTGCCTTCCGGCTTGTCATTACCGGCACCGGATAGCTCATCAAATTGGCTGACCAGCGCATGATAACGCTGGAACATATCCAGCCCTTCCTCGGTCAGGCGCAATTTACGGGTGCTGCGCATAAACAGCTGCTGATCCAACTGAGCTTCCAATTTCGCCAGCTTACGACTGACGGTGGCTATTGGCATGGATAGCTCTTTGGCGGCAGCTGAAAAACTGCCCGCATTAACCAAATGCACAAATAAATAAATCAGTTCCAAGTCACTGCCAGGATTTTCCCGCACCACATTTTCCCCTTATTACTGGTTATGTCAGAAATTGTACTCTCCCTGTTACAAGTCTCCAGAATGTTTTTTCAGTTTCCTGATCTGCATGACCCAAGTTGCTGATATTTTAACTTGCTTCACTGTTAAGTCGGTTTTTTGAGCAAAATATAGCCCTGATTGTTTACTGTATATAAAATCAGTATATACTGTTCATCAATACAGTATTGGCTTTGTTAACCATCACAAGAGTATTCCAGACAGGAAACCCGCTATGCTCTGCCAACTCAGCATCAATAATTTTGCCATTGTGCGCTTTCTTGAATTGGACTTCGGTCCGGGTATGACCAGCATTACCGGTGAAACCGGTGCCGGTAAATCTATCGCCATCGATGCGCTTGGGCTTTGCCTTGGCAACCGGGCCGATGCCGCCAGCGTCCGCCCCGGCGCAAGCAAAACTGAGGTCAGTGCCAGCTTTTCCCTGCATGATGTACCTTTGGCCAAACGTTGGCTGGAAGATAATGATCTTGAATTAGAGCAAGACTGTATTTTGCGCCGCACCATCAGTGCTGATGGTCGTTCTCGAGCTTACATCAATGGTAATCCGGTACCGCTGCAGCAACTCAAAGGGCTGGGGCAACTCTTAGTTGGCATTCATGGGCAACACGCCCACCATGCGATGCTCAAAGCTGAGCATCAACTGACCCTTGTTGACAGTTATGCTAACCATCAGCAGCTGCTGGAAAATGTCGCCAAGGCGTATCAAGCTTATAAACATACTGAAGCTGAGCTAAAGCGTCTGCAACAATCCGCTCAAGAGCGACAAGCCCGCAAACAGTTATTGCAATACCAAGTCGAAGAGCTGGATGAATTTGCCCTGATGCCAGGGGAATTTGAGCAAATCGAAACGGAACACAAACGTCTGGCCAATGGCAGTGCCTTGATTGAAACCTGTGAGCATGGGTTATATCTGCTCAGTGAAGGGGAAGACGGTAATGTTGAATCACTGCTCAATAAAGCCGTTGCCCTGGCTGATGAATTAAAAGAATTTGATCCCGCATTGGAATCTATCGGCAGCATGCTCAATGAAGCACTGATTTCCGTGCAAGAAAGTGCCGCAGAACTCCAACGCTATCAAAGTCATCTTGAGTTAGACCCAGAGCATTTTGCACAGCTGGAAAGCCGATTATCACAGGCAATGCAACTGGCGCGTAAACATCAGGTTAGCGCCAATGAATTAGCAACCCACCATCAGGCATTGAAAGCTGAGCTGGAAGGGATAGACAGTGATAACAGCAAACTTGAGTCTATTGAAGATGCACTCAATGACAGCCGAGACGCTTATCTGGTACAAGCCAGAAAACTGAGCCAGAGCCGTCAGCGTTATGCTAAAGAGCTGGATAACTTGGTCACTTGCTCTATCCATCAACTGAATATGCCCAATGGCCAGTTTGAAATTGATATCAGTTTCAGTGACAGTCAGATGTCACCGCTGGGCTCAGACAAACTGGAATTTCTAGTCAGCACCAACCCGGGACAACCACTTCAGCCGCTGGCAAAAGTTGCCTCAGGTGGTGAGCTATCCCGGATTGGCTTGGGAATTCAAGTGATTACAGCTCAAAAAGTGGCAACGCCAACCCTGATTTTTGATGAAGTGGATGTGGGGATTTCCGGGCCAACGGCTGCGGTAGTCGGCAATATGTTGCGACAGCTTGGACAATCCACCCAGGTATTTTGTGTGACTCACCTGCCACAAGTTGCTGGTAATGGACACCAACATATGTTCGTCAATAAATCCAACAGTGACGGACAGACAGAAACCTCCATGAAGCCATTAAATCATGATCAGCGTATCGAAGAGCTGGCTCGACTGTTAGGTGGTGATACTATTACCAGTAATACTTTGGCTAACGCCCGCGAACTATTAAAAAGCTAATCACTTAGGCTCGCGTAGTCGCTACTGCGCGAGCCTTGATCCTCCCAGTGCCAGGGCGGGATCGCACTTTATTAAAAAATATGATCAAATAGCGGCGTCTTTTATTATTGGTCATTGCTATGGACTTGTTTGAACACCTCTCCGTCGTTACCGAAACACGCTCTGACATTAATCGTCGGCACGATCTTATTGATGTCATCTTTCTTGTTATTAGTGCCATTGCCTCAGGAGCTGAGGGTTGGCGCGATATTCAAGAGTTTGGGGACAATAAAATTGATTGGTTAAAGCAGTACCGTTTGTATGAATCAGGTGTTCCCCGCCGGCACACGATTGCGCGCATCTTGCGCGCTATTGAAGTCGAATCACTGCTGTTAGCCCTATTAAGCTGGGCCAATGAGCATCGTTACCATTCTGGTAAGCCACTGATTGCACTGGATGGCAAGGTACTTCGAGGGGCTTATCGTAATAACCCCAAGCAAGCATTGCAGCTTGTTACTGCATACGACTGTGAGAACGGACTCGTTCTCAGCCAGCGGCCGACAGCCAATAAAAACGGTGAAATCAAAGTTGTACGACAGATGCTCAAAGTCCTTGATATCAAAGGTGCCGTCATCACTATGGATGCACTCCATTGCCAGCGTGAAACGCTTGAGTTAATCAGCAGTAAGAAAGCTCATGTCGTTGTTCAAGTTAAGAAAAATCAACCTCTACTGCATAAATTTACATGCCTATGCACTTTGCTCAGCATGAGTTCATAGGTGAATGAAAAATAGCTATATTTAACAACCGCATAGGAATTTGTTTTTCTATTCTTCTGCGATTAAAACGATAAATGAACTCATTGAGGTATTCCTGTACATATTTTTTGGATATTCCGTGGAATGTGCCCTGAATAAATGTTTTCAGGTTGCTAATGGCGATATGTACCCACGGGAGCCACTCATCAACCAATTCTTTCGGCGTCACTCTGGCTTCGTGATGCTGGGTTTTATCAATGATAGTCAATGCACGTAGCCCATCTGAGCGAACATATTGATTGGGGAGAATATGCGCTTGCACAAATTGCTCGACACTTTGGTGGCTGATACGGTTAACAGCCTGCATGGCAATATAGCCGGCTCGTTCACCTTGGGTTTCAACGGCCACAATTATCGGTGTTTTCCCTGCCGCGCCTCGACCACGTTTACCTTTTTGTTTGCCGCCAACCAAGCAATCATCCAATTCTATGTTGCCAGATAACCAATACAGTCTGTCTCTGTGCCCCATTGCGATACGCAATTTTTTCAGTATCAACCTTGCCGTTCGCCAGTTAACTTCAATGAGCTTTTTGAGCCGTAATGCTGATATTCCGCCTTTGTCTGACCCTATAAAATAAATGGCCGTAAACCATTTAGACAGCGGGATATGCGTGCCGTGAAACAGCGTGTCAGATGTCACGGATGTTTGCTTATGGCACTGACAGCATTCATAAAGCTCACGGGTATGGATTTGATAGGCTTGACGATGACCACATTTAGGGCAGATAAATCCATCCGGCCATCGCTGCATTTTCAGGTAATCAAGACAGGCATTTTCTGAATGAAATTGACGTTGCCAATCTATAAAGCTCATTTCTGACATGTTCATCATAAAACCCTCCACAAGAAGCGATTTATGGTTCTATATTACGCCCAAACTGACCGAGGTGCATAGGCATGTAAATTTATTCGTTCTCAATTCCAAACTCTGTGTGATGCCAATAAGGAAAAGGTCATTACTGAAGTTATTCAGCAAGCTCATGGGCGTACAGAAGCACGTTACGTCTTTCAGTTAAAGGCTAAGCTCACCCCGGAGTTAATAGAGAAATGGCCGACCATCCGCAGTTTCATTGCAGGGTGAGATCGCGAACGTTTTGTAATCAATTCACATATCTTGATTGACCAGCGGATCAATCTGTGAACATATACTGCTTTTTAGCGATAGCGCCATGATCACAGATGCATTTTCAGAGTACTTCTCAAACATTACAGATCCTCGCCAGAAAGCAAAAATCAGTTATTTGCTGTTCGATGTTTTGTTTCTGACAGTCTGTGCAATCATTGCTGGAGCTAACGGGTGGGAAGATATTGAAGATTTTGGTGAAGCTCATTTTGATTGGCTCCAGTCTAAAGGGTTATTTAAGTCAGGACTGCCGGTTCATGACACCATAGCTCGGATCATTTCTTGCCTTGACCCTACTCAGTTTCAACAGTGTTTCATCAAATGGATGGCACAAGTTTCAGCCGTCAGTGACGGGCAACTGATCGCGATTGACGGTAAAACATTGCGCGGTTCCTATCATCGGGAAGACCGACAGTCCACCATTCATATGGTCAGCGCCTTTGCAACAGCAAATGGTGTCGTCATGGGACAATTAAAAACCGATGATAAATCCAATGAAATCACTGCGTTACCAGCATTACTGCAGGTATTAGAGCTTAAAGGATGTTTGGTATCTATTGATGCCATGGGGTGTCAGACAGAGATCGCCGAAACCATTGTAAATCGAGGTGGTGACTACCTTTTGGCTGTTAAAGGTAATCAAAAAACACTGCATGAAACCGTGAGTTCAGCGCTAAAACCTCATATCAAAACAGCAATAACTTGCTTGGAAAACAGCCATAGTCGCAGTGAAGCGCGTGCTTATGCCGTTATCACTGCTGATGAGTTAGCGAAGCAATTTCCCAAATGGCCCAAACTTTCAAGTATTGGTGCAACCATGAGCTATCGACGTACAAAAAATGGCAAAGAATCATTGGAATATCGCTACTACATCAGTTCAGCGTCTTTGACCACAACACAGTTTGCCAACGCCGTTCGGGGCCATTGGGGCATCGAAAATAGTCTGCATTGGGTGCTGGATGCTTCACTGTCAGAAGATAGTTGTCAAATTTATCGAGATAACGCTGCCGAGGTTTTAGCCGTCGTACGGCATATGGCCGTGAATATGCTACGAAGCGAAACCACAAAGAAAGCAAGTATTCGCCGCAAGCAAAACATTGCCGCAATGAAGCCAAACTATCTTGAAAAGGTACTTGCTTCAGGGTTTACAACAGAGTTGGATAAAAACTAAGCATTCATGCTCTCACCCTGGTTTCATTGCGGTGGAGCGCCATCGTACTCAAGATGGTAAAACCTCAATCGATACCAGCTTCTACGTCAGCTCTTTATCACCAAAACATAAGCTTTTAGGACACTATATTCGTCAACACTGGCGTATTGAAAATAGTCAACATTACATCCTTGATGTTGTTTTTAAAGAGGATGCTTCGCGCATTGCAATGGGTGATGCCGTTGAAAATATGGCGCTATTTCGCCGGTTTGTGATGAACCTGTTGCAGCAGTGCCATTGTGATGCACCAAGCCAACGAAATAAGATAAAAAAGGCGGGCTGGAATGATGATTATCGTTCAAAGGTCTTCTTTGGATAAAAAGTCATCGAAGTATGCTCTCGCCCTGCTCCCAGTGCAGTAAAATGCCAGTCATAATGTATTTATTCATTTGATTTAAATATGTGTGTTTAATTATTCTTCTTCACAATATTGTGCATACCAGCCCACTATATACATTTCTATAGGCTTTATTACCGTATCCCTGACGTGGAAACATCATCACAGCCATGCTTATTAAGTAACACATTTAGAATACGCTTTTGTATTAAATATATATCCATCAATAGTGATATATATTTAAAATATAATTCTACCTGAAGACATTTAACTGATATTTTAACCAGAAATCAATATGGTTATAGTTAAATGTTTGATTAACGTGACAACTATTGTTTTATAAACACCAACATTTAAACTAGATAAAATTATTTATACCTTAAAAGCTAACCTATAAATAAACAGCGTATTGGTTTATTCATTCTTAATTTATATCGATAATAGGTTACATATAGCCGTTCTGTTCTCCAATAAATGACTACTCGCATCCAATTACGTTGTTAAAAAACTTATCTTTTTTGATTTATCCTAAAGCCCCCTGAGAATAACAGCCAAGCACAATAGCTTTGTTCGGATTATCAGCATCACGATAACCATTTTGTCATGTCATTACTTATAAATAATAGTGAAAAAATAACGTAGATAAAATAAATTATAAACAAAGTAATTCTCTAACAATAATTCTAGACTAAATAAAGATTATTTAATTAAAACAGGTATAATGCCGAAAAAATGATTAACTCAGATTTATTCTACAATAATGTTTGTTAGAGATTTATTTATGTATTTAACCCAGAGGCGAAAACTTTCGCTCTTATTTACGCTATTTTCACTCAGTTTCTTTACATTACCAGTAAATGCTGAACAGGAAAAACTGCAGAACCCCATTTTACAAATCGTGGGGAATGGACCACTCGTTCCCCAATCAGATTATCAATCCTTGCCGATCAACTTTATGAATTTAAAAGAAGTTGATATTGAGGTCATGCATATCACTGATCCCAACCGTTTTTTAAATCAATATTACTTAACTGAAGATTTAAAGAGCTGGCAGTTAGATAATATTAAACATGATTTTGTCAGTGTCTATTCAGAGCGGGTAACGCTACCCGACAGTAAAGAAAACGAGCAAACATCAGCCCGCATTCCACTCCCCCATACCTTGGCATCTGGCTGGTACCTTGTGGTACTGAAATCTCCTGGTGAATTTTATAATATAAAAGCCAAACACTTGTTGCTGACCGATATCAGCATTCAGGCCAAATTAAATCTTCATCAAGCCAGTTTTACAGCGACCAGACTATCATCTGGGCAAGCAGTCAATTCAGGCATTATGGAGATCTATCGCGATGGCAAACTGTTAAAGTCTGCGCCCATTGATCCTTTAGGTAATGCCTACTTTGATATTGAAACCTATAGCACAGATACCGTCATTGCCCGAGTGGCCAAAACGCCGGGAAGCAATAGTGCTGATCAATCCAAGCAGAAAGAAGAAATTGGTATTCTACCGCTGCGGGAATCTCCCTTAGATTTATCCGACTACGCGATTGGGGGGCGGGAATATCAGCCTTATGAGGCTTTTATTTACAGTAATCGGGATATGGTCAAACCGGATGAAACACTACCGCTGAATATTCTGTTACGTAATCAAGATGGTGAAACCACCACGAATCAAGATATCACGCTGACACTGTTAAACCCATACAATGATGTGATGCTGACAGAGCAGCTCTCACCACAGGCCGCTGGGTATTACAGTAAACAGTTGCAGACATCAATTAAATGGCCAACGGGTCGTTATACGGCTCAGGTACGCCTAAACCCCAAGTCAGATAAACCTATAGGACAATTTACCTTTAACTTAGAGGAATTTGTTCCTGAACGAATGGATCTGACCTTTACCGATCCTGCCAAATTTGCCTTAGCTGGTAATCTCAATACCGTGCAGCTAAATGGCCGTTACCTGTTTGGTAGCCCTGCCAATGGCAATCTTCTATATACCTCGGTTACCTACTCTCCTCAACGCCATTTTGAAGGCAAGTTCAGTCAGTATTTTGTCGGCGTCCCCTTCCGCTTAAATAATAACTATACCGAACTAGAAGATGTAAAAATGTCAGAGCAAGGCACTGCCTCTGTCGCTATCCCAACATCAAATCCAAACAGTATTTCCAGCCCGGTAAAAGTTCAGGCCAATTTCAGCCTGCTGGAAGATGGTGGCGCCGCAGTACAACGTAGCTTGGCTTTTACCAGTTGGAAAAACAGCCCTATTCCCGCTATTCGGCCACATCAATTTAAGGTTGGATACCATACTAGCCCAGACTTTGATATCGCACTGCTCAGCCCTGATGGACAATCAATGTTGGATGGTGATATCCAACTAGATTATGAAAGAGAGCAATGGCCATATTATTGGTACTATGAAGATGATATTGGCTGGAAACAGGAAAAGCAGGATAAGTGGAAACATATTTCCACCCAAACCATCAAAGTAACAAAGGGAAACAAAAAACTTATCACCCTGCCATCACGTTGGGGAGACTACCGCATTACGCTGACAGATAAAAAAAGCGGTAATATCACCCAATACAGCTTTTATGCCGGTTGGTATGATGAAAGTGATCAGGTGCGCGAAAAACCTGAACATCTCAACATCAAGTTAGATAAAACGGCCTATATCGCTGGGGATAACATCGGCATCAATCTAAATAGTCCGATAGATGGTAGTGCAGCGATCACCTTAGAAACCGATGAAACGATCAGAACCCAGCGGGTTGCGGTGAAAAAAGGCCAATCCCAACTGAATATCACCCTGCCAAAAGAAATCAAACGGCATGATATTTATTTAACCGTGACGCTGACCGGAAATGAGAATCACGTTCCGAAACGCTATTTCGGTATTACTGCTATTTCGCTGGATAGACAAAAGCAAAAACTGGCGATTAATGCACCACTACCCAGAATTATTAAGCCGCTAACTAAGGTCACAGTCCCAGTCAGTGTCGATAACATTACCGCTACCCAACAAAATAATACCTGGGTAACCCTGTCTCTGGTTGATAAGGGGATTATTAATCTCAGCCGCTTTACCCCCGTCAACCCATTTGATTATTTCTATGGTCAACGTAGATATAGCGCCGATATTATTGATCTTTACTCCCGACTGTTTGACTTGCGACCAGATCCATTTGCGCAATCACATTACGGCAGTGATGCTGTCGATAATACTGATAATAAAAACGACAATCTGGTTGAAAGCAAAAGTATCATTTTAATGACTAAGCCAGTAAAGCTGGTTAATGGGAAAGCGAATATCGAATTAGATATCCCAGACTACAATGGTGAAGGTCAACTGATTGTTACCGCATTTAATGACAATCAAAGTGGTCAACTAGTCAAAAATCAGACAATTACATCACCAGTTGTGGCCGAACTGAGTATTCCCCGATTTTTGATCCCAGGGGATAAGCCCAGTGTCACTGTGGATATTCACAATAACAGTGGCAACAGTAAAACCCTAACGTTGGCATTAACTAGTAGTGCCGCTATCGTACTCGATCAGAGCATTTTGCCCGCTCAAATTACGCTGAAAGATAAAGAGCATGTTAGCTTCAATATTCCATTCAGTGTCATCAACGCGGGTGAGTACAAGGCGAAGCTAACCCTGGATGTTAATGAAACACCAGCAAGTGAAGATGATGTGCATATCAGTCGCTCATGGCAAATTCCTGTGCATTCTCTGATGCCATGGGCAACGGCAACAACTAATGATGTACTAAGCAGTAATAGCAGCCGTCAAGTACCGTCCAATTTATGGTACGGCATGCAGACAGTGCAACAGAAACTGGGATATGCCTATATCAGTCAATTGCCGACACTGAGCATTGCTAAGCAAGCCCGCGATCTATTCCGTTATCCTTATGGCTGCGCCGAACAAACCACCAGTAAAGCAATGCCATACCTGCTGTCAGCGCCAGAGTTAGATAGCTTTAAGCTCGCAGTAGTAAAAGACAGTCAGCACAGTCAATCTGGCGCGGCCACGAACCATATCGATCACCTTGACCGGGATATGCTGTCCAAAGCGATTACCACATTGCAAACCATGCAATATGCTAATGGTGGCTTCTCGCTGTGGAGTTTAAGTGATAATGATGATTACAATCACGAACTCCCATGGTTGACAGTCTATGTGACTGATTTTCTGATCCAAGCGGATAAGCGCTTTGCCAACCTAGTACCTGAAGATATGCTGCATCGAGCAACGGTACGGGTGTATAACTACATTAAGGACCCAAGTATTGTCCGCAAACTCACCTATAGCAGTGATAGCGCCTCAGCCGTGCTCACCTATGGTGCCTATCTACTGGCCAATAAAGGGATGCTGCAATGGAGTGAAATTAATAACCTGAATATTGACAGTTATCCTTCACCCCTTAGTTATCTGCAACAGATTAGCGCTTACGCTGCGGTTGGTGACAGTGGTAAAGCTCTGACCATGCTGGACAACTATGCCAATATCAATCGTAAGAATCTCTATTTTCATGATTATGGCTCCAATATCCGCGATAAAGCACTGGCCGTGGTAATTTTGGAACAATTGCGGCAAAACCCTCAGCTGCAACAAGCCGCGGCGGTAAAGCAGGCCGAATTGCTAGATCAGCTGATTAAGCAGGAAAATCGCGACTATTGGCTCAGCACTCAGGAACAAGGGGCGTTATTACAGGCTGCAGTTATCAGTCACCAGCATAATAATAACCAGCAGTTCAGCGTAGAAATTGATGGAAAAGTGGTTAGCCATCAAGGCGCATTCTCTGTGCCGCTGACCAAAGACACCCTAATTAAAAACCTAGGACAGACCCCTATCCATCTGAAGTGGCAAGCGCAAGGTTATATTGATCAAAATATTGCCAATAACAGCCTATATCGCAATACCCTGTCAATGGAAAAAGTGCAGCGTCAATTATTTACCCCAGATGGTAAGCCTTTTGATGGTGATCATGTCAAAGTAGGCGATAAGCTGATTGTACTCCTGACGGTAAAATCTCGTAGTGATCTGTACGATATGATGCTGACCGATAAAATTCCGGCTGGATTTGTACTGGAAAATCCAAGCATCAGTCCCAATTTGAATCTGACCGAGCTATTGCCCAATGACACGGCACTAAGCAAACCACAACATACTGAATATCGTAATGATCGTTTCGTTGTGGCTGACAGTTTGGGACTATACGATAACCCGCATCAGTATGCTTACGTCATCAGAGCAGAAGTACCGGGTACCTTTATTGCCGGGGCAATTTATATCGAAGCTATGTACCAACCACAGGAGCATAGTATGTACTGGTTCGCCCCTGGCACATTCACCATTGAAAAATAATCATCTCTCCACTCAGGCTGCACATCCCCTTCTCCGGGGGGTGCGCCTTGGCGGTATGCTGATCGTTCTAATAGCAGCCAGTTTCTGGCTGCTCGATACCTTATGGCCACTGCCGGATAGTTATCCTAATGGTCCGGCAACGGTCATCATCAGCCGTCACGGCGAGGTGCTACGCTCTTTTGCTGACAACAAAGGTGTGCACCGTTATCCAGTCAGCCTAACTGACAATGCCACACATAATCAGCCTCAGGTTTCAGCTTTTTATCTGCAGGCACTGCTAAATTATGAAGATCGCTGGTTCTATTACCATCCCGGCTTTAACCCTGCGGCCATTGTCCGAGCCGCCTGGCAGTGGCTACGTTATGGTCATGTGGTCTCTGGTGGTTCAACCCTAACCATGCAGGTCGCCCGACTGATCTCGCCTCATTCCCGCACTTTGCCGGGCAAAATTAAGCAGGTGTTTAGGGCGATACAACTGGAATACCATTACAATAAATCCGCTATCCTCACGCTGTATTTAAATCTGGCACCATTTGGTGGCAATATTCAGGGTGTTGAAGCGGCTTCGCGGCATTTTTTCGGTAAATCTGCAGCTAACCTGACAAAAACAGAAGCAGCCTTACTGGTTGCCCTGCCGCAAAAGCCATCCCGTTACCGGCCAGATCGCTATCCTGATATCGCTATGGCCATGCGTAATAAGGTTCTGGATAGACTCGTCAGTTATGGCGTACTGAATCCCGCAGAAGCGCAACGGCTCCAGCAAGAAAAAATTCAATTGTATACCCAAGGTCCAGCCACACTGGCCCCCCTGCTGGGACGGCAATTGAAACGCACTTATCCGCAGCGACATCTGATCCATAGCAGCATACGGTATGAACTACAGCAACGAATACAAAGGTTATTCGCCCGTTTAACCCAGCTATTACCGCCCAAAAGCTCTGCCGCTATCGTGATTATGGATAATGCTACCGCCGAAGTGATCGCCTATCAGGGCTCCGCCGATTTTAATGATGCAAGTCGCTTTTCCCATGTGGATATGGCTCGGGCAATCCGCTCACCCGGCTCTACACTAAAGCCTTTTATTTATGGTCAAGCGCTGGATCTGGGGATCATCCATTCCCAAAGTCTACTCAGTGATATTCCCTATGATTTTGCCGGTTACAAACCCCAAAATCTGAATCGACGTTTTCAAGGTGCTGTCAGTATGAGTAGCGCCTTAAAACAATCACTGAATATGCCGCTAATCCAAGTCTTCAATAAAGTGACGCCAGTTGCATTTGAAGACCGTCTCAAACAGGCTGGGATCCAATTACATCAGCATAAAGCGAATTTAACGGTTGGACTGGGAGGAACCGGAACGAATCTGCTGACATTAACTGCCATGTACCGCACTTTAGCCACGGGAGGGCAGTATCTTCCTCCTAGGTTCACACTCGCTCAACAACCGTTAGCGCAAACCGGTGAACCCCTGCTTTCCCCCCAAGCCAGCTGGATTATTTTTAAAGTTCTCAGTGAAATCAGTGCGCCAGATAGAGTTGTGCCATCCATCCGTCGACGAATCGCTTGGAAAACAGGAACCAGTTACGGTTATCGAGACTTTTGGTCTATTGGTGTCAGTCCAGATTACAGCGTCGGAGTTTGGGTTGGACGACCAGATTCCAGCCCTGTTGTTGGCTATCTTGGCGCAACCCAGGCGGCACCGATAATGTTTGATGCTTTTGATCAACTACCACCAGACAGACACAGATTACCTCAGCCAGGTGGAGTAAAAAAAATGACCATTTGCTGGCCTGGTGGCCGCAGTCTAGCGACTACACCGCCAGCGCAATGTCTCAGCCGTAAACAGGCTTATACTCTCGGTGGACTGACACCAGCCACCATGGATATTGATGGCCGTTTTATGGTCAATGCTAACCGAGACAGTGCCGATGTGATTTGGCCTCAGGGATTGGTCAATTGGCAATTACAGCATCAGACATTAGTCGAAGAGCACGCCATTGACGATGCTTGTCCTCATATTCAACGCATCGCCACCGGCCAGCATTACTATAAAAATCAACTAACGGCATTACCATTAAAAGCCAACTTACCCAAACTAAACTGGTATGTGAATGATCAACCCTATCATCAGACACAACTGGTATTGGCTAATTTTAATGGCAAAGTCGTAATTGATGCCTGCCAGGCTCTGACCTGTGATCGGCGCACCATCTATATTCACTGATAAAAATGGGACCTTTCGGTCCCATTTTCATCATTTATCGCAAAGAGTACGCAAGCTGTTACACCAAAAATGACATATATGTTTGCAAAATAATCAAATTCACCAAGTCGATAAAGAAAGCCCCAACAATCGGTACCACCATAAAAGCTTGTGGAGATGGACCATAACGGTTAACGATAGAGCCCATATTCATTACCGCTGTTGGCGTCGCCCCCAGACCAAAACCGCAATGACCACTAGAAATGACCGCAGCGTCATAGTTACTGCCCATCATTTTGAAGGTTATAAAGTAGGTAAAGACCCCAACGGCAATAGATTGTACGGCCAGAATAATTAAAAATGGCACCGCCAAATCAAAAATATTCCACAGTTTTAAACTCATTAACGCCATTGCTAAAAATAACGATAATGATACCGTACCTAACATATCCACGGTTTCTGTTTCTACTTTCCTTAGTTTGGTGACCTCTAATATATTCGTGATAACCACACCAATAAATAAAGCGTATACAAAATCAGGGATCATTAACCAACTAATATTAAATTGAGAAACCCATTGTTCTAAATATTTAGCACCATTTACGCAGAGCAATAAAATAAATAAAACTTCAATGACTTTTTTCGCAGTAACCTTATCCTCTTCATACTCGTTATAAGTTACAATTTGAGGATCGCGCATACGATTCTGGCTAGCACAGCCATATTCAGATTGAAGTTTATTTTTTTCAATTAATCGCTGAGCTACTGGACTACCAATAATCCCGCCCATAATCAAACCAAAGGTCGCAGAAGCCATGGCGATTTCTAGGGTATTGTGCAGACCATACATATCTGACAAGGTCTTAGCCCAAGCTGCGCCGGTACCATGGCCACCAGATAAGGTAATCGAGCCAGCAATTAGCCCCATCAGCGGATCTAACCCCAATGCCGTGGCTAAAGAAACCCCGATAGCATTTTGCATAATAATACATAAGGATGCTGCACCAAGGAAAATAAATACCTTAGCCCCCCCTTTTAATAATTGGGTATAATTTGCAGATAATCCTACTGTCGCAAAAAACATTAACATAAATGTATTTTGCAATGGCAAATCAAATTTTAAATCTACTGACTTAAAATGTAATACTGTAATAATAAAGGCTACGACTAAGCCACCAACTATGGGCTCCGGAATATTAAATCGTTTTAATATTGGTAATTTCGAATTAATAACATGCCCAAGAAACAGCACACTGATGGCAATCATAAATGATTCCAATGCACCAACTGATATTACGTGACTCATAACACCTCTTTTATCTTTTTATTTATATGTTGCTCATCCTTCCTTAATGATCGAAGGGTCTTGACCTCCCTGTGAACAACTAATCAATCACCAACTCCTAATTTATCGGACTGGTTTCGAGTCTAGGTTTTCATAATTTAACAACTGCTAATTGCACACTTATGCAAACATGATTTACATCACAATGATAATTTACAGATAAATTCTGAGATGTAGTTCAAAAAAATGAGAAAAAAACCCTACCCATTGATGTAAAAACAGGCAAATAGAAAGAGGATTTTACTAAGAAAGCACTCAGAATTTCGCGTAATTATTCATTAATTACTACGCCGGGAAGTAGCCGGTCAATGCTAACTAAAACAAGACAATCACGGGGTGCTGGCCATCATACAGGCCTCAAAATATTACGCTTGTATAGGTTGACTAACTTACTGCTAAAAAAATGGTTTTTCAATCACAGCAAGCGAATATCCCAATAAATCTCAACTCAACACCTCCTTGTTAACCGGGTAATTTCACTTTAGCTACCGATGGCACACCCCAAAATCAGTCAGATAACATTCCCTGATATTTTGCCGCAATAGGCCGATATATAAACCTTACTCAAGCACTTTTGAACCATGCTTTATATTCTTTGTCATCGATATAGGCATTTTATTTCTAAATACAACAATTATGCACTTTTAACAGATAAAAACGCATTTCGCATAAAGGCAGCGCACTTTTATAGCAGACAACTTGTATGACTCAGGCCATACTGCAGCCTATAAACAATAATGGAGAAAATAGACGCAATGACCACACAATTTTACCCCATTGGTACTGTCGGGCAGGCATGGGGAACGGTAGAGAAAGCCCAGTGGCTGGCAAGCCGACAAATCCAGCGCAGCTACCATGATGAAGTGATTGCCAAACTAACAGCTCTGGATGATAGTTTAGAGCTGGTACAGTACGGGGCACTCAGTCAGGATCCGCAACGCTATCCTCTGCTCGCAGTAAAAAGCCGTCATTGGGATGACAATAAACCCAAGGTATTGATCACCGGCGGTGTACACGGTTATGAGACCAGTGGCGTTCAAGGCGCGATTGAATTTATTCTGCACCATGCGCCAACCTATCTTCAGCGCGTGAATCTGCTTATTGCTCCCTGCGTCAGCCCTTGGGGATATGAGGTCATCAACCGCTGGAATGCCAAGGCCATCGATCCCAATCGTTCATTTATCGCTAACAGCCCCTGTGAAGAAGCCGCGGCACTGATGACACTACTAGATAGTCTGGGACGGGATTTTCTGATCCATATTGATTTGCATGAAACCACAGACTCTGACGAACAGGAATTTCGCCCCGCTCTAGCCGCACGAGATGGGAAAATATATCAGCCAGATACCGTGCCAGATGGTTTTTATCTGGTAGGCGACAGTGAACAACCTCAGGATGCTTTTCAACAAGCCATAATCGCTGCAGTCAGCCAAGTCACTCATATTGCCCCACCCGATGCCAATGGCCTAATCATCGGTGAGCCCCTAGTGCAACCTGGAGTGATCAATTATCCGGTCAAATCTCTGGGACTGTGCGCGGGGGTGACTCAATGCCGTTACTGCACCACCACTGAAGTTTATCCCGATAGCCCTAAGGCCAGCGATAGTATCTGTAATCAAGCTCAGGTCGCAGCCATATGTGCCGGATTAGATTTTGTTCTGTCTCAAGCGAATGAGTAAAGGCACTTTTAAGCGTAATGCTAACGAAAAAAGCTCTGACACTCTTAGCCTTGAGCGAGTCAATCGTCCTGAGCTCATAGCGCTACACCAATAACATAAAGAAAATAGCAAACAAGCAAATAGCGCCATCATTCAGACAATAAAAAACTCTGCCAAGGCAGAGTTTTTTATTGGACTACACAGCTGATAGCAAGTCACTGCGCCGCCATTAATTATCAATATTGATCGCTACGCTCTCCTACCTGTGCTTGACGGCTAAGCCAAGCAAAAGGCACCAACCAGATCCCCAGTAAAACCATCATGGCCGTAATCGCAAACTGTTTATCACTCAAGGTGATACCAAGTAAGGTAATCACTAAAGCAAAGCCTATCGAGATCAGCACATTCCACATACCGGCTTTTCTGACACTCATCATTATCTCTCCTATTGACTGTCAGCCCTTGGCTGCTGTCCGATATTCATTCCGGGCGGATAGCAGGCCCCCACCTGATATCCGCCGCCTTTCAGTCAGTCATGCTGAGGCTGGCAGCACTGTGTATCTGACCATCCCCCCGGATCCCCCGATACCCTGTTGTGCCTTAAACCATACCGGCGATACTGACCACTTCTCCTGGCATAACCATCATTACTTACTGTGATACGTATCAAGCATTCAAAACGCGCAATAAAAAATCACATTGAATTGATTCGCTCACGTCATCTAAGCGGCTTATTGTGCTTGGCGCGGCTAATGAATCATGTCGACCAAGAAAGCCTGGCGATAGCGAAAGCATTATTGGTGAAAAAAACCACATACATTGCGAATAATTCTCAATTTCAAATAAAGTAATGCAGTCAAGCAGCAAGTGCAAGTAAATTTTCGATTACCCCAAAGAAAAAAACCGTTCACAAAGGAACGGTTTTATCAGGGGATTAACTGGTGGTTATAGCAGCCAATAAGCCAGTAACTGCATACAGATAAAAGCAAATACCCCAGCTAACACATCATCTATCATAATACCTAGGCCGCCATGTACTTTGGCATCCAGCACCCGAATAGGCCAAGGTTTTAAGATGTCAAAAAAGCGGAATAAAATAAATCCCGCCAAAATCCACAGCCATCCGGCAGGCGCCGCAATCATGGTGATTAACAGCCCGGCAATCTCATCCCAAACAATAGCGCCATGATCATGTACCTGCATATCAGCAGATGCCTTGCCGCAGATAAAAATCCCCACCAAGATCACCAGCGCGGTAGCCAATAGATACCCGCCCATCCCTAACTGAGACAACAGCAAATAGACAGGGATCCCTGCCAAGGTACCAAAAGTACCGGGAGCTTTGGCAAACTTACCACTGCCAAAACCCAGCGCTAAAAAGTGCACTGGGTTTGCCAGCGACAACCGTGCCAGTGCTTTATCTTTTGCAAATAACTTCATTTAAAAATGCTCAAATCCCAAATAGGTTGGGGTAAATGGCTCACCATCTTGCAGCAATTTCAGCTGCTCTCCGGTGCACAGTTGGCCTATCTGAACAAAGCCTACACCGCTTTGGCTTAAAGAGGTTTCCAACGCGCCGCGTTGAGCTTCAGGAACAGTAAACAGCAGCTCATAATCTTCACCCCCGGTCAGGGCGTAACTGATAGCCTGATCCAGTGGTAGCGTATCACGCATCGCTTGGGACAGGGGTAACTGATCCACATGAATAACAGCGCCTAAACCGGTCGCGTTAAGCAGATGGCGGATATCCGACACCAAACCATCAGACAAATCAATGGCGCTCGAGGCTAATCCGCGCAGAGCCTGACCTGCCAGCACTCTTGGCGTAGGTCGGTAATGTCGCCCCACCAAATAAGCCTGATGTTCTGGCCGGGCATCATGTTTACCCTGCAATAAAGCCAGCCCCAATGCCGAATCCCCTAAGCTACCAGTGACATAAATCCAGTCACCGTTACGCCCACCACTACGGGTCAGTGCTTTGCCCGCTGGGATCTGGCCATTGACCGTGATGGTAATAGACTTAGGTCCCCGGGTGGTGTCGCCCCCGACCAGAGCAATACCATAGTACTGCGCGGCATCCAGCAAACCATCAGAAAAACGTTTTAGCCATAACTCATCCACACTGGGCAAGGTCAATGCTAAGGTCATCCACGCGGGCTCAGCCCCCATGGCGGCTAAATCAGACAAGTTAACAGCCAGTGCCTTATAGCCTAAATCTTCCGCCGGCATGTCCGGTAGAAAATGGACATTTTCCACCAGGGTGTCCACGGAGATAGCCAAGGTCTGATTTTCCCCAGGACGCAGCAGAGCACAGTCATCCCCTATGCCCAACAGCACATCCCGGCGCTGCGGCCCACGGCCGCTGAAAAAATTATCGATTAATTGAAACTCTTTCACAGTCGCTTTACCTGCAATGATTCCGGTCGGTCCGGCTGTGCGGCAGCAGTGAAAACACCTGAGGCGGGGAGAGATACTGGTAACGCGGCAATGGCGCGTCGCCGAGTACTTGCCCGCAGCGGGGCACAGTCAGATGACGGGAATGAATCCTTCCATAGAAAAACGGTACCCCTAAGGATACCGTTTTTTTGTCTTACTTACGTGCAACCAGTTTGTCCAGAATACCGTTGACAAACTTGTGACCATCTTCAGCACCAAAGGTCTTGGCAGACTCAATGGCTTCGTTGATCACCACTTTGAACGGCACATCCTTACGGAAAGTGAGTTCAAATACTGCCAGACGCAAAATGGCTTTCTCAACCGGATCCACTTCATCCAGTGGACGCACCAAAAATGGGATAATCATCTCATCCAGTTGCGCGGTTTTGGTTGCAGCGCCCGCAAACAGTTCACGGAAATAAGCAACATCAACCCCGTCCAGGTTCTGCTCAGTCAGAAACTGATGTTCCACATCAGCGACGTTGTTACCGCTCAATTGCCATGAATAAACGGCCTGAACCGCTAAGCGGCGGGCCTTACGGCGCTCAGAAGGCTTCATTGGATTTCCTACTATTTACAGCTGTTGTTCAAGTTCTTGCAGCACATTGACCATTTCCAGCAGACCCAGAGCAGCTTCGCCACCTTTGTTACCAGCCTTGGTACCTGAACGTTCAATCGCCTGTTCAATGGTATCTGTGGTCAGTACCCCGAAAGAAACGGGAACATCAAACTCCAGAGACACCTGAGCCAGACCCTTGTTACATTCGCCTGCAACAAAATCAAAATGCGGCGTACCGCCACGGATCACCGCACCCAGTGCAATAATACCGTCGAATTGGCCGCTGGCCGCCACACGGCGGGCTGCCAGAGGCAGCTCAAACGCACCTGGTACACGGACTACAGTGATATTCTCATCTGCAACCTGACCAAAACGCTTCAGCGTATCAATCGCCCCGCTCAGCAAACTTTCAACAACAAAGCTGTTGAAACGCGATACTACGATCGCAACTTTGGCATTTTTCGCTTCGATATTACCTTGAACTACGTTCATTATCTTACCTAATTTAGCTAAAGCACCCGGGCAGGGCGAAAAAGTGGCGCTATCATACCACAGGCTTTCTTCCCAGACCCCATGCAAATTTTCACAAAAAAGTTAAATTATCCGCTCTTGGGTCAACATGCCATGAAAATTTTCAAGTTATTGCTTGTAAAACAAGGCTATGCCAACCCAAAACCGGGGAATGTCGGCTTATTCCGCTACGTATTCTGTCACTTCCAGTCCGAAACCGGACAAGCTGTGGTAACGCTTTGGAGAGCTGAGCAAGCGCATCTTGGTAACACCCAAGCTGGCAAGGATCTGCGAACCAACACCTACGCGGCGAGAGGTGCCTTCCCACTTGGCTGATGCCGGTTGTTCACCTTTATCTTCTGCGGCAAACGCCTGCACTTTAGCCAACAACTCTGGAGTGGTTTCATTATTGGCCAGTAAGACCAAGATACCGCCTTCATCAGCGATACGCTCCATCGCCAAATCCAGTGGCCAGCTGCGGGTCTGATCCCGCTCGGAGAACAGCATATCATTGAAGGTGTTAGGCAAGTGTACCCGTACCAATGGATTATCAGTCACATCGCCTTTAACCATGGCAAAGTGCAGCTGGTTATCGATAGTGTCACGAAAGGTCACCATGGTGAAATCACCAAAACGGGTTGGCAACTGGCATTCAGCTTCGCGAACGACTGTGGTTTCTTTGGTGTTGCGGTATTCAATCAGATCGGCGATGGTGCCAATTTTTACGCCGTGCTTTTCACTGAATTTTTCCAGATCCGGACGACGGGCCATAGTGCCGTCTTCATTAAGGATCTCCACAATCACAGCCGATGGCTCAAACCCGGCCAAGCGGGCTAAATCACAACCAGCCTCAGTGTGACCGGCGCGGATCAGCACGCCACCTTCTTGGGCCATTAGGGGGAAAATATGTCCTGGCTGAACCAGATCCGCCGCTTTCGCATCCTTGGCAGCAGCAGCTTGCACTGTTACTGCGCGGTCATGGGCACTGATGCCGGTGGTCACGCCACGGGCGGCTTCAATGGAAACGGTAAAATTAGTGGAAAACTGGGCTTTATTATTAGTCACCATCAATGGCAGATTCAGCTGTTGGCAGCGCTGCCGGGTCATGGTCTGACAAATCAGGCCGCGGCCATAGGTGGCCATAAAGTTGATCGCTTCTGGCGTCGCCTGCTCGGCGGCCATAATCAGATCACCTTCATTTTCCCTGTCTTCATCATCCATCAGAATTACCATTTTGCCCTGACGGATATCTTCAATGATCTCTTCGATTGTATGTAGCGCCATTGTAAGACCTTTATTGTGTTCGTTGGCTGTAATAACGGCCAACATTGTAAGTGATTTGTTTAATAAATCTGTCGCTTATCGCATAAAACCAGCACGGGCCAACAAATCCATTGTGACCCCACCTGTGCTTTTGTCGTTATCCTGGCAGCTCAGTAGCCGTTCCAGATAACGAGCAACCTGGTCCACCTCAATATTGACCTGACTGCCGACCTGCAAATCCAGCAAGGTGGTTTCCCCTGCCGTGTGTGGCACTATGGTCAGACGGAAACGGTTACCATCAACCTCATTCACCGTCAGACTGACGCCATCAATAGTAATTGAGCCTTTATGGGCGATATAACGGGCCAGCTCTGCCGGTGCTTGTAGCCAAAACTCCACCGCTGCGCCACGGGCGCTGCGCTCAGCCACAGTAGCAATACCGTCAACATGGCCAGACACCATATGGCCGCCTAAACGTGTGGTCGGAGTAACGGCTTTTTCCAAATTCACCCGAGTGCCAACCTGATAACGGTTAAACCCTGTCAATGACACGGTTTCAGCGGACACATCCGCCACATAACCATCTGCCAGACATTCCACCACGGTCAAACACACACCATTAGTGGCAATACTGTCCCCTAAGCGGACATCGCTTAAATCCAATTTACCGCTGGCCACCGTCAGGCGGATATCATCCCCCCGGCGCTGGATTTGGCGCAGTGTACCAACGGCTTCAATAATCCCGGTAAACATAGCTACTCGCTCTTTGTATCCGACGCCCAAACGCGCCGAGGACTCATTTTTTATTACTGTTTCAGCGCCAAAATATAGCGTCGGTCAGGCCCGATATTGCGGGCATCACGCACGGGGCAGTCAATCACATCACTCATGGCGCGATAGGCTGGCAATACCAACATATCCCGGCCCTGATCCCCTAATATTTTCATCGCCTGATACAGCACCAGTTCATCGGCCAGCCCCGCAGCAATAAAGGCACCGGCTAATGTGGCACCGGCTTCCACCAGCACACTGTTTACCCGCTGCCCCAAGTGCTGTAACAATGCCGTTAAATCCACACGCCCGGCCACCGCAGGCAACACCAGTGTTTCTACATGGGCGGGGAATTGTGCCAACTGGGCATCACTGTATGGCCGGGTAGTGACCAGCAGAATCGGCGCGGTGAAGCCAAACAGATTGGTGGCATCTGCCGCTATCAGTCGGGCGCGACTATCCAGTACCACGCGCAGCGGCTGCTGTAGCGTCATGTCATTCAATACGCCAGTGTCACAACAGACACTGTCTAATTGTGCCAAACGCACATTCAGCGTGGGGTTATCTGCCAGCACGGTGTCAATGCCGGTTATCAAAGCACTGTGACGGGCACGCAGGCGCTGCACATCAGCGCGAGCCGCCGGGCCGGTAATCCACTTGGACTCACCGTTACCCAGTGCCGTTTTACCATCTAGACTGGCAGCGACTTTCACCGTGACAAAGGGCAGACCGGTTTCCATGCGGGTCAAAAAGCCCGGATTTAACGCTCTAGACTGGGCTTCCAACAACCCGGCACTGACGTCTATCCCAGCATCACGCAGCATGGCAATGCCCTGCCCGGCGACTTGAGGATTAGGGTCTTTCATCGCCACGACAACCCGACTCACGCCAGCATCAATCAGCCCTTTAGCGCAAGGTGGGGTGCGGCCATAATGACTGCAAGGCTCTAGGGTGACATAGGCTGTCGCCCCCTGCGCCTGCTCACCGGCTTGACGCAAGGCATGCACTTCAGCATGGGGACCACCGGCGCGGATATGAAAGCCTTCACCGATAACGGTGCCATCTTTTACCAGCACACAGCCGACATTGGGATTGGGTGCCGTGGTATAACGGCCACGGCGGGCAAGGGTGATGGCTCTGGCCATCATTTGCATATCAAAAACAGACCACATGGGAAACCCAGATAAATAAAACCGGGCAAAATGCCCGGCTGCAACTTATTTTTGCAGTTTGGCAATGGCCTCGCCAAACTCGGACACATCTTCAAATGCACGGTAAACCGATGCAAAGCGGATATAGGCAACTTTATCCATGTGCATCAACTGCTCCATCATCAGGTTGCCAATCATCTCTGATGGCACTTCCCGCTCACCGGTTGCCCGCAGCAGGGATTTGATTTTGCTCAGCGATTGCTCCAACTGATCCATGGATACGGGCCGTTTTTCCACTGCCCTTAACATACCACCCCGCAGTTTTTCCTCATCAAAAGGCTGCCGGCTGCCATCACGCTTGATCACCCTCGGCATGACCAGCTCCGCCCCTTCAAAGGTAGTGAATCTTTCATGACAGGCGGTACATTCACGGCGTCGACGAACCTGATGGCCTTCGCCAACCAGACGAGAGTCGATCACCTTAGTATCAGTTGCGTTGCAGAACGGGCAGTGCATTAAGCCTCCGGCGGTGCGGTAATTCGGTTTACTCAGATCAAAATGGCCGTCGGATGCACTGCGCACCCGACGGCCATCAAAGTCTATCCTATTTGTGACGACAGGTTAACCGTAAACAGGGAACCTAGCGCACAAATCAAGTACCTGCTGCTTTACTTTCTCAATGTTAGCTTGGTTGTTAACGTCATCTAACACGTCACAGATCCAACCGGTCAGCAATTTGGCTTCTTCTTCCTTAAAACCACGGCGAGTGATCGCTGGGGTGCCGATACGGATCCCTGAGGTCACAAAAGGTGAACGAGGGTCATTCGGTACAGAGTTTTTATTCACGGTAATATTGGCATGCCCCAAAGCCGCATCGGCCTCTTTACCGGTAATGCCTTTATCAATCAAATCCACCAGCATCAGGTGATTTTCAGTGCCACCGGAGACAATCTTGTAACCGCGCTGCAGGAACACCTCAACCATGGCTTTGGCATTGGCGACAACTTGCGCTTGATACGCTTTGAATTCTGGCTCCAGCGCTTCTTTAAAGGCCACGGCTTTACCGGCAATCACGTGCATCAGTGGGCCGCCCTGACCGCCTGGGAATACAGCAGAATTCAGTTTCTTATACAGATCTTCATCATCGGCCGCAGAAAGGATAATGCCGCCACGAGGGCCTGCCAGCGTCTTATGGGTAGTCGAGGTAACCACATGGGCATGTGGTAGCGGATCTGGATAAACGCCCGCAGCCACTAAACCAGCCACATGCGCCATATCCACAAACAGGTAAGCCCCGATTCTATCAGCGATCTCACGCATGCGCGCCCAATCAACCACACCTGAATAGGCTGAGAAGCCACCGATAATCATCTTCGGCTTGTGCTCCAACGCCAAGGTTTCCAGCTCGTCGTAATCAATTTTGCCATTATCATCAATACCGTAAGGTACGATGTTATACAGCTTGCCAGAGAAGTTAACCGATGAACCATGGGTCAGGTGACCACCGTGGGCCAGATTCATGCCCAAAACGGTATCGCCCGGTTGCAACAGCGCCATATACACGGCGGCATTCGCCTGGGAACCGGAATGAGGCTGCACGTTGGCATAAGTGGCACCGAACAGCTGTTTCGCCCGTTCAATGGCCAGGGTTTCTACCCGATCAACATACTCACAGCCGCCGTAATAACGCTTACCTGGATAGCCTTCGGCGTACTTATTGGTCAACTGAGAGCCTTGAGCCTGCATCACCCGCGGACTGGTGTAGTTTTCAGAAGCAATCAGTTCGATATGCTCTTCCTGACGGCGGGTCTCATCCTCGATTGCCGCAAACAGATCTGGATCATAATCCGCGATATTCATGTCTTTTTTCAGCATTGCTCACTCCGGCTGTAAAACTGATGGTTGACGAAACTGCCCCGTAACTCGGTTCCGTTTGATTGCGCCGTATTCTACTCTGCTATTGATCACAATCACAGTCTTGCCCGGGGGGATTTTTGCCCGGCTACGAGGCAATAGCCGAGGTAATTTTCTTTACAAAACCAACGCTTGTTAAGCCAATCGCGCCCTACAGCCCGGTGGGAATATTTTGCCACCGGGCTGTTCGCCCAAGCGTAAACTTTATTTATCAGCGCAAAATACGTGCAAACATGCGCAAATGGCCACTTTTAACCACTTTAGCTGTCGACTTAGTGTTCATCTTCGCCTAACAAAGCCTTGCTATTACAGTACTGACTCTGTGGGGTAGTCGCTGGCAGGGGGGGATGCAATTTAGTAAACTGCGGTCAGTTTTAAACACAGGAAACAATACATGGCTCAGTTTGTTTACAGCATGCTGCGGGTGGGGAAAATCGTGCCACCCAAAAAGCAGATCCTCAAGGACATTTCATTAAGCTTCTTCCCAGGCGCCAAAATCGGTGTACTGGGTCTTAACGGTGCCGGTAAATCAACACTGCTGCGCATTATGGCGGGTATCGATACCGAGATCGAAGGTGAAGCCCGGCCAATGCCCGGCATCAAAATCGGTTACCTGCCCCAGGAGCCGAAACTGGATCCGGAACAGACTGTCCGTGAAGCGATCGAAGAGGCGGTAGCAGAAGCTAAACACGCCCTGACCCGTCTTGATGAAGTGTACGCAGCCTATGCTGAGCCTGATGCCGATTTCGATGCGTTGGCCAAAGAGCAAGGTGAACTGGAAGCCATTATCCAGTCCCATGATGCCCATAACTTGGATAACGCGCTGGAACGGGCGGCCAATGCCCTGCGTCTGCCAGAGTGGGATGCAAAAATTAAGGTTCTGTCCGGGGGTGAGCGCCGCCGGGTGGCCATCTGTCGACTGCTGCTGGAAAAGCCAGACATGCTATTGCTGGACGAACCGACCAACCACTTAGATGCGGAATCTGTGGCTTGGCTGGAGCGCTTCTTAAAAGACTACAGCGGTACTGTCGTTGCTATTACCCACGACCGTTACTTCCTCGACAATGCCGCCGGGTGGATTTTGGAACTTGACCGCGGTGAAGGTATCCCGTGGGAAGGAAACTATTCTTCCTGGCTGGAGCAGAAAGATGCCCGTTTGCAGCAGGAGTCTGCCGCAGAAAGCGCCCGCCAAAAGACCATCGCCAAAGAACTGGAATGGGTGCGTCAGGGGGCCAAGGGCCGTCAGTCCAAGGGTAAGGCGCGGATGAACCGTTTTGAAGAGCTGAACAATAACGATTACCAGCGCCGCAATGAAACCAATGAGCTGTTTATTCCACCCGGGCCACGTCTGGGCGACAAGGTCATTGAAGTACGCAATCTGAGCAAGTCTTATGACGGTCGGGTACTGATTGATGATCTTTCCTTCAGTGTGCCTAAAGGGGCTATTGTTGGCATTATCGGTGCTAATGGTGCCGGTAAATCGACCCTGTTCCGGATGTTGAGCGGGGCAGAAACCCCTGATAGCGGTGACATTGATGTGGGTGAAACCGTACAACTGGCTTCGGTTGAGCAGTTCCGTGATTCCATGAATGATAAAAATACCGTGTGGGAAGAGATCTCCGGCGGTCAGGACATCATGCGCATCCATAATATGGAAATCCCCAGCCGTGCCTATGTAGGTCGTTTTAACTTCCGGGGTGGCGATCAGCAAAAAATCATCGGTCAACTGTCCGGTGGTGAGCGCAACCGTGTTCACCTAGCCAAGCTGCTGCAGGCCGGTGGTAACGTCTTGCTGCTTGACGAACCGACCAACGATTTAGATGTGGAAACCCTGCGGGCCCTGGAAGAAGCCCTGTTGGAATTCCCGGGCTGTGCCATGGTGATCTCCCACGACCGTTGGTTCCTGGACCGTATCTGTACCCATATTCTCGATTACCGAGATGAGGGCAAGGTGAACTTCTACGAAGGTAACTACACAGAATATTCTGCTTGGCTGAAAGACACTTGTGGCACAGATGTGATTGAGCCTCATCGTCTTAAGTACAAACGCATGAGTAAATAATCTCATACCCACTCAATAAAAAGCCGGCCTTGTGCCGGTTTTTTTATTTCTTCTTGAGATCAAAAAGCAATTCTATAGTTAAAAGGATTATAGAAAAGCCGACTAACAGCATTTATGTTTTGAACAGCAAGGATAACTGGGGGTTATCACCATAAGCGATCCCTTTGAGGATATCAGGAAACAACAGGAGTCAGATCATGACAATCGCTCAGATGGGATCCGTTAGAACTGTGGTGTGTTTACTGATATTAACCAGCTCGCTTTTCGGCTGTGGTGGCGGTGATGGTAACAACACTAATGGGGTAACACCGCCACCGACGCCCCCAGTTCAACCAGCTCCAGATCCACAACTTTCCTACAATAACGCAGTTAAATTTCTAAATCGGGCTACATTTGGCGCTTCACCAGCGCAAATAACGCAAGTGCAGCAGCAGGGACGAGAAGCCTGGTTTACCGAGCAAATCGCCCAGCCAGCCAGTCTATTATTGCCTCAGGTTGAAAAAGATACCCGTAATCAAGAACCCGGCCAATTCACCATGGCCAGCTCAAGCTTCGCCTTTTGGCATAATGCGATAAGCGCCGAAGATCAATTGCGTCAGCGCATGGCCTTTGCCCTGTCAGAAATTCTGGTGGTATCTAATGCCACTAATGATGAGCTAGCTGACTATCCCCAAGCTATTGCCAGCTATCAGGATATTTTGATTAATCATGCCTTTGGCAATTATCGGCAGTTATTACAGCAGGTCACCTACTCACCTACCATGGGCTTTTACCTGACCTATTTAGGTAACCTGAAGGGGGATGATGAAACAGGGCGAAAACCAGATGAAAACTATGCCAGAGAGCTACTACAACTTTTCACCCTGGGCGTGACCTTACTGAATATGGATGGCAGCGCCAGACTCAATGCCGAGGGTCAACCGCAAGAAACCTATGGCTCGTCGGATATTGAGGGGTTGGCAAGGGTCTTTACCGGACTAAATTTGGATGAAACCAAACTGGAAGAATCGCCCGTAGCGGCCTTTACCTCCCCCATGGCCAGCTTCCCAGAGGATCATTCCAACAAAGAAAAACGTTTTCTTGGGGCTGTGATACCGGAAAATACCCAAGTTGATGATTCAATCACCCAAGCATTAGATATTATTTTTGCCCATCCCAATCTAGCCCCCTTTATCAGTAAACAGCTTATTCAACGTCTGGTGACCAGTAACCCAAGCCCTGATTACATCAATACGGTGGCGCAAGCCTTTAACAATGGCAGCTATCAACTGCCTAGTGGTCAACAGGTAGGTACGGGGCAACGGGGCGATCTTAGCGCTACCTTGGCCGCTATTTTGTTTGATACTGAAAGCACCAACTTAGCGGCCAGCACAGGGGGCAAACTGCGGGAGCCGATCATACGTTTTACCCACTGGGCCCGGGCATTTAATGCCACCAATATTGAGCCTGAATATCTGTTCAAACTCTGGAATACCAGCTTAGCGACCGCCTTAGCACAACATCCGTACCGTTCTCCCAGCGTGTTTAACTTCTTCCGCCCCGGGTATAAAGCACCAGGTTCTGAGTCCGCCGCGCAGGGATTGGTCGCGCCGGAATTACAAATTACCAACGCCACTTCAATCCCAGGGTATATCAACTTTATGACGTACTTTGTCTTCAATCAGCAGCGTTTAATTGATGTCCCTGCCATGTCAGAGACCTTTGAAGAAATCGGGGTGCCACTACAAGCTGAGCTTGCGCCATCCCGCTTTACCACCAGCTATAACACTGAATTGGCGCTGGCCAATACGCCTTCAGCCTTGGTCTCACATCTCAATAATCTGTTAACCGGTGGGGCAGTGAGCGCAGAAAAACAAGCAGAAATCGTTGAACTACTCACAGATACTGAGTCCGAGGCCGTCAGAGTACCGCTGGCAATTGTACTGATAATGACCTCGGTGGATTACCTGATCCAAAGATAGGAGCAATCAAGGTGAAAAGAAGACATTTTCTCAAGCTGACCGCAACTTCTATCGCAGCTGCCACCACAACCAGTATTAGCGCTTTACTTGGCAGTCCTCAAGCATTGGCCGCGACAAATGACTACAAAGCCTTAGTCTGTGTGTTTCTCTATGGTGGTATGGATTGCCATGACACCGTCATCCCTTATGACAACGAGAACTATAACCGTTGGGCGCAGATCCGTTCAGCCATGTTAAATCAATACGCCACGCCCCGCAGCCAAGCTAATCTTAGCCCTATCAGCACACCGAGCCGATTTGGCAGCCGGCAGTTTGCCCTGCCGCCAGAAATGTCGGGGTTACACAATCTGTATCAAACCGGCAAAGCGGCCATTGTCGGCAATTTGGGCCCGCTATTGGAGCCAGTCACCGCAGCACAAATCCGTAATGAAACCGCCAAATTACCCGCCAGACTGTTTTCCCACAATGATCAACAATCGACCTGGATGTCAGGCCATACCGAAGGGGCGCAATATGGTTGGGCGGGGCAAACCCAAGATGCGTTGATCAATGCAGGGATCAGTCAACGCAATATTTTTTCAGCTATCTCAATGTCCAGTGGCGAGCTGTTAATCACGGGACAACAAACCACCCCCTATCACCTGATTGGCGGCAAAGCGCAGCAACCTGTGCTACTGCAATCTGGTATTAGTGGCGCACCTAATCCTAACCAAGTTTATCTGGGCACTGATGCGGTTTCAGTTGCCGGATTACCGGAGAATCTGAGCAACTACTTTTTTACCCAAGACCAATATGCAAACCTGCTCCAAGCAGATTTTGCCACGCTACAACACAATGCTTTACAAGCTAATGTGCTATTTAACCAAGCCGTCGATGTCAGAAAAGTGACCGCTGCATTTCCTAATCACCGGCTGGGGAACCAGCTAAAACGGGTATTTGCCACCATTAACGCCAGAGATACACTCGTCGCCAATCGGCAGGTCTTTGTCGTCTCGCTGGGCGGGTTTGATACCCATTCGGAACAACCACAAACCCTGCCAGCGTTACAATCCATGCTAGACACTGGTATCAGCGCTTTTTATACCGCCCTTGAAGATGCCGGATTAAGCGAGCAGGTAACCCTCTTTACCGCATCAGACTTTGGACGCACATTGGCCTTTAATGGCGATGGCACAGATCATGGCTGGGGGGGACACCATTTTGTGGTGGGCGGCGCGGTCAAGGGCGCCACCATATATGGCGATATCCCCGTCAGTGAATTTGACCATGCTCAGGATATCGGCGGCGGTCGCTTAGTACCTACCTCAGCTATCGATCAATATGCGGCGGATTTTGCCACTTGGATGGGCTTAAATGACACTCAAATTCTGCAGCTCTTCCCCAACCTGACTAACTTCAATGGCAGATTGGGCTTTATGCGCTAAAGCTATCTCCTCATCGAGGTAATAAGAATCTTCTTGATCGAATCAACCCCGTATAAATTTTTACTACATGGAGATATGACGGTTTGTTAACTTGCTGAGCGATAACAAAGGCTCTAGGGTGAATAGCATTAGGCATAAAGTCCTTATACCTCTCATTTTCACCACAGGAGCTTTCCTATGTATATCGCTATGAATCGCTTTAAAATCAAACCCGGCTGCGAGCAAGAATTTATTGATGTTTGGGCTGGACGGGACAGCTACCTAGACACGGTGCCTGGCTTTAAAGAGTTTCACCTGCTACGTGGCCCAAGTGAAGCCGATTACACACTATTTTCTTCCCATGCAGTGTGGGAATCCAAAGCCGCATTTGAAGCTTGGACCCAATCAGATGCCTTTAAAAAAGCCCATGCCAATGCGGGCAAACAGCATAGAGATATCTACGCAGGACCGGCCAAATTAGAATGTTTTGACGTAGTGCTATAACCCTGACCGATAAGCATGGCGCGCAATGTATTGGCGTGCCATGAATTACCCAGCTATTCCTTACTGCCATCCCGCGCTATAGCAAACAGATATCAATTCCTTTGCCACTTTCCGGCTTACCTTATTACCTAGGGTCTGACTTTATTTTGAGGTTAGCTTCTTTTGCTGAGTATCTTGCTCATTACATGTACTGTTAGTAGTACTACGGCAGTCGTTAAGCAGCAAGACTAGTGGTTAAAAACATTTATTTTGACCATTTAAGTGCAAATCAATAGTGAGTACGGACTTTTATCCTAATGTTATGTATCAAGGATAAACTGAAATAACTGAAACACTCTGAAACCCTTAGACATATCCTGTTACACCTCTCTTTTTACTCAGTGACAACTCTCACAAAAATAGATAATTCAGCGGTAAATTTACCCAAGTTTACCGAGTTTTTTATTGTGATTTTATAGAATGGCTTGCCCAAATGGGCATTTTTGCTGCTTTGTGAGAAAAGAGGCCATGAAAAACTCCAATAGTCCACTGTTACCCCTGTCCCTGTTCGCCATTGTCTTTTTGGTCTGCTTGGGACTGTTTAGCCCTAAGCTGTATGCCAACCCTGAAGGGGCAGCTGAACGCCGACAAGTGGCGGTGGTCACTGGCCTGGTTGAACAACAAACATTATCAGAATCTGTCAGTGTCATTGGCAAACTCACCGCTAAGCGATCAGTCACCTTAGCGCCTATGGTCACCGGCCGTATAAGTGATATTGCCGTGAGTGATAATCAACGGGTCACACGGGATCAACCACTGTTTCGTCTCGATGCTGGTCGAACACAGGCTGCATTAGATGAAGCCCGTGCCCAGTTGCAGGATGAAGAGCGCAAGCTGGCTGAATTTACCAAGCTGGCTAAATCTGACGCTATCAGCCAGAGCGAGATTGATGCCCAGCGAGCTAAAACCGCCATCGCCACAGCCAGATTTCATGCTGCCCGCACCGAATTGGACTATCACACTGTGCGTGCTCCCTTTGCCGGGCATGTTGGACTTGTGGATTTCAGCCAAGGCAAAATGGTCAATGCTGGTGAGCAACTACTCACACTGGATGATTTAGGGCAGCTACAGTTGGATCTGGCGGTTCCTGAACAGTATCTCTCTCGACTGCGCCGTGGCATGGCTGTCACCGCAGCAGCCCAAGCCTGGCCCAATAGTCACTTCACCGGGCAGATCACCGCCATCAATCCCAGAGTCGATCCCCAGAGTCTGAACCTGACTGTACGGGTAGCATTGACGAACCCCGAGCTGAAACTCATGCCGGGCATGATGATGGCGGCAGATATTCCACTGCCAGCCGTAACCCAGGCAGCCATCCCGGTGCAAGCACTGGAATACTCAGGCACCAAGCGCTATGTCTACCGGGTAGCTGATAATAGTCAGGTACAACGCACTGAAGTGACCTTGGGTGCCAGAATTGGTGATCGGGTACTGATTAATTCCGGCCTCAACATCAATGATGTCATCGTGGTACAGGGACTGGTCAATATGCGCGATGGCCTCAAGGTAAAGGTGCTGGCGCAACATGAAACCGGCCAACCCCAATCAGGAGCCCGTAGCTGATGTTGTTATCTGATATTTCCGTTAAACGCCCTGTTGTCGCAGTGGTGCTGTCACTGCTGCTGTGTGTGTTCGGTCTGGTGTCATTCAGCAAGCTGTCCGTCCGGGAAATGCCTGACTTTGAACGCCCGGTTGTCACAGTAATGACCAGTTATGAAGGTGCCTCGGCGGCGATTATGGAAAGCCAGATCACCCAGGTGCTGGAAGATGAAATTACCGGGATCTCCGGCATTGATGAAGTGACCTCAGTGACCCGTAATGGCATGTCTCGCATTACAGTGAACTTTGAAATGAACTGGGATCTGACCCAAGGGGTCAGTGATATCCGTGATGCCGTTGCTCGAGCTCAGCGCCGTTTGCCGGAAGATGCCAAAGACCCGGTAGTATCTCGGGATAATGGCTCAGGTCGGCCCGATGTTTATCTGATTTTAAAATCGGACCGGATGGATCGCACCCAACTGACTGACTATGCCCAGCGGGTACTGGAAGACAGATTCAGCTTGATCTCCGGCGTGAGCTCCGTCAGCCTCACCGGCGCCCTGTACAAGGTGATGTATGTCCAGTTAGAGCCGGAATTAATGGCTGGCCGTCAGGTTACCGCCCAAGATATTACCGCAGCGCTGCGACGGGAAAACGTTGAAGCTCCGGGCGGAGAGGTGCGCAATGACACCACAGTGATGGCGGTGCGTACCGAGCGCTTATACCAAAATGTGGATGATTTCCGTCATCTGGTGGTGCGCCGCAGTGACAACGGGCAACCCATTTACCTCAAGGATGTCGCCCGGGTCTATATCGGGGCCGAAAATGAAAACTCCTCCTTTAAGAGTGATGGTGAAGTCAATCTGAGTATCGGCATTATTACCCAATCGGATGCCAACCCGTTGCAGGTGGCTCAGCGGGTGATCACTGAAGTCGCGCGAATGCAGAAATTCTTGCCCGACGACACCACGCTAAAGGTCAATTATGACAGTACTGTGTTTATCGACCGCTCCATTAAAGAGGTGTACTCCACACTGTTTTTCACCGGCGCGCTAGTGGTGTTGGTGCTGTATATCTTTATCGGTCAGCTGCGGGCAACTCTGATCCCGGCCATTACCGTGCCGGTATCACTCATCTCCGCCTTTATCGCGGCTTACCTGTTTGGCTATTCCATCAACCTGCTGACGCTGATGGCACTGATTTTAGCAATCGGCCTGGTGGTGGATGATGCCATTGTGGTGGTGGAAAACATTTTCCACCATATCGAAAAAGGTGAGCCTCCGCTGCTGGCAGCTTTTAACGGTACCCGGGAAGTAGGCTTTGCCGTGGTCGCCACCACAGTGGTGCTGGTGATGGTGTTTTTGCCTATCTCCTTTATGGAAGGCATGGTCGGGCTGTTATTTACCGAGTTTTCCGTCATGTTAACCATGTCGGTGATTTTCTCATCGCTGATCGCTCTGACGCTCACCCCTGTGATGTCCAGCTATCTGTTGCGAGCCAATGTAAAACCCGGCAGCTTTACCCGATTAATTAACCGGGGTTTTGCTAGGTTAGAACAGGGATACCGTAAAGCGGTTGCCCAAGCGGTTAGACTGCGCTTTGCCGCCCCTGTGGTGATCATTGCCTGTATTGCTGGCAGCGTGATGTTAGCCAAAACCGTGCCCTCCCAACTGGCGCCGTCGGAAGATCGCGGCGTACTGTTCGCCTTTGTTAAAGGAGCAGAAGGCACCAGTTATAATCGCATGACCGCGAATATGGATCTGGTCGAACAACGGCTGCTGCCATTGCTGGGACAAGGGGTACTGCGCTCATTCAATATGCAGGCGCCGGCATTTGGTGGTCGCGCCGGGGATCAAACCGGCTTTGTGATCATGTTGCTGGAAGACTGGGAAAAACGGGATGTGCATGCCACTGAAGCACTGAAAATCATCACCAAAGCGCTGAAAGATATTCCTGACGTCAAAGTTTGGCCCATGTTGCCGGGCTTTCGTGGCCAGTCTAGTGAGCCGGTGCAATTTGTGCTGGGGGGCAGTGATTACCAAGAGCTGAATCACTGGGCCAATGCGTTAAAACTGGCCGCAGAAAAAGCCCCGAAGGCGATTATTACGGATGTGGATCTGGATTATGCCGAAACCACGCCAGAGCTGTTAGTGACCATCAACCGTCAACGGGCAGCAGAGCTGGGGGTCAGTGTGCGGGATATTGCGGACACCTTGGAAGTGATGCTGGGGGGAAAACGTGAAACCACCTATGTGGAGCGCGGCGAAGAATACGATGTTTATCTGCGCGGGGATGAGGATCACTTCAATTCCGTTACGGATCTGAGCCGAATTTACCTGCGTAGCCAAAGCGGTGCACTGGTGACACTGGACAGTCTGACCCGGGTGGAAGAAGTGGCGTCAGCGCAAAAGCTTAGCCACAGCAATAAGCAAAAATCCATTACCCTCAAGGCCAATGTGGCCCCTGGTTATACTTTGGGGCAAGCGCTGGATTTTCTTGATAATACCGCCATTGAGATGCTACCAGCGGATATCAGTATCAGCTATGCCGGAGAATCCAAGGACTTCAAAGAAAACCAAAGCAGCATGGGGATCACCTTTGCCTTGGCATTACTGGTAGCCTATCTGGTGCTGGCGGCTCAGTTTGAAAGCTTTATTAACCCGCTGGTCGTGATGTTTACTGTGCCCATGGGGATTTTCGGGGGCCTGCTGGGGCTGGCACTGACTGGACAAGGACTGAATCTGTACAGTCAGATCGGCATGATCCTGCTGATTGGTATGGTGACCAAAAATGGCATTTTGATTGTCGAATTTGCTAACCAACTCAGAGATCGTGGACTGGCGTTGACCGATGCCATTATTGACGCCTCGGCGCGCCGATTACGGCCGATATTAATGACGGCCTTTACCACGCTGGCTGGCGCTGTGCCGCTGATTATCAGTACGGGAGCCGGCGCTGAAAGCCGCATTGCCGTGGGAACTGTTGTGTTCTTTGGTATGGCCTTTGCGACGTTAGTGACCCTGTTTGTTATCCCGGCCATGTATCGCTTGATCTCAGGGCGCACCCATTCACCAGGGTATGTCGCTGACCGGCTAGCACAACTGCAACAGGCCGCATTGGCAGAAACCGCCACTGCAGATGATGTGCCACCCAAGGCATCAGCGCCAATCACATCAAAGTAATCACAACGAGCACTGCCCGGCTTGCCCCCACGGCCGGGCAGTGCCAAGTGCTTAACAGCAGGTTATCTCACCTGCTGTTAAGTGGCTTATTCTCGATATCCCACGCAGCGAAACACCGCTAAGCGGGATTAATTTTCTTTCATAGGGCATGCATCACTAAGGCTGGCTTATATCATAAGCGCCTGAATATATGATGAGACACCTGTGTGATTGAATTGCCCTCCCACTCCGAATGGCTTCGGGGTGGCGCTTATGCCCTGGCCATGGGGCTACCTTTGAGTCTGAGTTATTTCGTCAACGCCCCGAATATCCTCGCCTATATGGCGATGGGCGCGATGTTTTCCCTGCGGCTAGATCCCCACCGCAGTCCTAAACGGCAGGCGGCAGCGATTCTTGGTGGCATGCTGCTGATGATAGCGTCTGCAGGCCTTGGGGTATTGCTCGTCGGCCACAAAGGTCTCTCGATTGCCGCACTGGTGCTAATTGCATATCTGGCGGGACAGCCTAAGTCTGATCAGGCCTACCTCAGTCTTTTGACGAAATTTATCGCTGCCGCCATGTTATTGGCAGATATGGGGCTGCCCACCAATGCAGGAGTCGCGCTGGCTTATTTTGTCGGCGCTATCTGGGCCTTTATGCTGAGTTTATTGGGCGACTGGTTGCAACCGGATGATAATAGCGGCTGGTCACCGGCCGATGAGCTGCACCGCCTGATGGCGGGCGATATCAATGGCCCCCTATTTGGCCTCACCCTACCTATCACTATTCTTGCCGCTACGCTGACGGCGGATATGCTCCATGCCCAGCACGCAGCTTGGGTTGGGCTGACGGTACTGTTTGTGATGCACGTGAATGATGCTAACACCTGGACCCGACTGCGGCAGCGGATGATTGGTACACTACTCGGGGTGGGACTGGCTTATGTGGCGGTGCTCTGGCTCCCGCGGCCACTCTTTCCGCCGCTGATTACGGTACTGGCGCTATTGATCCCAACCCTGCTGCGCCAAAGTTATCAATGGTTCAGTTTATTGATAACCCTCGTGGTATTGCTGGTGATTGATATCGCCATGACCCACCAAGGCGGTGATTTAACCCTGCTGCGCTGGCGCTTTTTCGATACCTTAATTGGCTGTATGTGGGTAGCCATTGCCTTGGTATTGCTGCGTTTTGCCAAACATTGGTGGCCGGAGCGAACCACAGAGTAATTTGTTATCGTCACCAGCTCTGGCCCGATGATTGACAATCACATTGCAATACTGCTCAAAAAAGGCCACCGCTCAATAGAGACGGTGGCCTTTGGGCTATATCGGCTTGCAGGGCGGTTTGGGGAACCTGACTGACGTAATCACATCGGCACTGCCGCCCTCGGTTTAGGCAATATTAAGTTGAGTAAGCAACATCAAGCAGCTGAATCAGCTTAAGCGATGCTATGTTCCACCAGCGTTGGATGTAGCAGGTTGTCATGCACCGGGCAACGGTGACAAACCCGATCTAAAAATGCATTTTTCTCTTCAGTTGTCATATCGGCATCAATGCTGGCACTCAGTTCAATACGCTTAAATCCCACAGGATCATCCGTTGGCTGCCCCATCAAGCCGGCACTATTCATTTCCCCGCGCACATGCACGTCTAACCCTCGCAGCTCAATACGCTCTTCCCGTGCCACCATACGGGCAATCGCCGAGATACAGCCGCCCAAGGAAAATAAAAAAGTTTCCAGTGGATTTGCCCCTTCATCAGTGGCAGTGGGCTGATCAATCACTAAATGGTGATTACGTACCTGAGCGGTCACCTTCCAGCCACTGCCCATATGAGTGTGCACTTCAACAATCTTTTCAGCCATGATGTTACCTCTTTACTGGTTATTCATTTTCAGCCCGCTTGCCACCCCATCCTTAAGAGCGTGCCAGCGGTACGTTTAAAGCCATTAGAAAAATCTAATGCGAAAAAGCATACGCTGGCAACAACTGGCTGGCAAGGGTAAATAATTGATTTTAATAGACTGAATGGCAACAAACCGTGACAGAGATAGGTGCAGCCCTACGACAACGATGACTGGCTAGCCTAAAACACACTAAAGCAGAGCAATTCGAATAAACACTGTCGCGAGTGTGACAACAAAATAGATTGCCTTGACCGTTTAGCCAGATAGTACAGGTGTAACCTCTTGTATCTCATAGGCTTAACAAAACATTACCCGGATGGATATCAATCCGCAGCACTGAGGGAGATGTGAGCAGGTGACAGCCGGTTTTCGCTCAGGCACAATGCGCCGCTTGAAAAATATCAGAAGAGTTCATCATGGGTTATTTCTACCTTGCCATCGCCATTGTCGCTGAAGTGATTGCCACCAGTGCCATGAAAGCCTGCGCCGGCTTTACCCGCCCGATCCCCAGCATCTTGGTGCTGGTCGGGTATGCCATTGCTTTTTACTGTCTGTCACTGGTGCTGAAGACCATTCCGGTGGGGATTGCTTATGCTATTTGGGCGGGAATCGGCATTGTGATGGTGACCTTGGTAGCCATTGTACTGTATGGGCAAAAACCGGATTTACCTGCCGTGATCGGCATGTCATTTATCTTGGTTGGCGTGGTGATTATCAACTTGTTCTCCCGCATGAGCGGCCATTGAGTCTTGGGGCGCGGCTGACTGGGCATCAGCCGCCCGCGCAGCAAGAGGCTGATACCAATCATGCTCTAATGCCTCAGCTGTCATTGGCGGCGCAATCAGATCTCCTTGCAGTTTATCGGCCCCCATACGGATAAGCACCTGCTGCACTTGAGGTGTTTCCACCCCTTCAACTGTGACTTCAAACCCCAGTTTGGTCGCCAGCATAATACTGGTTTCCATAATGTGCCCGGCTTGGGGATCCGTCAGCAGATCCGCCACAAACGCCTTATCAATTTTGACCTCATCCACCGGCAAATGCTTCAGGTAAGCTAATGATGAATGGCCGGTGCCAAAATCATCTATCGCCAGCTTCACCCCCAAGGTTCGCAGTCGTCGCAGGGTATGCAGCGCTTTGTCGATATTGGCCATCAAGGTGCTTTCAGTAATTTCAATCATCAGGGCATCGGCTGGCAACTCAAAACGCGTCAGCTGCGCACTGATATCTTCACACAGGGTGTCATTGGTTAAATCCCGGGTAGACAAATTTACCGCCACTTGCACATTTACCCCACGACTGCGCCAAATTTGTTGTTGCTCGAGCACTCTGGTCAGCGTCCAGCGGCTTACCAGCCCTATCATGCCGGCATATTCTGCCAGCGGAATAAACTCCGCGGGAGACACCGCCCCCAATAAATGGTGATTCCAACGCAGCAATGCTTCCACCTGCAGTGGCGCGCCATCGGGCAGCCCCGCATCAGGGCAAGCGTCAAGGTGAGTAACCGCTTGCTTAGGCTGAAAAACTAGGTAAAACTCGCCGCTAATGAGCCCTTTGGGCAGGCTATTGATTAAGGTCAGCTCCCGGTGCTGCCGGGTATCATCCCCATCGGCATAAAAGCCAATCAGATCTTTGGCCTCACGGCCTTTTTTCAGCGCCAAATCTAACCGGCGCAACAAAATACTGGGGTGGGTATCAAAATGTGGCCGGGAGAGGACACCAAATTGCACCCGGACTCGTACTGGCGTGCCCTGAATATCAAAGGGGACCTGCAGCCGACCTTTCAAGCGCATAATCTGTTGCCGGTCCACCGCCTGCGGCCAATACAGCACAAATTCATCCCCATTTAACCGGGCCAGTAACGCCGGGGGATGCTGCAATTTATTTAATCGCTCTGCAAAGGCTCGCAGCAGGGTATCGCCAAATTCAAACCCGAACAGATCGTTGACATAGCGAAAGCGGTAAATATCCAGCAGCACTAATGTGCCCTGCTCTGCCAGTGAGTCAGTTGCACTCCCGCCAGCGGTGATGTTAGCCGCACGTAGCCCGGCTTTACTCCCTGTCTTGCTACCGCTGTTACTGCTGTAGCTATTTAGTGCAGCCGCAGTTTCTGCGTTATGGCTAGCGTTATGGTGACAATGATTATCGTGGCGCTTCCCACTATGAGTATGCCCGTTATTATTGGCCTGATTTCGCGCGACAGCCTCAGCCAACCCCGCACCAGACATTCCCTCAGGTACCTGTCCTAATGTCAGGGTTTGGCCAATAATGGCCTTAAAACCAACCCGGTTAAGCAGGCCGGTCAGCTTATCACGCCCATGTTGCCCCTGCTGTCGGGTAATTAATGCATCCAATTGGCTGCACAGGGGGCGAAATCGAGCCGGTATCCGCTCAAGCCCTAGGGCGGTGGTTGGCAAACTGCGATGGCTCAGGGTATGGGTCAGACGGCGTAAAAACTGGCGGTAGCGCCATAGCAGCCAAGCCTGCAGCAACACCAGTAGCAGGATAAGCCCTACCAGCAGGAGTAACGGCAGCATGTCCGGGGTGAGGCCATCTTTGAATATGGGGATCATGGGGCTCCTGTTATTGATGTTACCGACCTGCAAACACGGTTATTGATAACTCTGACGGATAGACTGATAACGTTCAAGGAAGGTGTCATCAGTCAGTTGCTCCGCAGCAACAGGCAATCCTCGGCGAGCAAAAGTGTCCAATCGCAATGCTGCACTGGGGCGAAGTTCCCCGGTAAATAATGCTGCGGCGCGAATAAAATCCAGATAAGACACCTGTGATGGCAGATAGGCAGGATCAGCAAAACGCTCCACCACGGTGATCACATTGGGGCTGAACTCCCAACTTTTCAGCACTGCGCCACCAAGCGGCCCCTGTACCCGGCGCACGGTGGCGCGCAATGTCTCTATGGCGGTAAACAGCTCAGGATTAGCCTCCGCCTCAGTCAGCACAGGCAGCGCACCAATATTGTGTACCAACCCGCTCAAAGCCAGTGTCTCACTACTGAGCCCTGTTATCCCGGCGGGGATGGCATCTTGTTCGCGGCAACACTGTAGCAGTGCCAGCGCAGCGGCCGTCACATCCACCGAAGACTGCCACACCTCATCCATCACCTGCCAGACCATTTCATTGGTGGAGATAAACAGCTGCTCCATGGCAATTGAGGTGGCGATGCTGCGGATTTGCACCAGCCCAATTCGGTTAACCGCCGCGCTGACATTGTCTACTGCCGTCCCCCGGCCATACAGGGCACTATTGGCAACCTTGATAAGCCGGGCCGACATGGCGGCATCTTGGCCGATAATCCCGGCTACATCCCGCAACCCGGCTTCGGGGCGACCGGCAATATCCTGCACCTGCATCGCTACCTCGGGTAAGGTGGGTAATACCAAGCTATCATCCTTCAGCCGCCGCAGCAGACTGACCAACATTTGCTGTATTTCCGCCATCGCACTCTCCATTGCACAAAAATCATCCATCGCCCAAGTATATACACAAGGCAGCCCTGCGGGCAGTCGGACCTGATCAGCTTTTACTGTCAATTTATGCTTACCCTGAGCGCAGTTAGCCCACCTATAAGGCGATGGCAGAATTTGCCCATCGCGGCGCGATTGAGTAAAATGCCGCCCCCGCGCTTGCTCCCTTGACCCGAGCCGGTTGCTGCCGTGCAGCACTGATGATAAGCGCCCAGCCAACAGAGAGTGATTATGTTTAAACCTGAGCTTCTGTCCCCTGCCGGGACACTGAAAAACATGCGTTATGCCTTTGCCTACGGGGCAGATGCCGTTTATGCCGGCCAGCCAAGATACAGTCTGCGGGTGCGCAATAACGATTTTAAAATGGAAAATCTGGCACAGGGCATCCAGGAAGCACACTCTCTGGGCAAAAAGCTGTATGTGGTGAGCAATATCGCCCCCCACAATGCCAAGCTAAAAACCTATATCCGCGATATGGAGCCTGTGGTAGCCATGCAGCCAGATGCGCTGATCATGTCTGATCCGGGGTTGATTATGATGGTGCGGGAAGCCTTCCCGGATCAGGTGGTGCACCTGTCTGTGCAAGCCAATGCCATTAACTGGGCTTCAGTAAAATTCTGGCAATCCCAAGGCATTAAGCGGGTGATCCTGTCCCGTGAGTTGTCACTGGATGAGATTGAAGAGATCCGCCAACGTTGTCCGGATATCGAACTGGAAGTGTTTGTTCACGGCGCGCTGTGTATGGCCTATTCTGGCCGCTGTCTGTTGTCAGGCTATATCAATAAGCGCGACCCGAACCAAGGCACCTGCACCAATGCCTGTCGCTGGAAGTACGATGCCCATGAAGCCACGCAAAATGATGCCGGTGATATTGTGGCGATTCAGCCAGCGGCGCCAACCTTGGGTGAAGGTACGCCAAGCGACAAGATTTTCCTGCTGCAGGAAAACAACCGTCCGGGCGAATATATGCCAGCGTTTGAAGATGAGCACGGCACTTACATCATGAACTCTAAGGATCTGCGTGCCATTCAGCATATCGAACGTCTGACCAAGATGGGCATCGACTCGCTGAAAATCGAAGGCCGGACCAAATCCTTCTACTATGTGGCCCGTACCGCTCAATTGTACCGTCAGGCTATCGACGATGCCGTCGCCGGTAAAGACTTTGACCGCAGCCTGATGACCCGTCTGGAAGGTCTGGCTCACCGTGGTTACACCGAAGGCTTCCTGCGCCGTCACGTACATGATGAGTACCAGAATTATGAATATGGCCACTCTATCAGTGACAACCAGCAGTTTGTTGGTGAATTCACCGGTAACCGCAATGCGGCAGGTATGGCTGAGATTGAAGTGAAGAATAAGTTTTTGGTCGGTGACAGCCTGGAGATGATGACGCCACAGGGCAATATCAATCTGACGCTGGAATCGCTGGAAAACCGTAAAGGGGAAGCCGTGGAAGCTGGCCTTGGCAGTGGTCATACCGTGTATATGCCAGTTCCTGCGGATCTGGACTTAAAAGCCGGTATTTTGCTGCGTAACCTGCCTGAAGGGATGGATACTCGTAATCCGCATTCAGCGAAATAATGACCTTCGCTGTATCATGAAATGGAAAAGGCTACCGATTGGTAGCCTTTTTTGTTTTTATTGATGATTTCTGAGGTGACAATTTCATTCATCTACTGTTGCCTACATAGATGTTGTCCATTGCCTGCCGCAGGCTACTGCGTAACCGACCAAATGACTCGCCGTAAAATCATCCCTGATGGCTCGACGATGACCAAATTCATCCCTGAATAAATGCCAGCAGTACATCCCTGTACTGCGCTCATAAGCTCACTTATCACAGATAAGTATTCGCCTTGTCATCAACGGTCATTTGTCCAGTTACGTCGGAGATTGGTGCTCCCCGTAAGTAATGGAGAATAATAAAAGGGAGAAGAGAAAGGAGAGTTCCCGAAATCCGCATTCAGCGAAGTAATAACTTTCGCTGTGTCGTAAAATGGAAAAAGCTACAGATTTGTAGCTTTTTGTTTTCATTGATGATTTCTGAGCTGACAATTTCATTCACCTACTGTTGCCTACATAGGTGTTGTCCATTGCCTGCCGCAGGCTACTGCGTAACCGACCAAATGACTCGCCGTAAAATCATCCCTGATGGCTCGTCGATGACCAAATTCATCCCTGAATAAATGCCAGCAGTACATCCCTGTACTGCGCTCATAAGCTCACTTATCACAGATAAGTATTCGCCTTGTCATCAACGGTCATTTATCTAGTTGCGCTGGAGATTGGTGTATTCTGTTATTTTTAGTTAGTAATATTATACTCGTATAATATTACTAGCATTTATGGTCATGTGGATTCCAATGTATTACTTACCAAGAAGCGAACAGCAAAAACTAATAACCCCTAGTTTCATAAACAGGCACAACCAGGCTCAATATTCTTCTGCAAAGTATTGTGAATCTCAGTAAAGTTAGTAAATTCAGGCCGTTTCACATTAAATATATTATCTAATATTTTAGTTGTTCTAAATATATCTAACCCATTACCAATCTGAACCACATGATCACTATCAAATCTCAACATTCGATCGTGTGCCGTCTTCCCAAATAATTTATTTTTACATAATGAAACATCAAAATTTAAAATACAGCGATTATAACAAGGCCGTTTTCTTAAAACATTATCCAAGTATAACTTAAAACTTTTAATATTTGTAACATCACCACCAATATCGCAGGCACCGTAGAGTTTAACAGAAAACTTTTGACCAGTTTTATCCAAAAATTCGACAAAACTTTCTATAGATGTTTTTTCACCTTTATCATAATCCTCCATAATATTCTTTACTGAGAATCTATCAATAATAGTTATCACCTTAGAATATTTTGCCAATTCATGAAATCTAGTCTTCCAAATTTCTGAAATTATATCTGTAGGGACTATATCTGTCTTGGAATATTTTTCACTATCTATAAAATGTATAGACTCATTAATATTGACAGGCGTAACTATTTCAAATCCACTATCATTACACAAGTGAGTTTTGTACAATTCTAAATAATCATATGGAATTATCGTTGTTTTAACACCCAAAGGCTCAACACTTCCTTTAAGGTCATTAAAACTCTGAAAATCAGATAGCTTTCGCAACTCTCCGTTCACATTAAATCTTTTAAAATTAGATAATGCAATCACCCATTTCTGATAGTATTTAGGAGCTACATTTTTTATTGCACTGTTAATTTCTGCATATGACTTATCGTTAGACACCAAACATCCAAAATTTCGCCAATTTTCTAATAATACAGAATTAGACAAAGCCTGATTTTTTAAATTTGGATCATCAAATAACTCACCATCAAAATAAAATGTTGTTATCATGATTCAATTCCGCACATCTCATTCAACCTTTCTTCAAAAAAGCCATTAGGCCAATGAGCAGTAAAATCACCTTCGTCGTCTAAACCAATTGATGTTACTTGCGCACCAGACTCACCCACATCAATGTACAGTACCGAAATCAAATCATGAGAAATTTTGCGTTCTCTAATTCTTCTTTGAATACGCAACATAATTGCTTCACTATGAGTTTCAACAATCCATTGGTTATGTCCAGAAGTTACAGAATCAATAAATAAATCTGCAAGATGAGCCTGCAATTTTGGATGAAGATGAATTTCAGGTTGCTCCACACATATTAAATTATTTTTAGACACTACTGATTCTAAAATAATCGGAAGAACTTGACCAATTCCAAAGCCAACATCTTTAGGTGTTACAACCGCATTATTTCTTAAATCTTTTAACTGTATAGAGATTAGTTGACCTGTGTTAATATCACCAAGATTTACCGCATCTATTTTATAGGGGATATTAAAATTTAACATAAATGTTTCAAGTTTTAATCTAGTTTCATTATCTGCATTATAAATTGCCAAACCAAGATTGTTTTTACCTTGTCCTTTTTGATAATTACCAATATCACTTGAATAATATTTTTTAGGAGAACTTCTAAGTGGTCCCAAATATTTCATACTATCAAAAACATGCTTAACATCGATTAAAGTTTTATCTATATACTGGCTAAGATCGCTAGTATCTTCACTAAAGCTAGTAGGTAAATTAATATTTGAAGATAGTTTAAACGAATTTGATAAACTATTATCAAGATTACTCCAGCCGTTTAAATCATCTGGTTTTAACTTTTGTTTTTTTGAAATGACGCTCCTTAAACTATCTGGATTTTGCAAGCGATAAGTAATTCCTACTGATGATTTAACTGGGTTGTTTAACTCAAAACTTATTTTTTCACTGTTACCATCATTACAAGAAAAACTATAACTATCCAAAAAAGAAATATCATTAGACTTTCGATAACAAAAATCAATTTTCCTTAAGAATTTATTACCAAACAACATCGGAAAAGAATTCTTTTGGATAAACTCTTGTGCATCATGATTAGTGTTATATTGAATAGAAAATTTTATATTTCTTTTTATATCTTGGGCATGCACTAAAGAATCAAATGTTCCTAAATCAATAGAATCTCCTGAAGTAACTAATTCAGCATTTTTAGTATTCGAAAGTATTGTTTGCTTCAACATCATTAACGATTGGATTACCGAGCTTTTACCTGATGAGTTTGGTCCAAAAATTAATGTTATAGGAGCAAATCTTAAGGATTGTTTACCTGAAAAAGATTTAAAGTTCTCTAACTCAAAATTTGTAATCATTATTTTTCTCTATATTTAGATTTATAATATTTACAGCCGTTGTTAATTATTATTTTTTATGAATTACTTATAAAGCTAGTTTGCATATTAATTTGTAACTAATTAGCTTATAAGTAATATATTTATCAAGAACTTATAATTATGTTTTTATTGTTCTTAAAAAATAATTTATTGATAAATAAAATCTTTTAAATTAAAGCAAATATCACCTCTAACGTAATATATTCATTTCACCATGCGTCAGGTTGCATGGATTTGGCTATAGTGAGTACTTCGTGGTTGATCGCTTTAGCTTTCTTTCTAACTAAATCAGACTGCCCCATTCAGAACACATAGAATCAATCCAGACGAATAATAAATTGCAGGCAAGCTACCGCCGATGGTTTAGGGCTGCATCTTGCCGAATTGAACAAATTTTGACGTTCAATTTAACAGCAGTGCAGAAATCAAAGAGTGACAAGCAACTCATATCCGCATGTTTTTATATGATATTTTTTAAAACAGGTCATTTATCATCAGCAAAGATTTTCTTCGCGTGCTTCGTGGTGGGTCACTTTGGTTTTAGCTTTTTCCGCTATACGATCTTTTGGGGATACCCATAATTTTTTAGCGCTTTTCTTCTAGCCTTTCCTTCGTGTGCTCTGTGTAACGAACGCAGTGAGTGCTTCGTGGTTGATCGCTTTAGCTTTAGCTTTCTCTCTAACTAAACCAGACAGCACCATTCAGAACACATAGAATCAATCCAGACGAATAATAAATTGCAGGCAAGCTACCGCCGATGGTTTAGGGCTGCATCTTGCCAAATTGAACAAATTTTGACGTTCAATTTAACAGCAGCGCAGAAACCAAAGAGTGACAAACAACTCATATCCACATGTTTTTGTATGATATTTTTTAAACATACAATTTCTCATCAGTGCAAATTTTCTTCGCGTGCTTCGTAGCGGGTTGCTTTGAATTTAGACTTTTCCGCTATACGATCTTTTGAAGATGCCCATAATTTTTTAGCGCTTTGCTGCTAGCTTTTTCTTCGTGTGCTCTGTGTAACGAACGCAGTGAGTGCTTCGTGGTAGGTTGCTTTAAATTTAGGGTTTTCAGCTATACGTTTTTGGAAGATTCCCATAATTTTTAGCGCTTTACTTCTAGCCTTTTCTTCGTGTGCTCTGTGTAACGAACGCAGTGAGTGCTTCGTGGTGGGTTGCTTGGGTTTTAGCTTTTCCCGCTATCGTAGAAATCTCTATATACCCCTTCTTAACCGCATAGATTAACGCTATTTTGACGGCAACAGAATCACCAAATAAGACACTGAATAATATATATTTACCCATCAATTCTGCCCGAAAAATATTGTGTTGCCTTTACCGGGTTTATGTCTATTTTGCTGCCTTTTATTATTACCACATGGTAATAATAAATTTCTAAAATGCGTATTGTTCCAATATGAGAAAGTATTCAGAATCTGTGGCCGTTAATCTGAAATGCTTTGAATATGCTCAAATTTCTTAAACGTGTTTTTTTCCGGAAAAAAAATATGCAAACAAATATCCAAATCCATCCTGCCATTGATAACCCAGCACAATTCAATGGTGGCGAACTGCGCTGCCAGTGTCAGCGTAATCCTGTGGTTGTGAAGGTAACTGCCCAAACAGCCCATAACCATGCCTGTGGTTGCTCTAAGTGCTGGAAACCGGAAGGGGCATTATTCTCTATGGTGGCCGTCGTCGGTCGCGATCATGTCTCTGTGACTGAGAATGCTGACAAGCTGGTGATTGTGGATGAGAAAGCCGCTATTCAGCGCCACGCCTGTAAAGTGTGCGGTGTACACATGTATGGCCGCATTGAAAACCAAGGTCACCCATTCTACGGCCTGGACTTTATTCATACTGAACTGTCTAAAGAAACCGGTTGGTCTAAGCCTGAGTTCGCTGCATTTGTCTCTTCTATCATCGAGACTGGTACCGATCCTGAAGATATGCCAGCTATCCGTGCACGTCTGGTTGATCTGGGTCTGGAACCTTATGACTGCCTGTCACCTGCATTGATGGATGCTATTGCCACCCATACTGCAGCGCAGAAATAATTGGTTGTATCACTGCCATAAATAAGCAGTAATCATCCCCCGGTACTACCGCGCCTTTGTTCTGACTGATGCAGGACAAAGGCGCGACATTGCAAGATAGGGTTAATTGACCATAGCTTGCGAAACCTGCAATAAAATAGCTGTTTTTTCTTACATTCAATATAAAGATATTAAATTAAATTGCCGGGTTTATAGCGGACATTTAAATTTTTATAATCTTATCAATTATTTCATTTCAAAATATTAATCAAATGCCCATTTTCCTATATTAGTTTGTGTATTTTTGACAACCACACTTTTAAGATGGTTTTGTAAAAACGCCTTTTCTCCAACACAGGTTACCGAGTTAGGAATAACTACACTTTGGATATGATTATTTATAAATGCCATATCGCCAATTTCAATCAACCCCTTTGGAAGATTCAAATTCGTCAACACATTATTTGCAAATGCCCTATCTCCAATAGAGGTGATTGATTCAGGGAGACTAATACTTGTTAATGCATTGCTCATAAATGTGTTGCGCTCTATTCTGGTCACCGCCTTGGGAATTTTTACACTCGTCAAAGCATTATTTGTAAATGCACCTTCACCAATAGATGTAACCGAATCAGGCATAATCACGCTAGCTAACTTATTGTCAGAAAAGGATGCCTCGCCAATAGAAGTGACTGAGTTAGGAATGATCACGCTGGTTATGTTATTTCCGTAAAATGCTCTATATCCAATAGAAACTACCTGATTAGGGATGGTTATACTTGTTATCTTATTATTACTAAAGACTTCATTATTTATAGATTTCAGTGAATAAGATAGCCTAACCGTCTTCAGCTTATTATTTTGAAATGCTGAATTCCCAACATTCGTAACCGAATCAGGTATAGTTACACTTGTTAATTGATTTCCTAAAAACGCTGCTCTACCAATGGATGTAATCGAGTTAGGAATCGTAATTTTTGTGAGTTTATTTATTTTAAAAGTATCATTCTCTATAGCGGTAATGGACTTTGGGATACTCACTGTTGTTAATTTATTTAATGAAAACGCTCCTCTGCCAAGAGTAGTGACTGAGTCAGGAATGATAACACTTATAATACGATTTGCAGTAAACGCTTCATTGCCAATGGATGTGACTGAATGTGGGATTGTTACGCTTGTTAACTTATTCATTGCAAACGCCCCATCGTCAATCGATGTTACCGAATCGGGAATCGTCACATTTTTTAGAGAATTCATCGCAAACGCGCTATCACTAATAGATGTTACTGAATGAGGAATGACGACATCTGTTAGGTTATTTATGTAAAACGCCCTCTTACCAATCGAAGTGACTGAATCAGGGATAATTACACTTGTTAATCCTGCAAATGAAAAGGCATCATCTCCAATTGAAGTCACTGAGTCAGGGATAACGATATCCTTCTCCACGCCTTCATAGCTAACAAGTATGCTCTTGTTTATTGAATCATCAGGATTTTTTGCATATACAAAGCCATCATTTCCAGCTGTAGCTGGATAACAAAATAACAATAAAATGGCATTAAGAAAGATGGTTATTAAAGTTTTAACGTTCATTTTTTATCAAATTAAAATTTTGAACATATCATAACCGAGCTAAATAATATTGTATATTAACTATAATACTTAATGATGTTTTTATTTAATATCATAGAATTTGAATATGCTAATATTTATAATCTTAATAGCTATACTATTAACTTATTATATCAAGCTCTAAAAACACCTATAATTAATTTGATATAATTTTAATAATGTCAGTATAAAACAACATTGAAATTATTATTTCAGAACAAATATAAACAAGCTAAAAAAATGGCACCAAATAATTTGATGCCATCTTAAGTCTAACACTGCAGCGGATATATCAACCCGATGCCAGCGTCAAATTAACGTACATATACTCGTGGGTTAGTTGCGCCCCAAATGGTGTACATTTCAGGGAAGATCAGGCCTGAGTATTCTTCCATTTCAGATGCCTTAATGCGGGCACCTTCTTGCTCACCAAACAGTACAACTTCATTCTGCTCACGAACACCATTGATATCAGTCACATCAATCATAGTGGTGTTCATTGACGTCATACCCATAACATGAGCACGCTGGCCTTTTACCAGTACATCGGCTTTATTACCCATACGGCGTGGGTAACCGTCAGAGTAACCCATAGGCAGGTTTGCCAGTACAGAGTCACGCAACAAGGTTACAGTGCTTCCATAACCAACAGTGCTGCCGGCAGGCAGTTTCTGCAAAGAGGCAACTCGGGTTTTGAAGCTAACAATTGACTTATATTCTGGGTTTGATGCGATATCACCGTACAGTACGCCACCTGGACGAACCATATCAAACTGAGCTTCTGGCACATTCAGAGAAGTGAATGAGTTAGCAGCGTGCAACGTGATTTCATCACGGTTCAGATGAGCACGTTTGATGATTTCTAAACTGCCCTTTTCAAAGTTGGCTGCTTTTGGCAGGATTTCATCACGGTCTTCATTCGGGAAGTGCGTCATGATACCCACGATCTTCAGGTTAGGTACCTGAGCGATACGTACTGCTTCGTTCATGCCTGCTTCAGTTTTGATTTCAACACCGTTACGGCCCATGCCGCCAGCGTTAATCACCAGGTGAACACGCAGTTCCTGACCATTCTTTTCAGCGATACGAGCCAAGTGCTTGGCATGCTTCAAGCTACCAACCATCTCTTCAATATCATACTGCAGTGCATTTTTAACTTCGTTAGCAGATGCAGTACGTACGCGGAACAGCTGACCATTGTAGCCAGCGTCACGCACAATGCGGGCTTCTTCGTTGCTAGCAATAGCAACACAGTCAACACCCTGCTCCATTACAGTGCCGATCAGGCCACTGATACCGTTACCGTAAGCGTCAGCCTTCATTACTGCACACATGCGGGTACCCGGCTTTAACTGAGACTTGAACATATCAATGTTGTCAGCAAACTGAGTCAGATTGATTTCCAACCAGCTGTTGCTGATTTTTTTGAATTCATGGCCATTATCATAAGGGGTGGTGTTCAGCATTGGGGCGCTGATAGCAGGAGCAGATAGCAGAGCAGAACCAACGGTCAAAGCAAGCAGGGATAATTTTAATCTCACAAGATATTCCAGCTGAAAAAGTGATATCAAACCCACGTTATACCGAGCACACAATACGCTACAATTGCATAACGATTCATGGTTATATCACTTTTGAGAAATGAAGCCGGACGTTTTACACAGGCCAAATTAAAATGTAAAGGTATAATTATAAATAGATTATTATTACAGACTTAATTTTAAGCAAATACAATAAAACGAATAATTATTAACCCATAATTTAGCCATGAATGATGTGAAAAATAATTAACAATTTTGCGGTAACAACCAGTATTCTGATGGTTTTTTGCTAACTATCTTGTTAAAACAATTACCGTGATAGCCTTGTAAAATACAGCGAAATAACATCATCATTTAGCTTTGATAAAATAATCTAATGTCATACTAATATTATTTTTCCAAGTGATGGCAAGAGGAGCCCAATGTAACCTGAAGCGTACAAAAAATAGCGACTATACGGGTGCGATAGAAATAGAGAAGAGCAATAAAAACCGAGGCTCTCATCAAGCTTGACGTATGTGTGCTGGCATTATCACCACAGCTGCTGAAGATATACCAGCGGCACACTTCTAAATTAATTGAGCATCTCAAATGCGTGACTACCACTGTAGGAATGAATAATACCATTATCACCCCTACAACGGGGTTTTGAGTCGTTACCACATCCTTAGCCTGACAGCGGCAGGACAACGATACGCCACCCTGCTACTCTCGGCATGGATTTTTCATTCTGAAAATAGCTTGGAGCTAGTGCTATTAATCTGATTCATCTCAAAAAGTAGCTAGTATCAATTACTCGTGAAAGGCCTAGTTAGTTAAGTTCATCTTGTTTAATTCAGCCCCGAAATGGCCGCTTAGGATTAAATTCAACATAAATATACCTTTCACCATGATCAGTTTCAGCAAAATCTAATAAGCGCACCTTGTCCCCTTTAATGAGATAAGCTTTTCTAAGCTGAAAACCATTAGTTTGCTGTTGGTAAAAATAGGCTTTATTGACAATAACCTCAGCCATCACATTCAAACTATCCGTACTATGGTCGCGATGTTGAGAATGGTTATTTAACACGATATTAAGTTTAGTATTATCACCTTGTGGAATACATTTTATGTCATCGATATTAAAATGAGCAGGAATAATTGTTTGCTTGATCATTTCCTTATTACCATCAAATATTGTCAGTAATTGATAATCTCTATCTATTATTCTTAGCTGTTTAAATAAAAATAATCGCTGTTTTTTATTATCATAACTATATTGTTCTTGATAGTAATTAGCACCATCATGGAACTTACTGACTAACTGTCCATTGATAACCTCTGGGTTAGATAATTCTAACATTTCAGCATCTGCGGATTTCATTGGAATAAAATATTGCTTTGATGCTGATTTTATATAAATAAGATAACTTTGATTAACTTCATTTTCAGCGACGTTAACACCTAAAATACAAGTATGATCGGCCATTATTATATTGATATAATCAGGGTCATCAATTTCAGCAATATCACTGCGGATCTTATTAAATTCATCAGTCCCTAATAGCGCTTTTAAACTACTAACGTTGACATTACCCCTTTGTCCACAAGTCTGAATTGCCTCTCCATCCATTAGCGGGTAATAATTCAAACTTAACACAGACTCATCTTGATCGGCTTCTGCTGCCATACAGTGGTTAAATAGTAAGCTGCAGTAGCTTACTAGTATTATCAACAATAATTTCATCACGATAGTTATACATATTTATATTTCAAAATGAAATCGAGATGGTGCCGCAGCTTACCTGTTAGGGCAAGGGTGAAACCAACATATAACCACTCCATATAAAGAAGAGCAGCAATCTAGGTTGATAGCCGCTGGTTGAGAAACAATTAATCCACGGAATCAATCCCTTGGAGCCCAAGGCGATAAAATTAAGCAAAACTGCCGTCCACTTCTCTCAGAGATAACAACTTTTCTAATCAAGTTATCAATTTTTCTTCGAGAAATAGATTAATATTTCTCCAAACAGATTAAAATCACTCAATAATTTCAGCAACGCCAAATGAGCATGGTATGCTTGTAATTAAGATTTAGCTGCATTAATCCGTGACGCAGATTTATATCTGTAAAATCTACTGAACGTTACCATTTTATTGAGTCTGGATAAATTTGAGACATTTTTTTCAGCATTTAACATCAATCTTTACTTTTTTACTTATCTTTAGCTGTATGACGGCCTATGCTGATCAACAACCTAAAGCGGTAAATTATGCTTTTGCCAATTATCTGGAAAGCGGTATTTATCGTTCCAGCGAGCATACTGCAGCCGTAGCCAGCATTCCCCTTAGTTTTAATCTGAAAAAAGGCGACGATTATAGTGTGGCTTTGCGTTTGCCGGTCTCCTTGGGCTTTTTCAATTACTCATGGGAACAACTGCCCGCTTTAGATTTCCCTCAATCTTTAGGCACACTGACAGTCACCCCAGGTATCGCCTATAAGCGGCAGCTATCTCCCCGCTGGAAAATGGAGTCTTACCTAGATTTAGGGTTTGGACATAATTTCAGTGATAATACTAACGTTGGTATCTTATCTGTCGGTCTCTCTGGCCTCTATTCTTTTGATATACCCCGCTATACGCCAATTTGGGTTAACCGTTTTTACAGTGCTGGATACCGGAATATGCATAGCGGACGGACAGATTATTTTTCCGCCTTTAAAACCGGGATAGAAAGTGGCTTGGGTATGGGATTTCATGCATTTAACCGACGGATAGACCCAAAAGTTTTTACCGCTGTACATTGGTTTTTTAGCCAAGAACAACATAGCAAACGCATGTTTCATACCTTGCTGCATGACAGCACGATTGAAACCGGTTTCAGCTTAGCTTTCAGTCGTCCCGTGGGTATTGGGCCAATAGCATTTGATCATTTAGGTGTCAGCTACAGCCGGGTAGACCATGATGATATCTGGCGACTCTTTTTTAGTTTTGCCCTGTAAATTTCATTTAAACTAATCTTATTGAATTAACAGCAATGTCAATTTCAATTAATAGCCCTACACACTATCGAAACTAAACTGATGATAGAAAGGTAAAATATAGAGCTATTAGTTTATGTTATGTTTTATCTTCTACTGAATAAAACTACTTATTAATGTTAGCGACTCCTACAGGCTTGAATGCAATACCTTTATTGGTAATACAATCAACAGCTAACTTAAATGAATTAAATGCAGTATTAAACTCGTTATCTTTTACATTCGCTAAATCTGCGATAGCCTCATCAATATGGCATGTCGCTGCAATTTTTTGTTTAGCTATTTCCGGCACCTTTTTACCGCTAGTATAAAACCAATCATACACGGTATCTTCGGACAATGCGGCAAAAGGAAGGGAAAGCAAACTGGTACAGAGTAGCATTCTTTTTATTAACATACAGGCCTCAATTAATTCCACTAGTTACCATAAATTTACTCATTTATGGCTAAACAATTCAATCTCTTTTTATCAGTATAAATTCATTTATCAGCTTTCTTAAGCATATTGTTTGATTTCTAACTAAGCTTTATAGCAATACACTACAAGAACTAAGGACAGCAATATGCAAAACTCAACACACAAAAAACTGATTTGTGAAACAATTATGCACCAAGGTGTTTTCTATGCCGAAAAAAGACAACAACAAGAAAGACGACAGTTCCGGCCTAAACAAGTTTTGTTTGAAAGACGACACAAACGTGATAAAAGGAGTAGCTTAATTAAATCTATCAATATTTGTGTATGATTTTAGCTATCGATGTGCAATACCATCAAGATGAAGCCTTTATTGCTGGTATATTATTTGAGTCTTGGCAATCCACTTCAGCAGTAGCCGAATATACCAGCAAAGTATCTGGCGTTGCTGATTATATTCCCGGTCAATTTTACCGCCGCGAGCTACCTTGCATTTTAACGCTATTAACTGAGCATCAGCTTACCCCAGAAGTGATTATCGTTGATGGCTACGTATTTCTTGATGACCAAAAAAAGCCTGGATTAGGTAAACACCTGTTTGATGCCCTGGATGGTAAAAGCCAAATCATTGGTGTTGCAAAAAAACCATTTAGCGGACTTTCGCCACAATGCCGCCTCTTAAGAGGCAAAAGTGACAAGCCATTATTTATCACCACCACAGGTGATCAAGCTTTAGCTCTGACGGCAATTGGTTCAATGGCAGGAAACTTCAGGTTACCGACACTCTTAAAACGAGCGGATACCCTTTGCCGGGAACAGGCCAAACAAATGCAAACCTGTGGGTGAAAATTTACATTTTGGAATGACCATCAAATGGCACTAACCAATTCGTAAAAAATATTTTTTAATTTCCCAGAATAGTTTGATTTGTATAAATAATCACAAAAAAACTTTATATTTATGAAAAAGTTACTGTTTATTATTACTGTTTTTTTTAAAAGTACCTTGTCATAAACTGAACAAGCGTTAATGCGTGATCGGCTTCAAAGAATCACTGAAATATGCCAACTAGATTGCCTGACATAAAAATAATTTATCTCATAATTTTATCTTTAAGGGATGTTATCTATGTCAAATTTTGACCTATTCCAGAATATGCTGAGTAAAGCCGATATTAAGCTTAATGGTGATCGGCCCTGGGATATTCAAATCTATGATGAAGCTGTCTTTGATCGCGTACTACAGCACGGTTCACTAGGCTTTGGGGAAGCCTATATGGATGGCATGTGGGATTGTAAACAGTTGGATGTGATGTTGGATAAAATTATTCGCGCACATATTGACCAACAGGTTTCAACCATAACCAAACTCAAATTGGGGGCGGCTAAGGTCAAACAATTTTTTAATCCGCAAAGTATTCTGCGGGCGAAAAAAGATGTGTCTTACCACTATGATACCGGTAATGATCTGTTTGAAGCCATGCTGGATAAAAACATGGCCTATACCTGTGCTTACTGGCATGACGCTGAAAATTTAGACGAAGCACAAGATATGAAGTTAGATCTTATCTGCCGCAAACTGAATCTGCAGCCAGGCCAGCGGGTGTTGGATATCGGTTGTGGTTGGGGCTCATTTATGCGCTATGCCGCGCAAAATTATGGCGTAATTTGCGATGGTTTAACCCTATCTGCAGAGCAGACTAAATTGGGTGAGGAACGCTGTAAAGGGCTGCCGGTCAACTTTATTCTACAGGATTACCGCGAGTATCAGCCTGAACAACCTTATGATCATGTTGTTTCCGTAGGTATGTTGGAACATGTTGGCCCAGACAACTACGCGACCTACTTCCAATGCGCTAAACGTTTTCTGGCTGATGACGGTATTTTCTTGCTACATACCATCGGCGGTAATGTGTCGAATACGGTAAATGAATGCGATCCTTGGATCCGTAAGTATATTTTCCCCAATGGGGTGATTCCATCACTGGCACAATTAGGTAAAGCCACTGAACAATTGTTTAATATTGAAGATCTGCATAACTTCGGTCCTGATTACGACAAAACCTTAATGTCATGGGCACAGCGTTTTGACCAATCCTGGCCAGAATTAGCCAGTAAATATGGCGACAAATTCTATCGTATGTGGCGTTATTATTTACTTAGTTGTGCCAGCGCATTCCGCGCCCGGGATTTAAACTTGTGGCAACTGGCACTAACAAAAGTCGGTCACGATCATCCTGACTGTGTGCGCACCTGTTAATCAGTCATACTGACTGTCTTGGTGCAGGCTTGCCTGCACCAGCATCACAAATTATTTCGCTATCTCGCCTTCTCTTTATCAACGCAACAAGCACAATAATTCAGCATGTTAGCTAATATGTTATCATTTGCTGATATGAGGCCAGCCCTGATTGCCACAGGATTTGCGCTGTCAGCAATGCCCTTTATTGACCCAATAATATAATTACTTGCTAGAGACTCAGTGGTATCATCCCGACAATTGTAAGCCCTGGGTAATTATCAAAATGATCGCTGCAAGCTGCAGTAATATGACGTTACCCCTGCATTAATTGAGATTTTTTATGGCCTTAATCATCGATGACAGCTGCATCAACTGTGATATGTGTGAACCGGAATGCCCCAATGAGGCAATCAGCATGGGTGAAGAAATCTATGAAATTGACCCGGCCCGCTGTACCGAATGCGTCGGTCATTACGACAAGCCAACCTGTATCTCTGTTTGCCCTATTGACTGCATCAGCAAAGATCCGCAGCACAGCGAATCAGAAGATGAGCTGCTGATCAAATACGCCACCCTAACCGGCAAACTCTAATTCTAATACCCATGGTAAATTGATAGCAGGAATAGGACAGCACAACTCCTGCTATAGCCGCTTCGTCTGTTACCAACAAGTAATTAGTCACAGAGGCAATCGGGCTGATTCCGTAATAAGGTAGCAAAAGGTAAAAATAGCGGACTTGGCAACTGCTGTGGTTCAAACCATTGCCACTGTCGACATTTTTCCGGCTCCATTAACTCAGCATCTCCGTCTGCTACCGTCGCTGTGACAAATAGCGTGACATAATGTTTATCCTCTTGGGTAAATACATCAGAGGTAAAGCCTAAGTGCTGCACTGCTAGTACATTCAAGTTGGTCTCTTCTTTCACTTCCCGACTGGCGCATTGCTCAATACTCTCCTGCCACTCTAAATGGCCTCCCGGCAATGCCCAAGTGCCTTCGCCATGGGAACCTTGACGCAACCCCAGCAAGACTTTCCCCTGACGCATAATCACAACGCCTACCCCAACACGTGCCTGTTTCGACATACCATTTCTCTTATCTGACTCAAATGCATGCAGTGTACTCTTTTCACCATCCAGAGACTGTGTTTATCATCAATCAGTCATAATCACCGGCTGGCCTTTATTTGTGTCATCACATCATGACACAAGGGTATCAATCGGCCTGCCTATCGAGGATAAGATAATGAAGCTCTTTGTGTTTGATCACTGCCCTTACTGCATCAAGGCGATGATGGTTGCCGGTTGGAAAGCGCTGCCAGTCGAATGGGTCTATCTGCAGAATCATGATGTCAATGCCAGAATTGAAAAAGTCGGGGCGAACCTGGTCCCCATTCTACAAAAGCCAGATGGTAGCTATATGGCTGAAAGTTTAGATATTGCCGCCTACCTGGATAATCTGACTGGCCAGCCCCAGCTACAACCCGGTGTTCATGAGCAGCAAATTAACCGCTGGAGCCAACAGGCGCGCCAGTTCGGTGCCCCACTGCTCTACCCTCGCTGGATGGAAATTAAGTTGCCAGAGTTTCAATGTGATGAGGCCAGAGCTTGGTTTACTAAGAATAAATCGGCGTCTATCGGTATGAGTTTTCCCGCCGCATTGGCACAAACCCCCACTTTACTTGCAGGGCTGAACCAACAACTGGCCACCATAGATTGGCTTGTACTGCCATCTGAGCGGGAAAACCGCCTCAGTTATGACGATATTAACTTTTTTCCTACGCTGCGAAATTACACCGTAATTAAGGGGATAGAATTTCCCCCTCAGGTGCGGCGTTATATTGATGAGGTGGCCGCATTAACCGGTATCGAGCTGTATGATAACCAAGCCTGTTAGGTTTACTGGCTTTAGGATCCGCCGGCTCAATTAATTTGGCTGGCGGTTACATTGCGCTATAAAAACAAACCGCTAATTACTAATTAATATATTGACAATAACCCTCTGAATAACTGAGGTTAATACAACTAATCACACTCACTATTTAGCATTCTTTAGCTCTGAAACCGGTAAGCATTTGGCCATTACTTGCACCTCAATGTAAATTATTCAACACTGAAACAGCTCGTTAACCTATCCCTAATTTAATGTCTGTACTTGGAGCGAATATGAACTACCGACTGCCTTTACTGGGAACATTGGTTGCTGCAACACTCACTGGTTGTGCGACCACCAATAAACAGCCTGTTGTAGAAAAAGTGCTGACCCATGATGGCGACGTGAATATTATTTGGCAAAATCCGGCCAAATTCAGCGATATCAGGTCGACCACCTTTTTACAGTCCAAGTTCCAAAATTATCTCTTTACCGAATTAACTGATGCCCTCGGGCATGTTGCCGACCACCATTTTGGTAAGAATATGCAGTTGGATTTACAGGTAACTAACTTAGATCTGGCTGGTGATGTACAGCCCACCTTCGGCGGTACAGCAGAAGATATCAGGGTGGTTTCCCAGCTTTATCCTCCAAAAATCAGCTTTGATTATGTCCTGCGCCGTGATGGCAAAGTGGTGAAATCCGGCTCTGAAAAACTCAATGATATGAATTTCCTGTTCGGTATTCAGCCCATCACCAGCGATCCCTTCCCTTATGAAAGGGAGATGCTGCAAAACTGGTTTTTACAAACCATTAAGCCAGCATTGAAATAATGATTTCTCCCGTCATCTGAACAAAAAGGAGCTGAAAATCAGCTCCTTTTATTATTGCCGTTATCCGCTATAAACATCGGCTCATAACATAAATAGACAATGATTATTCATAGTCACTGATGGGCACACAGGCACAGAACAGATTCCGATCGCCATACACATCATCAATGCGGTTAACTGTCGGCCAAAACTTATTGGCCTTAACAGCATCCGATGGGAATACGGCTAACTGGCGGTCATAAGGCCGCTGATCAAAAGCCGGATCCATAATATCAGCCAGTGTATGGGGAGCATGGTGCAACGGATTGTTATCTACTGGCCATTGGCCACTTTCAACCCGAGCAATTTCATGCCGGATAGCAATCATGGCATCGATAAATCGATCCAGCTCCACCTTTGACTCAGACTCAGTCGGTTCCACCATCAGGGTACCCGCCACGGGGAAACTCATGGTCGGTGCATGGAATCCATAGTCATTCAGCCGCTTGGCCACATCCATCTCAGTCACCCCACAGGCTTCTTTCAATGGCCGCAGATCCACAATACATTCGTGGGCTATTAACCCATCGCGCCCGCGATACAAAATGGGGTAATGCTCCCCCAAGCGCTTGGCAACATAATTGGCATTCAGCATGGCAACCTGAGTCGATAGCGTCAGCCCTTTAGTCCCCAGTAAGTAGATATACATCCAGCTGATAGGCAAAATCCCAGCGCTCCCATATGGCGCGGCTGACACTGCGCCGTTATCTTTTGCAGCCCCCTCAAGGGCAACAACGCTGTGACCGGCGACAAAAGGCGCTAAGTGGGCTTTCACCCCGATAGGCCCCATGCCCGGACCACCGCCACCATGGGGAATTGCGAAGGTTTTATGTAGATTCAGGTGAGACACATCGGCACCGATATACCCTGGGGAGGTAATACCCACCTGCGCATTCATATTGGCACCATCAAGATAAACCTGACCACCATACTGGTGAATAATGCCGCAGATATCCCGCACGGTTTCTTCATATACTCCGTGGGTCGACGGGTAAGTGATCATCACACAAGCCAGACTGTCAGCCATTTCAGCCGCCTTGGTGCGCAGATCGTCCAAATCCACATTACCCAGTTTGTCACAGGCGGTGACCACCACTTTCATCCCTGCCAACTGGGCAGATGCCGGGTTAGTGCCATGGGCAGATTGGGGGATTAAACAGATATTTCTGTGCCCCTCTCCGCGGGACTCATGGTATTGACGAATCGCCAGCAAGCCTGCGTACTCACCTTGCGCCCCGGAATTAGGCTGCATACACACAGCATCATAGCCGGTAATATCCACCAGCCAATCCGCCAACTGGCGAATCAATGCCTGATAGCCCTCCGCCTGCTGCTGCGGACAGAAAGGGTGCATATTGGCAAATTCCGGCCAACTGATGGGTAGCATTTCCACTGCAGCATTAAGCTTCATGGTGCAAGAGCCTAAGGAGATCATTGAGTGGTTCAATGCTAAATCTTTGCTTTCTAACCGCTTGATATAACGCATCATCTCTGTTTCTGAGTGATAGCGGTTAAAGGTTGGATGGGTTAAAAACTCACTCTTGCGCCGCAGTGATGCCGGAATACTGCCAGAGCCAGTGGCCAGCAGCACTTCATCGATAAGCCCAGGTTTTAACCCGTGGCCAGCACCAAGAATAATATCAAACAGTTGCGCCACATCAGCCCGCGTAATGGTTTCATCCAAGCTGACGCCAAAGCTGCCGTCGGCATCACAGCGTAGATTTACATCTGCGGCAGTCGCCCGGGCCAATAATGCTGCGTTGTCGGCCACGGTAAAGGTTAGGGTATCGAACCAGCTGGCATTTTTTAGGTCAATGCCTTTAGATTTAAGCCCTGTGGCTAAAATATCCGTTAGGCGATGTATACGCTGAGCAATGCACTTTAGCCCCTCAGGGCCATGGTATACCGCATAAAATGAGGCCATATTGGCCAACAGCACCTGGGCGGTACAGATATTAGAGTTGGCCTTTTCCCGGCGAATATGTTGCTCTCGGGTCTGCATGGCCATCCGCAGCGCTCGATTACCCCGGCTATCTTTAGAGACCCCGATAATACGTCCCGGCATCGAACGCTTATACTCATCCCGGGTGACAAAGAATGCAGCATGTGGACCGCCAAAGCCCATCGGAACCCCAAAGCGCTGGGCTGAGCCAAACACCACGTCCGCCCCCATCACAGCTGGGGCGCGCAGTACCACCAACGACATAATATCGGCGGCCATGGTCACCACGGCTTTCATCTCATGCAGCTGAGCGATGAGATCCGTGTAATCACCAATCTCACCCCAACGGTTGGTATACTGCAAAAGCACACCAAAGACATCATGATTAACCGCTTCTGCCGCAGGCCCTACGATGACCTCAAACCCAAAACAGCGGGCGCGGGTTTTAACCACATCCACCGTTTGCGGGAACACATCATCTGCCACATAAAATACATTGGCTTTTTTCGCCTTCGATACCCGCTTAGCCAGCGCCATGGCTTCTGCCGCGGCGGTCGCTTCATCCAGTAATGACGCGGAGGCTAAATCCAGCCCGGTCAAATCAATGGACAGGTGCTGAAAATTTAATATGGCTTCCAACCGCCCTTGGGCGATTTCTGGCTGATATGGGGTATAAGCGGTATACCAGCCGGGATTTTCCAACACATTGCGTAAAATCACCTTGGGCACTTCAGTGCCGTAATAGCCCATACCAATATAGTTTTTACAGACCTTATTGCGCGAAGCCAGCGCGCGAATCGCGCTAAGCCCTTCAGCTTCGCTGTAACTTGGGCCAACGGACAAAGGTGCGGGCAGACGAATCGCCGGCGGCACAATCCGCTCAGTCAATTCATCCAATGATGCTGCGCCGACGCAGGCCAGCATCTCAGCCTGCTCCCCGGCATCCGGGCCAATATGGCGGCGGATAAATTCCTCATGCTGCTCAAGCTGAGTGAGGGTATATTTACTCATGATTTACCTTGTTCTATCTATTGCCGGCTTTTTATGGTGCCGATCTGGGGTACAGGGCAAAAACAAACAAAGCCCCGCAGGGCTTTGTATGGGAAACGGCATTACTCTTCGTCGATAACAGCCTGATAAGCATCAGCATCGAGCAGATTTTCCAGCTCAACCGGATCACTTGGCATTACCCGGAAGAACCAGCCATCACCATAGGCATCGCTGTTAACCAACTCAGGGGAGTCTTCCAGGGCTTCATTCACTGCCAGCACTTCACCACTAAGCGGAGAATAGATATCAGATGCAGCCTTAACTGATTCAGCCACGGCGCAGTCTTCCCCGCTATTTACTGTGTCACCGACTTCTGGCAGCTCAACATACACCATGTCTCCCAGCAGCTCTTGGGCATGCTCGGTGATCCCTATGGTATAGCTACCGTCTTCTTCTTTACGCACCCATTCGTGGGACGGGACGTACTTCAGCTCGGTCGGGATATTGCTCATTGTTATAATTCCTTGTTCCGTTATCGTTAGAAAGCTTGTTTACCGTTGCGCACAAAGCAGGGAGCCACTACTTTTACCGGCACACGTTTCCGGCGCATTTCTACTTCGGCGCTGTCTGCCACGGCCGGGTTCACCCGGGCCATGGCAATAGCATATCCCAAAGTGGGTGAAAAACTACCACTGGTGATCACGCCCTGATGCTCTGTTCCTGTGTCATCGCAAAACAGCACTGGCATTCCGTGACGCAGCACACCTTTGTCTGTCATCACCAACCCGACCAGCTTGTCACTGCCCGCCGCGCGAACCGCTTCTAGAGCACTGCGGCCGATAAAATCACGGCTCACCGGCTCCCAAGCGATTGTCCAGCCCATATTGGCCGCCAGCGGACTGACCAACTCATCCATATCCTGACCATATAGGTTCATGCCAGCTTCCAGACGCAGAGTATCTCTGGCGCCCAAACCACAAGGGGCAACACCGGCATCCAGCAGTGCCTGCCAGAATGACGCCGCCTGCGCTTTGGGCAACATGATTTCATAACCGGCTTCACCGGTATAACCTGTGGTCGCAATAAACAATTCCCCGGCCTGACAGCCGAAAAATGGCTTCATCCCTTCAGTGGCGCTGCGTTGCTCAGCATCAAAAACCGTGGCAGCAAGCGCCCGGGCGTTTGGCCCCTGCACGGCAATCATGGCGAGGTGGGATAATTCGGTCACACTGACGCTAAAACTGTTGGCCTGCATTGCCAGCCATGCGAGATCTTTTTCCCGGGTGGCAGAATTCACTACTAGGCGATACCAGTCATCGTTGAGGTAGTAAGTGATCAGATCATCAATCACGCCGCCATCATGGTTCAGCATGGGGGAATAGAGGGCTTTGCCCGGTAGGGTCAGTTTGGCCACATCATTGGCCAGCAGGTATTGCAAAAATACTTTTGCATCTGGGCCGGTAATATCGACCACCGTCATATGGGATACATCAAACATACCGGCATGGCGGCGCACGGCATGGTGTTCCTCCAACTGGGAGCCATAATTGATGGGCATTTCCCAGCCATGGAAATCCACCATCTTGGCACCGGCTTCAAGGTGCTTGTCGTAGAGTACTGTTTTATTGGCCATTATCATCCCTTATCTGGTATTCCGGGCCACCTGGCAGATCTGCGCCTGCGCATTGCTGAACCCATTGCAGAGGAAGTGCGGGAGCTAATGCCCGATAAAACACTGCCTTTCCCTCTGCAGGCCGCATCCGGTGACCTGGATTATAAAAGCGGCAAAATTATACCGCGGCTTGTTATTTTGTATACAGTATATTTTCCCGTCAAACAGGCAGTTATCTTGCTATGTTACCGGCTCCTATCAACGGCAAAGTGTGGGCAGCGAAGCCTTATTGCCCATGGCCTGGCGGATAAACAAGCTTTTCAATGGTGAAACCGAATCCACCAAGTTCAGGCCCAGATCCCGCAGGGCTTTTTTTACCGGATTATTACCAGAAAACAGCTGCTTAAAACCTTCCATTGCCGCAATCATTTCCACCGCATCCGCTTTACGCCAACGCTCCAGCGCCCGCAGATTACGGTACTCACCAATATCTTTGCCCGCCTGATGCAGCTCAGTCACTGTATCGATAATTGCCCCGGCATCCAGCAGCCCCAGATTTGCGCCCTGACCCGCTAACGGGTGTATGGTGTGAGCTGCATCGCCGGCTAGCAGTAATCGATGGCGCGCAAAATGGCGGGCATAACGCATCCGCAGCGGAAATGCCCGGCGCTGCCGACTGCCACTGAGGCGACACAATCCCATGCGCCCATCAAAGGCGGCGGTAAGGGATTTCTCAAATTCATGCTCATCACAGCCCAGCAAACTGGCGGCTTTTTCCGGCGATACGGACCAGACAATGGCACTTTGGTTAGCATCATGCAGTGGCAAAAATGCCAGTACGCCGTCACTTAAAAACACCTGCCGGGCGGTCTGCTCATGGGGCAACTCGGTCTGCACCGTAGTCACTAGAGCGTGGTGGCCATAATCCCAAAAAGTCAGTGGAATTTGGCAAATTTGCCGTACCCGCGACTGGGCACCATCGGCGGCAATCACCAGTGCTGCGGCAAACTGTTCGCCACTTTCCAGCGTTAACCAAGCTTCTCGCTCACCAAAAGCCAGCTTATCTAATCTGGCGTGGCTTAAGCAGGTTAGCTGGGGCAACTCTGCGGCACACTGGCTCAGGGCATAACTGACGGCATCATTTTCCACAATGCTGCCGAGGGTATGCTCACCTAACTGGGCAGCATCAAACTGGATATGTCCCATACCATCTTTATCCCAAACCTGCATACGGCGGTAAGGGCCAATTCGATCGGGAGCCAGCAAAGGCCAAGCGCCCAGCGAAGTTAACAGCCGTTGGCTGGCCTGATTCAGCGCGCTGACGCGCAATCTGGGTTCACCACTGACTGCCTCACACTGGCCGGCATCAATCATCAGGGTTTTGATCCCAGCTTGGGCCAGCCCACAAGCGGTTGCCAGCCCCACCATACCACCGCCGACGATGGCAACATCATAGGTTGTTGTTATCAAGATTCAGTTCCTTTTCCATCCCATAGCCCGCTGTACTAGCGGGGCTTGCAGTGGTGGCAGCCATGCCAGCAACCTCAGCCCCAAATTTCGCCCAACCACCAAGGGCCAATCATCATTGGAAAATCCCCTGACCAGCCACTCAATACCGCAGACGGTTTGTTGCCGATCCGACGCTCTTTCTTGCAAATAACGGTGCAGCCATGCATGCTCACCGATATCAACGTCGCCTTGTGAGGATGTGGCCAATGCCTGGGCAATCACCTGCTGTAACGCCAACACATCACGCAGCCCGAGATTAAATCCCTGTCCGGCAATAGGATGCAAAGTCTGAGCAGCATTACCTATAAAAATACAGCGGTGATAAATAGGTCGGGGCATCACTGTCATGGTCAGTGGATAAATATGCCGCTGACCGGTGCGGATAAAACGCCCGGCGCGGTAGCCAAATGCTTGCTGCAATGCCGCCAGAAAATCCGCATCCTGCCATTGTTCAGCCTGCTGGGCTTCTGCCCGGCTCATGGCCCACACCAGAGATAAGCGTGATTGCCCCGCCTCTGGCGCCATCGGCAATAATGCCATGGGGCCATGATGGGTAAAGCGTTCCCAAGCCCGGCCAGCTACGCCATCTGTCACTGCGACATTGGCGATCACAGCGCTTTGATCAAATTGATAAGTCTCTAACGGTAATTGCAAGGTTTGCCGCACAAAGGAGTTCGCGCCATCAGCGGCAACCAGTAAACGAGTAAACAGACGTTGACCACAGGCCAAGGTAAGAAGGTGACCGGATTGCTGCGGCTCAATCTGGCTTAGGGTAACGGGGCAAAAATAAGCTACTTGCGTATTATCCAGCATCTGCGTCAATGCATTGCCGGCCTGAGCTAACTCAATCACACAACCAAATGGCTGCCGGCTAAAACGCTGCGCCTCAAGGAGCGTCATCCCCGCATGCCCTCGGTCTGAGACATGAATGCTGTCGATAGCCGCGCTATTTCCCTTAAGTGCTGACCATAGTCCATGTTCATTTAGGGCATTCACACTGCCCTGAGCCAAAGCAATAGCTCTGGCATCAAATCCAGGATGCCCATCACCGGGGCGACTGGCTTCCACCAGTGCAACCGTTAATGGCCGGCCGGTTGGTTGACGCAGTTTAGCCAGCATCAATGCCAGCGTGGCCCCCGTCATGGCACCGCCGATAATCACAACATCAAAACAGGGACAATCTTTGTCCTGCAGCATGGTTAACTTCCAACGAAACCGGCTCAGTCCGGCTTCTCACTGTTATCATATTCCATTGGATAAAAAAATGGCGGCCAAGGCCGCCATGCTCAAGGTGCTTAGTGGATCACCTTTTCTTCTTGGTTATCTGCCGACGGCTCAGGGCCAAATTCGGAATAACACAAAATCGCGGCCATACGGACAAATTCCAGAATTTCCATATAGGCGGCTTCTGATTCCTCATCCTCGGTCACGTCCAGTTCTACCCGGGCAATTTCAGCTAAGTCTTGAATGACTTCTCGCACATCGGCAGAGCCTTTATTCAGCTTTGGTTGAATAATAGCAAGCCCGGTCAAAAAGCTTTGGGTCCACAGTGACAATGCCTCAACCCGATCTGCCAGCGGCTCTTCCTCTTCTGGCAGCATAGGAACAAACCCAAATTCCACATCTGCAAGGCGGGCTGTGGCATCTTGGTACATATCTGCCACCAGATGCTTCAATTCTGCCGGTAATGGCTGACCATCGTGCATCAAGTCTGCCAACGGCTTATGCCAGCCATCTTGCTGTGATTCAACGCCACCGGCGATCAACCCCACCAGGGCACCGTGAACTTCCACCGGATGCTGACCGATTTCTGCGTGATTTAAGGCTGCCTTGAGATTTTCAATACAAATGGATGGAGGGTTAGCCATAGGTGATTTCCAAAAATACAGTTTATTGCTGCCATGCTAGCAGAGTTCCCCCCCTGTCACCAAGATGGGATAATCGTCTGAAGGCACAAAAATTATCCTATGCTGTGCCAGCCTGCTCACTTGCTCAACAAACACAGTGATCCGAGGCGATTTCACAATGCAGTTATCTTGCACTTTAGTCCCGCGCCTTATATAGTCCGGCACAAGAGCTTAAAGAAAGGATACCAGCGTTCCATGAGTAGCAGTGCAGTTGATATCACCCTGTTGGGTCGCACATACTCTATCGCCTGTCCTGCAGGTCAGGAACCCGCGCTCCGAAATGTGGCAGACAAACTGGAAAAACAGTTGTTGTCCCTCAAAGCGCGAACCAATAATTTAAGCCGCGAAGAAATTGCCATCATGGCTGCACTCAATATTGGTTATGAACTTTTTGAAGAAAAGCAGAATAATCAGGAATATAATAGACGCATGGATGAACGTATTGCGCTATTGCAGGCCACGATTGAAAATGCACTGGTTGAACGGGAACGTCAGGCGAATTACACTGCCAAACCAGATGCTACTGCGTCAGACGCAGACGATTCACAATAACAGTTTATTGCTCTCTGGGGTGTACGACAGTCGGTAATGTCCCTGTGCCGATATTTTTAGACCCAGGGTGAACGCTTTACCAACATTGAGCATGCTCGGCTCGTACCGAGAAGCCTTAGGCGGTAATCGCTTACCCGCCTTGAACCTACGGTTCAAGGGCTTACACCGATAACGGCACTTTGGAGAGCATCCAATTTCAGGCATGGTGATGGAAACCAGAAGCCGGATAAGACGCCAGATGCGCCAGCGGCGCAACGCACTCACACCTGAGCAGCAGCAACAAGCTGCTGCTAGGCTGGCCCAGCACCTTCCCCCGCTACTTCAGCAGCATCATTATCGCCATATTGCCCTCTACCATGCGACTGATGGTGAACTAGATACAGCGCCACTGATACACGCTTTGTGGCAACAAGGCATCAAAACCTACCTACCAATCCTGCATCCATTTTGTGCCGGGCATTTATTATTTTTGCATTATGATGCCCATACCCCCATGGGGAAAAACCGCTTTGGTATTGCTGAGCCGCAACTGGATGTGCGTCAGGTGCAACCTGTGCATCAGCTCGATGCAATTCTCACCCCATTAGTTGCCTTTGACACTCAGGGCAACCGGCTTGGCATGGGGGGGGGCTTTTATGATCGAACCCTTAGTGCAGAAAATGCGCCCCCCGCGATGGGATTGGCCCATAGCTGTCAACAGGTCGAGTCTCTGCCAATTGCTGACTGGGATATGCCGTTACACGCCATTATTACCCCGGATACGATCCATCTGTGTCGTTAACCCCAAGGTATAGAACACAGCTATCAAGAGTAAAGAATCAAGAGCGGTTCTTGCTTAGAATAACTAGGCGACAAACCACTCGCCGCGATTAAAACGCTTTTATCTCGAACAAAATGTCACTACGAAAGGTTAACAGCCCCTAGTTAATCGACTTTTATTAATCTCTGTTCTTCTGTCTTGCGTGTCTTCCTACCTGACATTGTTGCCGTCAGCAACGAAATATCAAACTCTGCATAACAAAACTACTGTTTTGTGATCAAGCCTTAACTTTTCAACATTACTGCAACTAAAGTGCGCAAACGCCATTGCTGTTGCGAACCATTCTCATTAACCTTTATGTCACTTATCCGGTACCGCCCACCGGTTTTCATGGAATTCATAATAAGAGACAGGATCAATGTTTAATAAAACCTCTGTAGCATTGGCCGTTTTGCTGGCCATCACCGCTCCTAATGCCCTGGCACACAGTAAACCCGCTAAAACCGACACCACAGCCGAAGAAAAAATTGAAACCATTGAGGTGCGTGGCGTACGCCAGCGGTTAGAAAAGGCCGGGGTTTTATCCGATAACATCATGAAAACCGAGGTAATTGGTTCTGAATTGATGGATAACAAAAATGCCGTCAATCTTACTGAGGCCATCAATAACACCCCGGGCGTCCGAGTCTCCAATGAGTGCTCCATGTGTGGGGTTAAACGCATTATGCTCAACGGTCTGCGCGGCGAGCAAACCACCATTTTAGTGGATGGATTGCCGGTGCATGCCATGATTGCCGGTTATTATGCCGTTGATGCCATCCCCACCACGGGCCTTGACCGGATTGAAGTGGCTCGCGGCGCTGGCGCATCACTGATTGCACCAGAAGCCATCGGCGGCACCATCAATATCATTACCAAAACAGCCACTGAAAACGGTGCAACAGTGGATATTTCCGCCGGAGAAAATGGCAACCGAAAAGTCGGCATACTGGGCACAGGGGTCAGTGAAGATGGCCGTAGCCGAGTCACCCTGATTGCGCAATATGATGATAGAGATCAGGTGGATGAAGATAATAACAAGGTCAATGAAGCTCCTGCTCAGGAAAACCGTACCTTCACAGTGCGCATGTCCCATGATCTGACTGACAGCGATAACCTCGTACTGCGCTATTCCAATGTTGATTCAGAAATTTTCGGCGGCCCCATGTTAGGAGAAACCTATGCTGACGGTAAAGCCAGCAGCATAGGCACAGTGTTAAGCGCCTTTGATAACGTAGAGTCAGATGAACTGTTTGCCGGTGGTGATGTACGTAATGACTTTATCGGCAAAGCCTGGGAAACCACTGAGTGGATCCATACTCAGCGAGATGAGGTCTCTTTAAGCTGGCTACATGAACTGAGTAGCGACTGGAATATGACCCTATCAACCAGCTATTCCGATCATATGCAGGACTCTTTCTATGAGGGATTTCGCTACTATGCCGAAGATACCATGGTGTATCTGGATGCTAGGTTCAATTATTTCCTGAATGACAGTCATCTACTGACATTTGGTAGTGATAATCGCCGGGAAGAAATGCGTTCTCGCTCCAGCGGTGAAGGCGAACCAGATTATGTTTCCGACTCTTTTGATTACGATGTATTGGGTTTCTACCTGCAAGATACCTGGCAGGCAACGGATGAGTTGGAAATTGCCATGGCGCTGAGATATGACCATGTGCAAGCTGACTTTATCGACCCGAAAAAACCGGGCACAGAAATTGATAAGTCCATTCTCGCGCCACGGGTTGATATTCGCTATAGCCACAACGATAGCTGGACCTCTCGCCTGTCCGCCGGACGCGGTTACCGTGCACCGCTGTCTTTCTTTGAAACCGACCACGGTGTACTTGACGCGGCACTGGGATTTGAAATTGATATCGAGGAGTTAGAACGCTCCACATCCGCTACCTATGCCTTAAGTTACACAGGTGACGCCCTGACCATGACCACCTCCGTGGCATGGACTGAAGTGGAACATCTGGCCATGCTCACGGAAACCGACAAAGGTGTACCACTGCTAACCCAGATGGATGAAACCGCGGCAGTGACCACAGCAGATATCGCCTTTGGCTATGATGTCAGTGACAATTTGACCCTGAACTTTACCGCTGAAGGCTTCTTCTACGACGATGCCTTTAAATCCTCTTATTCTCTGGCTCCGGTGGAAGAGCGCCTGACCCTGAATGCTGACTGGCTGGTGCACGGCTGGGATATCTTTGCCAACTTAGTATGGATTGGCGCGCGGGATCTGGCGGACTATGGCTATGAAGGTTACAACCAGATTGACAGCAATGGCGATGTGATTCTGGCCTCGAAAAAATCGACCAAAGCACCATCTTACTGGACGCTGGATCTGAAGGTGACCCGAGCACTGAGCGACAATATCGATTTCTATGCAGGCGTTAATAACCTGTTTGATTACACCCAGGTGACTGAAGGAGAAACACCGTTATTCTTCGATGCTTCAGGTGGATATGATGTCGCATACATCTGGGGACCGCTGCGCGGCCGGGAAGTATATGCCGGCATTAAAGCCAGCTTCTGATACGTCTAAAACAGCCGCCGCTATGGCGGCTTAATTTCTGAGGTTTCCCCGATGTTATCGCTGTCTCAACGGCTTACCACAGTACTCTTTGCCATACTATTCGGCGCCCACGGGCTTATCACCCCGGTATTTGCGCAAAACCAAACCACCGCCACGCATCACCATACTCAAGATGGAGATAACAGCCCCCAGGTGCCGTTACTGGGTTACCAACATCAAGCACTTAATGGCAGCAATAATGCGCGCAGTAGTGATGGCACGCTGCAACATCTGACAGGTAAACCAACCTTGATGATGTTCTTTGAGCCGGGCTGCAGCTGGTGTGTTAAACAGGGAAAAGCCCTTAACCAGCTGCTGGCCAGTTGTCATGGACAGCTGCAGGCCGTTGCACTGGGAACCGGCGCCGATCGCGCCACACTAAAAAAAACCTGGTGGCAAATGCAGCTGGATTTTCCCGGCTATCAGGTTGGCCGCGAGATGATGCAGCAGCTTGGTGAACTGCCCGCGACCCCCATTACACTCATAGCTGATCAACAAGGGCAGTTAAGCGGCTACCTGCGCGGATACGTTAAACTCAGTACCTTAAAGCCGTTATTGCAACAGCGATTGGGGCTGGACTGCAATGCAGACACACTCAGCGCCAAGCGACTGTAACTACGCCCAGCGCAGTACAATTACCGTGAGATCAGGCTCGCTGAGCGGCAATGATGTCCAGATGATGCATGCCGCTCCCTGCTTGGTAGATGAGTTAGCAGAATTAGCCAGACAGTTTATTTTCCCCGTAAACGGCTAATGCCGGATACCACGACTAAAGCGACAGCGCCGGCTAACACTCCGAACAAGGTATGCAGCACGGTTGGCAACAAATAAGCCAATACAGGTCCGATACCCGCCCATGGCTGAACTAAGGTAGCCAGATGGTCAAAGTACGCGCCGATACTGTGCAGGCCATGAACCAAAATGCCGCCCCCGACCATAAACATGGCGATGGTGCCAACGATGGTCAGCAGTTTCATCAATTTAGGTGCCGCAGCCAGCAACAGATTCCCCAGCCACAGGGTCATACCGGATGCCTTTTCCCGACGAACCAAATACAGCCCGGCATCATCCAGTTTGACAATGGCCGCCACAATGCCATAAACCCCTGCCGTCATCACAATGGCAATAATCACGAGGGTAAACAGTTGGGTCAGAAAATCTGCATCGGCCACCACACCTAAGGTGATGGCAATGATTTCGGCAGACAGTACAAAATCGGTACGGATAGCGCCTTTGACTTTGTCCCGTTCATAGACGGCAGGATCAATATCGGTTGGCAAACTTTCCCGCTCGGCACTTTCTCCCCGGTGACACCAGGCATGCCAGAGCTTTTCCGTGCCTTCAAAACAGAGAAACAAACCACCACACATCAACAATGGGGTGATCAGAAATGGCACAAAAGCACTGATCAACAGCGCCGCTGGCACTAAGATGGCTTTATTCATTAAGGAGCCTTTGGCCACGCCCCACACGACTGGCAGTTCCCGCTCAGCATTGACGCCGCTTACCTGCTGGGCATTAAGGGCTAAATCATCACCCAACACCCCGGCAGTTTTACGCGCGGCCACTTTGCTCATTAAAGCAATATCATCCAAAATTGCTGTTATATCATCGAGTAAGGTCAGTAAGCTTGCACCGGCCATCATGTTTCTCCCGCCTCGGTCAACCCGGTTGCCAAGGCCATTGCTATGTTGAATTAATTGCTGTCGCGGGATCCTACTCTACCGTTATCCGGTTAAATAAATTAACTTTGATTTAGATTGCCCAAGCAATGCGTCAAAGTGTCAGCAAATCGGGCCGCTTGGGATGTGCAGGAATTTGCACTGCAACACTTTGTTGCGGATACAAATCGGTATAATCGAACCCAGTTACCGTTTCCCGATGGAAGGATTTATCTATGACTCAAGATGAAATGAAAAAAGCCGCCGCTTGGGCTGCTCTGCAATATGTTGAGAAAGACACCATTGTTGGGGTAGGCACAGGGTCGACTGTTAACCACTTCATCGATGCACTGGCCACCATGAAAGCCGATATTGAAGGCGCGGTATCCAGCTCTGTGGCCTCCACCGAAAAAATGAAAGCACTGGGTATTCCAGTATTTGATCTGAACAGTGTCAATGAACTGTCCATCTATGTGGACGGTGCCGATGAGATTAATCCGCACATGGCGATGATCAAAGGCGGTGGTGCGGCCTTAACCCGGGAAAAAATTGTTGCCGCCGTGGCAGATAAATTTATCTGTATTGCCGATAGCAGCAAACAGGTTGATGTACTTGGTACCTTCCCGCTGCCCGTTGAAGTCATCCCGATGGCGCGCTCTTATGTGGCTCGTGAGCTAGTGAAACTGGGTGGCGATCCGGTTTACCGTGAAGGGTGTGTCACAGATAACGGCAATATTATTCTGGATGTTTATAACATGCAGATAATCAACCCTAAAGAACTGGAAACTCAGATCAACGCCATTGTTGGTGTGGTTACCAATGGTCTGTTTGCCCACCGCGGTGCAGATGTCTTGCTGGTCGGCAGCCCTGATGGGGTCAAAACCATCAAATAATACCTGTGTTTGCCCACCTGGCATCATTGTTAGCCGGGGCTGACACGGTTACCAAAAGCCTCCCACTCAACCATCTCTGGGAGGCTTTTTTCTACCTCAGCAGTCCAACCTGTACGCTAAGCTCTCAAGAGCTACTACCTCAGTCTGTGCCTTTACCTCAATCTGAGCCTTTGGCATAGCAACAGCGAAACCATTAGTGCGGCTGATATTCAGCGCTGCACTGCAAATGCATCAAACTGGCCGCCAGAGCGGTTACTGATAAACGCACAGGTAAAGGCAATGCATCTAACTCAAGCTGCAGCAGTAAGTTTTTGACTTCCAGCCCCAACTCAGTATCGCCTTCTATCACCAAGCGGCGCTGGAAAAACAAGGTGTCGGGATCTTCTTTACTTGCGGCAATCAACAGCAGCTCCTGGGACGCGGCACTAAAACTGACATCTGCAGCCTGACCTGGCATCCGAGGCGTCACCAACCAATCGCCATCATACTGCACCACAAATGCCAATTTCAGATCCGTCACCGTTACCGCTACAGTGCGTTGCTGTAAAAATGCCAATTCACCATCGTCCATCTGCTGTTGCAGCATCTGCCGTAGCAGGGATGCAATGATTTTTGCCTTCAAGGCAAAAGGCACAATAGCCAAAGGCTTCGCCGCAATGTTAGGGGTGTGCTTTAATAACTGCTTTGCCATCCGGGCACCCAGCGCCTGCACCATCCTTATCTCCTATTGTTATTGCTATTTCATTCAACACAATTGTTTGAATTATCATCAAATCACCGCAGTTTAGCCGAGGAAGTACTGCAAAAACCTGCGTTATATCAAATCTTGTTATAACAAATACTTATACACTCAATCACGCATAACAATAACAATGGCGCTGCAAACTCTAACCTTGCGCCACATTCACATTACAGAGCCAGACTCTGCTGAACTGAGACAAGGATGCTGTCAGGATGGAACTTTTATGCCCAGCGGGTAATCTTGCGGCCGTAAAATCTGCCCTTATCGCCGGGGCGGATGCTATCTATTTGGGCTTGAGAAACGAAACCAATGCGCGCTCCTTTGCCGGGCTCAATTTCACCCCAGACCGACTGGAGCAAGCGGTAAAACTAATCCATCGCCGAGGGAAACAGGCCTATTTGACCTTAAATACCTTCGCACAGCCGGGACAAGAAGCCCGCTGGTATCAAGCTATTGATTTAGCGGCTGATCTGCGGATGGATGCCGTTATCGTGGCAGATCTAGCCCTGCTGGCCTATGCCAGAGCTAATCACCCGGCACTGCCTTTGCATCTCTCGGTACAAGCCAGTGCCAGCAATGCCGCGGCGCTGCGTTTTTACCGTCAGCAATTCAATATTCGCCGCGCCGTGTTGCCCCGCGTGCTTTCTACCCGACAGATCCAAGCACTGGGACGGGAAAAAATTGTCGACTTAGAGGTATTTGCATTTGGCAGCCTGTGCATTATGGCCGAAGGTCGTTGCCGACTATCCTCTTGGGTGACCGGCCAGTCCCCTAATACCGGAGGCTCCTGCTCTCCCGCAAAATTTGTCCGCTGGCAGGAAAATGGCGCTAACCGGGATACCCTGCTTAATCATATGCTAATCGATCGCTCAGGATTACAAGATGCCATGGGGTACCCTGTCGTTTGTAAGGGCCGCTATCTTGCTGCATCACAGACAAAGCCTGATGCAAAACCCGCCTATCTGTTGCAAGCGCCCACCAGTCTGTGCACATTAACGCTGCTGCCGCAACTGCAGCAAGCCGGTGTGGTATCCCTGAAAATTGAAGGACGGCAACGCAGCCCGGCTTATGTCGATCAGGTCACTCGGGTATGGCGGCAAGCCATCGACAGCCTGACATATTCAACATCCTCCTATCGGGTTGAAACCCAATGGCAAAAGCAATTAGCAAAGATCTCAGAAGGTCAAATAACCACCCCCGGCGCTTATAGCCGAGATTGGCAATAGCAAGCCAGAACAAAAGAAAGAACACAAAAGATAAGGACATTGAGCATGCAGTTTTCATTAGGGCCGTTACAGTACTGCTGGGAGCACGAGCAAATTCAGCGCTTTTATCAAGCTGTCGCAGAAAGTGATATCCCGCTGGTGTATCTGGGGGAGACTGTTTGTGCCCGGCGCAGGTTGATGAAAACGGCTGATTACCTAGCGATTGCCCGACAACTGCAGCAAGCAGGTAAACAAGTGGTGTTATCGACCCTAACATTAATCACGGCACCTTCCGAGCTGACCGAGCTGAAAAAAATTATCGAAAACGGCCACTGCACCATTGAAGCCAATGATATGGCAGCAGTCATGCTGGCTCATGAAGCTGAGGTTCCTTTTACTGTCGGGCCTGAGCTAAACCTGTATAACGCCACTAGTTTGGCAATCTTGTATCAATTAGGTATGCAACGCTTTGTGATGCCGCTGGAGCAATCACAGGAATGGCTGGCAGCTTTATTAGCGGATAAGGCTATGCCAGAGGTTGAAGTGGAAGTCACGGGTTATGGTTATCTGCCACTTGCCCACTCCGCCCGCTGTTTTACCGCCCGCCAACAGGGTTTGACCAAAGATAGCTGTGAGACAAGCTGCCGACACCATGCCAATGGCATTACTGTTAACACCCAGATAGGGCAACCTTTGCTGCGACTCAATGGTATTCAGACCCAGTCAGCAAGCTGCTGCGATCTGCAGCAATTTATCCCGCAGATGCAGCAAATGGGCGTGCATTGGTATCGCGTTTTACCCGATGGGGATAACTGCCTTGATTATGTGCGTCAACTACAGCAAGGAGCGCAACAAACCAAGCAAAACAGTGAGGTAACCCAAAGATGCCAAGGATACTGGCAGGGGCAACCGGGGATGGCATCTAGCTAAACTAAGCTAAGCTAAGCTAAGCTAAGCTAAGCTAAGCAGCCAAGCTAAAGTAAATAGCCGCCGTAATAACGGTTACTCGCTGCGGCCAGGCCCTCATGACAGCTCACGCTGAAAACATCATATTCAAAAGGCAATGCACACCTTATGCATACCGCAAGATAAAACTGCATATTCATGCAGCATATTATGCCCATCACAATCTCAATATCATTCAATTCAGACGTTGATTGAGTCTGCTCCTTTGCTCAGCCGTAATTTATGTCGCTCTTGTTCATCCTTTCATTACGGTTCAACGCCGAAGGTAAATATCAGCAATAGGCGGTAAGCCGCACAGATTGATTAACTAAATAAAGGGAGAAACTGGATAACACTTGGTGTTTTACCGATTATTTTGCTTACTTCCCCACTAATAACCTCGCGCTTACAACTGAAACAGCAAAATACAAATATTTTACCAAATTTGCATTTTGCAACTCACCGGCGACACAGTATGATAACCTGAAAAATTTATAGCCCCAGATAATAAATTTCGGGTAATATATAACTACTCAAAAAAAGAGTATATTTATGCTGTGAGTTGATAGGGTTTTTATGACAGAAAATATCAATTTATACCATATGTAAACAGGGGTTAGCTTTAACCTCAATAATTGATAAACCAGCTGCCTAAATTGCATAAAAAGTTTTCACTTATGAAACGGATTTCTGGCAGCCAGCCATTCAGGGTTTATGACTCGTGGAAAAAGTTACTTCAAAGCACAATACCAAAACGATACTCACATTTATCGTGCCATCCTTCATCGGTCTATTGCTGTTTATGATGCCAGTGCATTATCAAAGTGCGCTGACTATCCCTGTGGCGGTGATTGCCAAAGGGCTGCAAGCGTTACTGGCTGATGAACTTCCCCTGATAGTGACTTGTATCGTGGTCGTTACCGCGCTGCTCACGACCATTGCAAAAGTATTTAAACCCAAGGGGCTTAACCAGCATCCCTTTTTGAAAAACCTACTGAATGTGACCCCGGCTTGGTTTGCGGTACGTATTGCTGGTGCCTGCTTTATTGTGATGACCTATATGGGCATTGGCCCGGAAGCAATTCATTCAGGTGATACCGGCTCATTGGTCCTTAATGATCTGCTGCCCGTACTTTTCTGTGTATTCTTGTTCGCCAGTTTGCTGCTGCCATTACTGCTGAATTTCGGGTTACTGGAATTACTCGGTGCCTTACTGACGACCATTATGCGCCCCCTGTTTAATCTTCCCGGTCGTAGCGCTATCGACTGTATGACATCTTGGTTGGGTGATGGCAGCGTGGGGATCTTGCTAACCACCAAACAGTACCAAGATAAGTTTTATACCCAACGGGAAGCGGCAGTTATCGGTACCACTTTCTCAGCTGTGTCTATTACCTTTTCTCTGGTGGTGATTTCTCAAGTCAATCTGGCTCACCTATTTGTCCCCTTTTACCTGACCGTCTGTCTGGCGGGGATTGTTGCCGCCGTGGTTGTGCCTCGCCTGCCACCATTGAGCTGGAAAAAAGATCACTTTATTGATAACACACCACGTAATGCTGAAGATGAGATTATTCCCACAGGTCACTCTGCCCTGTCATGGGGTCTGGATCGGGCACTGTTTCGGGCGAAACATTCAGGTGGCGTAAAGAGTTTCTTCAGTGAAGGGGTACGTAACAGCGTTGATATGATTTTCGGTGTACTGCCGGTGGTAATGGGACTGGGTACCCTGGCACTGATCATCGCTGAATACACCCCTATCTTTACTTATATGGGTAAACCATTTATTCCACTGCTGGATCTGTTGCAGATACCAGAAGCGGCAGAAGCTTCCAAAACCATTGTGGTAGGTTTTGCTGATATGTTTATCCCATCTATTTTGGCCGCCTCAATCCATTCAGATCTAACCCGGTTTGTTATTGCGGCAATGTCTGTCACTCAGCTGATCTATATGAGTGAAGTGGGCGCGCTACTGCTGGGTTCAGGTATCCCGGTAAAATTGTGGGAACTGTTTGTTATCTTTATTTTACGTACACTGGTCACCCTGCCAGTGATAGCCCTGATGGCACATTTGATTTTCTAGACCGACGCAATTGCAACGGTAATGGTACAAAAAAGCCGACAAATAGGACTGTCGGCTTTTTGATGCTCTGTACTTAAAAACTCAGCGTTAAATAGCCCAACCGCCGAGATAAAATGCCGCCAATCCAATAGTAATCAGCACCACGGCTAGGTTCAGTTTACGCCACTCACCGGCGCAGATACGACCGATAACCAAGGCAACAAAACCCAACATGATCCCAGTAACAATATTGGCAGTAAAGACAATAAATACTGCACAGGTCAAACCGGACATGGCATCCACTTTATCGTCAAAATCCAGTTTAGACACGTTGGCCAACATCAGCATGCCCACATACATCAGCGCTGGCGCCGTGGCATAAGCCGGCACTAAATAGCTCAGTGGCGAGAGAAACATCAGCAATAAAAACAAAACACCGACGACAGTAGCTGTTAGACCGGTTTTGCCGCCAGCCGCCGTCCCCGCAGCAGACTCAATACACACAGCTGCCGGGCTACCACCCATTAAACCTGCAAAAATACTGCTAACAGAATCGGCTGTTAGCGCCTTATCACCATCAATAATTCTGCCCCGGCTATCCAAAAGATTAGCCTGCCCAGCCATCGCGCGAATCGCGCCTGTTGCATCAAATACCGCCGTCATAACCAATGCCAACACCACTGGTAACACCACGGGATTAAGCGCGCCCATAATATCCAGCTGGCCAACCAAGCTATGTTGGGAGGTAAAATCAGGCATGGCAAACAAACCGTGGTAGCTCACTTTGGGATCAAAAATCACCCCAAATATGGTTAGGGCAATAATCACCAATAAAATGCCACCTGGCACACGGCGACGCTCTAAGCCAATGGTGGCAGCCAGCCCAACAACAGAAGCCATTACCCCAAGGCTATTAATATCGCCCAGCTTCACAGGTAACCCCTGACTGTTGCCCACAATCAACCCAACACTGTTACTGGCGATCAGGAACAAAAACAACCCGATACCAATGCCGGTACCACTGGCAATGCCTCTTGGAAGATTGGTTAAGATCCACTGACGCACACCAGTGACACTGACTAAGGTAAAAATCACCCCCATCAGGAAAATAGCGCCAAGGGTGACAGGAATGGAAATACCTTGGCCTAATACCAAGCTAAACGCAGTGAACGCCGTCAAAGAGACAGCACAACCAATAGCCATTGGCAGATTGGCCCATAACCCCATCAGCAATGAACCAAAAGCTGCAACTAAGCAGGTGGCAACAAATACCGCTCCCGGATCAAAGCCCGCGATACCCAGCATTTTCGGCACAACGATGACGGAATAGACCATCGCCAAGAATGTAGTTAAGCCGGCAATCACTTCCTGCCGCATAGTTGAACCACGTTGAGACAGTTTGAACAGCCGTTCAAACAGGGGTGACACAGCAACCTCTGAGGTTGTTTTTGCAGATTTCATTTAATTACCTTGATCTCTTTGAACCTACCCATTGGCATTACACCTGCGGGTCACATCATTTTGGTCTTACAGACGCCGGCCATGGCAGAAAGAGCCTCGTAGTTAAAAAACAACGAGTGAGAGATCCACGCTATGCGTGATCTGCAGGCAAAATAGTTCACCCATCCAGAGTTTCCTCCGGAACACAGCCTTTGTTGGCGGCGGATAATACGCGAAAATCAGGATAGCGAACGCACTTCCATATTATTTTGCGAATTGGATCGCAAAATAAACACACAACAAGGAAGGACATTATGTGCAGCACATCACACTCAGAGATGATACAGATATGGCGAGACAGAACATGGTTACAGCAATTTTTAAACATTTAAAAACTGTTTCACTCACCCAAGTCACGCATTACAAACGTAAATTTAAAACAAAAAAATGATAAAAAAGTAAAAAATACGCGAGTTAATTTTATATCAATAATTTACAAGTTACTGATTATAATAACTTTAGACCTTGCTTAACATTACAAAAAATCTAAATAAATCAGGTTTTAGCATATTTTGCTTGCCAATCTGGTTCAGCTAGCGCTAATCTCGAGTCGGTGATTCAGGGACAGAACTTCACAGGTAGTTTATTTTCTAAATTTTCATATTTTTACATATCAAATCAAATTCCATTCACACCCAGTGCCATATCCATTCATAACCTTGCTCTATAGTTCTAAGATCCCAACCCCCCAAACCTTTCTGGAGACTTATAGGTTATGGCAAATAACGTCCCCACAGAACCATCAGAAAGTAAAGCTAAGCGTAAAGAGCTAACAACGATTGGTTTTATTATCGTGGTTTTATTCCCACTGCTGTTTGCAGGCATTTTTGGCATCTATGGCTTCTGCATTTGGATGTACAACATGTTTAGCAGTGTACACAGCTAACCCTTTATCACCCTTTTAATTTCGAGGAAGCTTTATATGAAGTGGTTACGTAATCTCTGGCGTACACTTAACAAACCTGCCCGCTATCTGACCGTAGGTACAGTGGCGCTTTCAGCCTTTATCATGGGTATGATTTTCTGGGGCGGTTTTAATACCGGCCTGCACCATACCAGTACTCAGGAATTCTGTATGACTTGTCATACTCCTGATAAAGCCCCTACCAGCGAACTGATGAAAACTGTTCACTGGTCTAACAATGTTGGTGTTCCTGCTACCTGTCCTGACTGTCACATCCCCCATGACTGGACTCAGATGATGGGTATCAAGGTTGCTGCACTGCGTGATATCTATGGCCAGATCACTGGTACCATCGATACTCCTGAGAAGTACGAAGCCAAGCGTCTGGAAATGGCGACTGTGGTTTGGAAGATGTACGACCGTAACAAGTCTCAGAACTGTAAGAACTGCCACCAGTACAAGAAAATGAAGTGGGATGAAATGTCCCCAATGGCCGTGAAGCAGATGAAACCAGCCGCTGAAAAAGATCAGAGCTGTATTGACTGCCACAAGGGTATTGCTCACCACCTGCCTAAGATGGGTACTTCACGTGCACCTCAGCTGATTGCTGAAGTAGGCCAAGGCGTTACTCCTTCTGCCGGTCAAAACTACTACTCAGCCCTAACCAAAGAGCTGTTTGAAGGTCCAACCGGTAAAGAAGATGCCGGTATGCTGAATATTGCGACTAAGGTGAAAGTGGTTGATGTTAAAGATAACCGCGTGAAAATCGTGATTAACGGCTGGCGTAAGCGTATCGGTGCAGGCCGCGTTATCTATCGTGATTTCGGTATCAACATCCTGTCTGCTCAGCTGACTAAAGCCGCAGCTAAGCATGATGGCACCATCAAAGTATTTGAAGAAAAACAAGATCCTATGACAGGTTTAACCTGGCAGCGTGTTGAAGTCACTGTATGGACAGCTAAAGACTATCTGTTAAACAGTAATGATCAACTGTGGAGCTATGCAAAAGACACTTACAGCACTTCTTGTAGCGTATGTCATACCCAGCCAGAACCAGGCCACTTCGATGCCAACACTTGGCCAGGTATGTTCCAGGGTATGCTGGCGTTTGTGAACATGGATCACGACACCACTGCACTGGTACAGAAGTATCTGCAAGAGCATTCATCCACTTTTAGCAAGTCTGGTAAGCACTAATTTAGGACGCGCATAATGACAATGAACAGAAGACATTTTTTAAAAGGCCTGTTGTCAGTATCCTGTGTCGCAATCGGCGGCGCATCGGTACTTAAGCCTCTGAGTGCAGTGGCAGGTCCTTTAAGTGAACCGGCTGAAGACTGGTTGATTACTGCCTCTCACTTCGGTGCATTCAAAATCAACCGTAAAAACGGTGTGATTGATCAGGTTGTACCATTCGATGCCGATAAATATCCAACCGATATGATCCACGGTATCCGCGGTATTGTGTACAACCCAAGCCGTGCCCGTTACCCAATGATCCGTCTTGATTACCTGCTGAAAGGCTGGGACAGTGACACGACTCGTCGCGGTGATTTCCGCTTCGTACGTGTGACCTGGGATCAGGCACTGGAAATCTTTATCGACGCCCTGAACACAGTACAAACCAAGTACGGCCCATCCGGCCTGCACGCCGGTCAAACCGGCTGGCGCGCGGTAGGTCAGCTGCACTCTTGTACTAGCCACATGCAACGTGCTGTCTCTATGCACGGTAACTATGTGAAAAAAGTGGGTGACTACTCTACCGGTGCGGGTCAGGTCATCCTGCCATACGTACTGGGTTCAACTGAGGTTTATGCCCAAGGTACTTCTTGGTCACTGATCCTGGAGCAGTCTGACACCATTATTATGTGGTCTACTGACCCATACAAAAACCTGCAGGTGGGCTGGAACACTGAAACCCACGAGTCTTACTATTACTTAGCCGAACTGAAGAAGAAGGTTAAAGAAGGTAAGATCCGCGTGATCAGCGTTGACCCTGTGGTCAGCAAGACTCAGGACTACCTGGAATGTGAACACCAGTATGTTAACCCTCAGGCCGACGTACCATTGATGCTGGGTATTGCCCACGAAATGTACACTAAAGGTCTGTACGACAAAGACTTCGTACAAGGCTACAGCTTAGGCTTTGACGAATTCCTGAAATACCTGCTGGGTAAATCAGACGGCGTTGAAAAGACCCCTGAGTGGGCCAGCAAGATTTGTGGCATTAGCCCAGAGCGCATCCGTGAACTGGCTAAGATTATGACCACAGGCCGTGTACAGATGATGGTCGGCTGGTGTATTCAGCGTCAACAGCACGGTGAACAGCCTTACTGGATGTCTGCAGTACTGGCAACCATGATCGGTCAAATCGGTCTGGCTGGCGGTGGTATCAGCTATGGTCACCACTATTCAGGTATCGGTATCCCCGCATCTGGTGCGGCAATGCCTGGCGCATTCCCACGTAACCTGGATGAAGGCATTAAGCCAATCTTTAACAGTACTGACTTTAAAGGTGCCAGCAGCGTGATTCCGGTTGCCCGCTGGATTGATGCCATCATGGAGCCAGGCAAGGTGATCGATGCCAACGGCTCTAAGGTAACCTTCCCTGATATCAAGATGATGGTGTTCTCCGGTTGTAACCCATGGAACCACCACCAAAACCGTAACCACATGAAAGAGGCTTACCGTAAGCTGAAGTGTGTGGTTACCATTGATACCAACTGGAACGCCGGTGCTCGTTTCTCAGACATCGTACTGCCAGCTTGTACCACTTTTGAACGTAATGACCTGGATATCTATGGTTCTTACGCCAACCGCGGTATTTTGGCCATGCATAAGATGGTTGAACCTTTGTACGAAAGTCTGTCTGACTTTGAAATCTTTACCCGTTTTGCACGCAAGCTGGGTAAAGAGAAAGAGTACACCCGAGGTATGACCGAACTGCAGTGGATTGAATACCTGTACAACGGCTGTAAGCAAGCCAACGCAGGTAACTTCAAGATGCCTGAGTTCATGACATTCTGGAAAGAAGGTTATGTCGACTTCGGTCAAGGTAAGCCTTGGGTTCGTCACCAGGCATTCCGTGAAGATCCAGAAATCAACCCACTGGGTACTCCATCTGGTCTGATCGAAATCTTCAGCCGTAAGATTGCGCACTACAACTATGATGACTGTCCAGGACACCCAACTTGGATGGAAAAAGTTGAGCGTAGTCACGGTGGTCCAGGTTCTAAGAAACACCCAATCTGGTTGCAGTCTTGTCACCCGAACAAGCGTCTGCACTCACAGATGTGTGAATCTGAAGAGTTCCGCGCAACTTACACTGTAAAAGATCGTGAGCCTTGCTATATCAACGCTCAAGATGCCAAAAAGCGTGGCATTAAAAATGGCGATTTGATCCGTGTATTCAATGATCGTGGTCAGGCTCTGGTTGGTGCGGTGATTTCACCTAACTTCCCTGAAGGCATTATTCGTATCTCTGAAGGTGCTTGGTTCAGCCCTGTTGGTAAAGATGGCTCTAAGGCCGGTGGCTGGGAAATCGGCGCACTGGATTCCTATGGCGATCCAAACACCATGACACTGGATATTGGTACCTCTAAACTGGCACAGGCTTGCTCTGCTTACACCTGTCTGGTTGACTACGAAAAATACACAGGTAAAGTACCTGAGGTAAGTGGTTTCAGTGGTCCTATTGAGGTAAATCTATAATGGATAAGGAAATGAATCAGGCACGCAGCTTGGTTTATAGCCTGCTTTCCTCCCTGTTTGCCAGGGAGGTGAGTTCCATTCGTCAACAAGAGTTGACCAGTCCGGAAGCATTGGAGTTTTGGGCAATGTTATCGCAGGATCCTGAGCTTGCACCGCAAGTTCAGCTCCTGCTGGCAACCCTGACTCAGATGACCAATGAACGGCAACGGCTGGAATTAGCTGCAGATTTCTGTGGTCTGTTCCTCGTAGGCGATCGCAATAATGCCTCGCCTTATGCCAGCCTGTACTTAAGTGATGAGGCAGATCCTACGATCTTTGGTGAACAACACCACCAGATGTGTGATTTTCTGCGTCAGAGCAAACTACAGGTTCAGGGTGATTTTAAAGAGCCCGCCGATCACTTGGCCGTGATGCTGGCTTATATGGCACAACTGTGTACCAATACCAACAATGATGTACAGCTCAGTTTTCTGACGACCTGTATTAATTCTTGGTTGGCGCGCTTTGTTGCCCGGGTCGATAGTAATGACCCCGGCCAGTTCTACCGGGCATTGGCACAATTGACGTTGAAATGGACTCAGGCAGATACCGAGGCATTGTCCCAGTAATCAGCCAATAAAAAACGCAGCTCAGGCTGCGTTTTTTTATTGTGAGATGACATGGAATTAGTCCCGGGGAGAAGCCGCAAATAAATACCCTTCACCATGGACAGTGACAAACAAATCACTGGACATCTTATTTCGCAAACGCCGGATAATCACATAAATGGTTCTGTCGTTGACATCTTGATTACGGTGACTGGTCTGCTGCATCAGTCGCTCACGGGACAATACCTGCTGAGGATGTAAGGCAAATACCACCAGCAATTCAAATTCAGCTTTGGTCAGCTTAATCAGTTCAGAGCCTTTGCGTAGCTTACGGGAGTTTAACTCCAACTCGTAATCCTCAAACTGGATCAAGTTATCCTGCTGGGAAAACTGCTGTGCCACAGCGGCTTCGGCTTTACGCACCAAGGAGATGCGCCAGAGCAGATTACGAATACGCACGAGAAGCTCACGGATTTCAAATGGTTTTGCCATATACTCATCAGCCCCCATTTCGAGGCCGATAATTCTATCTATCGCTTCATCCCGATCACTGAGCAGCACAATGCCGACATTGGATCGCGCCCGTAACTCCCGGGTGATCTGTAACCCTTCAGCCCCCGGCTGATTGATATCCAGCACCACGACATCAATATGCTGACGATTGAATTCATACCACAGCTGCTCGCTGTCTGACACTCGGATAAGACGGTAACGGTTGGGTTCTAAATACTTTTCTAATTGCCCAAACAAAGCTGATTCACCATCCACAACCAGAACATTGTAGGTCATAGTTTCACCCTGTTGTTAATCTCCGCTAATTTTATTCACATTTGTTCATATTTTCATGGATATTTTTGAAGAATTAAGTGGTTATTCGATTAAATTTAGTTCACCAGACTGTTGCATCAAGTTTAAGCTTTATCTCATGCTTGAGCAGATTTCCGAATTCAAAATGATAATTTGCTTGGCATAATTATTATTTCAGCAAAAACTGAAAAATGATTTATGCTTTAAAAACATTCACATTCATTCAAATTAGTTCTCAACCTGGGAAAGCGCTATGAATGACAGACGCAGATTTTCACGGATATTGTTCGCAACACCGGCCACACTCAGCAGTGAAAAAGAAAATTGGCACACCAAGATATTGGATTTGAGTCTAAATGGGGCATTGATTGAAAAACCAGCCAATTACTGGGGACAATTCGAAACATTGCGACTGGACTTCCAACTGCCGGAGTCCAATATCTGCATCAGTATTGCCATGCAGCCAGTACATGAAACAACCGAGCAACTGGGATTGAAATGTCTGCACATAGATCTGGATTCAATTAGCCACCTGCGCCATATGGTAGCCATGAATAAAGGCGACAGCACACTTTTAAGCCGGGAACTGGATCTTTTTATCCATCAAAGAGATTAATGCCTCGGTTGCGCCACAAAAGCAGAGCCCAAAGCCCAGCTCCGGGTCCCCGATGCAAGAAATAAATACGCATAACACTAATAGCAGCACTATGACTGCCACTGTTTTGATACTCAGTCGACTAATGCTTCCAATGCATCACTTAATTTGCTGACACCGATAACCTGCATCCCGGCCGGGGCTTTTTTGGGGACATTAGCACGGGGCACAATTGCCCGTTTAAACCCGTGTTTAGCCGCTTCAAACAAGCGCTCCTGACCATTGGGCACTGGACGGATTTCACCACTTAAGCCCACCTCGCCAAAAGCCACCATGTCTTGGGGCAGAATATGGTTACGAAAACTGGATACCATCGCCAACAGCATGGTCAAATCGGCACTGGTTTCAGTCACCTTGACCCCACCGACCACGTTGACAAACACATCTTGATCTGACATTTGTAATCCGCCATGACGGTGCATTACCGCCAATAACATCGCCAAGCGGTTACCATCCATCCCCACTGCGATTCGGCGAGGATTAGCTAGCGCAGAACTATCCACCAATACCTGCAATTCAACTAGCAGTGGACGGGTACCTTCCCATACCACCATCACCAATGAACCGGGCGCGGCATCATCCCCACGGGAGAGAAAAATCGCCGACGGATTAGCGACTTCTTTTAACCCCCGCTCCGTCATAGCAAATACCCCTAACTCATTGATGGCACCAAAACGGTTTTTATGGGAACGCAAGGTTCGGTAACGGCTATCACTATCCCCTTCAAACATTACAGAGCAGTCAATACAGTGTTCCAGCACTTTAGGGCCGGCCAAACTCCCATCTTTAGTCACATGACCAACCATGATGACAGCAATACCCTGCTGCTTGGCAAAACGAGTCAGAAAAGACGCTGACTCACGCACTTGGGATACACTGCCCGGGGATGACTGCACATCACTCATGTGCATCACCTGAATCGAGTCCACCACCATCACCTTGGGTTTTTCCCGCAGCGCTACTTCACAGATTTCCTCTACGCTGGTTTCTGACAACATCCGCAATTTGCCCGTTGGCAGCCCAAGACGATGGGCTCGCATTGCGACCTGTTGCAAGGATTCCTCACCGGTGACATACAATGCCGGTAAGGTTTCTGCCAATTGACACAAGGTCTGTAACAGCAAAGTACTTTTACCTGCACCGGGGTGACCACCAATCAAAATGGCCGAGCCAGGCACGATACCGCCGCCCAGCACCCGGTCAAACTCCGTAAATGAGCTGCTTAAACGGGGCAGTTCATTTAAATCAATCTGATCCAGCGTCTGCACTTCACTGCCACTGGTACCGGCATAACCGGAAAAGCTACCGCCTTTGGCTGGTTTACTTGGACCAAGGCGCATCTCAGTAATGGTGTTCCACTGTTTACAGGCACTACATTGCCCCTGCCAACGGGGAAAATCTTGGCCACATTCATTACAGACAAATGCCGTCTTATTCTTTGCCATAACTCGGTTAAATTCGTATAAGCTTAAATCAGGTAAGCACTATTGTTACCTATGCGGCAGGAATATCCCATCTTTAAAACAGTGACAAAGAGCAACGGATGCGCGCAACTTTACAAAACGCCATTATTGAACAGCTCAAACCCTTGCTGATGGAACCGGATTTTGAGGTTGCCTTTAACCGCCTGACGGCAACAGAGTCCAATTCAGACCGGTTTCTCATTAAAATGGAACTAAACCGTCTGAAAAGTACCTGCACCCGAATTATTGATTTGCGAGATAAAAGTGAATTTGACTGTCAGACTGTCACCCAAGGTCAACAACAACACTTTCTTGATGCCCCTGCGATTGAGGTCTTTCACAGAACATTAGCCATATACGGCAATCTCTATACCACAGGGGTATATGAAGCTGTGATGGACAGTCATCAACAGCGTCGGCAGCAACAGTACACACCGAGCGATAATTCGTCTGCGCCCCCCTCCGACACTATTACTCACAGTGCCTATCCGGTGCCCAAGATTGTACTTGGCAGCTATTTCAACCGTAATGAAACCCGGCTGTATTACCGCTTAGAGGTTATTGTGACTCAGGCAGGCATTCCACCAGTACAAGGCTACAGTATTGATTTATCCCTTAATGGCGCACAGATCCGATTGCCTGCTGATACGCAATTACAAACGGCGCTACCGGTCAGGCTACTACTGCCAAAACTTAAACAGGAATATCTGCTTGATGAGCTCAACCAAGGAATTGAATACCGGATTATCAGCCAACAAGAAGTGGAGAATGAACAGCTTTACAGTCTGCAGCGCCTGCCCGGCAGCGACAAACTCGACACCTTACTCAATAACCTGATTAACAGTTATAAAATCCGTTATAGAGCCGATATCAGTGATGTGCTGCAAACCACGACCGGCCTCGGGCTTGAGCAGCAATACCTCCCCCACATGCCTCATCTGCCACTGTTTATCGGTCAGGACAATCAGCAGCCAACGGTTCAATTTGCTCTATTGGGACAAGATAACCTCACGACACTCAATTATTTTTTGGATGAAACCCAGTGTAATCAGTTATCAGCCATGCTTTCTCCCGACCGACTAAAACAGCTAATCGATTGCCAGACGAGTGACGCCCAGATCATGTTCAGCTTCTGTCATCAGCGACAGGGACAAACCTTTTTCTACTCAGCTACTTTGACTGAGCTCAAGGCCAATGGCCTGCTCAACCGTTTTCTCAGTTATGGTGCGAGCAAGCCCGGCTGGCGGATATTCAAAGTAAATTGCAACAAAATAGACCATCAGCAAACTTATAAGGTCTCTGTGTTACCCGGAGAGCAAAGCTGTTATGCCCCTTTAATCGAGCAACAACTTAGCCAACTTAGCCATGTAATTCATCTGACAGATATTACGCACAGCGCAGCAAATCAGCTTTACCGCCATCGCCCATCTGATGGTGATGCCAATCAGCTAAAAATCTTCGGACAGCCTAAGTTACGCCGCAGTATGGTAAAACTTATCGCCCTCCCACTCGCTGATAAACGAAAAGACGCCAGAGTTAAGCAACAAGCTGAAATCAGCCTAACCACGGAAACACACAATATCGAAGGCTGGCTACACAATATCTCTTCCCAAGGGGTACAACTGCGCCTGCCTCACCCGGCAAGTTTGAGTACTGGTCAGCAGGTTGAGGTTCGCTTTACCCACGATAACCTCCCCACACTTAACTGCAACCTGGTTAAACTTGGCCGCGGTGGTCGTATTGTGCACCTGAGTGCCTTAACAGCCCATCACAGTGAGGATTTCATCACTGTGATGGAAAAACTCAAACAACAGTCGCCACTCCCCACCCTAGGCAATGAGCACTCAGCGTTGGCAGAAGGACTGAAAAACATCATGATGCGTCACCTGCCGGGCAATATTTTCTTTCTCGAAAAACAACAGGGGCATATCTTTATTTCCGCTATCGGCAGTAGCCCACATGGAGAGCAACCCGCGGAGATATTCAAGCAACCAGAAGAACAACGCTTTGAGCTAGGCCCGTTATTGCAAGATGGTCTGCTAAGCAAAGCAATCATGCCAGTGCTGCGCAGTATGCGTCCCAGATACAGTCAAGAATATGTTGAGGTATTTATCCGAGTGTCCCACCAAGGGCATATTCAACATTGCTATACATCCCAAACACTCAATAACCTAAAGGCACAGTTGGCATTTTGGCAACAAAGCCAAACCTGTGGGCAATTTATCGCCCTAAGACTGGCCTTTGCCGCCGCACGTAAACCAGATTTAGCGCCTATTCAGCGGGAATTGGGTTACCTGTCACGTCAAGCTGCCCACAAAGCAAAAGCGTTACAACAACGGTTATGGCGGATTATTGCCGTGGGAGATATCACCAATATCACTGAAGAGGTAAACCTGCGGTTTGGCAGCCTGACAGCAACGAAGCAAAAATAACGAGGATGTAAAGTTAAGCGTTAATGTGTATCGTCATTATAGCTAAGGGAATAATCGCAATTGTCGTAGCCTTATGCCGCGTGCAGAAATACACACGACCTGAGCTTAAAGATACAGCTTAAAGATATGTCAGCACTTATTGTCAGTATTTTGGTACCAGGCAAGCACTTCAGGGAAGTGATCCTGCTCCGCATCGGGATGGGTTAACATTGCCCCATGGCCATAATTACGTCGGTAACCATTTTGCCGTGAAAGCAGAGTATAACGGGCGTCCGCTAGCCCGCATTCCTGCATCATATCCCGCACATCACAAGGATTGCCTAGCACTGCATCCGCCGCGCCAGCAATAAACCAGCTGCGCGGCCAACGACACTGCCGCGCAGCTGCGGCATAATCGAAGCCATCATCACCGTCAATCCAGCGACCTTGCACCCAATCAATACTCTGCAATAAGGCTGAGCGGCTTTCACTGTCCATGCCGATTTTCCATTTATCAGCCGCTAAGTACCCCTGACGCAAGGTTAACCAAGGGGCTAACCGATTCCAAATCACATCCACCATCAGCCATTTTTTCAATGACTGCACCCGGATAGTCCGTTTAGAGCCAAAGGTCAGCAAGGAAGCGGTTTGAGACTGAAGCTCAGGAAAACGAGCCAGCGCACTGGCCATCAACACGCCACCCCAAGAGTGGGCACACCAATGAACTTGTTTGACATCTAAATGGCGGCTGAGAATAAAACGATGGGCCTGCGGCAATTGTTCCCGAATAACTTCGCCCTGCCCCAACATGCAGCCAGCAGCAACGCTCGGGGTACTCTGTCCCCGCCCTGCACTATCAAGGATATACACTGTCATCCCCGCACGGGCTAAGAAACAGGCCAGTCCCCGCCCGCTATCACTGTAAAATACCCGACCATTGGACATTACCCCATGCAACATCAACACAGGCACACTATGATGTACTGATGAAGACATCCCCTCAGGCAACGTCACTGCAGACGATGCTATAAGAGGCGCAATACAGCGCAAATGCAGTTTGCCATCCCGGTAAGGCAGCCAAAAAGAACGCTGACTGATATGGTCCATCATCACCATCCTTATGCTGATTACATTCCTCTCGCTAAACTACGTCAGCCTTCTCCCCAAGGCAAATCAACCTGTCATACCGCTACCGCGAGGAGAATAAGGGCAAATAATCAATGCCCTTGTTGCTGCAATAAAAACGGTAATACTTGTAAATCAAGCTGGCAAATTGCCGCATCAGCGCGTTGCTTAAGCTTATCCTTGCCATGAAAAGCGATGCCCAAAGCAGCCTGCTGCACCATGGGAATATCATTGGCACCATCACCGATGGCCACACATTGCGTTGGAGCAATCGCAAATTGTTCAGCCAACTGGATCAGGATTTGCGCCTTGCGATTAGCATCAACAATCTCGCCGCACACTTCTCCGGTCAGAACGTTATCGGCAATCACCAGTTGATTCGCAAAGGCTGCATCCAGCCCCAAACGCTGACGCAATGCATCAACAAACGGGGTAAAACCGCCAGAAGCCAACGCAACACGCCAGCCATAATGTTGCAGTTCAGCGACCATTTGCTCCAATCCCGACATTAACGGTAATTGTTGCAGTAACTGCCCGATGATTGCCTCATCAGCACCGGCCAATGTTGCTACCCGCTGGCGTAGACTCTGGGTAAAATCCAACTGTCCCTGCATTGCCAACTCTGTTACCTTGGCAACCTTATCGCCAACCCCTGCCAATTTTGCCAGCTCATCAATACATTCAATCTCAATGGCAGTGGAGTCCATATCCATTAACAGCAACCCTGGCATATCCAACCTTGGCAACACGGCCGGCAAGGTAATACTGTCTAGCTGTGGCAAGTGCGCAAGTTCATCCAAGACCGTCTGAGAAAGGGGCTGCTCGGCCGAAATCTCCACACCACACAATGCATTTTGCCGCACCAGCGGGCATAAGCTGACTAGCTTTGCCACCCCAAGGAGCCATGTCACCACAGCCGAGGTCTCATCACTGCGCCAAATTAACCGATGACGCCAAGCGTTAGGCGAAGCTTCACTATGCCAGTTCAAATGGCAATCAGCCTGTTTAGCGCGGTTAATCAGCTCAGTACACCACAAGGGGAATTGTATTGATAAAACCTCAAAAGATTTGTCCATCTTAATTCACGTTCTCCAACTAAAATAAATAAGCGTCTTGTATCTGCTAGCGCTATTTCGCCCCATCGGATAAATCATTTATGATGGTGTAAAACATACAAAAAGTTTTCAAGGTTTCTTGTGTTATATCTCAAAGGGCTAAAGAAAATTTATCAATTTACCCGACTACTGCAACTACTTATCGCCGCGGGGCTGATTTTCGCACTGGTGCAGTTATGGTATGCCAGCCTGCTGCAGGGACAGCATTTGTTGGCCCATCAAAGTGATAAAATGGCTCGCATGATGGTGCAACAAATGGCTTACAGTGCCGCCCCTGCACTTCAGTTAGAAAATGATGAGCAGTTGCAATGGCTAACCCATGCCTTGGTGCAAGATCCTAAGGTTATGGCAGCAACCATTTATGATGCCGAAGGCAGACAGCTGTCTTTTGCCCAAAGTATCTCAGTCGAGCCATTACAGCCAGACTCTCCCCAATTAATTAAACTGCTCAAACCATACCCGCCCTTCGTTGAAGCGATATATCAGGACAACCTAAATCTAGGATATGTCGAGGTTAATCTAGCGCCACAGCTGTTTTTCAATGAAATTAAAGCCGCGCATCAGATAAATATGGAGCAACAGCAATTGATGTTGCTTATCGCAGGCATCATAGGCTTTTTACTCAGCCGGACCTTCTCATTTAAGCGGGCGGACTTTGATCGCCGCCGCAGCCGTGTGGCCCGGATCAGAGCCGCCGCCAAAACAGCTTCGCGCAATGGCTAAACCTTTTTAGGACGGGACACTGTTTCAGGACGGAACAACAGCCATAAAAAAGGCCCCATGATGGGGCCTTTTCTTGAGAAACTCGCTGAAATTACAGTGTCAGTGCAGCTTCCAGAGTCATTTCCAGCATATCGTTGAAAGTGGTTTGACGCTCTTCAGAAGAAGTCACTTCACCAGTACGGATATGGTCAGAAACGGTTACCACGCACAGAGCGCGAGCACCAAACTCTTTAGCAACACCGTACAGGCCGGCAGCTTCCATTTCTACGCCCAGAACACCCATTTTTTCCATGGTGTCAAACATACTTGGTTGTGGGGTGTAGAACAGATCAGCAGAGAAAACATTACCAACGCGGATTTTGGTACCACGGGCTTTCGCGGCATCAACAACAGCACTCAGCAGATCATAATCAGCAATCGCTGCGAAATCCTGACCTTGGAAACGCAGACGGTTAACGTTGGAATCAGTACATGCGCCCATGCCCACGATCACATCACGCACCTTCACATCAGTGCTGATTGCACCACAGGTACCCACGCGGATCAGGTTCTTCACACCATAGTCTTTAATCAGCTCAGTTGCGTAGATAGAGCAGGATGGGATACCCATACCTGAACCCATCACAGAGATACGTTTGCCTTTGTAAGTACCGGTAAATCCCAGCATATTGCGAACATCAGTGACTTGCTCAACATTTTCTAGGAATGTTTCAGCAATGTACTTGGCGCGCAGTGGATCGCCTGGGAACAGTACAGTTTCAGCAAATGCGCCGTCAACGGCATTGATATGTGGTGTAGCCATCTAGTAACCCCTGTATTTATCTCATATTGTTGCCGGCGGCATTGCCACCGGCCTTATTGCATTAGCGAATAAAAGATTCGCCGTATTCCATTGGTTCCAGCCCATGGAAGCTGGCAATGGATTGACCGATATCGGCAAATGTATTGCGTTTGCCAAGAGAGCCTGGCTGTACACCGCCACCCAGTACCAATACAGGCACATGTTCACGGGTATGGTCGGTGCCCTTCCAGGTTGGATCACAGCCATGATCCGCAGTCAGGATCAGTAAGTCATCTTCATCTAGCAGCGCCAATAGCTCAGGTAGACGCGCATCAAAATATTCTAATGCACGAGCATACCCGGCAACATCACGGCGGTGCCCATAGTGTGAGTCAAAATCAACGAAATTGGTAAAGACAATGGTATTTTCACCGGCCTGTTTTACCTGCTCCAATGTGGCATCAAATAGTGCTGGCAAACCTGATGCTTTGACTTTCTGGGTGATACCGCAGTGGGCATAAATATCGGAAATTTTACCGATAGAAACCACTTCACCACCGGCGGCTTTCATTTTATCCAGCACAGTTTTTGCAGGTGGCTCAATCGCATAGTCGTGACGGTTGCCAGTACGCTCAAAATCATGTGCACCAGTACCGACAAACGGACGCGCAATGACTCGCCCGATATTGTACGGCTCCAGCTCCTCCCGGGCAATTTCACACAAACGATACAGATTTTCCAGGCCAAAGGTCTCTTCATGGCAAGCGATCTGGAATACCGAATCGGCTGAGGTATAGAAAATTGGCATACCGGATGACATATGCTGCTCACCCAGCTCTTCCAAAATGGCGGTACCAGAAGCATGACAATTACCTAAAAACCCTTCAAGCCCTGCCCTAGCCAAAATTTTATCGGTCAACTCCTGAGGGAAAGAATTCTCTTTATCCGCAAAATATCCCCATTCAAACAACACAGGCACACCGGCCATTTCCCAGTGTCCACTTGGCGTATCTTTACCTGAGCTGATTTCTGCAGCATGGCCATAGGCGCCAATCACATCTGTTTCAGCAAAGCCTGGGGCAAATTCCCCGGTACTTTCTTTAGCAGCCATCGCCAGTCCCAGCTTGCTCAAATTCGGCAAATTCAGTGGGCCTTGACGGCCATCATCAGCCTGACCTTCGGCACACATGCGGGCAATGGCGCCAAACGTATTGGCACCGACATCACCGAATTGGGCGGCATCTTCGGCAGCACCAATCCCGAAGGAATCCAGCATTAATATAATGGTACGTTTCATAAGTCTTTCCTCTACAGGTCCGAAGCTCGGATCGCTCGATATACTTCTGGCGTTGCTTGAGGCTGAATATCATCCAGCACAATCGCCTCTCTGACAGCTGCCGCAGCCAACTCAAAGTCAGCTTCAGTACGAGCATGTACCATAGCAATAGGTGTGTCAGAGGTTATTTCATCCCCCAGGGCGCATACCTGACTCAGCCCTACGCTGTAGTCCAGGGCATCCCCAGGTTTACGTCTACCGCCGCCTAAGCCGACAACCGCCATCCCCAACGCACGGGTATCCATGCTATGGGCAAAGCCGGTCTGCATGGCATACACAGGACGAATAATCTGTGCTGTTGGCAGGTATCGATCATAATGTTCTACAAAATCAGCAGGGCCACCCAGTCCAGCCACCATCAGGCCAAACACTTCAGCCGCGCGACCATTGTCCAAAACAGCATCGAGCTTCGCTTTGGCTTCCTGCTGTGTTGCGGCTAAACCACCGAGCAGGAGCATTTCACTGCACAGTGCCATAGTCACAGCATAAAGACGAGGGTTACGGTACCGACCGGTCAGAAAATCGACCGCTTCACGGACTTCAACAGCATTTCCGGCGCATGAGGCCAGTACCTGATTCATATCCGTTAACAGGGCGGTCGTGCGGGTACCGGCACCATTCGCCACAGCCACAATACTGCGGGCTAAATCTTCCGATGCTTCGTAAGTTGGCATAAATGCCCCACTACCGACTTTGACATCCATCGCCAGAGCATCAAGCCCTGCGGCGAGTTTCTTGGATAAAATGGATGCGGTAATCAGGGGGATGGATTCTACTGTAGCCGTGTTATCACGCACAGCATAAAAACGTTTATCTGCAGGAACTAAATCGCCGGTCTGGCCGATAATCGCCACCCCGACTTCTTTTACAACTCGGCGGAACAATTCACTATCCGGCTCCGTCTGGTAACCCGGGATAGCATCGAACTTATCCAAAGTGCCACCGGTATGGCCTAATCCCCGGCCAGAAATCATTGGCACAAACCCGCCACAGGCAGCAATCATGGGGCCTAACATCAAGCTGGTAACATCTCCTACCCCACCTGTGCTGTGTTTATCTACCACAGGACCTGGCAGGTTCAGTGCATCCCAGTTGAGTACGGTACCTGAATCACGCATTGCAGTTGTCAATGCAATACGCTCATCCATGGTCATGTCGTTAAAATACACCGCCATGCCCAGTGCGGCAATCTGTCCCTCAGAGACAGTATTTTCAGTAATACCTTTAACGAAAAACTGAATTTCTTCGCGGCTTAACGCCAGCCCATTACGCTTTTTACGGATTATTTCCTGTGCCAAAAACATGAAACTGCCTCCGAGGATATGCCTGTTAGCGAGCGGTTATCCCGCTCAAACCAAGTTGGAAACATCAAAAACTGTAATATTGTTTCACTTGATACTAACTCAGTTCCGGCCTATCCCCGAGGACATGGATCACAATCCGAAAGGTATTAGTAACCTTTTGTTACAGCAGGCTTATCTGCTAATTCCAGGGTATGCAACAAGCTGGCCAGTAAGCTGGATGCACCAAAGCGGAATGTCCGGGCACTCACCCAGTCATCCCCCAAAATACGTTCAGCAGTACCGAGGAATTCAGCCGCAGCGGCAGCATCACGTACGCCACCGGCTGGTTTGAAACCAACTTTGCGATCTTTTTCACTGATTACAGTCAGCATAATTTCAGCCGCTTCCAACGTGGCATTAACCGGTACCTTACCAGTAGAGGTCTTAATGAAATCAGCACCAGCGTCAATCGCCAGTTCAGAAGCGCGGCGGATTAAGGCAGGATCTTTCAACTCACCGGTTTCAATAATCACTTTCAGCAACACATCGTCACCACAGGCTTCTTTACAGGCTTTCACCAATTCAAAGCCTACAGTTTCATTACCCGCCATTAATGCGCGATATGGGAACACTACATCCACTTCATCAGCACCGTACGCCACCGCTGCGCGCGTTTCCAATACGGCAATGGCAATATCATCATTACCGTGAGGGAAGTTAGTCACAGTGGCAATCTTGATATCGTCAGCACCCAGTTCCATAAGAGTTTTACGGGCAATCGGGATAAAGCGAGGATAGATACACACAGCCGCAGTATGTCCGGCTGGCGTCAATGCTTTATGACATAGCTCGATCACTTTCTGATCGGTATCGTCATCATTCAGAGTGGTTAAGTCCATCAGGTTGATGGCACGTTGTGCAGCTTTTTTCAAATCGCTCATAATTGCTCTCCAAAGCACAAATCAAATGAGTCAAAATCTGTCATTTGGCGGCATCTGAAAAAGCTGGCAATCATCAGCTGGCCGGGTCTTCAGACGCTGCCAGATGCAATAACACCTGACAAAATAAGTCGGTATTCAAATTTGATAACGAGTATCACGACTTGAATCCATGAAGACCGGAAGGGAGAAAGGATACAACACCCTTTCAGCCTGTCCGCGAAAATTCCGTTTTAGCGCGAGAAAAGTTCACTTTATTTAAATTTACTGCTTGTCAGCAATGAATTTAAGTAAAGATTTATAAAAACATGATCCTGATTACAAGGAAGCCGCAAAACTGCGGCTTCCGATAGTCGTTAATTCACGTATAAATTAGAAATTGTATTTCAAGGAGAATACGACACCATCTTGGTAAGTGGCTGACCCCAGCTTGTTATCAGCATAGCGGTACTGCACGCCAGCGGTAAATTGAGGCATAGGCAACCACCACAGTGCAACAGCACCATTCAGACCAGTTTGCTTACCATTTACCACTTCATACTCAGATGCACGGGCAAACTCAATTTCGTTCCAGTTAGACACCATAAATGATTGGCCTGCAAGGTCAAAGTTATAACCCAGAACCCAACCCGTCATACCACCGTTAAAGCCTGCGCCAATGAAGTTATTATGGACATAATGAGCCCCAATAAATGGTTTCACCCACAGACCAAAATCAGTGTTCAGATCATAACTCACACCCAGAGTCACGTTTTGCTCATAGAAACCGGAGGAGTCTGCAATACTGTAGATCTGACCATAATAGTTAAAGTTGGTATCGCCCATATTGATGGCGATGGAACCTTTAGATGCGATGCGGAAAGCTTCAGCTTTATCTTTGGTTGTCAGATAATCTTTATTCCACTCACCCTTAGTTGGGTTTTCGAAATCGATAAAGCCGTAAACATCACCCCAATCAAATCCTGCACCACCTTCAATTTCTAGGTAGGCAAAATCTTCTTTTCCGCCATTGGTGCGGGCGGTGGTGCCATCGGTCCAATCCAGGTAGTTGGCGGATACGTTGGCAAATCCATAATACTGTTCAGCTGAAGCTGTTCCAGCAGTCATAGCGGCAGTGGTAGCAGCGGCTAAGGCTAATATTCTAATGTTATTTTTCATCATCAACCCCATTTCTATTGGTTTACTGCTTGTTAGCAGCGTTTTATTCTGCAGGTGCATTTTATCCTTAAAGATGAAAATCGCAACTACTTAATTTGATTGGATAAATAAATGACAAACTAATGTTAATTTATAGTTTAATTACCTACCATCCAGCCACGAATAACCCACAAGTCTCCGCTTGTTAAGTCTGGTGCAATCCATGCTTGTAAATCGGTTGTTGAGCTTTTTATATTTTTGATAATCCGGGCTCAGAAAGAGCCCGGAGGATGTGAGGTTACATCGCCAGGAATAAACCGGCGAGTGTCGCACTCATCAGGTTGGCCAGAGAACCGGCAATCACTGCACGGATACCCAGTTTAGCCAGATCGTGACGGCGGTTTGGTGCCATAGCCCCTAGACCACCGAGCAAAATTGCAATAGAAGAAAGGTTAGCGAAGCCACACAGTGCGAAGGAGATAATCGCCTGGGTTCTGAAGCTCATCGCCGCTTTGGTCGTTTCCACACACAAAGGTAGTGTGTCTTTCACCACATCAGCAGCCACAGAAGTACATGCGGTGGCAGCATGATTGATATATGGGGCAAAGTTCAAATAAGCCACAAACTCGTTGACGACAATCTTCTGACCGATAAAGGAACCAGCCACCAGAGCTTCATTCCAAGGCACACCAATCAGGAAGGCCAGTGGCATAAAGATATAGCCTAAGATCATTTCCAGACTCAGGTGCGGCATACCGAACCAACCGCCAATACCACCGAGCATACCGTTCAACATGGCGATCAAGCCAACGAATGCCAGCAGCATCGCACCCACGTTTAACGCCAAATGCATACCAGATGCAGCACCAGCTGCGGCGGCATCCAACACGTTAGCAGGCTTATCAACATCTTCTGGCAGATCTTCCATTTCATTAATGGTTTTTTCTGTCTGAGGATGCATCAATTTCGCCATCAACAAACCACCGGGAGCCGCCATAAAGGATGCCGCTACCAGATACTCAATTGGTACTCCCATCTGGGCATAGCCAGCCAGTACTGAACCGGCAATGGATGCCAGACCACCAACCATAATGGCAAACAGTTCTGATTGAGTCATGGTAGGAATAAATGGACGCACAACTAATGGGGCTTCGGTCTGACCTACGAAGATATTAGCAGTGGCGGACATAGATTCAGTGCGGGATGTACCCAGGGCTTTTTGCAGGGCGCCACCGATAATACGGATCACCCACTGCATCACACCCAGATAGTACAGCACGGCAATCAGTGAGGAGAAAAACACAATCACTGGCAGCACGTTTACGGCAAAAATAAAGCCCAGTTTGAATTGGGCTAAATCTCCGAACAGAAAGTTGATACCGTTTTGTGCGTATCCGATAACAGAAGACACTGCGTCAGATACCGACTTAAGAATGTCTTTACCTATCGGCACGTACAAAACAAAACAACCGAAGGCCGTCTGAATTGCCAAGGCCCCCCCCACCGTACGGTAACTAATCGCCTTGCGGTTATTCGATAGGAGATAACCTATCGCAAGCAGGACGACCACCCCTACTAAGCTCATAATAATATTCATTTAACCATCACCCTATTGTTAACATTTATTGTTTATGTTGTTAACCAACCTATTTCCAGACCAAATTATATCGAAGACGCAGGGGAAAATCGCTGTTTTGATCAAAGTTTTGAAGTTTAATATCATCAGGTTAACTGAATAAAACCAATCACTTCAAAAGCTGTTCAGCTAAAAAAATCTATCGCTCAAATAGTTGTGATGCATTAACCGATAACTGTTCATAAATAGAGACAGATGTTTTTTTTTGCAAACAGGCGATTTTTTCAACAACGCAAGGCAGAAGTAATGGGGTAGATGACTGACCAGGAATGGGAGACATAGATGGCGAATCAGTTTCAACAACTATTTTGTTAACAGGGAGTTGTGTAACAGTATACTGTAATTTTCTGGCATTATCCTTCAGTAGTAATCCACCCACGCCAATAAAAAAACCTAAGCGAATATACCGCTGTGCTAACTCAAGACTGCCTGAAAAACCATGAATAACCCCCCGAATCCCAGTGTGCGCATCCAAGCAGGCCAACAACGCATTATGGGCTTTGACGCAATGCAGGATCAGGGGTAATTGGTAACGCTGTGCCAATTCAATATGATGGTTAACATAATCCAACTGAATCGATAGCGCCGGGCCTTTTCGAGTATCTAACCCGGTTTCACCAATGGCCACCAAGCTCGATTCCATTTTTCCCTGTTTAAGGGCGCTATCCAGCGCAGATATATCGTCTTCTATACGCTCAGGTGCCATATACCAGGGATGTATTCCCAATCCATAACGGCAATGATACTGCTCAGCAATTTGCTGTACCCGCGACCAGTATTGTCGCTCTACCGCAGGAATCACAGCCCCAGCAATATTGGCTTGACGCATCTGAGCAAACAGCTGAGCCCGTTCAGCATCAAACTGGGGGAAGTCGAGATGAGCATGGCTATCAATCAGCATAATGACTCCTTAAAGTTTTCTCATAACAAAACAGGCAGCCGAAGCTGCCTGTTAGATGCTGTTAATCCGTGTGATTAATGTTCACGGGTCTTAGCAAACTCAATGTCCGGATAACGCTCAGCAGACAGGTTCAGATTTATCATGGTTGGCGCGATATAAGTGAGATTATCACCACCATCCAATGCCAAATGGCTGGAACACTTACGACGGAACTCTTCCAGCTTACGTTCATCACTGCTGTAAACCCAACGTGCAGTCGCTACATTTACCGCTTCGTAGATAGCTTCAACGTTATATTCAGATTTCAGACGAGCAACCACCACTTCAAACTGCAGCACCCCCACAGCGCCAACAATCAAATCGTTGGAATCCAGTGGTCGGAATACCTGCACAGCGCCTTCTTCTGACAACTGCACCAAGCCTTTAAGTAACTGCTTTTGCTTCAGCGGATCTTTTAAGCGAATGCGACGGAACATTTCTGGAGCAAAGTTAGGGATACCGGTAAATTTCAGATCTTCACCTTGGGTAAAGGTGTCACCAATCTGAATGGTCCCGTGGTTATGTAAACCGATAATATCTCCAGCAAAGGCTTCCTCAGCACGCTCACGGTCACCGGCCATAAAGGTCACCGCATCAGAGATACTGACAGTTTTGCTGATGCGCACATGCTTCATCTTCATACCCTGAGTATATTTACCGGATACAATGCGCATAAAGGCGATACGGTCACGGTGCTTAGGATCCATATTGGCCTGAATTTTAAACACAAAACCGGAGAATTTCTCATCATCTGCCGTTACCAAACGATCACTGGTTTGACGTGGCATCGGCGCAGGTGCCCATTGAGTCAAGCCATCCAGCATATGATCCACACCAAAGTTACCCAGTGCAGTACCGAAAAATACCGGCGTCAATTCACCGGCTAAAAACAGCTCTTCATCAAATTCATTGGATGCACCAACCACCAGTTCCATCTCATCACGCAAGGTGTCAGCCAAATCGCTGCCTACAGCATCATCCAGTTCTGGGTTATCCAGCCCTTTGATGATCCGCACTTCCTGAATCGTGGCACCTTGGCCAGTTTGGTACAGGATGGTTTCATCACGGTGAATGTGGTACACACCCTTAAATGACTTACCACAACCGATAGGCCAGCTGATTGGTGCACACATCATATTCAGCTCGGTTTCTACCTCATCGAGCAGCTCCATCGGATCACGAATATCCCGGTCCAGCTTGTTCATAAAGGTGACAATCGGAGTATCACGCAGACGGGTCACTTCCATCAGCTTACGGGTACGGTCTTCCACACCTTTAGCTGCGTCAATCACCATTAGACAAGAGTCCACCGCCGTCAGTGTACGGTAAGTATCCTCAGAGAAGTCTTCGTGTCCTGGAGTATCGAGCAGGTTGACCAAGCAATCATTGTATGGGAACTGCATAACAGAGGTGGTCACCGAAATACCACGTTCTTTTTCCATCTCCATCCAGTCAGATTTTGCATGGTGGTTAGAGCCCCGGCCTTTTACGGTACCGGCTGTTTGAATGGCCCGTCCGTGCAACAATACTTTTTCAGTAATAGTGGTCTTACCGGCATCCGGGTGAGAGATAATAGCGAAAGTGCGGCGTTTGCCCACTTCCTGCTGCAGTGAATTAGACATGTGTGACTATCTTCTGGTTAACCGACGCAGCCTGACAACGGAATAATTCCGGATAGCACGGCGCCGGGTAGGTGAATCAAATTTGTCGGCTATTTTCCCTCATCGCCGGATGATTCACAATCATAGTGGTTAATTTAATCCACAGAAACTCTGACCAAGCGGTATGTAGATGTTTCATGCTGATTTCGGTAATTTGCACCGCAATCATATAGATAGACTTATAAAATCAAGGCTACGCCGGATGAATGGCACATCATCCTACCTGGCTAATCAATGAGTAACGTCCTCTTCTTGAGGGGGCCGCACTGATGCATCTGTAGTTTTAGCCACAACATCGAGAGTAGCCTTGCGCGCGCGACTAACAATGAACCGAGCCCCCCATCCCACTGCATAAAATTTGTAATATTTTGTATTATGAAATTTATTTTTCCATTATTTGAAATACACATACAAAACAATATCTGTTAGATACAATTTGTATAATAAAATAAAAACAAATAAATAAAGGAGTTAGCTAAATAATTTTGAAAAGCATTTTCCTTACCATCGCAAAAAAGATTTTTTCAGTATAATGACTTGCATGTAACAGCAGTATTTAACGTTACAGGGGGAATATGCTGCACATTAAAGATAAAAGTCTATTCAATATAAAACTGTTAAGTCTTGAATATGTAAAGCTTAAAATTAAATATTCAAAGCAACAGGATATTGTTAAAGCGCCGGGTTATCACAAATCCCACTATTCATATCAGATCCTCAACCGGGTTGCGGATATCGATGACAGTTTTGAAAAATTGAACAGTCAACACAATGAAACCCACCACAACCCTGATTGTAATCAGTATCTTGATTTGGTCGACAAGTGTTATCAGCTGGTGACCACTGCGGTAGAATGGGAACATGCTGCGAAAAACATACAGCTAAATCAAAACGATATTATGACCTATTTGGCAGATGGACATAGTGGTGTTTTGCTCAGTCTTAAGCGAATTGAGACTGTAGCCAAACAATGCCGAACCCGAGCAATGTCAGGGATTCATGAAAATACCGCATTTGGAAAGGGTTATTGCCCTAAATGCCTTAAAGAGTTACATACATCTGTATCTGAACTGCAGATTTCTCTTAGCGATATTTTTAAACATAAATTATCTCGGTTACATTAATTATATCTTTATTTATGAAAGGCTATTTCCATCGGATATGAGTGTAGATAATTCACAATATACATCATAACGATAAGCTGACTGAAAAATAACATTAGGAGTCTTAAACCAAATACTGAATATTCAATAAATAAGAATGGGTATGCATTCCCAAGGCAAGCTAATAAGGTATTACCTTTTTGTGGCGCTCTCTTTATTTACCGTGCCCAACCTTTCTCTAGCAAGCCAATATGCATAACTGAATCCATGGCCATGATAGCCTTGTGTGTATCACATCAGGAACCTTGGCCATTTTCAGGGCTATGATCTTCTTCCTCACCAAAATCAAAACTGCCATTCACATCATCACGTTGCTTGATTAATGCTGCTTTTCTAGCGCGTAATATCGATAATTGCCGATTACGACGCCGACGTTTACACAAACGTATCACCTCAAGCTTTTGCGCATCTGAAAATTGATTCCACTGGAATCGCTCTTCTCGACTGCGCAGACACCCCAAGCAATAGCCCCTGTTATCTGTTTTACAAATGCCTAAACATGGACTGGGAAGGGCAAAAAAACCTAGCTGTTCCATAGACCCCCGAATTTAACACCGCAGCTTAAATTAACCTATGTATAACATCTGCGTGGGTAATAAAACAGAATTCCTTGCCAAACCGGCGAGAAACTGAATACTCTTGAAACCAGTATCCCGATGAGGAGTCATTATGAAGCGCTACCGAATTCTGACATTATTACTGTCCGCCGTGCTGCTGACTGCCTGTGCAGGTCATCCACCTCGAACCGACTATCAACTGGGGTTTGATTTCAGCAGATTAAAAAATTTTACTATGCTGCCAGCAACAAAAGGCGATAATCCGCTCAGTGCTGACCGGGTGACAACGCAAATAAACCGAGAGATGACCGCCAAGGGCTACAGCAACTACCCAAGAGCGCCAGACTTTTTAGTCGGCTTCAAAATTGTTACTGCTGAGAAACCTGCTGATTCAGGTATAAAGCTGGGCGTTGGCGCCGGCACTGCGGGGCTGAACCTAGGCGTCAATGTCTCGCCTCAAGTAAAAACACTCACACAAACGCTGGATATTCGCATCTATGATCAAAGTAGAAAACTTATTTGGCGCGGCAGCGATAATTACAAACTCAGTGATAACGCCAAACAGAATGCAAAACAAACCCTAAGTGCGGTTAACGATATTCTGGCTCAGTTTCCACCAACCCTAACGGTCCAATAACCCTCATTAAGAATAATGCCAGCGTTGATGCCACAATGGGCTCAACGCGGCATATCAGCTATTGCCTTCCCCAGAGTTCACTACACCATGTTACTGACCCAGCAATCCATTTACCTTCCTCTGCCACCAGCGCAAGCATTTGACATAGTCTGTCGCCTAGAAAACTTCAGCCAATGGTTTCCCGGTATTATCCGCGTTACACCGGAAGATAACCGTCCCAACTTTCAAATAGGTAAACGGTATCGAGAAACCATCAAAGTACCGATAAAGGGGGAAATGGATATTATCCTGACTGTGGTGACATCTATCCCAGGCCAGCGCTTTGCTACCCAAGCAGAATTACCGATATTAGCCCCAAAAATGGAGATGCTATTTGAACCTCAAGGGCAAGGAACCGGGTTGACCTGGCGGATGCACAGTGAGCAACGTCATCATTGGTTGGGATGGCTACTGGCAAACAGCGCCGGAAAGATAATTGGTAGACGAGCTAACATTGGGCTGCAGACATTGGCAGCCCAATACCGTCAGACATTAACGGAATAATTCGCGGATATTGTGAATATCGCTTTTACCATGCTCCAGCTCTTCAGCAGACAAGCCGGCAACTTCATGGGGGAATACCAACCATTCGTCTGAGTTATGGATATAGTAATCTGGCGTTAATGGCACTTGGCAGTTTTGAGGCTTGTAATAAGGGCAGGCGATACGGATATCTTTTGGTATATTCAAGCGCATCTGCTCTTTGAGGTTTTGCATCAGGGCATAAACACTGCGACCAGAATCAAATACGTCATCCACGATCAACAGACCATCGTCAGCATTCGCGTTTTCAACAATGTAGTGCAAGCCGTGCACTTTGATTTCTTTGCTTTGCTTATCGGTACCGATACCGTAGTAAGAAGATGTACGCACAGCGATATGGTCAGTTTCAACTTTTTTAAAGTCGAAGTATTCCTGAACTGCGATACCAATTGGAGCGCCGCCACGCCAGATACCGACGATAAACTGTGGCCGAAAACCACTTTCATAAACCTGAGCAGCCAAGCGGAAGGAGTCTTCAAGTAACTCTTGAGCGGAAATAAAGCATTTTTCAGTCATCGTGCCATTCTCTTAATTATCATCAGCAATAATATCCGGTGGCACAGTCCAAAGTCTGGAGCGACGCAGTGCCGACCGGATTTTGGAGGCGCATTCTACTGCAAATACGCCAACATTGCTTGCAGAAATTCAACAAACTGATCAATTAACCTGACAAGCCCGCCAGCACAGCACTTATCACGCCCGCAAGCGTGCTTCCCACCAAGATTTTCCGCGTATCAAGACGCTATTTTGCGACGCTAACTGACCTCAAAGCCCGAAATAAACCTAAAAAGCCCCGTGGAAATCCACATCACAAACAGTAGAAAAACATGACTAAACGGCAACAAAGCTTCTGTTAATTGTGACAGAAGTTAATGGTGACGGAGAGGCCAGCACAACAAGCCTACACACGTACTCAATAGCCGTGGTGCTACACTATGTCAGAGTGAAGGATTTAGTCGATATTAAGCCAATAAACAGCAGCAATAAGATAGACCTTAACGGCATAATCAGCACAGCCAAACCATAAAAAAGGCCCCGATACCGGGGCCAAAGCGTCTTTCTTTCAAAGATAAATACAAGGTGCAAGTCAACAGATTAATTAACTCAACCAGCCAGCAAACACTGGGGCGCCCAATACCATGGAAATCCCGGTAAAAATCATGGTTAATGACGCGATGACGCCTTCTTGCTGACCAATTTCACTGGCTTTTGCAGCGCCGGCGCCATGGGCCGAAGCCCCTAATGCACACCCTTTACCAATCGCGCTTTTTATCCGCGCCAGTTTAAATAAAGGCTCACTCACCAACATCCCTATTACGCCAGTCGCTAACACCAACATTGCCGTCAGTTCCGGCACGCCGCCAAAAGAATGCACCGCAGCTAAGGCAAAAGGGGTAGATACTGAGCGAACTAAAATACTGTGTGATAAATCTGACGGCAGCTGCACCAGTTGCACTAACAACCAAGTGGTGCCCAGTCCAAGCGACAGGCCAGCCAATACCCCAAGACTGATGGTCAATGGATAACGACAGATCAATGCCCGTTCGCGATAAATGGGCAATGCAAAGGCAATGGTCGCAGGCGCCAACAAGGCAACCAGGTAATGGGTATATTCAAAATACACAGGTAATGGAATTTTCAACAGCATCACCAGCACCATCAAGGTCACAGGCGCCAACAAAATAGGTGCCCGCCACCAACTTTTATGGCGGCGATACAGCTTTTTGGCACCGTAATAGCACACTAAGGTCATGGCAAAGCAGGCTAATGCAAGAAGCGTCTGGCTCATGCCTGTACTCCCTGCATACGTCTTAGGTGCAGTTTCTGCTCCAGCTTAAATACCCGATCAACCACAAACCCGGTTCCCACCATCACAGATGCCGTTCCCAACACCAGGGTTAATAGCAGCTTCAAACCATAATGTTCCAGCATGCCTTCATATTTGAGCACAGAAATAACCGGGGGAATAAAAAACAGCAAAAGATCACCGATAAGCCAGGCGGCACCGACTTTTAACGCACTTTCCGGCACCCAATTCATCAGCAGCGCAAACAGTAATACGCCAAGGCCAATAACACTGCCAGGGATCGGAATATGGGCCGCCAATGCCAGATAATGACCAGCCATAGCGAGCAGACAGAACATCACCACCTGACCGCATAATTTTATTCCGGTAACTGACTGTTGTTTCCACTGACTGGAACCCTGCGGCTTAACTGCCAAAGACATTTGACGCACACCTCATCACAAAGAATTTTGCGATTCTATGCTTGCTGATTAGATAAAAAAAATGAATATTATCTATTAACTCAATAACCCATGATTATGCAATGGACCTGAAAGTTATCCGCCAGTTTATGGAGATTGCCGATGCCGGTGGATTCGGCAAGGCTGCCGACAAAATTCATCTCAGCCAGCCTGCACTATCCAAGGCAATGCAGCAACTGGAGCAAGAATTAGGGCTTACTTTGCTGGAGCGGGGCAAACGCGGCACAGCAATCCGTTTGACCGAAGCCGGGGAGGTAGTTTACCGACATGGGCAGGAACTCCTTAACAGTCGTAAACGTATGCTGGCTGAGTTGGCTGAGCGACGCCAACTAAAACAAGGCACCTTACGGCTGGGACTTGCGCCCCTAGGCAGCGCGGAGTTATTCGCCCCTGTTATTGCCCGCTACCGGGCGCGCTATCCGCAGATTGATATGCAACTGATGGCCCGTGGGGGAGTAGAACAGACCCAGGCGCTACAACAGGGTGATATTGAGCTGGCAACCGGGATTATCGCATTTGGCAAAGAGTTTGATGGGATACATATCCGTCGCGAGCCCATGGTTGCAGCAATCCCCAAACAACACGAACTGGCAGATGCTGCGGAAATTCGGCTGAGCATGTTAGCCCGGGTACCACAAATTATGTTCACCCCGGAATATGCCCTGCATGACCTGATCACTCAAGCTTGCCTAAGTGCAGGCTTCAACCCTTGGGATGTGACCCAAGTTAGCTACCCAGATTTTGGGCTGGCTCTGGTCGCGGCCGGTGGAGGGGTGATGATTTTGCCGCGCCTTATCGCCGAGCGCCATAGTGTCAGCGGGGTTGTGACTCGACCACTACTGGACAGTGAGCTGCACTGGCAATTGTCTTTATTCTGGCGGGCACAACATCCACTTTCCTTTGCTGCCCGAGCCATGATAGAAATGGTCAGTCAACATGTTATTCCCCCACTGCCAGACAATGGATATTCAGGATGAACACTGTGGCTCAGGATGACCCGGCGCAGTGGTGGCGTGATAATCAAATCATCGGCATATTACTATGCCAAGTGAGATAAACGAGCGCACCTGTATGATTGATACACATAAAATTGATATTGCTGCTTTAGCCAAAAGCCGTTACACCACCAAAGCCTTCGACCCAGCTAAAGCTATTTCTGCTGCAGACATTGCTCAGTTGAAAACCTTATTGCAATACAGTCCATCGTCGGTCAACTCCCAACCCTGGCACTTTTTCCTTGCTGGCAGCCCCCAAGGTAAGCAAACCTTGGCCAAGGCCACCGAAAAGTTCAGCTTTAATACCGAAAAAATCCTCAATGCTTCCCATGTGGTAGTACTGTGCCGCCGTACTGATATTGACAATAACTATCTTACCGAGCTGATTGAGCAAGAAGCCGCTGATGGCCGCATTCCTGATGACACAGTCAAAAATACCATCATGGGGGCTAGACAATATTTTGTTGGTCTGCACCAAAACCAACTGCATGATATGGAAAGCTGGATGGACAAGCAGGTCTATCTGGCACTGGGAACCCTACTGTTGGGTGCAGCGGCCCGACATATTGATGCTTGCCCGATTGAAGGCTTTGATGCTGATATCCTCGATGAGGAATTAGCACTAGCAGAAAAAGGACTTCATGCTAGCGTAATGGTGGCACTGGGATATCGGGCTGAAGGCGATTTTAACGCCAGCTTGCCAAAATCCCGGCTGCCGGAAGCTAAGATCATTACCGAAATGTAACCCTCACAGAGGAAATGCTTTCTGGGATGGGTAGGGACTGTTGACCTTTCAAGTTTACTATTGCAGCGATTTGAGGGTGCTTTATACAAGGCCGGGGCTTTGATATATCATTGTGCTAAACATAGGTAGTTGTGCGACTTGATAAGCCGATAACACTGTAAAAAGAAGCCCCAGACGCTGCCCGACGGGTTCGGCTAAAATCAACAGTCTCCTGTCCCCGGACAGCACAATCTGTATCACTAAAATAGCCACAGATTATGTAAACCTTTGGATAGGTCACACTATTTGCCGCAAACCTCACTAGCGTTTCAGCCATAATTAAGCCAGAAAAACTACCCTTGGCAGCATTAACCCCGGTATGCGGGTTTCCCTATCCCAGACTATCCAGAGGAATACATGATAAAGAAGATCGCCCTGGCCCTTACCTTGGCCATCGCTCCACTGAGCAGCTACGCCGCGAATTTTTACGAAGGCACCCATTACACTGAGATCTCTGATAAAGCAGCCAGCACCCAACCTAAGCTGACTGAGTTTTTCTCTTTCTACTGCCATAATTGTTATACCTTCGAAAACCAGTATATGCCGGCCATCAAGCCGCATTTAAACAAGAATATTCAGTTTGAAACCAAGCATGTGGAGTTTCAGCCCAGTACCTTGATGACTGAAGTGATGCGATCTTTAGCTGTCATTCAAGAACTATCCAAAGATAATCCCCAAAAAATGGGACCAATGAATTTGGCCATGTTTAACGCTATTCAAGGTGAGCCGACAGACACCCATGATCATGGTGCACCAGGCGATAACCATGAGCCAAAAATTAAAAACCGCGATGACATCAAAAAGTTATTTATGCAATTTGGCGTGTCCGCAGATCAATATGACAAGTTAGCTGACAGCAAAGAAACCAATGACAAGCTGGCTTTGTGGCGCAAACAGGCTCGTGAATTCCGGGTTCAAAGTGTACCGGCCTTTATTGTTAACGATAAATACATGGTCAACTTAGGTAACATCCGCAATCTGGGTGAAATGATTGATTTGATCAACTTCCTCTCTACCAAGCAGGGATAATTTCCTCCCCTTGATGCACAACGAAAACACCCCGCCATGCGGGGTGTTTTACTTTGATGTGAGAGTGGCTAAATCACAACAAGATTACTGGCGGATAAAATCCAATAAATGCAGCAAGGCACAGACAATATGCACACACAAAAGCACGGTAAAGGTCATTGTCGCGTCAATATGCCAACTGCGCCATAACATGGCATCAGCACTGCCCTGGGTAATAAACCAAGCCAATCCGCTCAATACGGTCACCAACAGACTCACCATGGTCAGCCCCTCAATCACACTGAACAGTCCGCGCCCGCCTGCAACCGGCAAACGTCCCCGCCCCAAAGCAACCAGATCTTGCAGTAATGGTTTGAAATCCCCTTTAAGCCAAGGGAAATATTGCTGCCAGCGGCCATCCTGCACATTACTCAATAGCAGTAGAGCCCCGGTCAGGCAGGTCAACAAACCTAAATAGACATGGGATAGATTCCACCAGCTGGTCTGCTCCGGTAAGCGCCGGGCTAACATGACCCAAGGGCTGGTCAGTAACAAATATACCGAGGGCACTAGCACCAGCACATGCAGCTTAAGTCTCAGGGACTGCCACGCCGTCATGCTGCTTGCTCCGCAGGGTTCTGCTGATGCTGAAAACGGTCAATAAAGTCATCTACCTTCTGCCAATCGGTAAACTCAAGATCGACATTCGGATCCGTCGGCCCTTTGGTCATCCACATAATAAAGCGGATAATATTGCGATCCATAAAGCCATAGCCTTGATAGTTTAGTCTGCCACCAAATACCGCCAGCTGCTTAGGCTGCCAATTGATTTGTGCCAAAAACGCCTGCATATAAGGATTGGTTTCCGGGGTGTTTTTCAGTGGCTTACGCGCCACCAAGCTGACAGAGAAAAAGCCATTCGCTTTTGACTCCAACTCATGCTGATGAGCGGCAATATATGCCTGCACTGCCGGATTATGTTTTCCATGTCGAATACTGGCGCCGATCAGCACCTTATCAAACCCGGTCAATGTGGGCGCATCAGTCAGATGGGAAACCGTGACATTGTCCCCCATGGCCGTCAGTTGCTTTGCCATATAACGACAAATTTTCTCAGTGTGGCCATGCACACTGGCATACAAAATTAGTGTGTTACTCATTTGCGCGTCTGCTGTTAACAGTTTATGTAGGTCAGTCTAGGGGATTGGCCGGGGTAATTTTATGAAACGGATCACTCTATTTCATTTCCCAAGCGGACAAGCCGCCAAACTTCTAGCCAATTCACAAAAATGTATCAATGCAATAGCCCGTTATACCAATCCGTATAGAAGGTTGCGCTCATCATAACGGGGGCTAAGTAACTAACTTCTTTATCTTGATTGGTATTAACACTGTTTTGCCAAACAGCCAGAGACTGACTACCTTTGAAAAATCCCCCATCTTTCAGAATGACCTGATAGGGAGTCAAAGTGCCTACGGCCCCTCACCCCATCATCGCCGCCAAGCAAGCAGCATTGTCTGATGACAATGATGCAGTCCCAGTTTCCCCAACTACAGCGGCGGCTCAAGAGAACACCGCATCAAGCCAGGCTGGAAATAGCACGCCCACAGGCTCTGCCCGGCAAAAAGCCTTGAAGTTAGGGCGAACACTTGGATTTGCCGCTACAGAGACTGAAGACATCACCGGACATGACAGCCTTATCCGCGCTCAGCGACGGCAACAGCGACTCACGCTGCAATATCAGCAGAATGTGGAACACATCTATCAACTGGCCTTGGGATATACTCCATCGAATGTGACGGGGAACGATTTAGATCCAGACTGGCAGCACCGCTTTTTTCAAATGGCCGAGCAAATTTTCAGTCGCAGTATGCAAAAACTGTGGGGCAAAATTTTGGCAGCAGAGCTGGTACAGCCGGGACGCTTCAATCTGCATACTTTAGAGGCCCTGACACGATTGACCCAGCGGGAAGCCAAAATACTGGAGCTAGCAGTAACACTGGCCTGCCGCCTATCGCAAGATCAGCGTCTAGCCATTGTGACCGGGTATCGTCTTAATGGCGGCCTGGGACAGGTATTTCGGCGCCAGCAGGGGATTAATGTCGATTTAGCCAGTATAGGCTTACCCTATTCCAGCCTGCTCAACCTTATGGATAGCCACATTCTCTATCGGGAAGAATTTGAAACAGGCCAGTTAGTCAGCGGTCAACCACTGGCATTGCAATTTGGTGACAGCCAAGTGTTATTGACCCCAAAGCACAGCCATCTGCTACTGCGTTATTACCGCTTTACACCGCTGGGGGAAGAATTAGCCCAGTTGCTGCCCAGCAGAGCAACTGTAAAATTTACCAAACTATTGCAGCACAGTTTTGCCCGGGATTTTACTTGAGTCAGCCCATAAAAGTTATTGTCCTGCAGCAACCTTAACCACGCCACAAGCTTGCAGATAGTTCAGCATCTGCATAACCTGGTCATCAATACTGCCACTGGCGGTATCAATAACCACTTCAGGCTGTAATGGGGGCTCATAGGGCGCGGAAATACCCGTAAAGTCACGGATCTCTCCAGCACGAGCTTTACGGTATAACCCCTTAGGATCGCGTCGCTCACACTCAGCCAAATCCGTGGCTACATGCACTTCAATAAATTGTCCTGCTGCTAATCCGGCGCGGATACTGTCCCGCTCTCGCCGCTGGGGGGAAATAAAAGCGCACAACACAATCAGTCCGGCATCTAACATCAGTTTGGCGACTTCTCCTACCCGACGCAGATTTTCGGCCCGATCCGCCGTAGAGAAACGTAAATCTCGACACAGCCCATGGCGCACATTATCACCATCTAGCAGATAAGTATGACAACTTAACTGAAGCAACCTCTGCTCCAATGCTCCGGCCAAAGTGGATTTACCCGAGCCTGACAGTCCGGTAAACCAGAGCACTGTAGGTTGCTGCTGTTTTAGTCCGGCCCGGGCAGCCATGTCCACACTGTGGCTATGCCAGACAATATCAGTATCAGGGCTAGACATAGGATTCTCCTGCAATACAAAGTGTTAAAATGGAAAAAATAATGGAATAAGCCACAGTACTAAAGCTGAATATAACAGCGAGACTGGTAACCCCAGTTGCAGGTAGTCCCGCAATTGATAGCCACCGACCTGCTGTACCATCAAATTAGTCTGGTAACCGTAAGGCGAAATAAAACTGGCACTGGCCCCAAACACCACGGCCAGAATAAAAGGACGGCTATCTACCGACAAATGTAATGCCGCGGCATAGGCGATGGGAAACGCCAGTGCCGCAGCGGCATTATTCGTCATTAATTCTGTCAGGAGTAACGTCAGCAAATAGACTGTGATCAGCACAGCCAATGGGCTGTGATCTGACAACAGGCCTAACAGCCCATCGGCCAAAGTACCTGCCAAACCGCTACTTAGCATTAACCCGGCTAAATTTAGCGCACTGGCAATAATCACCGCCAACTCCAGCGGGAACCGTCGCTGCAACTCAGTGGGGCTAATCACCCGAGTGGCCAGCAATAGCAGTAACAACAAGATCAAACCATTAATCAATGGCAACCACCCCGCCACGCCCAATCCAATCACAGCGAGAAACCCCGCCATCACCCAGCGACTCCGGCCCGGTCCCAATCCGGCTGCTAATGGCGTATCACTGACAATCACAAAATCCCGAGGCACAGGTCCTGCACTGGCAATGCTCTCTACCTGCTGGCGATATGCGCTTGGTGAAGGAGTGAAACGGGTATCGAATGCTGATATTGAAGGGCTAGCTACATTAGGTGCCGGCACTTTATTCACAGATGGCGCAGTGATTGGCACAGTAACCGCTTCTGCTTTGGGTGACAATGGGGCAAGGGGGGAGCCATTAAAGCCAACGCCAGGTTGCAGCAGTAGTTCATCCCCGGCGCAGAGGCGAAGATCCCCCAGCGCCACCGTTAATTGACGCTCACCTCGCCTTACCGCTAATACTGCTGCGTCAAACCGCCGGCGAAAATCGGCACTTTTCAAGCTTTGTCCGACCAATTGAGATGACGGTGATAATACCGCCCGTAACACCCCTTGTCCTCTGGCTTGTGAACGGCCATGCCACTGTAATCCTTCAAACTGTTGCAGCACGGCAACCGCGTTTTCATCACCACAAAAAGCCAATTGATCCCCTGCCTGCAACAGCATCTGCGGCGGCACAGGCGCAATACGACGACCATTACGGGTCAGCGCCGCTAAATACAACTGTCTAAGGCCGCGTAGACCATTATCCTGCACACTGCGTCCTATCAGGGCAGAAGCAGGCATTACGCCTGCTTGCAAAAGATAAGGCCGATGATGTTGTTGGGCTGCATGAGCACGTTCAGGCAAATAAGGCGCTGTAAGGATCAGCAGTAACAAACACGCTGCGGTGACCACTAACCCAATTATACTGAATTCGAAAAAGCCCAACGGTGCTAACCCGGAGTCAGTCACAAAGCCATTAATCAATAAATTGGTGGAGGTGCCAATCAAGGTCAAGGTGCCGCCTAAAATAGCCGCGTATGACAGTGGCAACAGCAAACGGGCGGGGGCATGGCGACTGTTACGCAATACCGGGGTCATCAGCGATGCCACCACAGCAGTGTTATTGGTTATCGATGACAGTAATGCCGCCGATAATCCCAAGCGAGTAAGGGTAATAGAGAGATTATCCTTCGCAAGGGTGCGGCTTAGCCGAGTAAAGTAGATGGTTTTTTCCAGTGCAATACTGACAGCGATTAGCAGTAATAAGGTGATTAACGCACTATGGGTAAAACCGGACAGCCAATGTGATAAAGAGACTTGCCCAGTTAAATATGTCAGCAAGGAGGCGGCAAAAAACAGTACGGCAGGCCGCCCGCGACCACTGAGCAAGCCAATTAAAAGCCCCAGTAAAATCAGCCCCAGCCATAACTGCTGTGATGCCCAGGCCATCACCTACCTGCGTTTCAGTTTACGAATATCCAGCGCCTGCCAATGAGGGTAATATCGCCGGATATAGGCATTGAGCTCTAGCTCTGCAGAAGAAAACGCTTGCTCATTAGATGCTTGCTGTGCGGACAAATCTGCAGTACGACTGATTGCGCCTGTCTCCGAGGCTGCCTGTCGGCTAGTACTCACTTGGCCGATTTCATTACTGGCTATATCTGTGATCATAGCTGCCGCTAAGGTAGCATTACTGAGCCGGTCAATCACAATCAACCCGCCAGTATCACGACAGTGAACATACTTATCAACTGCCAGAGGCTCTGTCAGCGACAGCGTCACCTGGGCGATGGCGTTAAGGCCAATATCTTTATGTGGCAATGGATTATAGGTATTGATATCTAAGACATAATCGACGGCTGTTATCTTGGCTTGGGTTACCCGGCCAGCTAACTTAACATCATATAAAGTCCCCAATGCCATTGGGCTTTGGTGTAGCCAGACCAGCATCACGGTCAACTCTGTAGCCAGATGGGCCGGGGCATTCATGTCACAGAGCAGATCGCCCCGGGAAATATCAATATCATCCTTCAGACACAAGGTAACAGCCTGACCAGCGTAGGCCCGGGGTAAATCACCATCAAAGGTGACAATCTGGCTAACTTGGCTGCACTGACCGCCAGGCAAGAGTAACACCTCATCACCCACGGCCACCTCACCGGCGGCAAGGGTGCCAGCATAGCCGCGAAAATGCCCATCGGGGCGATTTACATACTGCACAGGGAAACGCAGCGGCTGCGCGGTATCCTGGGCTTGGATATCCACGGCTTCCAATAAACTCAGCAGCTCAGGCCCCGAATACCAAGGCATATTCTTGCTGCGGTTAACGACGTTATCACCGCCAAGGGCAGATAGGGGAACACACTCTACTTTTGGGATCTGACCGGCCAAAGGTAAACCTTGTAGCAATGCCGCAAAGTCATTGCAGATCGCCTCAAAAACCGACTGGGAAAAATCCACTAAATCCATTTTATTGACCGCCACCACAAAGGTGCGGATCCCCAACAGTGCGGCAATAAAGGCATGACGCCTCGTCTGGGTCTGCACGCCACTGCTCGCATCAATCAAAATCACGGCCACTTCACAATTGGATGCGCCTGTCGCCATATTGCGGGTGTACTGTTCATGTCCTGGGGCATCAGCAATAATAAATTTGCGTTTTTCACTGGAAAAATACCGGTAAGCGACATCAATGGTGATGCCCTGCTCTCGCTCAGCCTGCAACCCATCCACTAGCAGGGCTAAATCCAACTCTGCACCTGTAGTGCCATGGCGCTGACTGTCTTGCTTTAGCCGACTGAGCTGATCATCGTAAATCTGAGCCGTGTCATGTAACAGCCGGCCGATCAGGGTGCTTTTACCATCATCAACACTGCCACATGTCAGCAATCGCAACAGCCCTTTATGCTGTTGCGCAGTCAGATAGTCCTGCACTTGCTGCTGCGCGGTTAACTTACTCTGCTGCTGGGATTGCGTCATCTTATGCTCCATTCTGGTTAGCGTGTTCAGAAATATCCCTGACGTTTTTTGCGCTCCATGGATGCGGCCTGATCGCTATCAATTAAGCGCCCTTGCCGTTCGCTGTCACGGGTCTGTAGCATCTCAGCGATGATTTGTTCCAGCGTGGTAGCATCAGATTGCACAGCGGCGGTCAGGGGATAACAACCCAGAGTACGAAAACGCACTTGCTGCTGAGTCACCTGCTCGCCCGGCTCCAAAGGCATACGCTCATCATCCACCATAATCAATTGCCCCTGGCGGGAAACCACCGGGCGATGACGGGCAAAATACAGCGGCACAATATCGATATTTTCCTGATAGATGTATTGCCAGATATCCAGCTCAGTCCAGTTTGACAGGGGAAATACCCGGATACTCTCTCCCTGATTGACCGCTGCGTTATAGTTATGCCACAACTCAGGACGCTGATTTTTGGGGTCCCATCTATGGTGGCTGTCGCGAAATGAATACACCCGCTCTTTGGCTCGTGAGGCTTCTTCATCCCGACGTGCACCACCAAAAGCGGCATCAAAACCATACTGATCCAACGCCTGTTTTAGCGCTTGGGTTTTCATAATATCCGTGTGTTTGCTGCTGCCGTGATCAAAAGGGTTAATCCCTTGCGCCAGCCCCTCTGGGTTGGTATGCACCAAGAGTTGCAATCCTAATTCGCTGACTTGCTGGTCACGAAACGCTATCATTTCCCGAAATTTCCAAGTGGTATCCACATGCAACAGGGGAAATGGCAGCGTACCGGGAAAAAAGGCCTTTCGGGCAAGGTGCAACATCACGGAAGAATCCTTACCGATAGAATAAAGCATCACAGGATTATCAAATTCAGCCGCAACCTCTCGGATAATGCGGATACTTTCAGCTTCCAACTGTTGTAGGTGAGTCAACTCGCCCCCAATGGCTGGTTCTGCTGCAAATTTCTCGGCAGTTAGGGCTTGCGCATGATGCAATCTTTCTTCCGTGCGGCATTGTTTAGCTGTATCTGTGACACTCATGGCGATCTCCCCCTCTGCTAATGCCAGTTTTGCTTTGCTCCTGACACTCTTCATCTGCTTAGCTTTAACTGTGTTATCTCAGCCGCAGGATTTTGACCTAGCGCTTTTTGACTGCAACGCACTCATTTACTCGCAATACCTGCTGAGACGGACTCTAAGGGCCAAAGGCTGTCACGCTCAACGGGTGCTAACCAAGGCGAAGGTGATGCAAATAACGCAGGCTCACTAAACGAAATCTCGGACTGGCGACAATTCACCACCTCCCCAATAATGATCAAAGCTGGCATCAGTTTGTTATCATCAGGGCATAAGCGAGCAAGATTGGCCAACTGGCCGGTAAACACCTGTTGAGCGGCGCTGCAGGCGCGAGAAATAATGGCGACCGGCGTCGCTGGCGGCATGCCTGCAGCAATTAACTGCTGACTGATAATTGCGCGGCAGTTAAAACCCATATAAATCACCAGAGTCTGCCCACCAGCAGCGTAAGGTTGCCAATCAAAGCCGCTATCGCCCGCGCCTTGGCCAGCAATAAAACTGACTGAGCGGGCATAATCTCTGTGAGTCAATGGAATTCCAGCAATTGCCCCTGCACCACTGGCTGCCGTCACGCCGGGGATCACCTCAGCATGAATATTGGCCTGAGCCAGTTGTTGTAACTCCTCCCCCCCACGACCAAAGATGAAGGGATCGCCACCTTTAAGCCGGACCACCATCAGCCCTCGTCGCGCTAATGCGATCATTCGTCGACAAATATCATCCTGACAATGGCTGGGCTGACCTGCCCGCTTACCAACCGGTAGCAGCTCAGCCTTAGTTGACACCAAGGCTAATATGCCTGGACTGATTAGGGCGTCATACAGCACAACATCTGCTTGCTGCAGGCATCGCCATGCACGAATCGTCAGTAAATCTGGATCGCCGGGACCGGCACCGACCAGAAAAACCTGACCTGAGGCCTTACCCGAACCGACAGGTTTGAACCTGGGTAACACCATAAACGGCCTCCGCATCAGGCAATATTCAACAGAACTAAACTATAACCCCTGTTTTTATTACATAAAAAATAGATATTAGTTCATTTTTATAACAAAAAGTTATGAAGCTTATGGGGTCGGCATCAGGTCTGTCCCGATGGGCTGTGATACATTGCGGAGGATAAAACTGCTTTATGTTCAAGCAAGAACATTCGAAAAACAGCACATAACAGCAAGAGCAAAAAGGAAGTGCAGATGTCAGCAGTATTGCACCAAATTATTCGCCAGCTATCTTTAGCCACTCTGCTTGGTGGGACTGTATATAGCAGCAGTACCTTAGCGGATCTCACCGCAACAAAACGGCCAGTAAGTACGTCCACCGTGTCTGCGCAATCAGAGACTACAAAAAATAACGGGGCCGCGACACATAAACAGACGGAAACTGAACATAATTCACTTATTGCCCACCGAGTGGAGGATGAACGCAATACCGCTGAATTGCCTTTCGTTATCACGCCACACAAAGTGAATTACATCCTACCGGTCAGTTATAACAGTCACCCCAATATGGCACCTTACACCACGGTCACTGACACTCAGTCCCATCAACTCGATCATTTGGAAGCCAAATTTCAGATCAGCTTTAAGCTGCCTCTGTGGCGAGATATCTGGCAAGGTAATGGCCAACTCTTTTTTGCCTATACCAATCAGTCTTGGTGGCAGGTTTACAATCAGGATATCTCCGCCCCTTTTCGAGAAACCGTGCATGAGCCTGAGCTGTTTGTATTGTTCAATAATGATTGGCAGTGGCAAGGCTGGACTAATGCATTCTGGGGGCTGGGTATTGTGCACCAGTCTAATGGCAAATCAGGGCAATTGTCCCGCAGCTGGAACCGGATATACGGCACAATGGTTTTTGATCGTGGACCATTAGCGATTGCAGCCAAGGTTTGGTGGCGCCTGCCAGAAAGCGCTAAGCGTTATCCCGGCGATCCCCGTGGGGATGACAACCCGGATATCACGGATTACACAGGTAATTTTGAGATCACCTCTGTTTATGGTATCGACAAACACAGATTTAGTATGCAGTTAAGGAATAACCTGCAGCGGGATAACCGTGGCATGATTGAGTTAACTTGGAGTTATCCAATTCTCGGCAATTTAAGATTTTATACGCAATACTTTAATGGCTACGCAGAGAGCCTTATCGACTATAACGCACATAATCAACGCATCGGCATCGGTCTGGCTCTGAATGATTTGTTATAGCCAGTCCGGTCTGGCTGTTTTTAGGGATTGCTATGCAGCCAGGATACCGGGAGGTTCTCCTCCTTTTTACCGCAGCATTGTTATTGTCTGTCGGGGCATTACTTTATCTTCACTTGCCATCGGCGCCGCCAGCAAAGCTGCTACACCAGCGCCAGATACAACAAGCTGCGCAACAATTTTTTGCAGCAATAAAAAACCACAGCGCCCATTACCCTTTACTGTCCGATAGTCAACAAAAGGATATCGCAACAGCGTTATCCCATCTGGGTAATCACAGCTTTATTCGCCGCCATGAGTTATATGCCGAGCTGAGTAAAATTCTTGCGCAACTGGGCGATCCGGCAGCCCAACTGACCGACATCCATGCTGACCATATTGCTTATCCGGTCATATTGCGCCCAGTTGTATTACAACCAGACTTACGACAACATCAGCCCCCGGCAAGTAACCCGGTATCGACACCGCCTATCCAACCACGCTGGCAGATAAGTGCTATCAACGGTGAGTTATTAGATCCTGCCCATCCTTATCTTAGCCATATTGATGGTATCGCCATTGATAATTTTATTGCCGCAGCCAAAAGGTATCTTCCCCAGCAATTTCACGATTCAGACAAACATTTAGCTCAGCAACTGCAATTAATGGATAGACTCAGGCAAGATATCGGCACAGATAGTCTTCAGCCGCCACGTCTCACCCTGACCAATCGAACTGGCCAGTCGGTTATCCGACGTCTGGCACCACAACGACGTAAAAGCCTCTCGACAACCACAGCATCCAAGCCCCCCTTTCCCGTCAACCGCCTAAGTTGGCTCTCGGCAGATACCGCTATCTTGATATTAGGGAATCTTGATACCTTGCCACCACATACTCTCCGCACGGCCCTAACCCAGCGAAGATTGATTCTCGATTTACGCCAAGTGGTAGGAGATCCTTTGCCATTATTGCAGGCATTATCTAAGGAAAATCCTACCATCCCCCCCGCTAATCAGTGGCTAGCTGCTTATCGGCTACAACCTGGCCGTACCCGGGACTATCTGCAGCCGGATCACTTTGTGCCCACGGACTATCTTGCCCTGCCTCAACCGGCCGCTCAGCTCAGTGCCCTGCACCCTTATCAGGATTTACCCCAAGGTGAAAAATATGGCAGGCAGCGGATTTGGTTAATTGGCCCCCATTGCGGCATAACCTGTGCCCGGCTAAGTTACTTTGCGAACCTGTGGCCCAATAGTCGCTTAGCTGGCCACAATACCCATGGCAACTACAGCCGCACAAGCCAACATAATTTGTCTGCAGTAGAATTTAGCTTATCACTAAGTACCACGGTCTTTTTCAACCACAGAGGAGAGTTACTGTCTGGCGTACCGGTTAAAGTGGACATGCCCCTAATATTAAAAGGCATCCGCCGCAGCCAACTACTGCAACTGTTCCATCCCTGATGTATGACTACCTAGCTCGGTAAAACAATCAGATATAAAACAGCCTTGCTCGATCATCTAGCCGGCCTTAGCATCCCGGGCTTTCACATAACGCACCATAAAAAGTGCTGCAGTCAACACAGAGAAAAAGCCGACAAGACAGAGATGAAATGCATCGGAAGAGAAAAACAAAAAGGCCGGATATCACCGGCCTTTAACAGTTACAGATAACACAAACTTACTTAGCTGTAGCTTGTGCCGGTGCTTGAGTCGCCATACGGGTATCAAATACCAAGCCTTTACTGTTTACGTCTATACCAAAATGCATCTGTACATTGGCATGTTTCAAGTCCGCCAGTTCAGATGGAATAGTTTCACCCATGCTTTCAGCCATGGTGATAAATGGACCAAAGAACTTTTTGTAATCCACAGAGCCTGACAAAATGCCATTACCAGTTAAGGTATTGCTCTTAGCCAATTCATTCGCCAGTTTTTCTGACTTAGGACCTGAGTAGGCAACTAAGTGCTTACCTTTAATAGCCATCATCACTTTCAGATCTGGGCTCACCCCCAAAGCATCAGAGACATCAACTGCAGAGCCATCTTCTGGTAACTGGATAGCCGCTAGTGCAGGATCAAAACCACTGGCAACGGAGAACAGCTTCTTAGGGTCATTTACAGCAACGCTTACAAGCGCATCAACATTATCCAGCTGGCCATTCTGATTCATCGCATAGTCAGATACCACAACAGAAACACCTTTAGCGCCCTGTGCCATACCGGATGCCATGCTCAACATGGCAGGGTTGGCCTGAGATAATTCAGACTGCAAACTTGCTAATACTTGACACTGGAATTGAGGGCGGGTCATCTGCTCCCAAATTGTATTCATTGCAGAGGCAACATTATCAGTATTAATGCCCAGTCCCAGTGTAAATACACTGTCACCGAATTTTTCAACCGCAGGATCAATAAAGCCACGCAGACTCTGCAGCGCGGCCATTACCTTAGCATTCTTACTTTCAATAATGGTTTGAATATCCATATCGCTGTGATCAGCAGTGATATCCATATTCTTCATCCCCATGACAGTCATGGGCCAATTTGCTGCCAGCGCATTAATCTCTTTTTGGCAAACTGGTGTACGCAGTTCAGCCAGAGCGTTATCACCTGAGTCTGCAAACAGGGCAGTTAATTGTTTGCCCAGTTCATTCTTGTCTTCAGTCAGCGCTTTGGCAATTGCTTGATGATTGATAAAGCTAACGCTTTCACGTAGGAAACCATGTCGAGCGACAATATCCTTAAGCAATGGTGACTCAGTCATATTGTTAGCGACAGGTTTCAGTCCCAGAGACTGTTCAAGCACTAACTTATCTTCACCTTTGTAAGATACAGTCACTGTCATCCAGCCCAGATGCTCACCCACCAGCATATGCAGATCACTATTACCGCTATCCAGTGGATAAGAACGGTATTGGTAACCCCCAATATCAACCATTTTCGCAGTTAAACCGCTTTTTTGAGATGCTAAATCCAACTGACTGAACAAGGCTTCAGGCTTGGTAACCTGCACCTTAAGCACAGGCACCATACCTAAAGTATAAAAATAAGCCTGTTCATAATTAGGAAGCCCAAATGCAGCTAACAGAGCATCCGGATCTTTTTCCAACGCAACATATTGGTTATACAAGGAAAAGAAGAAACGTTTTTGTGGAGAGTCCTCACTAGAAATAGGCAGTGGAGCAGATTGCGGATAACTGGCAGCAAGGGAATGCAAGTAGTCTTTTAGGGGGAAGGGAGCCAACTGGCCTGAGAATACTGCGGTGTCTGCCGGTACATATTCCAATGCACCGTTTGGCCCATATCCTTCGGCCTCAGATTTATGAACCAAATAATACGCACCGGTGCCAGCCACTACGATTATTAGTGCAATCAATAGATTTTTCATCAATAGACTCCATATAGAGATTTTTTTTGCATCTTATACGACAAGTGTATCAGAGTGCATCAAGCGCGTATAAAACACCATGACCGAATCAATAGCAATATTAAACTTCTTCTGCTGGTTACATTTACAGCAAAATCAACTAAATATATATTTCAATCCTCGTTGCCACGAAAGTGCCAACATGTGCTGATTACCCAGCTGGCAACACGGATAACAAAAGCGGCACATTTAATTCCCGGGGAAGCACTATGCCTTCGGGATGGGCCGGACTATATACCCGGTTATAAGGGACGCCGCTGTGTCCTTGAGTGGTGAGATAACGTTCAACCACAGGGTTAGGCTGTGACCAGTCCCCACGCATCAGTACGATATTTCGCTTATCTAATGCTCTCGTTACCTGCTCCCGCTGCCACACTCTGGCTTTGTTCTGCTGACAAGTGCTACACCAATTAGAAGTAATATCAACCAATACCGTTTTACCTTCAGAGACTAATTGGGGGATCTGCTCCGGTACCAGAGGCTGCCATTTCAGCGTTTGCCAATGGTTGTAATCCTCTCCACGGAAAACAAACACCACTACAGCCGCTAAGACGATAGATAAGCCACCCTGCACAAAAATAGCGCCCATCGGCACCTTTTTCTGTTTTATGCGCATCCAAATCAGCAAGGCCAGAATGATCAGCATGATAGCCAGCAAAGTAAAACTGGCAGCTTCTGTAGCGGTCATCTTGTTGTCTCAGAGGTTAATTGTCAGGGGATTCACAGCTTTAATCACCAGATATGTTTACTGGCGACAATTATTCGTTACGCAAAATCCAGGCGCCCCAAGCACCTCGATATTCATATAACGCAGGTGTGATTGGCAGCTAAAAGTGATACGCCATAAACCACAACCAAGTGCCAGTGTAGCGGCAATTTTAACCAATTAACAATCCAGCTAATGGATTTTATTAATCTAAATTAGCGATTTCACCGTTAGAAAATCAACACCATGGCCACTTCATGTTGGGGGATGTCAACGCAAAACCTAGTTTGCAGCATGGTAGATGAATGAGTATGCTGCTGCGCATAAAAGCATCAACAAGGACGATAACCCCATGCCGTACGTATTCCTGCGTCTTATATTTTCCCTACCACTATTTATTAACAGAAACTGGCAGCTGGGCATAGTGCAGCGAGGAAATCGGGATTTTCGTATCTTTATTGGCAATGGTTATTTCGATTTAGCCACACCATTTTTTGCCACGGAAAACACTATCGCAGACAACGGTATCATCCCAGATAGAGTCACAATGCACTACTATCCTGCCGGTCATATGATGTATGTTCAGCCAGAATCCTTAGCACAAATATCCGCGGATCTTCGCCAGTTTTACCAAACAGGTTCCGGCCAATGACGCTGACAATCTGGCTTAGCTTACTCCTTATCTGCTTATTGGGCGCCGCATCCCCCGGCCCGAGTCTGGCTATGGTGATGCGCCATACCCTCAGCCGAGGCGCCGTTGCCGGTCTTATTTGTGCTTGGGCTCATGCTATCGGTATTGCGTTATATGCATTACTGACACTAATAGGGTTAGCGCTGGCGCTACAACAAAGTCCTGTTCTATTTAATGCCTTAACACTGGCCGGGGCGGGGTATCTAGGCTGGCTCGGCTGGCAAGCGCTGCAATCAAACGGTACAAGTCAAACCTATGCCAATAAGGCACAAGCAGTCTCGTACTGGCGCGCAGCAACCGATGGCCTGGCGATTTCACTGTTTAACCCCAAAATACTGTTGTTCTTTTTGGCGCTTTTTAGCCAGTTTGTCACCGCGGCGGATAAACACACTGGCCGGATATTGCTACTGGCAACGCCGGCGTTAGTTGACGGACTCTGGTATAGCCTGATTGCCCTGACGCTATCCCGGCCTGATATCGTTTCCCGGCTACGGCACCACAGTGCCCTCATTGATAAGCTGTCAGGAATCGTACTCATTTTGCTCGCTCTGCGTGTCGTTTATACCCTGTTAACTGCAACGGAATAAATTCTCGGACAAAGTGCTAAAACTCAGTACTACTCCAAACTAGGGTAATTTGAGCTTAGCAACGCTAATCCTTATTTCACCTTTGCCGCGAGATCCTGCTATGGAAAATAAAAATGCCCCGCAAAACTCTGCAGGGCATTTTTATTATCACTTCAGTTACTTAGGGCCTACCGACCTTTCAAGTTTATTTTTGCAGCGATTAAAAGGCTTATATCTCGAACAAATTTTAATCATGAAAGGTCAACAGGCCTTCCTAAAGTTAACCTTTAAAGATTTCCACACCGTCTGCGGCATTGTCGCTATTGACGTCATCACTATTGGTTACCGGTGGATTAGCAATATGATCTTCAAGGTTATCATTGAGCATTTCCCGGAACTCTGAGGTGAACCATTCCAGCGCATTTTCTTTTTCTGCGGCCAAATCAGCAGACTTAATTGCAGCTTCAAAGGCATTGAATCGGGCAGCGGCAAAACGCAACGCAGTGCCGACCTTGCCGACATCTTGCTCCTGTTGCACCAATTGGTTAGCCAGAGCAATAAATTGATCAGCCAGTTGGTACAGGGATGTTTCATTGGCTTGTTCAGACATATGCGGATAACTCCAGAAAAATACAAATTACGCCCATGATACATGAGTTAGCGTGTGAATTAACCTGCAAATCTACCGCCATGGTATAGTCTGCGCATCACTGTGTTGCAGAGTCTGCTATGAAAAACACTATTTCCGACGAAAGCCGCATCGAAGCGGCCAAAATTGCCCGGGCCACCCAAAAACCGGGACAAACCAAAGAGCAAACCAAATTAATTGCTCAAGGTATTGAGAAGGGCATTGCTGAGTATAAAAAACAGCAAAAAAGCAAAGCCAGAGAACGGGATAAAAACCGTAAGCAGCAACAAAAAGCTAAAATCCGTGAGCCGCAGCCTCAATTAATAACAAGCCCTGAAACGATGGAAACCTCAAATTACTCGGGGAAATTGCCGTGGATATTACTGGCATTAAGTTGGGTCGGCTTTATCGCGAGTTATCTGCTCTTGCACTAAGCACTCGGCAAAAATTGAACCGACTGATAATACTGCAAAGGTAACATTATCAGTCGGCATATTTGGTATTGATCAACTGGCGGTCAAAAGTGCTGCTAATGCATCAACTTGGTTAGCAACCCACTCAGGTTTAATCGGTCCCCAATCTTCCACCCGATAAAATCCGGCATTATTTCTTGGCCCCTGCTGTACAAAGCTAACCCGAATCCCCACATCACCAAATGCAGCAATGGCATCTTGCAAAGTGCGGCGAGGCATACCCGTCAACTGCTGCAAAGCCGGTAAATTATGCTCCCCCTGATCGATCAGGTACGCCAGATAGAGTTTGCGCAAAAATGCCTTGTGTTGCTTACTGATATTATCCATTTTGCACCATCCTGTTTCGCGGATAAGTGATCCCCTTGGCCTCAGGCGCCGAACCACCCAGAAATAGAAGTTGTTATAGATACATATCAACATGTTATATCAGTAAGGTCTGTGGCACCCTTCGCAGATATACTGATTTCCACCGATGAAATTTTCATCAAGCTTAACTTTACAGTGCCCAGACACAGTGGCACTGTAATCCGGCAACACGCCATTTTTTCTGGTAAAACAAACCGCTATACCAAGGAGAGAATTATGTCTGTTTGTCCGGAAACCATATTGCAATTTTGGTTTGATGAAATTGAGCCTAAAGCCTGGTGGGTAAAAGATGCGACATTTGATCAAACCGTGAAACAACGTTTTGAACCTATATTGACGCAAGCCAAACGGGGGGAGTTTTATCACTGGCGCACCAGTCCCCGGGGACGTTTAGCGGAAATCATCATTCTGGATCAGTTTTCGCGCAATATTTACCGCGACACCCCACAAGCATTTGCTGCCGATGCCATGGCGCTTGCTCTTGCTCAAGAGGCGGTCGCCCATCATATCGAATCTGAGCTTACCCCTCAGCAAATCCAGTTTTTATATATGCCCTTTATGCACAGTGAATCCCCTGCAATTCATCAGGTTGCAGAAACGCTATTTCGACGTGATGCGGTAAAAGATAATCTTGATTTTGAACTGCGCCATAAAGCGATTATTGATCGTTTCGGCCGCTACCCGCATCGCAACAATATTCTAGGGCGGGAGTCGACCACTGAAGAGTTAGCCTTTTTGACTCAGCCCGGATCTTCGTTTTAATGGCTATGGCCTGATGACATTGACTGTGGCTGATTAAATCATTGCCGTGACAGCCTACCCTGCCACGGCAAAATAGGCTCAACTTACTGAGAAACCTGGCAAGCCGCGGGGATCGTCTCTGAATATGTTTTCAGCTGCTCTAGCCGTAATACCGCATCATAATCTGCGGGAAAACCATCTTCCGCTTTCCCTTCATTAACCCCGGTAAACTCGACATAAAGTGCGGGATAGGGCTGTTTTTGCTGCAAGCGGATATCATCAAAACGCTTTGCCATTGCTGTCGTTGTGGCAGTTTCATGCGGTACATACAACCAGTAATCCTGCTGACTACCACAGGGGGTAAAAGCACTGACTTCAAATCCGCTAACCAATACCCCGCGCCAATGAACAACATTATCTTGTGACGCAGGAGCCGTTTCAGCCTGTAGCCGTGAGGAAAGCTGACTGCATCCAGTCGCTCCCATGATAACGCCCAATCCAATTAATGCAGCACCAAACAAGGGTTTCATAGTCACTTACCTTAAATTCATTGTATTTATGCTAATTTTATCTTTTTTATCAGAGTGATGCTCTTATACCTGCCAAATAAAAAGGGCCAATAGGCCCTTTTTATTTATCCAAACATACCAATGGTTAGCTATGTTGCGCCAGATAAGCACAGGTTCGCTCAGCTAACTGCTGTTTAGCTGCATCAGTAATAAAACTGGCTTCAATGGCATTGAGCGTAAACTGAGCCAACTCCTTATGATTCAATGGCAATGCCTCTGCCACAGCCATAAAGTTGTCAGTCATATAGCCACCAAAATAGGCTGGGTCATCAGAGTTAATGGTGACGCACAATCCACGGCGCAGCAGATCGGTAATATTGTGTTCACTCATTTTATCGAACACTTTCAGCCGAGTATTCGATAGCGGACAAACTGTCAGCGGCATGCGATTAGCGGCCAGTTCATTCATCAGCGCTTCATCCTGAGAACAGGCCACCCCATGATCGACCCGGGATACACCCAATAGGCTCATCGCATCACGGATATTATCTGCCGTGCCCTCTTCACCGGCATGGGCCACAGTGAGAAAACCGGCCTCACGAGCTTTGGCAAATACCCGGGCAAATTTCTCCGGAGGATTACCCTGCTCAGAAGAATCCAACCCTACCGCAATAATTTTGTCCCGGTATGGCAGCGCCATTTCCAGCGTGGCAAAAGCAGATGCCTCATCCAGATGACGCAAAAAACACATGATCAGTTCACTGCTGATCCCCAGTTGCTCGCGGCCGTCAGCCAATGCCCGGCTGATACCATTAATCACTGTGGCAAAGGCCACACCGCGATCAGTATGTGTCTGAGGATCGAAAAAGATTTCAGTATGAATAACATTATCAGCATGACAATGCTGCAGATATGCCCAGGTCAAATCATAAAAATCCTGCTCATGGATCAGGACATTGGCCCCCTGGTAATAAATATCCAGAAATGATTGTAAATTATGGAAATCGTATGCCGCCCGCACCTGCTCTGGCGTCGAAAATGGAATGTGTACCCCATTGCGCTGCGCCAATTCAAACATTAAGTCCGGCTCCAGCGTCCCTTCAATATGCAGATGTAATTCTACCTTGGGTAAACCCTGAATAAAGTCTCTCATCACCCTGTACTCTCTTGATAACAGTGAATATCGTGAACGGGATAGGCCTAGGGTGCTGATTGCTAAAAAATACAAAGAGCAAAGCGCCGGTAGGCTTACCTCACTCTTCGTAATCTGGAGTTTACGGTTCCAGGTAGAGACCCCCGTACCGAATTAACGGGGTTATACGAAGTACCAGATAAACAGTTAGGTGCACTATCGCCCAATGCTGCTCTGGTTAGGTGCGGATTCTGGCACACTCTCTCGCGCTGGACAAGCCAGAGAGTGAGTCCATCGTCATGAATATTCTCTCCGCATTCATCATTACTAATGTGCTATTTCACGATCAGCACAGGACAACTGGCTCGTGCCGTCACCGCCTCAGCAACATTATCGTGCCATAAATGCGCAAGTCCGGTGCGACCATGGCTGGCCATAACAATCATGCCAATGTCACCCTGCTGCGCTTCTTTGACAATCTGCTCGGCGATATTATTTTCCTCACAGCGGCGTACCAAGGTTTCCACTTTGACATCTGTATCTAATTTCGCCAGCAAGCCCTGCATCTGCTGCGCCGCAACGGCTTCCATATTCTGCATTAACTCTTCTGGCGTAATAGCTAGGATTTGGAAATTTTCATCCCCGGACAGCTGTTCAACAACATGCAAGATCCGCAGTCCTACATGGTAAAAATTGGCCATTTCTACCGCATAGGATAATGCGTGCAGAGCAGTTTCAGAAAAATCGGTCGGCCATAGAATATTGCGAGTACGCATGCACTACCTCCTGTTACCGGGATCCAGAGGCTGTCAGCTGCCGGCCATCACCGGCACTGACAGGCTTACAGGGTAAAATGGCTTATCAATCCTTCAGCCAATGGATAGCATCAAAGGTATTGAGGAAAAATTTCACCTTGATGGAAGTAAACCAATTGGCCACTTTGGTCAGCCACTCTTGGGTATTGGTATCGCCAATCACAGCGATTTTTTCAAAGTGACGGCCATGTTTAAAGTCTAGCTTCAAATCATCCCACATGGCCCGGGCCTCCCATCCTTCTAGCTCGGTAATATCACATAACACATAGATATCGGGATCTTTAACCCCAGCAATAGCAGACTCCAACATAGGTACCATCTGCTCATAATCTGCGTGGGTCAGTTTGCCTACCAGTTTGAGCGTGACAAAAAAATCATCTTCGCCGACCCGCTCAATGCCCACTGAAATCCCGTGACGATCAAGTTTCATAATCCCTCCTGAATCATTCATCTGCTTAGTGAGTGTAGCCCTGCCAACATACACCACTTATGCCACAGATCACATTTGTTGTTTTATTGAACTGCTCACCAAACTGCTCTAACATTGGCCAAACATTAGACCGACTAATCAGTCTATTTTTATGCCGGCAGGAGATTTTTGATGGATATGGCAACCGAGGGAATGCAACAGCAACAACTGCATCAACACTTTACCGCGCAACGGCAGGCATTTTCTCAAACAGACATGCCCGATTATCAACACCGTATCGCCCAGCTCAAAGCACTAAAGCAAGCATTGCTCGCCCATCAAGATGAATTGCTCCGTGCGCTGAGCGAGGATTATGGTTACCGTAGCCCGGATGACAGCATGCTGTCAGATATTCTGCCGGTGATCAGTAATATCAATTACAGCATCAAACACCTGCGCCGCTGGATGAAACCCAGCCGTCGCCATGCCGGACTGATGCTTGCTCCGGCCAGCGTCACTGTGCATTATCAACCCCTCGGCGTTGTGGGCATTATTGTGCCGTGGAATTTCCCCTTAACCCTGTCACTGGGACCATTAGCCACTGTACTGGCCGCGGGGAATCGAGCCATGCTGAAATTGTCTGAGTTTACTCCAACAACTAATCAGGTTATCCGCCGATTATTAGCTAAAGCCTTTTCACCTAAATGGGTGTGCGTTATTGAAGGTGAAGCTGATATCGCCGCCGCGTTTTCTGCCTTGCCATTTGATCATCTGCTTTTTACAGGCTCAACCTCAGTGGCTAAGCATGTCATGCATGCGGCAGCGGATAACCTGACCCCGCTGACACTGGAGCTTGGTGGCAAATCTCCGGTGATTATTGCTCCGGATATGCCAATAACAACTGCGGTTGAACGACTTATTTATGGCAAATGCCTCAATGCTGGGCAGATTTGTGTAGCACCAGATTATGTGCTTTGCCCCGCCGGGCAGGAACAAGCGTTTATCCAAGCCTACCGGCAACAATTTCGTGCTATGTACGGTGCCAAATTGGCTGACACTCCTGACTATGGCAATGTTATTAATGCGCGGCAATTTAACCGCTTGCAGACATTACTGGATGATGCCCAAGCCAAAGGAGCCCAAATTACTCCGGCACTGGATGAAACACAGGGCTCACAAGATAACAAAACTACAAATCAGCAAAACAGCCGTAAATTAGCTACCCAGTTAATCACCAGGGTAACGGATAACATGCTGTTAATGCAGGAAGAAATCTTTGGTCCGCTACTGCCTATCGTCAGTTATAACACGTTGGATGAGGCCATTGCTTATATTAATGCTCGTCCGCGACCATTGGCGCTTTATCTAATGAGCTTTGATAATCGGACACAACAGCAAGTGTTAAGCCGTACTCACTCCGGCGGTGTGTGCATTAATGAAACTGTGTTTCATGTCGCCGCTGATGATGCACCTTTTGGGGGGATCGGCCCATCCGGCATGGGGCATTACCATGGCCATGAAGGTTTTTTGCAATTTAGCCACGCTAGAACCGTGCTGCACCGCGGCCGACTCAATACCGGGAAGTTGGTTCATCCCCCTTACGGCAAGTTCTGGCAAAAATGGTTAGTGCGTCTGTTTGTCCGTTAACTCACTGAGTACCGATAGGAGTCACTTAATGGCCGACAGTAAAAAACAAGCCATTTTACAAGCGGCACTGCCGTTGTTTGTCGAGCGGGGTTTTGATGCCACCTCAACAGCAATGTTAGCGCAGCAGGCCGGAGTGGCAACCGGTACTCTATTTCACCACTTTGCCAATAAAGATGCGGTATTAGCAGCGTTATTTATCAGTACTAAGCAGGAATTTGCAGATCATATGCAAGCGTTCTCCCCTGTAGGGGAATTCGCTCAGCAACTGCAACAATTATGGGACAGAGCAATAGAGTGGTCGCTGGCAAATCCTCTCAAACAGCAATTTTTCCAACACTATTGTTTGTCACCAGCCCTGCCGCAGGCCCTTCGTGACCGCGCTATGTTTGATATTTTGGGCTTTTTGGCTGAGCACTTACGCCAAGGACAAGCAAGTGGAGAATTAAGTCACTGGCCACTGACCTTGTTACTGCATTACTGTCACGGCCAATACCTTGCCAGCAGCCAATTGTTTGTGCAGCAGCCGCAACTGTGGCAGCAAGCAGATTACCGCTTGGGCAGTTTTCAACTGCTCTGGCAGGCAATTAAAGCGTAATTTAAGCATCTTAACGTATCAGCCCAGCAACTAGCCGGGCTGATACTCTGCAATAGGTTTAATCACAGAGGTGATAGATCAGAAATCAAATACCTGACTGAGGATCACCAAGCTACTCAGCATACCGATAAGCCAAGCCAGTGAACGCGCTTTATCGAAATCTTTCAGGTACAGATAATGATAAACAATGCGGGCAACAATATGCACCATGGCGGCAATTTCAGCGACAACAGTGACTCTATCGGTTGCCAAAACGGCCAATACAGCGCAAGCAAAGATCAACAAGGACTCAAAAGCATTTTGATGAGCCGCCAATGCCCGGGCGCCAAAACCGGTTAACTCCGACTGCTGCGTCCGAGGTTCACTGTTATCATACCCGCCATCGTGGCGCATCGCCTTAGCTAAAGGGTATTTCGCCATATAAGGCAATAACATCGCGAGGGTCAGGCAGGTCAGCAGCAGTGTCATAGCGGTATCCTTGTGATTGATTTCCATAAACTATCTCTCAAACACAAGCTAGCAGACAGCAAAGGATAGCGCCAATTTTGCCCCTAGAAACGGAATTGGATCCCTAAGTTGGCCTGTCCTTGCAGCAAGGTACTGGCACTGATTAACCATTGGCAGCGACTGCCATCGCAAAACAGCTCATTATCGGCATCAACAAAGGTGGCAAAACCCCGCACCTCGGCCAGTAAAGCCAAATGATCTGAAAACCGCACTAACGTACCAAGCCCAAGCCCCATGGAAAAACGGGTTTCACTGTTCAGCTCGCCCGCAGGTCGTAACTGAGTCAATCCTGCTGAGGCGGTAACATAGGGCTCCCACATACCGGAAGGGAAATAGAGCGTGCCACCTAAATGCAGATAATCCAGCTGCAGATCGCTAAGCCTTTGGGCCGCAAATAATCCACCACTACGTAACTCAGTATCTTGATGACTGTAGAGCAGATAAACATCTCCAGGGTCATTAGTGGTCATCCCCAGCATCAAGGCATAATTAGCGGATTCCTGAATTGATGCACTATCACTTTGCTCTGCGGCTGCATCAGTTAAATCCAGAGAGGATGCACCAAAACTGTATCCCCCCATTGGCGTGAAAAATATCCGTCCCGCTTCTGCCGCCGCTAAGGGCCCACTCAGTAACCCAGAGATGACGGCAACCCTGATACCTGTTTTAACATGCTGACTAACAGCCCTACGCTTATATCCCGGCATAACAACTTACTCCCTGTTGATTTGCAAAGGGTTTACCCTGCTCCGGCCTGTTATAACCCGCCCAGCGCACAGGTTCAACACAGCGTATACAAAATGTTCACCCGCCCTGAGATTAACATCAGAAAACTGGTGAGCAGCATATGTCTGATTAAAGCACCATTGGCATATCATCAAGGGAATCGCGGCAAAAGAGCACGGATAGCAACGACGGTATAGCAGTAAATAATGCTCGCAAGTCTGATTAGGCTCGCCGATACTCAGTCAGTATCAAGTCAATGAAGGAGAGCAATATGCTGTTACCCTGTGATATGAAACAGCAATATCTATCTCTGGGGGAGCTACCCACCACCCACTGCCCACGTTGTGGTTATCAATATCCTTGGCAGTTGTGGCAAGAGTCAGAGCAAGCAACCGTGCTGTTTATTCCCGTGTGGCGTTTCACTCCTCGCTATTTGGTCTGTTGCGGACAATGCGGCATCTCTTGGCGACTACCAGACAAGCTCGCAGCGGGTGCAGCACAGTACGCAAAAACACGCTCAGCAACCACGCCCTTTGACGTCAGCCCAACAAACACGCCCCAAGTACAAACCGAGGCTGAGCATAATCCGGTTCAAACCCATGATGAATTGCTCAATGCAACTCAGCACACTAACGCTGATATCTCCCCATGGGGAGAAGAGGTTTGCCGATGGATTACTAACCAACGCCCGGATCATCCCGCCTATTAATTAGGTAAAAGACATCTCAGCGAAACATTGGGATACACTTGATGATTTTAACGGCGCTAAAGTGATTATTCCGCCTGAAAAACCCTGAATTCTGCATATTAATTAAGTAATAAAAAACTAATAAAGTAATAATTAAAATCTTTTTAATTCAATCTGTTAACTTGATATTAAAAAGCTAAAACCGTTAAATACAGAACAGGATAATCGAAGCGGCGGGGAATTATGATGGTTGTCAGAAATCTCTACTTGCCAGACATAGTTACGTGCCTATAATGCCGAAAACCGGAGCGTCTGCCAACGCTCCGGTTTTTTTGTGCCTGCCTGTCAGAGCATGGTGATTATCTGCCGATAATCTTAAGCAATGACCGGCGCCAGACAGATTTAAGGAATTGCCAAATGCGTATCGAACAAGACTTGAAACTGGGTTTTAAAGACGTTCTGTTTCGCCCGAAACGTTCTACCCTGAAAAGCCGGTCCCAGGTTGAATTAACCCGCGAGTTTACGTTCAAACACAGTGGTCGCCAATGGTCCGGGGTGCCGGTTATCGCCGCCAATATGGACTCGGTCGGATCCTTTAATATGGCCAAATCCCTAGCTGAACATGGCTGTATCACCGCCGTACACAAGCACTACAGTGTGGCGGATTGGGCTGAGTTTGTAGCCAGTGCCGATAAACAGACGCTGAACAATGTTATGGTATCCACCGGTACATCAGCGGCCGATTTTGAAAAGACGCAGGCGATTATGGCCATGTCTGATGAGCTGATTTTTATCTGTGTGGATATCGCCAATGGTTACTCAGAGCATCTAGTGGAATATGTCCACAGGGTGCGTACCGCCTTCCCTGACAAGGTGATCAGTGCCGGTAATGTGGTCACCGGTGACATGGTGGAAGAACTTATCTTGGCTGGTGCCGATATTGTCAAAGTCGGTATTGGTCCTGGCTCTGTCTGTACCACTCGGGTAAAAACCGGTGTCGGCTATCCGCAACTGTCAGCCATTATTGAATGCGCCGATGCGGCCCACGGTCTGGGTGGTCAAATTATCGGTGATGGCGGCTGTACCTGTGCCGGTGATGTTGCCAAAGCATTCGGTGGCGGCGCTGATTTTGTCATGCTTGGTGGCATGCTGGCTGGTCACGAAGAAAGTGGCGGTGAAGTATTTGAACAAGATGGCAAAATGATGATGAAGTTTTACGGTATGTCATCCCAAAGCGCCATGGACAAACACTCTGGCGGGGTTGCGAAGTATCGCGCCGCTGAAGGGAAAACCGTGCTGCTGCCATTTCGCGGTACCGTACATAACACCATTGCCGATATTCTCGGTGGCGTCCGCTCCACCTGTACCTATGTTGGTGCCGCGAAACTCAAAGAGCTCACGAAGCGCACCACCTTTATCCGGGTACAAGAGCAAGAAAATATCGTTTACGGCAAAGAATAACCGCAAATAATGTAGCCAATAACGGGATAGATACCACAGGCCGTGCAGGCAACTGCCCGGCCTTTATGCTACCAAATTCATACTACTCATCTCGGTAGCTCCAACCTTTTTATTCTTCATGGCACACAATTTGTCCCTCTCGCATCGCCATTAGCCAATCTTATTCAGCATAAATTCAACAAATTCTTGCGCCGTCATGCTTGTTGTCGACAAGTTCATTTCACTAAAACTATCAATCACCTTGCCCAGATCACAAACATTCCTCCGCCCAAGCTACCCGATATTCTCTGGCTTTATCGCATTTTGACAGTAACAAGTTCTTATTATGGGCGGTCTGATGACAAATGCCTCGCCGTTACCCCCCATAGCACAGAGGATGACTTAACCTGCCCCCGGAGGAAAATCCAATGCACGACATGCTGTTTAATTTCCTCGATCTGATGACCAGCCTGTTTTTATTTGCTGTCGGCTGTATTGTGGTTTGGATCGTCTATATGTACATAGTGGATAAACACCAACAGCGTCACGCCATTCGCCATAATTACCCCGTTATTGGCCGCTTTCGGTACTTATTCGAAAAACAAGGTGAGTTTTTCCGGCAGTATTTTTTTGCTCAAGATAGAGAGGAGATGCCCTTTAACCGCGCTGAACGCAGTTGGGTTTACCGCGCCGCAAAAAATGTCGATCGCACTGTCTCATTCGGCTCCACCCGCAGTCTGAGCCCCAGTGGCACCATATTGTTTATGAACCATCCTTTTCCCACCTTAGAAGAAGATGCCTGTCCCGTGGGGGAAATTACCTTTGGCCAGACACTGCCTCACCCCTTTACCACGGCGGCCATCTTTAATATCTCCGGTATGAGTTACGGCGCACTTTCTGCTCGGGCTGTTCTGGCACTGTCTCGCGGGGCAAAGCAAGCCGGTTGCTGGATGAATACCGGCGAAGGCGGACTAAGCCCTTACCATCTCGAAGGTGGCGCAGATATCGTGTTTCAAATCGGCACGGCCAAATACGGTGTCCGTGATTGTGAAGGGCAACTCAGTGATGACAAATTGCGGGAAATTGCCGCGCATTCCCAAGTCAGAATGTTTGAAATCAAACTCAGCCAAGGGGCAAAACCCGGCAAAGGCGGGATGTTGCCCGGCGCTAAAGTCTCAGCTGAAATTGCTGCTATTCGCGGCATAGCTCAAGGACAGGATTCATACAGCCCCAACCGGCACCCGGATATTAATAGCTGCGCGGATCTGCTAGACATGGTTAGCCGGATCCGCAGGGTAACCGGTAAACCCTGCGGGTTTAAACTGGTGGTAGGTTTTAGCCAGTGGCTCGATGAGTTATTAGGATTAATTGCCGCTCAAGATGAGCAGTTAGGGCCAGATTTTATCACCATCGACAGTGCTGACGGTGGTACCGGCGCGGCGCCTCAACCTCTTATGGATTATGTCGGGCTGCCGCTACAGGAAAGTTTGCCTTTAATCGTTAGTCTGCGGCATAAACATGGCCTAGATAAACGGCTGCGAATTATTGCATCAGGAAAACTGATCACGCCGGGCAAAGTTGCCTGGGCACTGGCTTGTGGAGCAGATGCCGTGGTATCAGCTCGGGGAAATATGTTTGCCCTTGGCTGTATTCAAGCGCTGCAATGCAATAAAAACACTTGCCCCACCGGCATTACAACCCATAACCCGAAGCTGCAACAGGGGCTAAATGTGGATGACAAAGCGCAACGCGTCGCTAATTACAATCGGTATATCCATTATGGTGTCGGGTTGATAGCCCATTCCTGCGGCGTTGGTAACGTGCGTCAGTTAAGTCCGCAGCATGTCCGCATTGTTACAGATAACAGTATGTCTGAGGCAATGGACAAGTTATACCAGCATTATCACTGAGCTTGTTGAAAGAGCCGTCGAGCAACAAAAAAGGAAGCCTCAATAGGCTTCCTTTTGCGATGGGACTAACCTGATAAACTGAGCTTATTTATTTCATGCCCCGTTCCAGTTTCACCCTGTCATAGGCGGTCTGGATATCTTGGGCTTTATGCTTGGCTATTTCCATCATTTCCGGTGGTAACCCCTTGGCAACCAGCTTATCCGGATGGTGTTCATTCATCAGCTTACGGTATGCCCGCTTGACTTCCTGATCAGATGACTCTGCCGTCACTCCAAGCACAGAATATGCCTGACCAATTGGCTGCATCTGGGCATTACCATGGCTTTGGCGGAAACGAAATTCAGCCTGCCAGCGGCTAAGCAGTTCATCCAACTGGCGGCGATTAAAGCCTAATTCTTTCCCTATGGTATGCAGAATTTCCAGCTCATTGGGATGCAACTCACCATCAGCCAGTGCGGTTTGTAATTGGATTTCCAAAAACATCTGCAACAGTTCTGGTCGCCCCATGGTCAGCATGCGAAATGAACGCAGACAGCCCCGCAGATCAAAATCCGCTGATTTACCATCTCGAAATGCTTGCTGGGCATCCCGGCGCGCATCACCATTTAGGCGCATCTGATCCATAATCATGCTGGCGAGGCGAATATCATTTTCCGTCACCCGACCGGATGCCTTGGCCATATGGCCCATCACAGCAAAGGTTGAATTGAAAAAAACCGCCTGACGGCTGTTTCCACGCCCAACCATGCGCTTTATTTTGCCACCACGTGTATCCCAGTAATGGCCAATCACCAACCCAAGCAGCGCCCCGCCAAACCGGCCGAACATAAAGCCGATAACGACGCCGAAAAATTTACCCCAAATCCGCATTGCATTATCCGTTATTTAGCGTGCCCGGTGACACGTCTGTATTAACCGCTGTTCCAGCCCCTGTAGGCGGGTAACCGTGCCGACATCGCACCAATAGCCTTCAAAGTGGCTACCGCACACCCGACCCCGAGCAATTTCCCGGCGGATCAGTAAAGGGGTGCCAAATGCACCTGTGGGCGAGTCATTAAAAAACTCTGGATGATACACTCCTATCCCACTGAAGGTCAGCCGTTTATGGTCAAATTCCGGCTGCAGGGTCAGTAACTGACCATCTAGGGCAAAATCACCTTGGGGATGTTGCGCAGGATTATCTACCAGAAACAATTTTGCCAGCATGCCGTCAGGCAGTGTCCAATGCTCAACATGAGGTAATTGATCAACAAATACATCCCCGTTAACCACCAAAAAAGGCGCCGGATTTCGGCCATTATCTGTCAACAGTGGCAAGGCTTGTTTAATGCCGCCGCCCGTTTCCAGCGCTGCGGTTTCCGGGCTGTAAACAATCTCTAACCCCCAGCGACGACCATCGCCCAGCTGCTGCTCCAGCATATGCCCAAGCCAGGCATGATTAATCACCACCCGGGTCACCCCGGCGGCGGCCAGATTTTCCAAATGGTATTCAATCAAAGGTTTGCCCGCAGCCTTAATCAGTGGCTTGGGGCTGTGATCCGTCAAAGGACGTAACCGCTCTCCCCGGCCAGCGGCCAGAATCATGGCATGCATTATTTTGCCTCCCGAGCCGCAAACGCAGGCATCAACTCCGCCTCCACCCAGTGCCCAAAAGCGCTGAGCTCTGGATATTTCCGGGCGATATCGCGAATGTATTCTAGGGTTAGTGGGATATCTTTAAGGTAACCGGCTTTGCCATCACGATGATAAAGCCGGGCAAAAATCCCCGCCGCCTTGATATGGCGTTGCAGCCCCATCAAGTCAAACCAACGTTGGTAGACTTCCCAGCTGACATCCGCATCTAAGAAGCCTTTATCTTGCATCAGCTGCATATGGTAGCGAGCCAGCGACATGACTAACTCATCACCCCAGCGCACATAGCAATCTCGCAGCAAGGAGACCGCGTCATAGGTCAATGGGCCAGATACCGCATCTTGAAAATCAATCAAATACAACTGATCATCGCGCACCATAATATTGCGGCTGTGAAAATCACGATGCATACCGCAAACAGGCTGAGCTAAAGCACTGACAGAGAGACAATGGTTCACATCACTGAGTAGTTGCTGCGGCAATTGCGCATCTCGCCAGCCTAAATGGACGCCTAATAACCATTCGGGGAAAATCGCGAGCTCACGGGCAATAAACTCGCTGTTATACACAGGCAATGGCCCGCCGTCCGTCTGCTGTACCGCGGCCATCTGCGGTAGCAAATCCAGTGCCCGGGTATACCACTGACGAACATTATCGCCACGAAGACACATCCCAAGTTGGCAATCCCCCAAATCCTCCAGCAGCATAAAACCCAACGCCTCATCCTGCGCCAACACAGCGGGCACCAACAACCCAACATCAGACAGCGCCTTATCTAACGCGATAAAAGGCGCGATTGGCACCAGCTGTGGCGGAGAGTCAACCGCAATAAAGTGGGTATCATTGTCTGTCACCCGGAAATAGCGGCGGAAACTGGCATCCCCGGAGATCAGGGTGATGCTGATACTGTCATTCAGGCGCTGCGTTAACCAGGTCGCCAGGCGAAGAAATCTCGGGTCGGACTGGGTCATTTCATGGCTCTTGGGGAAAAATTGCTTTATTATAACCAGCATAAAATCCGGAAGCAGCCAAGATAATGAATATTCTTGGTTTGACAGTGTTGCGACAGGAAAATGCAACCTTTCCCTCCGATATTTGTCCAGACAAAGAAATCACAGTTTTTATTGACCTAGAATGCAGATCCGTTATCTCGTGGCCCTGAGCCTGTTTTCCCAATTCGCAATGGCAGGCGAGCCCCCCGCTGACACGGTCTCTCAGTGTTTGGTGGAGCCGCCTGTGCCCCGGCCGGAAGCGCCGGTGTCCGGCAATGCCATTAATAAACAACTGATCAGCATCAGTTCAGAATCCTCTGAAGCCCAAATGGGCAAAGAAGCCAAATTTCAAGGCAATGTGACCTTTAAGCAGGGTCAGCGCCGCATCCAAGCTGATGAAGCGATTTTAAATCAGCAAGATGAAAAGCTTGATGCCAATGGTAATTTGGTATTCCAAGACAGCATGTTCACCGTAACCGCAGATTCTCTGGTAGCACGGATGAAAAGCAACAGCGCCACCCTTAAAGGGGCGCAATACTGGCTGCACGGGCAGCAGGTACATGGCGACGCTAAAAAGTTGGAAATTACCCCCAACAATAACCTGCTGCTGACCGATACCAACTTTACCACCTGCCCCCCAGACGATGCCTCTTGGCTACTGGAAGCAAACAAAATTAAAATCGACTCCAGTGATGAATGGGGCGAAATTTGGGGTGCCAAACTGCGTATTGGCGGCATCCCTGTGTTGTACATTCCCTATATGACCATCCCGGTGTCAGATAAACGTAAAACCGGTTTTCTGTTTCCCAATTTCAGCACCAGTACTACCAATGGGGTTGAAGTCTCCATACCTTGGTACTGGAATATCGCTCCGGAATATGACCTGACATTTACACCAAATATCATGTCTAACCGTGGCTTATTCCTGAAAACCGAATTCCGCTATCTGGCTGGTGAAGCCCAGCAAGGTAAAGTGAATGTAGAGTATTTAGGCGATGATCAGAAACTGACAGGCCATCCCAACCGGTATTTGTACCACTGGGAACATCAAGGCGCTATTGATGAAAACTGGCGGGTACTGGCCAACTATACCGGAGTGTCTGACAACAATTATTTTAATGACTTGCCATCAGACGTCGCCCGGGCAACCGATAACCAGATCTCTCGGGTGGGCGAGATCAGTTATTTCCAACAAAACTGGAATACCAGTTTAAAAGTGCAAGACGTCAAGGTATTAGGGGAAACCCAAGAACCTTATCAAGTCATGCCGCAATTTAGTTTCAACTACAGCTCGCCGGATATGTGGCGTAATCTCGACTTTGCCTTCCATAGCGAAGTGAGCAACTTTGAGCATACCAGTACAAAAAAAGGGTATCCGACAGCTACCCGGGTACATCTTGAGCCGTCTTTAACTTGGCCAATATACGGGCCGGCGGGCGCTTTTGTGTCTGAAGTTAAGCTGTATCAAACCAATTACTGGCAGCGGGATAACCGTCTGCAGCCTGAACTAGCATCTCATGTCAGCCGGACAATTCCTCAGGCACGTTTATATGGCCAGATTAATTTTGAGCGCCATACCAAGCTATTTGATGAAAATTACCGCCAGACATTAGAACCCCAAGTGCAGTATCTGTATGTCGGCTATCAGGATCAGTCTGATATCGGCATTTATGATACCGCTGCGCTACAGGATGACTTTTACGGTTTGTTCCGCGACCGCCGTTACTCCGGCTTGGATAGAATTGCCAATGCCAACCAAGTCACGGTGGGGATGACGAGCCGCCTGTACGACAGCCACAATGAAGAGCAAATGAAGTTCAGTCTGGGGCAAATTTTCTATCTGGAAGATAACAAAGTCAGCCTCAACCCAAATTTAGTGGAAGAGACACCTTCATTTTCAGTATTGGCAGCAGAAATGGATGCCAAGCTGTACCAGGATTTCTATTTCAGCGGTGCCCTGCAATATGACACCAAAGAAAAGGACAACAAAAAAACCGAGGTGACACTGGATTATCGTCCCGGCGCGAATCAATTAGTGCAACTCAGTTACCGTTATGTACCGGATTTGCTCAATACCAATACCAATAATCGGGTAGATATTTCTCAGGCCGGATTACGTACTGCATGGCCGGTACGGGACGATCTGTATTTCGTCGGTAGCTGGTATTACGACTTAAAAGAGCACCGCAGCGTTGAAGCCTATACTGGCTTCCAGTATGAATCTTGCTGCTGGGCGGTACGGTTAAGCTACCACTACCGTATCAATACCAATTATGATGACAAGTTCGATCCAGTGGATGACCGCGCCCAGTTTGAAAGTGGTTTTTATCTCAACTTTATGCTGAAAGGATTGGGCGGCTCCGGCCCGCTCGGCGTATCAAAGATGCTGGATCAAGGCCTGTTCAGCTATCGCAAGCCACTGTATTTGAAAAACTAGTTAGCTAATCCCGGTGTAGGCAGCTGCACCGGGTTGTCGTCACAGACAAACCCGCTGTTGCGGGGAAAAATATGGTAAATTGCTGAACCAGAACAAGGACTGGCAGTCCAATAACAAAACAATATTCAGGCGATCAGCCTGAGTCATTTACGGCCAAGGATTTGTGGATGAGACCCTTTAAAAAACTGATTTTTGCTTTTTTGGCACTGGTACTAAGCCAAAATACATTTGCCGCTCCCCAACCACTGGATCAGGTTGCGGTGCAGGTGAATGATGGTGTGATCCTGCAAAGTGAAATTGACAATATGCTGGCCAATGTGAAACGCAATGCCAAAGAGTCCGGGCAAAAACTGCCATCGGATAAAGCACTGCGGACCCAGGTGATTGATCGCTTGATCCTCACCCGGCTGCAATTGCAGATGGCTGACCGTATGGGGCTGCATGTTGGTGACTTACAACTGGATCAAACCATCGAAAATATTGCCAAAGATCAGAAAATGACCGTGGCGCAATTGCGTCAAGAAATTGAAAGAAGCGGCGAAAGTTTCAGCCAATATCGTGAGCAGCTACGCCAGGAGATCACCCTGGGTGAAGTGCAACGTATTCAGGTGCAACGCCGTATTCAGGTCTCCCCTCAGGAAATCAATGCGCTGGTAAAGCTGATCAATCAACAGGGCATGAAAAATGTGGAATTCCAAATCGGCCATATTTTGATTGAAGTACCCAATAATCCAACAGAGGCTGAGCTGGCTGGTGCGCAAAAGCGGGCTGATGCTGTGATGAAGCGACTGAAAAGCGGTGCTGATTTTCGTCAGGTTGCCATCGCTGCCTCTGCTGGGCCCAAAGCGCTGGAAGGTGGGGTATGGGATTACATGAATATCAATGAAATGCCTACCCTATTTGCTGAAGTGGTCAATGGCGCGAAAAAAGGCGACATTATCGGCCCGATAAAGAGTGGTAGCGGCTTCCATATTATCAAAGTACTGGGGATCCGCGGCCAGCAAACGAAAGAAGTTGATGAAGTTAAATCCCGGCATATTTTGCTAAAGCCATCACCGATCCTGTCAGAAGACAGAGCTAAAGCGATGCTGACCAAATTCGCAACCGAGATCCGCGATGGCAAAGCCAGCTTTGCCGAATTAGCGAAAAAGTACTCTGAAGACCCGGGCTCTGCCGCTAAAGGTGGTGAGCTGGGCTGGGCTGATCCAAGCATGTATGTACCGGCTTTTGCCAATAAACTCAAAGAACTGAAAAAAGGCCAAATCAGCGCACCATTTCGCTCCAGTCACGGCTGGCATATTGTGCAGCTGGAAGAGCGGCGAAAGACTGATGCAACCGAACAATTCAATACCAATCGGGCGCATCAGCTGATTTTCCGCCGTAAGTTCAATGAAGAGCTGCAAAACTGGCTGGACGAAATGCGAGCAGATGCGTACATTCATGTGTACGACACCGATAAGGAGTAGCAGCTTGAGTATCAAACGCATTGCAATCACCCCGGGGGAACCGGCCGGTATCGGCCCGGATCTGGTGGTGCAACTCGCGCAGCAGGCTTGGCCTGATGCAGAGCTGATTGTCTGTGCGGATCCCAATCTGCTGCAGAGCCGGGCAAAACGACTGGGGCTGCCGCTTCAACTGCGGCCTTATCAACCTGGTCAGGCACCCAGAGCTCAAGAAGCCGGTACCCTGACCATAGTACCTTTTAATTTGGTGGCTGAGGTAAAATGCGGTCAACTGAATGAGGCAAACAGCAGCTATGTTGTCGATACCCTGCGCTATGCAGGGGAAAAGAACATTGCCGGTGAGTTTGATGCTGTCGTGACAGGGCCGGTACATAAAGGCATCATCAATCAGGCAGGGATCCCCTTTAGTGGGCATACGGAATTTTTTGCTCAACAGGCAAATTGTCAAGATGTGGTCATGTTATTGGCCTGTCCCGGTCTGCAAGTGGCATTGGTCACCACCCATATTCCGCTGGCCTATGTGGCCAAAGCTATCACCCGGGAGCGACTACAGCATATTATCTGTATTTTGCACCGGGATCTGGTGGCGAAATTCGGCATTACGGATCCGAAAATTTATGTCTGCGGATTAAACCCCCATGCGGGGGAAGACGGCCATCTTGGTCGGGAAGAACTGGATGTAATGATCCCGGCGCTTGATGAGCTCAGAGACGAGCAGAATATGAGTATTGTTGGCCCACTGCCAGCAGATACTCTGTTCCAGCCCAAATATCTGCAGGATGCTGATGTGGTGCTGGCGATGTATCATGATCAGGGCTTACCTGTGCTCAAAGCACAGGGGTTTGGCAGAGCGGTTAATATCACCCTCGGCCTGCCCTACATCCGCACCTCGGTGGATCATGGTACCGCACTGGAATTGGCAGGCACAGGAACCGCCGACACAGGCAGTTTTGTCTGTGCCTTAAATAAGGCCATTGAGCTGGCCTCAAAGAATTGAAATCTGAGTTAATGAGTAACAAAGTCCATTTAGGCCACACGGCCAGAAAGCGTTTCGGCCAGAACTTCCTGACCGACAGCAATGTAATTAACCGCATCGTGGGTGCCATTGCCCCGGATAACGATCATGTTATGGTGGAAATTGGTCCCGGCTTGGCTGCACTGACTGAGCCTGTTGCCGAAGGCATTGATAACCTGACAGTGGTTGAACTTGACCGGGATCTGGTTGAACGTTTAAAAGTACATCCCGTACTGAAGGATAAATTAACTATCCATCAAGGTGATGCACTGCAATTCGACTTCAACAAATTGATGGTACCGGGCAAAAAACTGAAAGTATTCGGTAACCTGCCTTATAACATTTCAACACCACTGATGTTCCATCTGTTTGAGTTTGCCGAACAGATTGAAAATATGCACTTTATGTTGCAAAAAGAAGTGGTGCTGCGTCTGTCAGCGTCCCCCGGCAGCAAAGCTTACGGCCGTTTGACTGTGATGGCGCAATATTATTGTCAGGTTGTTCCTGTGCTGGAAGTACCACCAGGATGCTTTACGCCACCACCAAAAGTGGACTCCGCCGTCGTACGCCTGGTGCCATATGAGCAAAAACCTTGGCCATGTAAAGATGTAGCTGTACTGCGCCATTTGTGTACCACAGCCTTCAATATGCGTCGCAAGACATTGCGTAATAACCTGAAACAACTGTTATCCGATGATGACTTCGCCGCTTTAGGCGTGGATGCGACTCGTCGGCCAGAAGAGATCAGCGTTAAGCAATATGTCGCTATGGCCAACTTGCTGTGTGATAAAAACAATTGATTAAAAAGGGCACCTTGGTGCCCTTTTTATTATTTTCTGGAACAACATCAATGACTGCATCCGAAGCCAGCATCCGGATTGAGGTGGAAAGCCAATATGTGGCTCAGCAATCGAATCCGGAAGAAAACAAATATCTGTTCAGCTACACAGTAACCATCATCAATCAGGGCACCCAGGCTGCCAAACTGGAAAATCGTCACTGGATCATCACAGATGCCAACGGCCTAAAAAGTGAAGTACAAGGCAAAGGTGTGGTGGGAGAAACCCCGACGATTGAGCCTGATGGTACTTATCAATACACCAGTGGCACCGTATTGGAAACGCCACTGGGAATTATGCAGGGCAGCTATAAAATGCGCCTCGCTTCTGGTGAAAGCTTTAATGCCCCGATCCCACCGTTCCGCTTGGCTGTCCCCGGGTTATTACATTAGGAGTGCAAATTGGCACATTATTTTGTAGGTGATCTCCAGGGCTGTTATCGCGAATTTAAACTGCTGCTGGATAAAGTGGCCTTTAATCCATCCAAAGATGAGATTTGGGCCGTAGGCGATTTGGTTGCCCGGGGGCCGGACTCCTTATCAGTGCTACGATTTTTCGCCGATGAAGCTAATAGCGGCCGAGTGGTATTAGGCAATCATGATCTGCATTTACTGTCTGTTTATGGCGGGCTAAAACGCGCGAAACCCAGTGATCAACTCCAGCCACTGCTTGATGCACCAGATACGGGGCAATTGATTGATTTTATCCGCCATCAGCCACTGGTGCGGGAGCTGCCAGAATTTAATCTGGTCATGACCCACGCTGGCATTCCCCCCCAATGGGATTTAGCGACGCTGCGTCATGAGGCTGCAGCAGTCTCTGACGTGCTGCAGCAAGATAATTACCTCGATGCCTTGATCAGTCACATGTACGGTACGGATATCAATCGTTGGTCAACCGAGCTTAGCGGCCTAAACCGGCTAATTTATTGTATCAATGCCTTGACCCGTATGCGTTATCTGCATCCTGATGGCACATTGGATTTTGACTGTAAGCTCCCGCCGGGAGATGCTGCAACCCATGATGACCTGCGCCCTTGGTTTACCTTTAACAGTAAACTGCCACAGCAAACTCAAGTGGTATTTGGCCATTGGGCAGCGCTGATGGGCCAAACACATAATTGCCGTTATCAGGCCTTGGATACCGGCTGTTGCTGGGGTGAATATCTGACTTTACTGCATCTGGAAACTGACGAAAAGCTCACGCAGCAAGCGCTTTCCCCGCGTTGATTACACGATTGATGGTTGGCAAACCGGCTCTATACCCATCATAGATACCATAATGCACTTCACAGCGCCTAAAACGCGCTGTGAACGACGTTTTAATAGCTGTTTGAAAGGGCTTAGCCTTTTCGAGTCAACTTCTCAAAACTATATTTAAGCCCTGTCGCACTGGTGCCACCACCCAAGACCTCTGTATGCCACTGCTGAGGCTGCCAGTCAGGAAATTGCGTATCGCCGGCAACATCCAGATCTATCTGAGTCAAATATAAAATATCTGCCTGAGCCAGCAATTGAGCGTATAACTGGCCACCACCAATAATCACCAACTCATCACATGAATCTGCTGCATCACAGGCAGCTGCAAATGATGTCACACAGGTCACCCCGTCAATCTGCAATGCTGGATTTCGACTGATAACAATATTATGCCGCCCCGGCAATGGCCGCCCGATAGAGTCAAAGGTTTTACGCCCCATCACCACGGGTTTACCCAGCGTCATTGCCTTAAAATGCTTTAAATCTTCCGGCAAATGCCAAGGCATAGTGTTGTCTTTGCCAATCACCCGGTTATGGGCCATGGCGGCAATCATGGCAATTTTCATTGTAATTCCTTATATGGCAGATAAACAAAACGGCCGGGATAAGCAGATATCCTCAGCCGTTTAATCTATTGTCGTTACCGTTGTAAAATTTATCTCCAACCCGGAAATAAACATTAAGCGGATCAGCGTTGGTAGATCACTTCAACATCATAATCATCATCATCGAAATCATCGTCGAAATCATCGTCATAATCTTCGTTGACGTCTTCCAGGCTAGCCTGATGATAATTATCCCATTTGAACTCAATATCCGCATCGGGATCCTGTTCAGCTTCTTCAGCTGGCAGACTCTTGATAAAGTCCATCAACTTTTCAGACAGGGGTTGTGTACCTTCACGGGCATAAGCAGACATGGTGAAAACTTCACCTTTCCACCCCAGTTCAGACACAATGCGGTCAACCTTTTCCTGTACTTCTTCTTCCAGCATCAGGTCAACTTTGTTGAATACTAGCCAACGTGGCTTGCCAGCCAGTTTCGGCGAATATTTTTCCAGCTCTTCCACAATCGCCTTTGCGGCATCAACCGGATCACTACCATCAATCGGCTCAATATCCAAAATGTGCAGCAATACGCGGCAACGCTCCAGGTGCTTCAAGAAGCGAATACCCAGGCCCGCACCATCTGCTGCACCTTCAATCAGTCCAGGGATGTCGGCAATCACAAAGCTTTGACCGGGACGAGGGTTAACCACCCCCAGATTTGGCACCAAAGTGGTAAACGGATAGTCCGCTACCTTTGGTTTAGCTCGGGATACAGCACGGATAAAAGTAGATTTACCAGCATTAGGCATGCCCAGTAGCCCTACATCAGCCAGCAGCATTAGCTCCAATTTCAGGCTGCGTACTTCACCCGGGGTTCCCAAAGTTTTCTGCCGTGGAGCACGGTTAGTAGAACTTTTAAAACGGGTATTACCCAAACCGTGGAAACCGCCTTTGGCTACCAGTAATTTCTGCCCGTGCTGGGTCAAATCCCCCAGTACCTCTTCCGTTTCCTGATCCCTTGCCCGAGTACCCACTGGTACTTTCAAGACCAGATCTTTACCGCCTTTACCAGTACAATCACAACCTCTACCATTTTTCCCACGCTCAGCCATATGGAAACGTTCGAAACGGTAATCGATCAGTGTGTTGAGGTTTTCATCAGCCTGCAGAAATACATCACCGCCATCACCACCGTCACCACCATCAGGCCCACCATCAGGTACATACTTCTCTCGGCGGAAACTGACGCAGCCACTGCCGCCGTCACCCGCTTCAACTCTGATCACTGCTTCATCGACAAACTTCATACTTACTCCAGGCGCAGGGGATTGAGGCAGTATACCGTCATCCTCTATACGCGCCAAACAAACACTGAATAGGTACGCCAAAGCCGATGCCAACCGGATGTTCCGGCCAATACTGTTTCAGGCTCTGCGTAGTTATACCCGTTCATTTATCCGGAATGGGCATAAAACAAAAGCCCCACCAATGGCGGGGCTTAGAAATCAAGCTTGAAAAAGAAAATTAATCTTCGATACTAACGAACTTACGGTTGTTAGGACCTTTAACTTCAAACTTAACTTTACCATCAGTCAGGGCAAACAAGGTGTGGTCACGACCAATACCTACATTTACACCGGCGTGGAACTTGGTGCCACGCTGACGAACGATGATGTTACCAGCCAGAACTGATTCGCCGCCGAAGCGCTTAACACCAAGACGTTTGCTTTCTGAATCGCGGCCGTTACGAGTAGAACCGCCAGCTTTTTTGTGTGCCATTAGTCAGACTCCTAATTACGCGTTGATAGCAGTGATTTTAACTTCAGTGAACCACTGACGGTGGCCCATTTTCTTTTCGTGGTGCTTACGACGGTTGAATTTCTGGATAGAAACTTTCTCGCCGCGACCGTGGCTGATAACTTCAGCAACAACTTTGCCGCCTTCAACCAGAGGAGCGCCAACTTTAACGTCTTCGCCATTAACAACCAGCAGAACCTGATCAAATTCGATGGTTTCACCAGTAGCAACTTCGATTTTTTCTAAACGCAGGGTGTGGCCTTCAGCAACACGGTGCTGCTTACCACCACTTTGAAAAACAGCGTACATAGCTATTTTACTCCGAAACATTTAACACACTGGCCTACAAAGTGAGCAGGGCAGGTGCTACAAAAACTTTATTGACAATGGGCGCGGAGTTTACGCTAAGAATGGTTAACTCGCAACCCCTTTCGCCGAAAGATTAAAAAAAGATCGGCTAAATTCTCACAACTCTCCAGCAATAATGCCTTATTCAATTCATTCAGGTAAAATCTGCGATATCATACAACTTTCGACTAAAATCAGGGCTACTTCCCAGCCCTTTTTGAACCAGAGTCTTCCTATGGATTTAAATGCCATCCGTCAATTGGCGGACGCCGATATGCAAGCGGTCAATCAACTGATCTACAAGCAACTGGAATCTGATGTTGCCCTGATAAATCAGTTGGGGTTCTACATTATTAATGGCGGCGGGAAACGACTTCGCCCACTGCTTGCGGTGCTGGCCGCCAGAGCCGTGCAATATGAGGGTGAAGCCCACCTGAAACTGGCTGCCATTATCGAATTTATCCACACGGCGTCTTTATTACATGACGATGTGGTTGATGAATCAACCATGCGTCGAGGTCGTGAAACCGCCAATGCCATGTTTGGCAACAGCGCCAGTGTATTGGTTGGCGACTTCCTTTATACCCGCTCATTTCAAATGATGACTGAGCTGGAAAATATGAAGGTACTGTCTGTTCTGGCCGATGCCACTAATGTGCTGGCGGAAGGGGAAGTGCTGCAGTTGATGAACTGCCAGGATCCTGATACCACAGAAGCCAGTTATATGCGGGTTATTTATTGTAAAACAGCCAAACTGTTTGAAGCCGCAACTAGACTTGCTGCTGTATTGGCAGGTAGTGATCCTGCCTGGGAAACCGCACTGGGTGACTATGGTAAATATTTAGGCACCGCCTTCCAGCTGACGGATGATTTGCTTGACTACACCGCTGATGCAGAAGAGTTAGGTAAAAATATTGGGGATGATTTGGCCGAAGGAAAACCGACGTTACCGCTGATTTATGCCATGGCCCACGGCACTGATGATGAAAAACGTATGATCCGCAACGCCATTGAACAAGGTGATGGCACACAGGATATTGAGGCTATCATCAGCGCCCTGCACCATTGCGGCGCGTTGGAATACACTCACACCCGCGCGGTGGAAGAATCCCAAAAGGCTATTGATGCCCTAGCAATCATACCTGATAGTGACGTAAAAACAGCGTTGGTATCCTTGGCGAAACTGTCTGTGGCACGCAACCACTGATGGCAGAGTATTAGCGCATTAAGTTCAAGCTGTCGCGATGCTGCGACAGCTTACTTTTATCGCGTGACACCAGCTTGGAATTAGTCATATTTACCGGCCCTCTCCACTTGATTTAGACGAACAAACACTAAAACTGTGTAGACGACTAAAAGTAACAGTATTCCAGTCATCATCTGACTATTTCATCCATCCTTTTACCCATTACCGCCCCTAACGCCGCCTCACACAAAACAGACCATTTCCCAATAACCACAGCTGAGCTTGCTTACTGCCTGGCATAACATCGCCCCGCAAACTTAAGGGAATAGCACAATTTCCACGCTGACATGGTTAACCTACTCTTCATCACAGGTCGAACTCAGAATTTAACCATGTTTTTACATTGTTAACTGGAATTAAATAATTGTTGCACACTATACTGGGCTAATAATCAACCAACATGAGGTTCAACATATGCCCATCAAAGACCGGCTAAGTCGCGCCCGCCATCAAGGGTTTACCCTAATTGAGCTTATCGTGGTCATCATTATTCTGGGATTGCTCGCTGTTGTAGCAGCTCCAAAGTTTTTGAATTTTGAAGATTATGCGCATTCAGCAACTGTCAAGGCTACCGGTGGGGCGTTTAAAACCGGGGTCGATTTAGTGCAAGCAGCTTGGGTAGTCAGAGGTGCACCTCCAGGGGGAATAAATGATGCGCCCGTTTTTTCCGATAATCCCAATAAGTCCGGTACTGTAGATATCAATGGCAAAGGTTGGCCAACACAGCATTTTATTACCGGTCCTGCAGCAGGAACTGAACCCACGTTAAATAACGTACCGGACTGCCTTTCAGTGTGGCGCATTTTATTTTCTGGGGATGAACCTACGGTAACAGATACAACTGGCGCACAATATAAAGCCACGTATACTGATCCCGGCAAGTGTCGCTATACCTTGATTGGAAACCCCAATATGTATATCGATTACGATTCTAATACTGGCGATGTGATCACAACGGCTCCGGATGGACAATAAGTCATCTTAGGGAATTCAATTTTCGTTATCCCATCGCTAATGATGCTACAAGTAAATAAGGCCGCAGTTGCGGCCTTATTTACTTGTAGCATCATTAGCTTACAACTTAACGTGCACGAATATAACTGCAGAAATCCAGTGTGTGACTAAGTATTAAACCTGCCAGTGGATCGGCTCCTCACCTCGTTCTGCCAATAATGCATTTACTTTCGAGAAGTGCCCACAACCGAAAAATCCTCGATAAGCAGAAAGCGGTGATGGATGTGGACCTGTCAACAAAGTATGCTGCGGCGCGGTAATTACCTTACCTTTTTTAATGGCGTGACTGCCCCACAATACAAAAATAATTGGCTGGGTTTGTTGATTCAGTAATTGCATTGCTGCACCGGTAAACGTCTCCCACCCCGCTTTTGCATGTGAGTGCGCCTTACCTTGCTCGACCGTCAGTACCGTATTAAGCATTAAAATGCCTTGCTGCGCCCAGGACTCCAGATAACCGTGATCTGGAATGGTAAAGCCGGGAATATCCGTAACCAACTCTTTATACATATTGGCCAAAGATGGCGGGGCCTTAACACCGGGTTTGACTGAAAAACACAGTCCATGGGCCTGACCCGGGCCGTGATAAGGATCTTGTCCCAAAATCACAACCCTCACTTTATCCAGTGGTGTTAACTCAAATGCGCGATAAACCTCATCCTCGGGTGGAAATACGGCTTTACCCTCAGCGCGCTGCGCAGCAACAAACTCATTGAGCTGTTGAAAATAGGGCAAGTGTTGCTCAGCAGCAATAAACTCCGGCCAACTTGTGGGCAAGGTCATAATTCAATCCTGTCTGTAAAAATCGGCACAAGAGTAAAGCCATGATAGAGAAAATTCAATCACTGCCATTTCGCTATCAACCACGTCCAGCCAAAACAAATAACCCCGGATAAATAGTCTTTTTCACCCACTATTTGTTCACTTACAGTGACAACTCAATAAGCGCTAACATAACGGCGGTACATTTACTTTGTTCATACCTGCCTTATCCATGGCATCAATGCCTTAATAACTGCTCCCTTGTTATAAGCTTAAAGTCAGCCTATGTGCAGATAATGCCGATACGCTAAGTTCAAGTGATATCAACTAATCCTTTGTTCGTCCCAGTAGTGACGACAAGCTGATATGATACAGTCAAATTATCAACCACTTGAAAACAAGGATCGCCAGGTGACAGTGCATGATGACAGTGATACTCCCAGCTCTACTGCTGATAAAACATCCCACCAGCTTCCCCATCCTGTGCGCCCCCAAAACCAAGCTAGCACTTCGGAGCACAATCACACACTGACATCACCCCATCACAAACCAGACACAATGCCAGATAAAGCTGTAGCCAAGAGAGCTGTCTTTCACTGGCTAGCCAGTTTTTTACGGCCATACGCCGGCCAGGTATTAGCTGCGTTGTTTTTTTTACTACTAAGCTCTCTGGCCTGGCTCGCCATCGGTCAGGGAATACGCATGTTAGTGGATCAGGGCTTCAAGGAAGGTGCGGAGCAACTGCATCAGGTATTACTGGGGCTCGGCGCCGTGATTTTACTCAGCGCAGCGGCAATATTTGGCCGATATTACCTGATGAGTTGGCTGGGAGAACGGGTCAGTGCCGATATCCGCCTGACGGTATACCGGAGACTATTGCAACTGTCCCCGGCCTTTTATGCCAAAGCCCGAACAGGTGAAGTGCTCAGCCGTTTCACCTCAGATACCACACTGTTGGAAAATGTAGTCGGCTCCAGTTTTTCCATGGCGCTACGCTCGCTAATATCCATGTTGGGCGGTTTAGCCATGATGTTATTTACCAGCTGGACACTAACCGCCATGGTATTAATTATGGTTCCTTTAGTTATCGTGCCAGCGGTATTTTTCGGCAAAAAAGTGCGGCAACTGGCCCGACATAGTCAAGACCGTATTGCCCAACTCGGGGCGTTTGTTGATGAAAGCATCCATGAAATTCATACATTACAGTCTTATGGCCATGAACCTATCGCCCAGCGCCACTTTGGCCATCACGTAGAAGCTGTACTGAGTACAGCCAAACAGCGCATTTTTTATCGGGCTATGCTGGTCTGTCTGATTATGACCCTATCTTTTTTCGCGATTCTGGCAATTATATGGGCTGGCGGCAACGCCGTTATTGCCGGAAATATCAGTACCGGTGAGCTCTCTGCCTTTATGTTTTATGCCGTACTGGTGGCAGGCAGTGTCGGAACCATCAGTGAAGTCTTCAGTGAAATACAGCGCGCCGCTGGTGCCAGTGAAAGACTGATGGAGCTGGCTCACAGCCAAAGTGATATCCCCGAACCCTGCCCTGCCCAAGCGCTGCCACAACAGGTAAAAGGGGCACTGCAGTTACACAATTTAAGCTTTGCCTATCCGCAACAACACAAGTGTGTATTGCACCACCTTGATCTTGAAGTGCAACCCGGAGAAAGGATTGCATTGGTTGGTGCCAGCGGCGCGGGGAAAAGTACCTTACTGGCATTACTGCAACGTTTTTATGCCGCTCCGCCCGGTAGCATACGTTTAGATGGTATTGCGATTGATCAACTCCGTCTGTCTGATCTGCGCGCTCAATTTGCCTTAGTGCCTCAAGAGTCGGTAATTTTTGCCACGAGTGTGCTCGATAATGTCCGCTTCAGCCGCCCAACAGCCAGTGAGCAAGAGGTCATTGATGCCTGTAAAGCGGCCAGAGCCCACGAGTTTATCTGTGAATTAGAGAATGGTTACCATACTGATTTAGGTGAGCGTGGGGTGAGACTGTCTGGCGGACAAAAACAGCGGATTGCAATTGCTCGGGCGATTTTAGCTAACCGGCCAATATTATTACTCGATGAAGCGACTAGTGCATTAGATGCCCGCAGTGAAATTCTAGTCAAACAAGCATTAGACAGTTTGATGCAACATAAAACCACCTTAGTCATCGCCCACCGGCTGGCGACCGTGATTAATGCCGATCGCATCCTTGTGTTAGATAAAGGCCGAATCATTGCCAATGGCAAACACGCCGACTTGCTTAACGATTGCGAGCTGTATCGGGAGTTGGCTAGCTTACAATTACTCACAGACACTTTTGAGACATGCTGAGCTTAGGGTCTATTGATTTTTAATGATTAAATTCACTCGAGACAAAAGTCACTGACAAAATAGGGAAAACTCCCGCCCCAAAAGTCAGAACAAGAACAATAAATGTCCCGCCAGAGCCATAGAAATATCGATAGGTTTAATGAATTTAGATGCACCAGAATATTGCAGATACAAAGCAAAGACCAAGCATATCCCGGGCAGCGGTGACGCCGCTGCCCGGGGAGGGACTGATGATTGTCTAGCGCTAGCAAGTCAACCAATCAGTTGCCGCTAAAGCGGCTAGCCTGTGACACACTGCGCCGATTCATCCTTGAACCATCCGGAGCACCTGTGGTTACCAAATAGCGACCTAAAACAGGTTGGAAGCTTCCGGGGATAAAGCGGTTTAAAACCGTTTATCGAGCAGTGTTATATCCCAGACCATCTACGGGAACACTGACTATATAACAACTTATTAACCTGTGCATAACCGTGTGGGTAAAACTGTACAAAAGTATGAATAAAATACAAATAAACAGAGTTAAAGCACTGTTTCAAATAAAGTAAATATTTACAATTCTCATTCAGCAAGTGTTAAATCCATTATTCACACGTTTTTTACCCCTGTAATTTGTAAGCCGATTTTTCTGCTGTGATGCAAAATCTGACCGCAGGATCGACTGATCGCAGATCGATCCCAATACCGAGGTCATAGACTCACAGATCCAAGTGCAAACCGCATTCCCGAGTCATGCCATTAAAGCGGGTCTGCTCTTCAGTCATGCCACTGCTAAGTGGCGCACTGGAATGCCAATCCCCCACAGAAACATAACCTTCTTGCCACAGGGGATGATAAGGCAAATGATGCTGCTGCAAATATTGATGTACCCGACGGTTATCCCAGTCGATAACCGGCAGCAATTTAAACCGGCCGGCTTTTAATGCCAACACAGGCAAACTACTCCGGCTATCGGCCTGACTGCGCCTTAACCCGGCAAACCAACACCCAGCATTATGTTCAGCCAATGCTCTGGCCATAGGTTCCACTTTGTTAAGTTGATTGTAACGCCGCAGCCCTGCTTCTCCCTGCTGCCAAAGCTGACCATACTTTGCCTCCTGCCAAGCCGGACTCAACTTGGCCCGATATATCTGCAGATTGAGTGACAGTTGCTGGGTTAACTGATCGATAAAACGATAGGTTTCAGGAAACAGATAGCCAGTATCTGTTAACAATATCGGGATATCAGGCAATTGCCGACTCACTAGATGCAGCATCAGCGCCGCCTGAATACCAAAACTGGATGACAATACATGATGTCCCGGCAAGGTTTGCAGCGCCCAACTCACCCTTTGTTGCGCAGTCAAAGGCTGCAACCACTGATTCAGATCCGCTATCAGAGATTGATCGTCCCGCTTTGCGGCTTGTACTAACTCATCGGCCGACACCGGACTAGTAGGAAAAGTAACAGGCACCGCCAACCGATTGGTAGAGTTGGGATTTGAGTGAATGTCAGTCATAAAAGTCCTCCGCAGCATTGATAACCGCTTTCACTCGGCCGACACGCACGCAGAAATCACCGATCCCCTCGCCATCAAGCCGTTCTGAGGCATAATCACGAAACAAGCTATCCAAAATGCTCAGTATCTCGGCCTCAGTCTGATTCTCCCGATAACATTTATTTAGCCGGTCGCCATTAAAGCTTCCCCCTAAATACAGGTTGTAACGTCCAGGAGACTTACCCACCATACCGATTTCCGCCGCAAATGGCCGAGCGCACCCATTCGGACACCCCGTCATGCGGATCACCATGGGTTGCTGTGCAATATCATGCTGTTGTTGCAGCGCCTCGATCTGAGAAAGCAGTGACGGGAAATAGCGCTCTGCTTCCGCCATCGCGAGAGGACAAGTAGGCAATGCCACACAGGCAATGCCAAGGCCACGACTGGCACTGACCTGTCGCAGTAAACCGTATTGCTCTGCTAGCGCAGTAATTTTGGCTTTATCTTCAGCAGTAACCGAGCTGACAATTAAATTCTGATTTGCCGTCAGGCGAAACTCCCCCTGATGACACTTGGCTATTTCTCTCAGCCCCGTCTGTAACGGCTGGTCGGGCTGATCACTAATGCGTCCCCCTTCGATAAACAGGGTCAAATGCCATAATCCATCCGCCCCTTCATGCCAGCCGTAGCGATCTCCCCGATTGGTCAGCGTCACGGTCTTTGCTGGCTGAAACACGACATTAGCCCGGCGACTCACTTCTGCTTTTACCTTATCCAGCCCATGATCTTCCACTGTGTATTTCAACCGTGCTCGGCGACGGTTTTCCCGGTTACCCCAATCACGCTGCACTGTCATCACAGCTTTCACCGCGGCCATGGTGTCGGCCAGTGACACGAACCCCAACGGCTCAGCCAGACGGGGAAAGGTCTGATGATCGCCATGAGTACACCCCATGCCACCACCGATCAGCATATTAAAACCAATCAGCTGCTCCCCATCAGCAATCGCTATCAACCCCAGATCATTGGTGTAAACATCCACATCATTATCCGGCGGCACAGCAATGGCCATTTTGAATTTACGTGGCAGGTAGGTCTCACCATAGATAGGTTCCTGCTCAGCCGCGGTATCCAGCAGAGTTTCACCGTCCAGCCAGATCTCCGCATAAGCACGGGTATGGGGCAACAATTCATCGGACAGCTGTTTAGCCCACTGCTGTACTTGGGTATGCAATATGGAAGCTTGGGGATTAGGACTACACATCACATTACGGTTTACGTCACCACAGGCAGCAATGGAGTCGAGCGCTTGACGATCCAGCCCCTGGATCAAGGTTTTCAGATTGCGCTTGGCAATACCGTGATACTGGAATGTCTGTCGGCTGGTTAAGCGGATAGAGTGGGAATGGGTCAGCTCAGAAGCGATGCTATCTACCCCCAGCCATTGCGCTGTAGTACAAACGCCACCCGCCACTCGGGCCCGAAGCATAAAGGAGTAGAGCGGTTCAAGTTTCTGCTCTGCCCGCTCGCGGCGCAGATCCCTGTCATCCTGCTGATAAAAACCATGAAATTTAATTAGCTGCTGATCTCCGGCGGCAAAAGCTCCGGTCACCTGAGTTGCCAGCCCTTCGGTAATGGTGCCGCGCAATAACCGGCTATCCCGCTTCAGGTATTCATTTTCTGCCAGTTTTTTTTCTGTCATATCGGTTCTCCGCCTATAGCGCCACAGTCCGGTGTGGGTTGATAGGCTTAGTAAACATCTTTCTGATAGCGCTGCTGCTGCCGTAACTGGTTCAAATACTCCGCAGCTCCAGCCTCATCCAGCCCGCCATACTCTGCGACCACATCCAGCAGTGCCCGGTGTACATCTTTGGCCATATTGCTGCCATCACCACAGATATACAGATGAGCGCCCTGCTCCAGCCACTGCCACAACAGCTCGCCTTGCTCTGCAATACAATGCTGTACATAGCGCCGCGAGGGACCATCGCGGGAAAATGCCACATCTAAACGGGTTAACAGACCGGATTTAAGGTGTTGCTGCCACTCGGTCTGATAAAGAAAATCCTGCTCAAAATAGCGATTGCCGAAAAACAGCCAGTTTTTCCCCGTATCACCACGCACATCACGCTGCTGCATAAAGGCACGAAATGGTGCAACCCCGGTACCGGGGCCAATCATAATCACAGCGGTATCTGGCGAGGGGGGCAAACGGAAATAACGGTTAGCAACCAGGTACACCAACAGCTCAGTACCAGCATCCATCCGACTCAGAAAACCAGATGCGCCACCAAAACGGGGAATGTCGGCATGTAAATCGGTTTTCAGAGCGACAGTGAGATGCACTTCATCACCCACATCATCTTGAGCGGAGGCGATAGAATACAGTCGTGGCGTAAGCGGCGGCAGCATATCTACCAGCTGCTGCGCCGAGATAGTTATCGGCCAACACCTGAGTAAATCTGCCAATTGAAATTCACAGGCAAACTCCCGGATAGAATCGACCTCATCAAGCAGCGTGCTGAGGGTATTATCCGATTGTAATTCCGCCCACTGCTGCAATAATCCGGCTGACACTTGAGTCAGCTCACGCCGGGTGAGTAATGCCTGTTCAAGCGATATCGTCTCAACTTGCCCGTTATCATTATCCGGCGCTAAATTTCCCTTAGCTATGCTATCGGGTTCTGAGGGCATATCAGCTGTTATGGTGGCAGTATGTAATACGCCTTGATGTAGAGGTGCTACCTGCACAGGCGTCTCAGCGGCCAATGATAACCCTGCGAGAATTTCGCCAACCAGCTCGTGACTATTGTGAAACCATACCCCTAAAGCATCACCGGGGTGGTATTGCAGCTGCTCGTCCGGCAAGGCGAGCTCAAGGTGATGTATGGCGCGCCCGGCGTCTCGCCCGGTAATAGGCTGATTAACCAGTACCTTAGCAATAATGGGGCGGTCTTTATTGACCGTCATCGCCGCAGCTTGCGGCAACGCTGCGACGCCAAGCTCTCCGCCCAACCCCGCGCCCTCCCCAACCACATCGTTTGGCTGTAACGTCTGCAGCCTTGCCAACAGACTGCGGCGCCAATCTGCTGCAAGCGCGCTGTAATCCACATCGCACTCCTGCAATGGCAACAATGGCTGAGCACCGAGTGCACTCAATTGCTGGTCAAATTCACGCCCTGTCTGACAAAAATACTCATAACTGCTATCCCCCAGAGCTAACACTGCATATTGCAAGTCCGGCAACTGACCCGCTCGGGAAGAGTGCAGAAACTGATGGAGCGCCAACGCATCATCGGGAGGATCACCTTCACCATGAGTCGATACCACTACAGCCAAAAAGGCTACCTGTTTCAGGCGCCTGGGCTGAAAGTCTCCCATCGCGGATAAGCTCACCTGCCAACCGGCTTGTTTCGCCTCCTCAGCTAATTGTTCTGCCAATGCCTGGCCATTACCCGTTTGGCTACCATAAAGCACCGTCAGGATAGGGGATGATGTTACCGCGGGTGATTCCGTTGTTGACGTGCCCGCAGCTGTTGTGGCAACACTGGCTTGCCCGGCTAAATAGCCACTAAGCCAGGTGAGCTGTTGTGACGACATATCGGCAGTCAACTGAGACAGCAATAATTGTTGTTTCTCAGAGAGAAGATGGGGAAAAGGTGAAGAAACGTTAAACGCCATGTGCTGTCATCCACAGAATATTCCTGTTGGCAGCATAGCTTTGTTAAATAAAGGCAAAAAAGAATAAAATAAAATTTTTTATTACTGTTTCGAATATGAGATGTTGCTTTTTTGCGCTACAAAAACGTGACCCAGTGCAAACTATTTATGCCTCACTGGTCAAAACCTGTCATGGACTCAGCCTTAAGGCTTGTTAAAAAAGAAAGACTTGCCACAATGTCAGTCTCTTCTGTGACGAAAGTCAATTTCCTGTAAGCGAGGTTTCCCCGTTGAAAATAGGTCTGCCCAAAGAGAATTTTAACCAAGATACCCGGGTTGCACTGATTCCGGCCAATATAACTAGGTTAATGAAAAAACCTGTCCAAGTCTTAGTGCAAAGTGGGGCCGGAGACGCCGCCGGATTTACCGATGATGATTATGCCAAGGCCGGGGCGACGATCGTTACCGACCGTGCCGCCCTGCTGCAGGAAGCGGATATTATCACCCTAGTTAATGCTAAAGAAAGCCAGCTGGAGGAGATAAAATCCCACGGCAAGCCTGGGCAAATTATCATAGGTATGATGGATCCTCTCACCAGTGCCGCTGAGCTAGCAAAACTGGCTGATGGCGGTCAAACCAGCATTGCCCTTGAACTGATTCCCCGTATTACCCGCGCCCAGAGCATGGATGTGCTCTCTTCCATGGCCACTATCGCTGGCTATAAAGCCGTTATTCTGGCTGCCCACTACGCTCCCCGCCTATTCCCTATGATGATGACCGCAGCTGGCACCCTCAAACCGTGCCGGGCCTTTGTCATGGGCGTTGGGGTTGCAGGTTTGCAGGCCTGCGCGACAGCAAAACGCTTGGGCGCAGTTGTCGAGGCCTATGATATCCGCCCAGCAGCCCGGGAGCAGATTATTTCTGTGGGTGCTAAGCCGGTTGAGTTAGACATTGAAGCGGAAAACACTGAAACCAAAGGCGGCTATGCTGCTGAGCAGAGTGATGACTTTATCCAGCGCCAACAACAGGCGATGGCCAATGTGCTGGCACAACAAGATGTGGTGATTACCACAGCGGCGATCCCTGGCCGTAAAGCCCCGGTACTGATCACTAAAGCCATGGTGGATGCCATGAAACCTGGCACTGTGATTGTTGATTTAGCCGCAGAAACCGGTGGTAACTGTGAGCTGACCCAAGCCGGTGAAATCGTTGTGCACCAAGGCGTGACGATTTTAGGACCGAAAAATATTCCCGGCAGCGCCGCAACCCATGCGAGCCAGATGTATGGCACCAATGTGGAAAATCTGCTGAAACTGCTGCTGGATGCTGAAGGCAAATTGCAGTTAGATTTTGCCGACGAAATTATTAACGACACTGTGGTCACCCATCAGGGTGAGCTGGTCAATGCCCGCCTGCGAGAGCTGGCAGGTATGCCAGCCCTTAATCCGGCCCCCGTCACTGAGGACAGCGAGAAGGAGGCTGAATAATGGATCTGTTATTGTTACTGACCCTATTTGTGGTCGCGGTATTTTTAGGGGTTGAACTGATCACTAAGGTGCCCCCAACCCTTCATACCCCTTTGATGTCCGGCTCTAATGCGATTTCCGGTATCTCCTTGGTCGGCGCCCTGTTGGCTGCCGGTAGCGGTGCTGGATGGTGGGTTAATGTACTGGGCTTTATCGCTGTGGTACTGGCAACCATCAACGTGGTCGGCGGTTACTTAGTAACCAATCGTATGCTTGCCATGTTTAAGAGGAAATAAGCCGACATGAGTACAACTATTATTTATCTTGCGTATTTGTTGGCTGCCAGCCTGTTTATTCTGGGTATCAAAGGCATGACCAAACCACGCACCGCAGTGCGAGGTAATCAATTATCCGCTATCGGTATGTTGATTGCGGTCGTTGTCACCTTATTTGACCAACACATTCTCAGCTATGAGTGGATCTTGGCCGGTCTGGTTATCGGTGCCGTGATCGGCGGCGTAATGGCGGTTAAAATCCAAGTAACCTCCATGCCACAGATGGTGGCATTGCTCAATGGTTTTGGCGGTGGCGCCTCTCTGTTTATCGCACTGGCTAACTTTGTTGATCCAGAGTCAGCAACGCATGTGGTTGCTTTAATTTCTATCGCTGCCACCGTCTTAATTGGTGCCGTGACCCTGTCTGGCTCACTGATCGCCTTTGCCAAGCTGCAGGAACTTATGTCCGGTAATCCGATTCGGGTACCCGGCAACAAAGTGATTAACGCAGCGCTGCTGATCGCCGCGGTAGTTCTGAGTGTTCTGGTCGTCACTGAGCCTGCCAACCATGACTATATCTATATTCTGGTTGCCGTTTCGCTGGCGCTGGGGATTTTCCTTGTCGTGCCCATTGGGGGCGCAGATATGCCTGTGGTCATCGCCTTGCTGAACTCCTATTCAGGTATTGCAGCTGCAACCACAGGTTTTATTACCGGTAACACAGTGCTGATCGTTTCAGGCTCTCTGGTGGGCGCATCCGGAATTATTCTGACCCAGATTATGTGTAAAGCGATGAACCGTTCACTAGTCAACGTACTGTTCGGGGTCATGGGTGAAGGTGGTGAAACCATTGATGCCGATGAAGTCTATGCCGGAAAAGTTAAAGCATCTTCTCCAGAAGAAGTCGCTATGCTGCTGGAAACTGCAGAGCGAGTCGTGATCGTGCCCGGTTATGGTCTGGCGATGGCACAAGCCCAACACGCGGTGCGGGATCTGGCTAACCTGCTGCAAGAACGTGGCGCAGAGGTAAAATACGCGATTCACCCTGTGGCAGGCCGTATGCCAGGCCATATGAACGTGCTGCTCGCTGAAGCTGAAGTACCTTATGATCAGCTGGTTGAAATGGATGAAATCAACCCACAGTTTGAACAAACCGATGTGGCAATTGTGATTGGTGCCAACGATGTGACCAACCCAATGGCGCGGGAAGACAAAACCAGCCCTATTTATGGCATGCCTATTTTGAATGTGGATAAAGCCAGAACCGTGGTTGTGGTGAAGCGCTCTTTAAGCCCGGGCTTTGCCGGTTTGCCTAATCCGCTATTTGCCAAAGATAACACCCTGATGTTATTTGGCGATGGTAAAAAGGCCATTGTTGAACTAACTCAAAATCTGAAAGATGCTGACTAAGCATCAATATTAATTAAAAGCCGGCTTGTTGCCGGCTTTTTTATTGTCTAAATCACCGTAAGTATCCAACTTGTACTCAAGTTCAATTCCTGCTTATATAGAAAGACAAAATCTATAATAAACATCACGTTGTATCTGTTTTAATTTCAAGCTACAGATATCCGTCAGGCTCTATTCGAGCAAGGGGCCAAAGCATAACACTGACAGTTAATCTATGATGGCCAGCGATGACTCAGGGAGGAGACACTATGGCATTACTGATATCCCATCCACAACCGGCCAATATGATAGACAGGCGCGCGGCACCTGCTTATCCACCTGAACACTGGGCACATATGAATCTGGCGCAACAGTTTGCCTTTTACACCCTTACCAAATTGGGGTATCAATTATTGTTTGTGAGACAACAGATGACTGAATTGGCGATAGCCGTAGCCTGCCTAAATGAGCAACTGGCTACCATAGATGCTGCCGGAGATATTCATTTTTCACCGGATATCAGGCTCAGAAGCAGAACTAATCAATCTATGCCCCTGTAACAAGGTGGTCGCCTTATGCGTCCCTATCAGCGCCGTGAACGTCGGCGCTAAGTACTGGCCAAGCGCTGGACGACGCCAGTATAAATATCCAGGTAAAGTCTGCATCATACCACTGCCAAACAGCCGCTGAACCAAGTTGTTATACTCATCAAGCACAGGTTGTGACGGCAGTCCTTGTTCCCACATTTTCCCCGCTGTAAGCGGCTGGCGGCGGGAGACAAGCTGTAGTTCATGTAGCAAATCGGCAAAACTGTCTAGTTGTGCCAGATGCGCAATATCACCTCGTTGCAGCAACAAGTGCAGCACAGGCCCACTCCAATGGCTGATATTGTCGCGGTCATTTATCAGCGCCAGATTGCGCCGATGCAGTTGCTGCCAAGCCAGGCTTGCATCTGAGCATAATGACAAACTGCGCCAAGCAGCAAACAGATCGGCTAAAGCTTCATGCTGATATAGGGATAACTGGCGCGGTAGTATCTGCCCCTGTAATCGAGTGACCTCAAGATGCCCTAACTCATGCCACAACGTCAGCAGCGGCTGAGATTTCAACGGTAAACGATAAACGCTGGCGCCAAGAATACTACTGAGTTCAAACGCAATCTGCTGGTGCTGATAAACAATCACACCTGTTAGTTGTACTTGATCAGCAGGAGGCGATGAAGATGAAGGGGCGTAGGATTCGGGAAGCAAGAGCAACGCCATGGCGCCGCGCTGGCCTAATAGATGGCGCACCGCTTTAATGTCAGGCAATTGCCCCCTAAGTGCTGGCGGCAACTGCTGCAAACATAATGTCAATTGACTCAAGGGGCAGATCAGCCCAACGCTGCTATCATCTGTCGTCAGCGGCACTGCAAACCCAGCTGTATTTTCCCGTAATTGTCCTGTTAACGACAACTCAGTAGTCAGCGCCATAGCCGATACTATCGGTACTTTGGCCCCGGTTGGCAGCGTTACGTGCAGGGTAACAGCCTGAGCTCCCGGCAGTAATGCCAGCCAAAGCAGCAAGATGACAAACAGTAAGGCTGGCATGTCACCTCCGAAGCAAAACGCAGCAATGGCGGCCTAACAACTAGGGGCGGCCTAGGCTAAGGTTGAGGCCGAGGTTATTGACGCGCCATAATATTTTCAATAATGGCAGTGGTCGAGATACCTTCTTCAAAATGCAGCACCTGCACCTGGCCACCTGCGGCCATCACTTCAGCACCGCCAGCGATCTCTTCTACCCGATAATCGCCACCTTTCACCAGCAGATCTGGCAGCAATCGCGCGATCACCCGCTGTGGCGTATCTTCAGCAAAAGGGACAACCCAATCCACTGCGGCCAATCCGGCCAGAACTGCCATACGGCGATCTACGCTATTGACTGGCCGACCATCGCCTTTGAGACGCCGAACAGATTCATCATCGTTTACCGCCACAATCAGTCTGTCACCCAGTTTGCGGGCAGCAGCCAAATAGCTGACATGGCCGGCATGCAGGATATCGAAACAGCCATTGGTCATGACAACACGTTCACCGCGTAATCTGGCTTGCTCCAGAGCATAGGCCAGTTGATCTTCACTGACGACACCGAATCCGGACTCTCCATCAGTCAGCTTCAGAGCATCAATCAACTCAATGCGACTTACCGTTGAGGTACCCAATTTACCCACCACGACCCCGGCGGCAGTATTGGCAATCGCACAAGCCTGAGGCAAGTCACTGCCGGCTGCCAGTGCGGTGGCCAAAGCAGAAATGACGGTATCACCGGCGCCAGTCACATCATAAACCTCACGCGCGACTGTTGGGATGTGTAACTCAGGAGCATCACGGGTGATCAGCGTCATACCTTTTTCTGAACGGGTCACTAACAAACCATGTAACTGGTGAGCTGCTAACAGTTGCTGCGCCTTAGCAACCAATTCCGCCTCAGTGGCAACCGGGCCAACCACAGCCTCAAATTCGCTCATATTCGGCGTCAGCAAATATGCACCGTGGTAACGGCTAAAATCCGTCCCCTTGGGATCCACCAGCACTTTTACCCCCAGCTCATTTGCCTGTTGGATAAAAGCTTGCGGCTCGGCAATCGCACCTTTGGCATAATCAGATAGCACGACAACATCGGTCTGCGGCAGTAACGCCGCACTTTGACTGAGCAGCGCATCACTGTCCTGACGGGCAAATTGCTGTTCAAAATCTAGTCTAATAAGCTGTTGATTGCGCGATAGAACCCGTAATTTAGTAATGGTGGGCTTGTCATCCACCTGATGCCAACGCGGAGCCACACCCAGCGCCTCAATACCTCGACTTAAGGCATCGGCATTCTCATCCCGGCCAACAATGCCCGCCAGCTGAACCTGACCACCTAACGTGGCAATATTCAGCGCCACGTTGGCTGCGCCACCGGGACGGTCTTCAATCTGGTTAATTTGCACCACAGGCACAGGCGCCTCAGGCGAGATACGGCCGGTTGGGCCAACCCAGTAGCGATCTAACATAACATCGCCCACAACCAAAACCCGGGCCTTTTCAAATGCTGGTAGCGTAACCTTCATAGCGCTCTAACTAAATTGATGGAGTTTAATGGCCGATTGTACCCAATCCCCCTACCCATAAGAAAGAGGCCATCATCCCAAGCTAGGCTGACTGCCCCAGAACTTTGCCATCAATTACCGGTCAAAGGCACCAAAATGCCCTGATATAACAAGCGGGCAGACATACTCGGTTACCATTGGCGTTGGTATTAGTTGCCGCTAACGTTAGAATACCGACTCATTTTTCTCCCTGACAGTGAGGTTCAAGTGGTAGAACACGCGCAATTTTCCCGCAAGCTGTACCAGCCAGGTAACTGGCTTCTCTGGGCGGGAATTGGCCTGATGCGCCTGCTAACCTTTATCCTGCCATTATCACTGCAAATGAAACTGGGTGGTGCAATCGGCCGCTTGGCAATGAAGTTTGTCCCGGGACGGGTCCATACCGCCCGCCGTAATCTGGCATTGTGTTTTCCTCAACTTAGCCCACAGGCCCAACAAGCATTACTGCGACAGAATTTTACCGAAACGGGCAAAGCTATTTTTGACACCCTCAATGCCTGGTGGTGGTCAGACAGTCAGGTACGCAGTCATATGCAAATCTCCGGGCAGGAATATGTCGAGCAAGTTACCGCCCAAGGCCAAGGCGTCATTTTGTTTGCCGTACACTGCCTGCCACTGGAAATGGGTGCCCGCATCTTCGGTCAGTTTCAACCTGGGGTCGGCGTATACCGCCCGCACAATAATCCCGTGATGGAATACCTGCAGGTTCGCGGTCGACTGCGCTCCAATAAAGCTTTGGTACCCAAGCGGGACCTGCGACAAATGGTGCGTTGTCTGCGCAAAGGTGATGTGATTTGGTATACCGCAGATCAAGATTTTGGCCGCTCCAGCGCGGTATTTATTCCCTTCTTTGCCGTACCAGATGCCGCCACCATTACCGGTGCCACCACGCTGGCCAAGCTTGGCAAAGCCAAAGTGCTACCATTTTTTGTTGAGCGCACCGCCAAAGATAAGGGCTACCGTATTGAGATTATGCCGCCACTGGACAACTTCCCCACCGACAGTGAACTGGAAGATGCCAAACGGGGTAACCAGATTATTGAGCAACTGATTGACAAGAACCGGGCGCAGTATATGTGGCTACACCGCCGCTTCAAAACCCGGCCACATCAGGATGATCCGTCTTTGTATTGATTTTACCTGCAGGATCAATAAGTATGCCTGTGGGAACTATTTCCCGGCCCTTAGGCCCAACTATTGGAAACACAGCCGAATGACCACATTCCGCCTGATTTTACTAGCAGTGATCTGCTCTGTAACACAACCAGCATTAGCCACCGACTACCCACTGCCACCAGCCAACAGTCGTCTGGTGGGTGAAAACACTACCTATACGGTAAAACACAATAAAGAAACCTTGGAAAGTATTGCCGCCAAGTATCAGCTGGGACTATCCAATATGCTGGAAGCGAACCCTGATGTAGATCCTTTCCTCCCCAAAGCCGGCAGTCGGTTGATTATTCCGCAGCAGTTAATTCTGCCAGATGCGCCCCGCGAAGGCATAGTGATCAATGTGGCGGAGATGCGGCTGTACTACTATCCCAAGGGTGAACACATTGTCCGCGTACTGCCCATAGGTATCGGCCAAATCGGCCGGGACACCCCTGAAAACTGGGTTACTCAGGTATACCGTAAAAAAGATGGCCCCACCTGGACACCGACTGAACGCATGCGCAAAGAGCACGCAGCCAGAGGTGAGATCTTACCTAAGGTTTGGCCCGCCGGCCCAGACAACCCCATGGGACTATACGCCCTGTATGTGGGGGACCTGTATGCTATTCATGGTACCAATGCCAATTTCGGTATTGGCCTACGGGTGAGTCAAGGCTGTGTTCGTCTGCGAGCTCCGGATATCAAAAGTTTATTTGAAACCGTCCCCGTTGGAACCCGGGTGCAGTTTATCAATCAGCCTATCAAAGCCACCCAGGAGCCTGATGGCGGCCGCTATTTGGAAGTGCACCAGCCATTGTCCCGCACCGAGGCAGAGTTCGACTCCACAGCACCAGTCCCCCTGCAGTTGTCTCCGGCTATCACCCGTTTTATTGCCCACCGGGACACAGATTCGTTTGTGATTAAACGCCTGCTGGAAGATAGAACCGGCATGCCGACTCGCATTAACCCATAAACAGCAACCGACCGGGAGCTATCCCGGTCGGTTATTTTGCCTGTGGGCACCTTTCAACTGCGTTCCCGGCTTATCAGGTAGCCCAACTACCTATCAAAGCCTTTGCCTGGTATAAGGCATTCTCACATCACTGTAAAAACAAACTTGTTTAACAGCCGCTAAAGATGGTGATAAACAAAGCCACCATAGAGGTATTTGGTCGCTTCAGCGCCCAAGACTAGCACCCTGTCACCGGGGCGCAGCTGACCACGCTCTCGCAGTCTGGCTAGGCTCATCCAAATCGCCGCTGACCCTAGATTACCCAATGATTTAGCATCATTGATTATTCGCTCTGGCGCAATGGCCAAGGCGGCAGCTAATTGGGTATCAATATGGCCATTGGCCTGATGGGGCAAAATAAAGCGAAAATCATCCAGGCAATACCCCCTAGCTAACACGGCACTTAATCCAGCTTTAAATAGCGCCGGCCCAATGCTGCGCACACTTTGGGCATCATGATGAAATCGCGCCATCTGTCCTTCCCCTACATCAGCGGCGCCACCACTAAGATAAAATCCCGGTGCTTTTCCATTGCCCATATGTCCCAAGTACATATCTGATAGCCAAGGGGTTTGGGGCCGTCTTGCTGCCAGCACGACCGCAGCAGCGCCATCCCCCATCTGGACATAATTAACCAGTTGTCCCGCATCAATAAACTGAGGAGAGATATCAAAATAAACCGAGCCGGTTTCCATTGCCGCAACGGCCATGGGGCGATCCGAAGCCAGCGCCATCGCCGAGACAATCTGCAAGGCATTGGCAAAGCCGGTGCAGGCTTGGCGCAGTTCAAGGTAAGGGCCGGGATAATCCAAGACTTCCGCTAACCAAGCCGCATTGGGCGGCACCTGAGTCTGAGGAGTACAGGTGTGGGTCAACAAATATTCCAGCTCAGTTGCAGGCAAGGCAGCCTGCTGCAACGCAACGGCTAAGGCCTGTTGTGCCAGAGTAACACCACTGGGGGTTGGTACACTTCGCGCCATATCCAAGCGACGACACAGATGGCGGGATTCAATTCCCAATCGGGAGACTAATGCGGCGGCCCGCCGTTTAAGTCTGGGATCAGGACATAATCGTTGTAGTGCATCTAACAATTTTGGGGTCGATACAGCTTCACCGGGCAGACTGAATCCACTACCCAGCACGCTGAGCTCAGCCGGAGCAAACTTCAACGCCATTTATCCTCCAATCCGGCGCAGAGGCGGTCTAAGTCCACGCCCAGCCATTCAAATTCATGCTGGCGCAGACTCAACAAGTTCTGCAGCCGTTTTAACACCAGATCCGCCTCAGCCGCAAAGTCATCGCGCTTAGCCCCCAATGCCCGGGCATGTTCCCGCGCAACATACACATGACGAGATTCATCCCGGCGAATAAGCCCACATAATTGCGCAAAACTATGCTGCCGCCCCAATCGCCCCAACTCTACGCCCTGCATAATTCGGGTCACGCATGTATCCAACACGGCAATGCGCACAAATTGCATCGCAAGAGAATCGACTCGGCTAAGAGAGGTAAAAAAGCGCCGCGACTGTTGCTGCACCCGGCGATTATCCCGCTCAGCCGCTAACTGAGATAAGACAAATTGCAGCGCTTGATCATGATGCCATTCATCAGCTTCTACGCTCTGTAATACCGCGCCAGCCCGTTGCGAATGCTTATCTGCACTGGCAATGCCTCTGTGAGAGGAACAATGACTGGCTGTCAGTTGCCCTGTCGCGACACTATCTCCCCCGGGGGCTACTATGTGCTCTGCAACAAACCCCGCCTTGGGCTCACAACAGAGCCGACTGACCTCCGTATTAAAGACCAACTGCGCTGACTGCTCACCGCACAGCAATAGCGGCAACAGACCACACAGAGTGTGTTGCAAGGTATCACTATAAGAGGTTATCTCAGCGCCATATTGCTGCTGCCAGCGCTGCAAAGGATGATATAGATGAGGAGAAGCTGACAAAGGAAAAACAGCCGCAGGCTGCTGCGGGGTAGGGAAACAACGATAGGCCTGATTATGCCGCTGGCTCACATACCCTCCGGGCTTGGCTGCAATAGACTAAGTCTATGCAACAGACCGGAAAAATGGGGGTTGTTATTCAAAAAGCATAAATTCAAGCCCGCATGCTAAGCCAGAGCCGCTTAACAAAACGTAAAACGCTGTTAGCCAACCCCTCCGGACAGTGTTTGAGGCTCATTTCTACGGCGTTACCGGCTTATCAGGTAGCGCACCCCGATGATAAACGTGAGTAAATAACCTTGAGCCCGCCCCATTAGGCGCCCTGTAAAGTTCAATCAAGAATATGGCTGATGAAGGTTTCGATTAAAGCACTGTTAGCCAGTATACGGCGGTCAAATTCCGCCTGCGCCGGAGTGTGGCTACTGACTGCAAACCGGGCACCGCTGCGCACTAAAAAAGCCCCAAACGAAGTATCAAAGCGATTAAAGATGATGCCTTGTGGCGTTAACTGTTCATCACAAGGAATTGATGCCTGAGAAGATAATGGTGGCATCGCCGATACTGGCATGCTCGCCAATGATGGGCTGGCATCCGCCATTGCTGGTACTAATGCGGTTTCGGCAACAACCTCTAAGGCCGCTGATTCAGCTTGGGCTGCAGCAGGTAATGCAATTGGGAAATGGCGAGCTAACGTGGTGCGCATGGCCAAACTGAAGGCTCCAGGCTGGCATCTAGGTTCAAAGGTGGCAAGGTAAGCCTCGTGTGCCTGAATATCTTCATGGCAACTCAATACGCCATCACGGCTGGCAGCCTGTAGCAACTGACTATTGGCATGCAGAATACGGGTTTCTTCAGAAGCATCATCATGGATTTTTGGCCGACCATGTTCCAGAACAAATCCCTGATTCGGGTTCATGCCATGACGGTTGTACCTTTGTCCTTTACGAAATCCAGCCGGATTAATCACAGGTAACAAACTGATATTCACCCGATCAAACAGCTCAGGGCGCTGCTTCATCAACCAGTTAACCACCCCCCAAGGACCTGCAGCCTCTTCACCATGGAAACCGGCACAAATTAAAACTGACGGGATTTCAGCATGGGGCGCGGGACTTTGGTACATCAGCAGTGGGAATTTTCCCATTTCACCAAGCTGCAACTGCTGCATACCAAGCCGTTGAGCTTCTTCCGCCAGCATGGCCTGGCAATGGTCAAGATCATTACTGTCGCAGGCAAACATATTTGACTGCCATTGATGGGATTGAAAAGGGGAGCGCATGGGTTATTCCGACGGCATGGATAGCCGATATCATAACAGTATGGCGAGCAAACGGAATCGATAAACACCGCGTGAGGCCACATATTTTCGCTATAACATAAACCCTACTGGATACCGGTTGCCCCTCCTTCGTCGTAAGCGTCCTTAGCGACAGTATCAACCCTGAATTATCGCTATCCAAAATGCGGCGGCCAGCCAACTATTTATCGGCTAGCGCTAGCACACTTAAGCTATTGTCCCTCATCTCCGAGGATATGACGATATATCACTTGTACTTGCTCAACTTGAGCGGCAACCTGCGTGAGAGGCACAACCCCCTCCTGCCCCTGTAGGGTCAACCTATGGCTGTTATCACGCAGTTGACAATAGGCCTGAGTCAACAATTCCGCTTCAGCGGCAGTCAGGATCGCCAATTCCGCCAAGTCAGCAAAAATGCGCACATTATCCGACCAGGTTGTCAGCACAGGATGGGCGTGACTGTGGGCCAGCACCAAATACTGGGCAATAAACTCAATATCCGTGATCCCACCGGCGCTCTGTTTTAAATCAAATTGATCGGGGCGCACATGTAGCAGATGGCTGCGCATTTTACTGCGCATATCCCGCACCTGAAGGGCTAATGCTGCAGGTTCGCGGGATTGCGCCAACACATGAGCCCGGATAGCACAAAAACGTTGCGCCAATTCGGCATCGCCATACGTAAAACGGGCTCGCACTAAGGCCTGATGTTCCCACGTCCAAGCTTCATTAGCCTGATAATCGCCAAAATGGCCAATTTCACTGACCAGTAAACCGGATGCACCGGAAGGTCGCAGACGCATATCCACGTCGTAGAGCGCACCGGAGACGGTGCGGGTAGAGAACAGATGCAAAATCCGCTGCGCCAGCTTGAGGTAAAAATGGCTGGCATCTATCTGCCGGTCGCCATTGGTCTGCACTCCAGGTGGGGCATTATGTAAAAACACCAAATCCAGATCTGAGCCATAACCCAGCTCAATTCCCCCCAGTTTGCCATAGCCCACGACCGCAAAGCCCAGCTCACCGGCTTGCAGATGAGCGGGGATGCCATGCCGCTTGGCTATCTGCTGCCAAGCATAGTGGATCACCTGCTCTATCATAGCTTGAGCTAAATAGGTCAGATGATCGCTGACCTGCATCACCGGCAAAATACCGGTAATATCCGCCGCCGCAATTTTCAGTTGCTGTGACAACTTAAACTGCCGCAGGCCTTCCATTTGCTGCTCCATATCATCTTCCGGGATCCGCAGCAGATATTGTCGTAACTCAGCAGGGTAATCATCCAAATCCGTGGTGTCGTACAACTGTACCGGATCGATTAATTCATCGAGCAGCATAGGGAAACGCGCTAATTGCTGGGCAATCCAAGGGCTGGCACTACAGAGCTTAACCAACTGCTGACGGGCACCGGGATTTTCGCACAATAGTTCCAGATAAGTAGTGCGGGTCAAAATCTGATCTAGCACCTGAGAAACCGGTACAAAGGCGGTGTGGGGCGAACTGAGTATAAACAGTTCTTCCAACAGCCGGGGCATCAGTCGGTCTAGGGTATCTCGTCCCCGTGGCCCGATAGTGCGGCGCATGGTCTGTTGCCGCCACTGACTCAACAATGGCCAAAAACTGTCACTGTCGATGCCATGGTTGGCCAACATGAACCGGGCATCCTCATCTTGCTGATCATGCCACAGGGCAATGGTCCAGTGCTCCCGCACATCGTCTTCATCTTCACCGCCAATGGTATCGAGAAAGTGCCGATGTACTTCAGCCATCACAGCAGTAATGTGCAACTGCAATGCCGCAGGATTGTCATAGCCCAGCACCCAGGATAATCGCAGCCAATCGAGGTCATTATCCGGTAAGCTCTGGGTTTGACGATCCGCCATGGCCTGTAGCAAGTTCTCCACCCGGCGCAGAAACACATACCCCTGCTGTAATTGTTCTATGGCCTGATATCCCAGCTGCCCAAGCTGATGCAGGGCGCTCAGTGCAGACATCAATCCCTGACAACGCAGTGATGGCTCACGCCCACCCCGGATCAGCTGAAAACTCTGCACCACGAACTCAACTTCCCGGATCCCGCCCGCGCCCAGTTTGATATTATTGGTCAATTGCCGGCGGCGGACTTCCCGGGTGATCAGCTGTTTCATTTTGCGCAGCGCTTCAATGGCAGAAAAATCAATATAACGGCGGTAAACAAATGGCCGCAGCATACGCTGTAAAGCATCACCGGCCTCCGTCTGTGGCCCCAGCACACGGGCTTTGACCATGGCATAACGTTCCCAATCTCGCCCCTGCTCCTGATAATAATCCTCAAATGCTGTGGCACTGACCACCAAAGGCCCACTTTCGCCATAGGGGCGCAGGCGCATATCCACCCGGAAGACAAAGCCATCACAAGTCACCTGATCCAGCAAGTTCACCAGCTTCTGTCCCATACGGGTAAAGAACTGCTGATTATCCAGTGCTCGCCGGCCGCCTTGGGTTTCGCCGTGCTCAGGGAAGACAAAAATCAAATCAATATCAGAAGAAAAATTCAGCTCCTGACCACCCAGTTTTCCCATCCCTAAAATCAACAGTGGCTGGGGTTGGCCTTGACGATCGCAGGGGGTGCCATAGCGCTGACATAAACGCTGATACAGCCAATCTCGGGCAGCAATAATCAGCGCCTCCGCCAGTTCAGATATTGCCACCAGCGCCTTTGCAACCGGAATTTGCCCGAGATTATCGAGACAAGCCAGCCGCACCAGATGCCGATTGCGGTATTGGCGCAATATTTTTTTCACCTGCTCATCATCAGTCATATCACTCAATAATGCCGCCAACGCCTGATGATGCACCGCCAAGCTGTCTGCCGGGTTCAAGGTTTGCGTCAACCAATCCGGGTGGCGACACAACTGCTCGGCAATAAAGTCGCTAAGCCCTAATACATGGCTTATTTGCTGCTGAGCAGCATCCGTTAACCCTTGCCACTGCGTCGGGGCATCCGCGATTAAACGCTGCAAATAACGCTCGGACTGCTGCTGCAAAAGTGATGGTAATTGGGATAACGGAGAGACGGCCATGGTGATTCCTGCACTGGTAATAGGCGCAACTATCTTACCGGAAAAATGACCAACTGCGAGTGGCCAATAACAGTGAAAAAGCAGTAAACACAGTAAAAACAATGTGCTTAATTACATTTAACGAGGGATTGATTGATACCGGTGCAGTTATTATCCTGACTCCATCCAACCCAAGCTGAAATGGAAAGTTCAAATGAGTGACTCCAGGCACTGGAAAGTACGGGATATGGAAGCACCAACCCCTATTGAGCTGGCGATGATGGTAATTTCGCTGGTTTCTGTAGTACTGGTACTGGTCCTGTCATTTGCCACGCTCGATCCCCAAACACGGGAATTGCTGTTCTTTATCGATACCGGGATCTGCTTTATTTTCCTCAGCCATTTTTTTATTGGCCTTGTTCGTGCCCGGGACAAAGGTTTTTTTATCAAGCGCCACTGGATTGATTTTGTCGCCAGTATTCCGGCAATAGAGCCGCTACGCATGATGCGCCTTTTTCAGATTTTGCGGGTGATCCGCTTAATCCGCATGACCCGCAGTCTATTAGTCCCGCTGTTACGGCAACGCGCCCAAACCACCCTGGCCAGCTTGCTCGTCGCCATGGTGCTGATCCTCAGTATCTCTTCTGTACTGATTCTATTAGTTGAAAGCGGTGCACCGGGAGCCAATATCCATACCGCCCAAGAGGCCATGTGGTGGGCAATTGTGACTATCTCCACGGTTGGATACGGTGATTTTTACCCTGTCACCACTGTAGGACATGTGGTCGGTACCCTCGTCATTATCTGCGGCGTCAGTTTTTTCGGGGTGATATCCGGTTATATGGCTTCTGTCTTTGTGGCGCCTGAGCAAAAAGAGCAAGCTAAAGAGCAGCAGCAAGAAATGCGTAATGAAGTGGAAGCCGTGCTCAAACGAATGGAAGAAAATCAAAGCAAAATGCTGGCGGAAATTGCCGAGCTAAAAGCCCGGCTAGAAAAATAAACGTCAAACTTGACGCGCTGTTAGCTTTGCAAGTTTTGTAGCCGCAATCTGGGGTTTCTTTATACAAGTCAGAGGCTTTGATAGAGCTTTGATCGATAGTTGCGCTACCTGATAAGCCGAGAACGCAGTCGAAAGGCTGCCCCCAACGCTATCAGCTCAATATGCGTTGTACCAGAGCCAACTGTAATTGACCATATTGCTTGTGCTGCCGCAGCGCTTGTAACTGCTTAGCAAGCGTATCGGTATCGCCGACCTGCTGAGAAGTTAACTGCAGTTGTTGCAGCAATGGCTGCCACACCAGCATTGCTGCCGCGCTATTATCCCTCGTTTTATCAGCTGGCGCGTTAACCAGCAGCGCTATTAATGCTGAGATTAATTGTGTTAACTGCGGCCACCATGCCTGGTGATGTTCTGCTGATGGGTGCAATGCTGCGTATTCAACCGCCGCATCTAATTGCTGCCAAAGCTCAACGCCCCGACTAAATGTCTCTATTAATACTGGCCCAGTTAACGGGCCAGAGGGTAGTTGAGTATCAGCTGGGACTACAGGTTTTGCCGAAGATAACCCGGCCAGTTGATAGCCACGCTGAGCTTTACTGGCTCGACCAAGTCGCACTGGCAGCCAGCCAGCAGCCTGCTGCGCTAATGCCAGTAATGCGGTAATTTGGCCCTCGAGCAGCTCAAACTCCAACTCGCAAATAGGCTCTGACTTGCCGCCACTGGTGATTACGCCCCGATCCAATGCCACCTCTACCCGGCCATAGGCTGTTTGTACATGCCAGCACTGACGACAAAAATCTGTGCTGAACAAACATTTAAGCGACTGACCCAGCGCCGGAATGTCGCTCCCAACCGGCCAAATTTCTGACGGGAATAACGTTAGATCCGGCACATCAGCCTGGATATCAATATTGTATTCTGGGCGCGAATGGATCCCACCGGCGACTTTGCCGGCAGTTTTAATGGTTTGTTCACGATGGGTGCCATTGCCACGCACCCTTAGCCCCATATCCCAATGACGCAATTGCAAATCTGGGGTATCAAAATAGCGGTTGGTTAACTCTAAGTCGGGCAGACGCTGCGCCTGAGGCAGGCTATTTAAGCCCTGCTCCAATGCGGCGTAATCCGCCTCTGAGAAGAAAAGTTTTAGTTCAATTTCAGCGGCCATGGGGAAAACTCTGTGGCAAGGTAATGGAAAATCATGAATGTGACATTCTGTTCAGACAATGTCATATTGCTGTCATAAAAAGGCTCTAGGATTTGCGCGCTGACGTTAATAAATAGCGCGTTAGCATAAAAACTGTGCATCGCTATATAAAAACACAGTTTCAATACGCGGACGCATGGGGTAACATTCGCCCGCTTTTTCCACTATAGGGAATAACCTAAATAGGTACACGGCTATGCCAGTAAACTCTATTTTAGGCGTGTTTGCAAAATCGCCAATCAAGCCTCTACAAGAGCATATCGACAAAGTATACGATTGCGCATCTGTACTTGTCCCATTTTTCGAAGCAACTATCGCAGGCGACTGGGATAGTGCCGTTGCACAGAGAAAGCAAATCAGTCAAAAAGAACGTGAAGCGGACGCATTAAAGCGTGAAATCCGTCTGCATCTGCCCGGTGGACTGTTTATGCCGGTTGAACGGACTGACTTGCTGGAACTGGTGACCCAACAGGATAAAATTGCCAATAAAGCAAAAGATATCTCCGGCCGGGTAATTGGCCGTCAACTCTTAGTCCCTCAAGCTATGCAGGATCCTTTTATCGCTTACCTCCACCGCTGTTTAGATGCTGTGGCGCTGGCGAAAAAAGCGATTAATGAACTGGACGATCTGCTGGAAACGGGTTTCCGCGGACGGGAAGTAGACCTGGTAGCCAAAATGATCAGTGAACTCGATGCTATCGAGGAGGACACTGACGATCTTCAAATTCAGGTGCGTCGGCAACTGTTTGCCATGGAAGCTGAGCTAAATCCTATCGATGTGATGTTCCTTTACAAGATCATCGAATGGGTTGGCGACTTGGCAGATTTGGCCGAGCGGGTTGGTTCCCGTTTAGAGCTGATGCTAGCTCGCGTCTGATAACAAGATTTCAAGGTAACAACATGGTTGATGTATTAGTAACCCATGGCACGCTGTTAATTGGGATAGCGGCGCTGTTTGGATTTTTGATGGCGTGGGGCATTGGTGCCAATGATGTGGCTAATGCCATGGGCACTTCTGTAGGCTCCAACGCTATCACGATTAAACAGGCAATTATCATCGCAATGATCTTCGAATTCGCGGGCGCATATCTGGCCGGCGGCGAAGTGACCAGCACCATTCGTAAAGGCATTATTGACTCGTCCTATTTTATCAATCAGCCTGAACTGCTGGTATACGGGATGATATCTGCTTTGCTGGCAGCCGGTATTTGGCTGGTTGCAGCGTCAGCATTGGGCTGGCCGGTATCGACCACTCACTCTATTGTGGGTGCCATTATCGGTTTCGCTTCTGTGGGCGTTGGCGTTGATGCGGTCGCCTGGAGCAAAGTAGGCGGGATTGTCGGTTCCTGGATTGTCACCCCGGCGATTTCCGGTTTTATCGCTTTTGTCATTTTCCAAAGCGTACAAAAACTGATTTTTAACACAGCTGATCCGCTGGCCAATGCGAAGCGCTATGTGCCTTTCTATATGGCGCTGGCAGGCTTTATTATGTCTTTGGTGACGATTGCCAAAGGTCTGAAGCACATTGGTCTGCAACTGACATCCAATGAAGCCTACCTGCTGGCATTAGCAATCGCGGTGGCTGTGGGTATTTTCGGTAAAATTGCCATTACCCGTCTGAAAGTTACCGGCGTAACCGGCACTGGCACTGATACCCAGTTTGGCGATGTTGAAAAAGTATTCGCTATCCTGATGGTAGTGACAGCCTGCTGTATGGCATTTGCTCACGGCTCTAATGATGTGGCAAACGCTATTGGCCCTTTAGCTGCGGTAGTTTCTGTGGTTGAAAGCGGTGGTAATATTTCCTCTCAGGCTGCTATTGCATGGTGGATTCTGCCCTTGGGCGCTTTTGGTATCGTATTCGGTCTGGCCATTTTTGGTAAGCGCGTAATGCAAACCATTGGCAAGAATATTACCCACCTGACCCCAAGCCGCGGTTTTGCCGCTGAGCTGGCTGCAGCCTCGACTGTCGTGATTGCTTCAGGTACTGGTCTGCCAATCTCCACCACCCAAACCTTGGTTGGTGCAGTTTTAGGTGTGGGTATGGCCCGTGGTATCGCCGCAATCAATATCGGCGTAGTTCGCAATATTGTTGTCTCTTGGGTAGTTACTCTGCCTGCAGGTGCGGCATTATCTATTGTGTTCTTCTACATTATCAAAGCATCATTTGAATAAGCGTCAATAGATGTCAAAATTACAAGAGGGAAGTCAATTGACTTCCCTCTTGCATTACATGCTCTTAATCCATAGCATGTGAAACAGACCACTTATAGAGAGAATGCTTCCGTGTTTCGAGTCCTCACTCTGGTAGCCATGTTACTGGTTTCACCGACTTTATTTGCCAAAGGCCAGACCAACTATATCTCAGAAGATATTTATGTATTTGTACATGGTGGACCGGGTAACCAATTCCGCATCATCGGCAGCGTCGAAGCCGGGCAGCCGGTTCAGTTGCTAGGGAAAACCCAAGACGATTACAGCCAAATCATTGACCATAAAGGCCGTGAAGGCTGGGTATTAACCAGCCAGCTGCAAGCTAGCCCAAGTTTCCGGGTGGTTGAACCTGATCTGCGCAGCAAATTGAAAGCCAGCCAAGATAAGCTGCAACAGGCGATGACCAGCGGTCAAAGTCAAAAAAGTCAGATCACATCTGCTAATGAGCAAATCAGCCAGCTAAAAGCGGCTCTGGAAACCGCGTCTCAGGAGCGTGACACCGCAAAAGCAGAACTGGCCAATATGGTTGATGACCAAAATTATGATATGTGGCGACAAGGCGGCATGATTGCTGGCTTTGGCCTTATCTTAGGTCTGATTGTGGCTTACCTGCCACGACCTCAGCGTCGTAATAAAAATCGCTGGATGTAACGTCTACGCTGTTAAAAAGCCACCTACGGGTGGTTTTTTTATTGCCTAAACGATTGGCCAAAGCGATTGCCTTAGCAAGCACGGGAAGGCCTTATTCGTGATAAGGCAAGCTCATAAAGCATATTCCCCCGGCTACGCCTCATCTCTCGCTTAGCTGCTCATTTAGCAATAATAGGCCTAAGAGGGCATTACAAGATAAGCGTATTAGCCCATACAGGGTGAATAGGGTGAAAATGCCAAACCGGTAGAAAGACGTCGCGTGATATCGCAACGATTGGGGCTGAAAATGGCTCCAGCCCTGATAAACCGTAATTACTTACGGTTTCGCTTAAACGCGGTCAACAAACGGTTACCGTATTTGCCAGTACTGACATAATCATTAGCATCCAGATACTGCAGATACAGACCTGTCATCGCCATTTTGAAATTAAGCCAGGTGATACCCCGTGACAAGGTCGCGGGCAATGACACCACAACCCCTAATACTGTCAGCGTCAAACTGAGCATCAGCCACAGCGTCATCGGCAGGGTGCGAAAAAATTTAGTGAGCTGCAACATAACTCTTCTCAACAGGAACTGCTAAAGCAGCCATTTTACCGGTCAGCTGATGAGCTTTCAGTTAATTCCGCTTCATACTCTGGGCTGACACGACTCAGACTATAGGGTTTTATGCTGTTTATTCACGCAGTTAACAGCATTATCCAGCCGAAAAATTGGTTTGCAAAAGTCTTGTTATTGCCAAGGTTTATCAAGTGTACTCACCTCGCCTAAAGCCCACTGCAAGCCAATTGCATCTCGCTGGCAAATCAGGTAATTTCCCAAATATTCACACAGTTAACATCATATTAAACAGAGACTAACTCAGAGCAGAACTTACCTATCTTTTCGCCGACACAGGTAGCATGCCCGCTATGGGCAATCAGGTGCGGCGGCCGCCAACAGGGAGCACACGATGTTTGAGGCCAAAGAAGTACTGAGCGGACACTATCAAAACGCCACCCCAGCAGAGCTATTTACACTGATCAGCCCGCATTATGCTATTGATGAAGACCATTATCTGCCGCAGTTAATGACACTGGTCCCCGGCAGTGGCCGGGATATTGCCCAAATCACCCAACAAGCTGCCAATTTGGTCAACCAAGTGCGGAATATCGATAAAAAAGGGTTGATGGTCGGCATTGATGCTTTTTTGCAGCAATACAGTCTAGAAACTGAAGAAGGCATTATTCTGATGTGCCTGGCTGAAGCACTATTGCGTATTCCTGATGCTGCGACGGCCAGCGCCTTGATAGAAGATAAACTATCAGGTGCTAGCTGGGATAAACATCTAAAACAAAGTGACTCTACCTTGGTTAATGCCTCAACTTGGGGGCTGATGCTCACCGGTAAAATCGTCGCGCCCGATAAAGATATGACTGGCAGTCCGGGAACCCTGCTTAACCGACTACTCAATAAAGTGGGGGAGCCCGTTATTCGCAACGCCATGTATGGCGCGATGAAAATTATGGGGCGGCAATTTGTATTGGGGCAAGATATCCAACAGGCGCTGAAAAACAGCGAGTGCGAGCGCAGTAAAGGCCGTTGCCACAGTTATGATATGTTGGGTGAAGCTGCACTCACCGCTGCAGATGCGGCAAAATATTATCAGGACTATGCCGCAGCAATTACGGCCATAGGCTCCCAAGCCTATGAGGATAACGCTCCTCGTCCAACCATCTCAATCAAACTCTCTGCCCTGCACCCCAGATATGAAACGGCGCAACAGCAGCGGGTGATTACAGAGTTATATGATAAAGTCTGCGCCCTGATCACCCTCGCGCGGCAGCATCAGGTCGGTATATCCATTGATGCCGAAGAAGCGGACCGGCTGGAGCTTTCCCTCACCTTGTTTCAGCAGCTGTATCAAAGTAAGGCGGCAAAAGGCTGGGGACAGCTGGGTATAGTGGTACAAGCATACTCCAAGCGGGCGCTGCCGGTGCTGGTCTGGCTAACCGCCCTTGGTCGTCAGCAAGGAGATAGCATCCCGGTACGACTGGTTAAAGGTGCCTATTGGGACAGTGAAATCAAATGGGCACAGATCCGCGGGGATACGGGCTATCCGGTATTTACCCGCAAAGCGGGAACCGATATCTCTTATCTGGCCTGCGCCCGTTACCTATTGAGTGACGCAACTATTGATGTCATCCAGCCCCAGTTTGCAACCCATAATGCCCAAACGGTTACAGCCATTAACGCAATGGCTGGTACCCGTACAATAGAGTTTCAACGCTTACACGGCATGGGGCAGGATCTGTACGACTGTTTTCTGGCCAACAGCACAGCGTCGGCATTATCAAGCGAGAATGTTCAGCATACTGAAAACACCCCACTTAGCCATAATCAAACAGCTCATATCCGCATTTACGCCCCGGTCGGTGCCCACAAAGATCTCCTGCCCTATCTGGTCAGGCGACTGCTGGAAAATGGAGCCAACACTTCTTTTGTACACAAATTGGTTGACCCGGCAACACCGGTTGCTGGGCTGGTAGAGCATCCACTGATCACTCTGCGTCAATGTGCCACCCCAGCCAATCACAATATTCCTTTACCGCGGGATATTTTTGCCGACCGAGTTAACTCAGCGGGGATTAACCTGGCTATTCACAGCCAGTCCGCGCCACTATTTACCGCTCTGGACACTTTTGCGAAGCAGCAATGGCAGGCTCATCCGCTCGTGTTTCAGTCTCCCCCGCATTACGCCAGTTATGACAGCTATGCGGCAGATACCGCAGGAAATCCAGAAAGTAGGGATAATACCAAGGTGCCGGGTGATGATGACTATCCGGAAAATAATAGCCAAGCATTGTGGCACAGCGTGCTTAGCCCCTATGACAGAAGTCAACTGGTTGGCCGGGTGCAATATGCCAGTGCCGATGACGTTACCCAAGCCCTGAGCTGTGCGCAACAAGCCTTTCCCCGCTGGCGCGATACTAAGGTGACACAGCGGGCTGCGATGCTACAGCAACTGGCGATACTGCTGGAAGATCACCGGGATGAACTGATTGCCCTGTGCTGTCTCGAAGCCGGTAAAACCTTGCAAGATGGTATTGATGAAGTGCGCGAAGCGGTAGATTTCTGTCGTTATTACGCCAATCATGCAACCAGTCTGATGGCAAGGCCACAAGTCATGCCCGGACCGACAGGAGAGCGTAATGAGCTATCACTGCACGGGCGAGGCGTGTTTGTCTGTATCAGTCCATGGAATTTCCCCTTAGCGATATTCCTCGGTCAAATAACCGCGGCGCTGGCAACGGGTAACTGCGTGATCGCCAAACCTGCCGAGCAAACCTGTCTTATTGGTTTCAGGGCTGTCGAATTGGCATATCAGGCTGGTATTCCCAAAGATGTGCTGCAGTTTCTCCCCGGCACTGGCACTGAGGTTGGTGCTCAGCTAACCACGGCAGCAGGTATCGCTGGCGTTTGCTTTACTGGGTCAACCCTCACAGCCAAAGCCATCAATAGCAACTTAGCTCAGCGGGATGGTGCGATTATCCCGCTTATCGCCGAAACCGGTGGCCAAAATGCCATGATAGTGGACTCAACCTCACTGCCAGAGCAGGTGGTCACCGATGTGGTGGCCTCGGCCTTTACCAGTGCCGGTCAGCGCTGCTCAGCCTTACGAGTACTGTATCTGCAAGAGGAAATAGCTGATCAGATGATTACGCTGCTGCAAGGCGCAATGGATGAACTCAGTTTGGGCAACCCTTGTTGTTACAGCACAGATATAGGCCCGGTGATCAGTGCGCAGGCTCAGAGTCAGCTTTATCATCATATTGAGCGCTGGCAACAAAACGGGGGACTTATCCATCAGCGTCCTTTGCCTCAACACTGTAGTAGTGGCACATTTGTGCCACCCACGGCCTTGTCTATCAATAGCATCAGCGAATTAGAACAGGAACAATTCGGCCCAGTACTGCATATTGTCCGTTATGCCAGTGATGAACTGGATAAAGTCATCGCCGATATTAATGCCACCGGATTTGGCCTAACGCTCGGGATCCACAGTCGCAATGAAAGCCATGCTTTAGCGCTGGCGGCGAAGCTGGATGTGGGGAATGTCTATATCAACCGTAATCAGATTGGCGCGGTTGTCGGGGTGCAGCCGTTCGGTGGACATGGGCTATCAGGAACCGGGCCTAAGGCCGGTGGTCCACTTTATTTAACCCGCTTTGTAACAGAGAAAACCTGCAGCAATAATATTACCGCCATCGGCGGCAATGCCACGTTGCTGTCGCAGACAGATTAATCAGTCTGCCCTCGTACAATAAAGGTAATGCCAAAAAGAGCCAGCATTGCGCCGGCTCTTTTAACTATGCAACTTATCAACGCCTTGGTCTTGTATAGTGCATCCTCAAAACGTTGCAAAAACAAGCTGTAAAAGATCCTAGTCTTTTTTCCGCCCCAAGACTTTCAGCCCAGCAGTACCATCTTTGGCTTCACCAAATACTTCGATATTTTTAACACAGCGACGGTAAGCAAATTTACGCCAGTCAGTGCTGTCGCCTTTTTTCACGTCACGGTAAAAGTTGATGGTACGGGTTTCACCGTTTTGGAAGGTAAATACCGCTTTACGCAGTTTTAAATCCCGCTCGGCGCGGATTTTAATGGCATCGGTTTTACGGCAAACAATCAGCGGGATTTTGGCACCATGGTTGCCATCTTCCAGCAAAATAGTGCGACCCAGCGTGATGTTTTCAGCCGCCTGAACACCGGCTGCGCCCATTAATGTCACGCCAGCCAACATAGCTAATACAGTTTTTTTCATCATAATTTTGTATCTCAATAGCAGGGAATGCCACAGTGCTGCATCGCACCGCGAAGTGAGGCTATATTAGTCCTGCATGAGATACCCAGCTATCAGCTTCGACGTAAATTCTGATCTCGCCGACAATTTGCTTTTTGGAGCTATCACCACAAGTTACACCTGTATCAACCGCAACGACACCTCTGATACCTTGGCAGTAAAAATGTCGCAAAACCAAAAAGTAATGACCAAACAATACGACCCACTTGCCTACGGCAATAAAGGAAAAGAATGATAAAAAAACCCAGCGAGGCAAACGCCTACGCTGGGGTCATTTCAGCAGGTGAGATAGGATCAGGCTTCTTCGCCAAACTCACCATAGGTTAAATCAACCAGTTCACCCACGTGCACCTCTGTCACCATTGGATGCTGTGCCAACCAGCTTTGCAGCTCAGTGCGATCTTGCTCTGTTGGGCTACCATAGCGAGCTTCCGGCATAACAAATGCGTCGCAGCGACCGTGGGACGCCCCACACACAGTGCTTAAATCCCGCGCTTCCATCCAGCAGATCAGCTCATCGCTAAACTGGTCATAATCAGCATCCGTCTGACAGGCCAAACTGCACTGTACTTGAAAACCGAAAACCGCAAATTCCCCCAGATAGAGCTTTTTACGCAGCCGTTTGGATTTATTATCAACCTTGTCCAACTTCATCATGTTTCACCTAACCGATAATTACGATGTCTGACAGGCATCATACTGCGGCCAATTTAGCAGTGCCAGATAAAGGCTACGATTTACCACAGATTGCCGTAGAAACAGACAAAAAAGGCGGATGAAAAACATCCGCCTGCAAATCCATCGCTCAACTTAGTGTTACATTATTGCTGAGGATAGAAACGCACCTGGTTGTTACCAGCCTTACCGTCCAATACAGCAAACTGCCCCTGTACCACAGAAATGGCTCCAATTTTTAAGACAGTGATTAAGAGCAAATAATCTGCTTTAATTGTAAACAACAAAAGGAGCAGAGCATGAGCAAAAAAAGGAAAAATCACTCGCCGACATTCAAGGCTAAAGTTGCACTCGCTGCGGCCAAGGGAAACAAGACGCTGGCTCAACTTTCTTCTGAATTTGGTATCCATCAATCCCAGATTGGCAAATGGAAGCAGGAGCTTCTAGATAATGCCTCGACCCTGTTTGAAAGCAAGGCTGACAAGGCTAAAAAGAACGAAGTCGACTGTGAAAAACTCCATGCAAAAATCGGTCAACTGACCATGGAAAATGATTTTTTAGCCAAAGTGCTCGGTCGTTAACGAGAGCACAACGGAAAAATAAAGTCGACCGTAAGGATAAATTGCCCGTTTTACACCAGTGTCGTTTGTTGGGTATTAGCCGCTCTAGCGCCTATTACGAGCCTGCTCCGTTTTCAGCAGAGCAGCTTGAAATCATGCGCCGGATAGATCAAATTCATCTGAAACACCCGTTTTATGGCAGCCGTAAAATCACGCTGGAACTTTGTGCCAGTGGCTTTCATGTCAACCGTAAACGGGTGCAGAGACTGATGCGTTTAATGGACATTGTGCCTCTGTACCCAAAGAAGCAAACATCTCGGCCCAATCAGGCTCATACCATTTATCCGTACTTACTGCGTGAGCTGAGTATTGAGCGGGCAGATCAGGTCTGGGCCACGGATATCACCTATATTCCGATGGAAAAAGGGTTTGCTTATCTGATCGCCATCATCGACTGGCATAGCCGAAAAGTGCTGGCATGGCGCATGTCCAATACCATGGATACACAGTTTTGTCTTGATGCACTCGATGAGGCATTGGCCAAATACGGTAAGCCTGAGATTTTCAATACCGATCAGGGTAGTCAGTTTACCAGTGATGCGTTTACCGGCAGGCTGAAAGAAATGGATATCAGGATTAGCATGGATGGCAAGGGGCGTTGGGTAGATAATGTGTTTATTGAGCGACTCTGGCGGAGCTTGAAATATGAGGAGGTGTATATCAAAGCTTATGGCACTATTACAGAGGCAGAACTTGCTATTGGTGAATATTTCGTGTTCTATAACGAACAGAGATTTCATCAGGGACTGAATAATCACACACCTGATCAAGTCTATTTCGCTAAAAAGAAGTTTGCCGCTTAACCAAACAGATTATTTCTCTTAAAAGATGAAAAATCTGTCTAACCAATTGGGTCCAGCTTACCCAAAAGGTGCTAGACACAAAGCAGCAGTCATGCTAATCACAGTGAATGAGTCGAGAAAAAGGGAAAGAGAAAGGAAAATAAAAAGAAGTGGAAGAGATTGAGATAACCAATGATGATACGGGAAGCCCCCACAAAACCCCAATTAGACATCACACCAATTAGGGTTTTGATACCATAAACGACTTAGTCTTACCGCACAAATTATCGCGCGGTATCGGCTTCTACACGACGACCAAGTTGTCGTAAGCTTGTATCCTGCGCTTGAGTTAATGGGTAGATTTTGCTGATGCGACAAGGAATATCGGGATTATCTGGCGTTGCCACTGAATCAAATTTAGCTGATAGCGAGGATGACATGCTCTGCTCGGTTAACAGTGCATTGGCAAAACTCAACCCCGAACAGCGGGAAGCCAATTCAATCAAATAAGGCTTAAAAGGGGTGGTTCTGATAATCAGATAGTTTTCCCCCAATGATGCCCAGCTATCCAAGTTAAACGTGGTAATACGCTTTACCGGTTGCAGCTGCCATTGCCGCACTTGTTTGCTGACTTCAGACTGCCATTGTGCATTAGATAAATTATTGCCGGCACAGCTCGCCAACAAACCGGTTAGCATCAGGATCATCAGTGTTTTCATCGTTTCTCCTTGATCTTAATTATCACTCAGTTAACCATTTCACTTTAGCGGCAACATTGTACAAATAACAATCAAAATCAAGCTGTCGACTAACATCCCTCAGTCAGTGTCAATTTTCGCGGACAACCCGCCGCAATTTGCTCTCAATTCAATTTTCTTAAGGCCGAGTGCTACCCAGCAGGACAATATTCCTTGGCTATACTGAAATCACCCGATGGAAACACACCCTTTACCCAAGAAGGAAACCGTTATGGCTGACAAACTGCTGACAATGGACGAAGTCTGTAAAATCCTTGATAAATCTCCTACCACCATCAAGCGCTATGCCCGAGAAAACTTGCTTAGCAGTGTGCAGCGTGGCGAAGAACTTAAGTTTCCAAAAGAAGAAGTCATGCGCTATCTGGAATTTTCCAAACGGTTAGGCTAGCTAGCCATAAAATGACACCCACTAAAAAGCGCTGCCCTGGCAGCGCTTTTTAGTTCAATGGTTAATAGCATTGTCCGATCAATCTAAAAAGGCACACTTGTATCGCTAAATATCTTAATAGCCACTCTACCAAAAATTTTTTCGATAATCCTTATCGAAAAAACCAGCCAAAAACCGCTCAATACTATCGTTTTTCCGCTGTAAATGGCTATTTTGTAAACTTATGTTTTCAAATTATTTTATTAACAAAAGCAACGCTAATTTAGTCGCTCGCCAATAAGAACTCAGCTAAGTAGAATTGCCCACAATATCTATTTTTTGCTGTGAGAAAATCTCCATGAAACGCCATTTTGCCCTGCTCCCCTTAGTTGCACTGTTAAGTGCCTGCGGTAATTCCAATGATGATTCTGCCATTAACACCACACTGCCCAGTGTTATCACCGGAGCACTTACGGCAGTACATGGGACAATGCTAACCATTAACCAAAACACCACAATCGATGCTGCAGACGCCTCTATTGAAACAGGAAGTAATAGTAAAACGCCAATAGAGCTACAAACCTTAAAACCCGGCATGATGTTGCAGATTAATACCGCTGATAATAAAGCCACCTCTATCGTATTTGATAGCCAACTGCAGGCCCAAGCGACATTTGATCCAATACACGACCAACTGACTATGGCGGGCATAACGGTTTATACAAAAGATGCCAAATTAGCACCGGGATTGGAGTTAAGTAAACTGCCCCAAAATACATTCCTAGAAGTCAGTGGTTACTACATAGACAGCACCCATTTACAAGCCACTTATATTGAAGTTGAAGACGATTTCCAACCACAAACTGAGCTGGAAGGAAGAGTCACCGCTTTAAATGGTGAGACATTCAAGCTAGGTCAACTGACCATTGATTTCAGCCAAGCCGCCCAAAAACCAGCTGCAATTAAAAATGGTGACTGGGTAGAAGTGGAAGGTAACCTCAACGGTCTGACTCTCACCGCCTCTGAAGTCGAAGTGGATCAGCCTGATTACGACAAAGATGCCAGTCTTGAAATGCAGGGCGTAGTGAGCTGGATAAGCTCCAAAGCCGATCATCTGGTAATTAACCAAACTCAGGCCGTCACATTACAGCCAAGCACCCAATATGAAGGCATTACAGCCGATGCGATTAAACCTGGTATGGTACTGGAAGTGGAGGGCCACTGGAACCTAGATTCCATGACTCTGATGGCCACTGAAGTTGAACGGGAAGATGCCGGTGAGCCAACTATTCCAGTTAATGCCAGTGAATTTGAACTGGAAGGTAAAGCTGAATATCACCGTGCGTCAAATACTGTAACAGTAAATGGATATAGCTTTACTGTTACCCCGCAAACAGAGTTGGATGACGGGCTTGCGCTGGATAATCTGCAAAATTATTCTTGGGTCAGTGTTTCCGGTTATGAGCAGAACAATCACTTTATCGCGCTGGAAATCGAACCAGAAACGCAGGAAACGACTGTTGAACTGCAAGGTAAAGTGGTGATCAATAACAACAAGCAATACACATTATGGGGTTACCAAGCCTCTGATGACTCATTGAAAAAGTTCGCGACCGGCCCTTTCAGCGATAAAACTGTTGAACTTGAATGTTATTTCAACTTCGGTGAACCCAAGTCTGTTTATGGTTGCAGCCAAGAACTTGATGACTAATCTTACCTGAGTTTTATATCGATACCGATATAATAAGGCGGCCTAAATAGCCGCCTTATTAATATGTTATTCGAGCACTTGAGCCTAATACACAGTGATATTCTAGCCTGTTACAACTTTTTAAAGCCGGTAATAGGAGCCGCTTGAGGTATGCCAACTGGACTTAGTAGACTGGTTTGAATCTCCGCTTTATGGCTGTGTCCACCGCAACCGCCACCACATCCCCCTTTTTTCGCATGATTTAACGATGGTCTACCTTGGGATGCAGATGTCAGCAATCGCTCTTCAGCCTGGCAATCTGCCAAAACTGCTGTCAATTCAGCCCGACTATCACAACGGCTAACCGCAGCGCCACACGCTAACAGCTTACCCAGCATGCGCTCACCGATTTCATCCACTAACACCAAATCAGTACCCTTGGCCTTAATCAGATTAAGCATGGCCTTTTTCGCAGCGCACCCGCCGGCTTGAGCCGGGTTATCCAGCAATGCTAATAACTGATGATCACCATCATAAAATGCAATTTGACCCGCTTTAGTAAAGTGACGAGCCAAACGGTTTCGACTCATTGGCACAGCAATAATCATTTTTCAGCGTCCTGTAATTTTTCCGGCGCGGCCGGTAATGCAATCGTCTCCTGCATAGCAGGCTGTGGTGGTAGGGCCAAAGCCCGTCCCTGGGTAATCGCGGTAGCGGTCTTCTGTCTAGCACTGGCAATTAAATTACCGAATGTCTGACGGGAAACGCCCATCTGCTGAGCGGCTTCTTGCTGATGTAACTGCAGCACATCAGCGAGGTGCAGCGCCTCAAACTCATCACTTAGCAACTGGATTTTATCCAGAGTGCACCCCGGAATGCCGTTAGGTTTAAACATACGACAAGGTACATGGGTACTCAGGTGACGACATTTTTTCGGTCTGGCCATATATAGGTACCGGTTGGATTTATCTAGTTATTGGCATATGCCAACAACTAGATTGTGCAAAAGTACGCTATTGAAATCAGTGATCAAGTGCAAAAAACGCCATGAATGCCTTGTCGTTATTCATCCCACTCTTCACCTGATATCGGCTTTACAAAGTGGTAAAAACATTAAAGCGAGGAATAAACAGCACAGGCTATGGCCTAAAGCAAGTTAAGACAGGGTCTAAAGTAAGGACATCCCCTAAAGTAGAACTAGTTGAAATACTTAGCTTTATCAATCCCGATAAAAAGCATACACAAAAGTAAGTGCCAACTTACTTTTTATCATTAATTAGCCTCTCCCCAGCATGCAGCCAACTCTCTGCGCTTGGTGACACTTAACCATAAATGGGTTAACGGGATAACGATGAAGATGTATCCGGCCCTATCACAAAGATGTCTCAAGGGAGCCAACAAGAATGTGTCTTCGACAGATCAACATGCCCAGCTTAACCATTAAACAATGCCCGCAGATAACATTAACACTGCAGGCATTATCTAATGGTTCAAGTGTTTACTGGCTGATATTCAATCGCTGATACAAGCTTTGATAAGCGGTATTTTTTGCCAACAATTCGGTATGAGTGCCAGAGGCACTGATGCGCCCCTGCTCTAGCAAATGAATTTCATCCATCTGCGCCATGGCGGTCAGGCGATGAGAAATCATCAGCAAAGTGCGGTCTTTCGCAAACTCAAACAGCAAATTCAGCATATCTCTTTCCGTGCGCTTATCCAGCCCTTCAGTGGGTTCATCCAGCAGCAGTAAGGGCGCATCATGCAGCAGTACCCGGGCAATACCAATACGGCGTTGTTCTCCACCGGATAATTGACGCCCGCCATCGCCTAGCCAGGTATCCAGCGGTTTATCCCCCTGCAACAAAGTCTCTAGTCCTACTTGCTGTAATACTGCACTTAGGCGCATATCCAACCGCGTCCGCGCCGCTTTGCGCTGCGCCAGCGTCATCTGACTCCAATTCATATCCACATCATCTGCCGGTAATGCCAAGGTCAAATTATCCCTCAGGGTACCGGCAAATAAATATACCCGCTGGCTGACCACAGCAATGCCCCGGCGCAGAGCTTCCTGGCTGTAACTGTCAATCTCCCTACCATCAATACAGATACTGCCGCTGTCAGCCTGCCACTGACGGGTAATTAACTTCAGCAAACTGGATTTACCACTGCCGGTCTGGCCTAACAAGGCCACTTTTTTACCGGCTGGCACATTAAGATCCAATTGCGACAATACCTGCTGCCCCGCTTGGTAAGCAAAGCTCAGCCCTGTCACGGATAATGCACCAGTACGAATATCGCCTGTCGATGTCACAGGAAAGACAATACCCGGTTGCCGATCAGTCACATCAGATACCCGCTCAGCAGCCATCACACAGGCGGAAAGGTGCTGAAATGATCCCGCCAGCGGCATCAACATCTCAACACAGGCCAGCGCTGCAAACACCACTAAGGCATACATGGGACCAGGTGGCGTGTTGCTTCCAACACCGGACGCGGCCAGTACCAGCATCAACAGCAATGCCGCGCCGCTGACTAACACTAAAGCGGCCTGACTCAGCGCCGTAATGGTGGCCATTGACTGCTGCGCTTGCAAAAACGCCTTATTAACCTGCTCCAGTGCATCACGATAACGACCGCGGGCATTAAACAGTGTCAGCTCCCCTTGCCCCTGGAGATATTCCAGCAACTGGATCCGAAAACGCCGCCGCTGTACCAGTACTGCCCGTCCCGGCTGTTTACCCAGCCAATAAAATACCGCGGGCAACATAAAGCAAGCCAACAAGAGTACGCTACACAGCACCCGAGCAAGCTGAGGATCAAACCAAGCTAAAAACAAATACAGTATGCCGGTCATCACCAGTGATGCCAGTAGCGGAGTCAACAAACGCAGATAGAGGTGATCCAGCGTATCAATATCTGCCACCAAGCGGTTAAGTAAGTCACCGTAACGTACTCCGGCCAAATCCTTTTCTGACAGCGGCATCAACCGCCGCCAGACCCAGATCCGCAAGGATGTCAGTAGCTGAAAAGTCGCTTCATGGGTCGCTAAGCGCTCACCATAACGACTGGCAGTGCGGGTTATGGATAAAAAACGAACTCCGCCTGCGGGGGTAAAAAAGTTAAAAGCCTGAGCTGACACCAAAGTGACACCAGCAACTGCGGTGGCAGATAAAAACCAGCCTGATAGTGACAACAGGCCAAAACCGGCGATCAGAGTGACAATACTGAGCACAATCCCCACCAGCATCATCAGCCACTGCCGACTGAATAAACGGATAAAAGGCAGTAACACTCTCATCATAAATCTCCTTGTCCGATCTTCGAGTGGCTATCGTCATCAGGCTTTGCCCCTGCGTCATCCAACGCAGACGTTAACGTCACCTCATCGAGTCGGTTTTCCCCCAACAGTCGGGCAAACAGCCCATCTGTCCGGGCTAGCGTCTGATAACTGCCCTGCTGCACAATGCGCCCGCCATCTAACACCAAGATGTCATCCATTTGCGCCAACCAGTCGAGTCTATGGGTGATCATCAAACAAGTTTTCTGCTCCGTAGCCTTGGCCAGCGCCTGCATCACCAGCTGCTCACTGTGGCTATCGAGACTGGCGGTCGGCTCATCCAGTAAATACAGGGAAGCCTGCTGTGCCAGCGCCCTTGCCAAGGCGATCCGCTGGGCCTGGCCCACAGACACCCCACCGCCTTGCTCGCCAATCATATAATCCAATCCTTGTGGCTGCTGATGGATAAAATCCGCGACACAAGCCTGCTGCAACAATTGATAGACAGCCGCATCATCCAGCTGTGGCTGCCCTAATGTGACATTGTCCCGCACACTGGCGTGAAACAGCTGTGGCTCCTGGCCTAACCAAGCCAACTGCTGCCGCAGCCAAGTCTTATCCACCGTCGCAAAATCCTGACCATTCACGGTTAAACTGCCGCTGATAGGTAAAAACCCCAGTAGCGCATTAAGCAAACTGGTTTTTCCCGCTCCACTTGGCCCTACCAAGGCGAGATGCCGCCCCGGCTGCAAGGAAAAACTCACCGGCCCCAGCAGCTGCTGGCCATCCGGGCTGAACACGCATAAATCCTTAGCTGTGACGGTCAAAGGGCCAGTATCCAACGCCTTTACCGCCTCCGTCCCTTGCACTAACGGCTCAGGTTGATTTAGTAGTGTCATCAAAGCTTCGGCCGCGCCAATCGCTTGGGCCTTAGCGTGATAGTGGGTGCCCATATCCCGCAGTGGTTGGTAAAACTCTGGCGCCATAATCAGCACAAATAGGCCGGTAAAGAGGGTGACGGGCACGCCATAGTGGCCGAAATCCAGATGATGTAAGTAGGTAAAACCAAAATATACCGCCAGCACCGCAATTGATACCGCAGCAAAAAACTCCAGCACGGCCGAGCTTAAAAAGGCCATGCGCAGTACCGACATAGTGCGACTGCGAAACTCTTCTGATGCTGCCGCAATGGTATCAAGCTCAGCAGCTTCCCGGTTAAACAGCTTGAGGGTAGATAACCCTTGCAGTCGATCCATAAAATGGCCTGACAGGCGGGACAAGGCCGCGAAATTACGCCGGTTGGCATCCGCCGCACCCCAGCCCACTAACATCATAAATAGCGGGATCAAGGGCGCAGTCACGAGCAAAATTGTCCCGGCGGCCCAGTTCAGCGGAAATACCACCGCAAGGATAATCAAAGGGATCAAGGCGGCCAGGCTCATCTGCGGCAGGTATCTGGCATAAAAATCCTGCAGATCTTCTATTTGCTCCAGCACAATACTGGCCCAGCTACCGGCCGGTTTGCCTTTTATCACCGCAGGCCCCAAACGCTCCAGCTTATCCAATACCGCTTGGCGCAAAGTTTGGCGTAGTTGTAGTCCCGCCTGAAAACTGACCCGCTCACGGCTGAACGCCAATAATGCCCGCAATACAATTAAGCCGCCCAGTTGCCACAACTCAGAGGCAAAATGGCTGGCAGGTAATGCCTGCATAATCACGCCGTGTAGCACGCTGGCCACCAGAAATGCCTGGCCAATCAATGCCACACCATTTAGCAGTCCTAAGCCCATGGCCAACAACAGATAAGGGCCACAAGCCCCTTTTTGCTGCTTCAACCACAGGGTTAATTGTTTCTCTAGTGATTTATCCATGGGATCCCGGTCACATATTCTGACAACGGCTGGCAGTATCGCAGCAGTTAGCTGGGGAATAAACTGCCCCGAACGCTTTTCCCGAGCTTTTGTTATAGGACTCACAAAAATTGATGCAGATCAAAATATTCCCACCAAAACCAACGGCGAACAAACGGGTGAAATCCATCCTGCTCCTGCTTATACCATAGCCAAAGACGGCGCTATCCTGTAAGCTGCCCAGCGCCTGCGGGCTTTTGGCCTGTTGGCCCCTCTTAACGACAGAACGGTACTACATGAGTTTTTCTTCCCTGGGCCTGTCGGCCCCGATCCTTAAAGCAGTAGCCGCTCAGGGCTACCAAACCCCATCACCTATTCAGGCTCAAGCCATTCCCGCAGTCCTTACTGGCCGGGATGTTATGGCGGCAGCCCAAACCGGTACCGGTAAAACCGCCGGTTTTACCCTGCCATTATTAGAGCGGCTGAAAGATGGCCGGCGACCTGCAGCCGGTGAAGTTCGCGCCCTGATCCTGACCCCGACCCGGGAACTGGCCGCGCAGATCAGTGATAATGTCACCGCATACAGCGCCAACCTGAAACTGCGCAGCACAGTGGTATTTGGCGGCGTCTCCATTAACCCGCAATTAGCAGCATTAAAGCGCGGGATGGATATTCTGGTCGCCACACCTGGGCGACTGCTGGATCTGCACGCCCAGAAAGCGGTGAGCTTTGACAAACTGGAAGTACTGGTGCTGGATGAAGCGGACCGCATGCTGGATATGGGATTTATTCATGATATCCGCCGCATTCTGAAACTGCTGCCAGCCAAGCGGCAAAATTTGATGTTTTCCGCAACCTTCAGTGATGATATCCGGGCGCTGGCAAAAGGGCTGGTCAATGATCCGGTCGAAATTTCAGTGACACCACGCAATACCACAGCCCAAACCGTCAGCCAGACAATTTGTCCCGTGGATAAGAGCCAGAAATCAGCGTTGTTGACTCATTTGATTAATCAACATAATTGGCAGCAAGTACTGGTATTCTCCCGCACCAAACACGGCGCTAACCGTCTGGCCAAATACTTAGATGGTAAAGGCATCACGGCGGCGGCTATTCACGGCAATAAGAGCCAAAATGCCCGTACAGCGGCACTGGCTAACTTTAAATCCGGCGCGGTGCGGGTCATGGTAGCAACAGATATCGCCGCCCGCGGGCTGGATATCGACCAACTGCCTCAAGTAGTCAACTTTGATCTACCGAATGTGCCAGAGGATTATGTCCACCGTATTGGCCGTACTGGCCGGGCAGGCGCAAGCGGCCATGCGGTATCACTGGTCTCAGATGACGAAAGTAAGCAACTGCGGGATATTGAACGTCTGATTGGTCGCCGCATCGAACGGCAAATGACCACAGGTTTTGAGCCGAGCAAAACGCTGCCTCAAACCGAACTGAGCAGCCCAAATAATCATGGCCGTAATCAGCGTCAGCCAGCAAGCAAAGAAAACGGGAAAAATCCCCGCCGCCCGCAGCAGCGTGACCATCAGGCAGCTAACCGCCACGGCCGCAAGGCAGATGACAGAGTACTCGCTGCCGTCATGGATGAGCCTACTGCGCCGCGTCGCAATAGCAAAGATGGTCAGGATAACCGTTCTCGTCAGGCTAACACTAATGGGCAGCAGCCAAGTCGTCGCCGCAGCCATAACAGTGCCGCAGGTAATGGTCAGTCAAACAACCAAGCTCGCAGCCGTGCCCCCCAACATAGTGCCCATACCAATGGGAACAAGGGTGATGATAAAGGTGCTAACCATAAGCGCGCCAATAGTCAACGCCATGGACAACAGGCGGGTACCCAGCAGCGAACTCATGCTGATAGCCAACGCAGTGAGCGCACTAATGATCGACGCAGCGATGGCCAAGCCAAAACAAGTCGCAATCATCATGGGGATAATAGCCAGCATCGCAACCGCCGTAGAAGCCAGCCTTCCTCGGCAAAAATGCAAACGCCTCAGGCGTAATAGGATATCCCTGACGGCAAAATAAAGTGCGCCCCTTTAGGGTGAGTCCAGTGCCGAGATAAATAAGCCCGCTGTTTATGCGGGCTTTGTTTTTATGCTGACTTTTGTTTTCCAGCAACCTTAACGGGATAAATACTGTTGTCGAGTCGCAATAAAGTGCAATATCGCCATACCACCGTGGCCATAAAGATACAGTTCCACTAATCCAGTCAATGATTTATGCAAATGGCGCAGTTCATTGGCAACATCTGGCGCCCACTGCCAGCACACTAACCACAACAACCCGGACGTCAGCACCAATAACATGGCGCCCATGCCTAATCCCTGCACAATATTGGCAATGCCACCCGGCAGCATCTCAGGTAACTGCTTATTGCGGATCTGCTGCCAATTACGCTGCAGCGCTTGCGTATCCCCATACAGATAGGGGAAAAACATCCGTAATCCCTGCTGACTCAGCATCTGTTGCAGCATAATGATAAATACTAAAGCCGCAATCAGCCCCAAGGCGATATGTAGCCAAAGAAATACCCCGGACCACAGGCCGCCGCGCAGCACTCCGGCATGGGTCATATGGATAAAATTACTGTTGATAATCTGGCTGATGACCAATAAGGCCAATAGCCAGTGACAATGGTAAATCTGCCTGACAGTAAGATTCTGCTGCAGATAACGGTCAAATGCCCGTCCCCAACCCAACCAAGTGCCCATGGGAGTATCCTCCTGCCCGGAGCGGTGATATCACGGTAGCCAATATCTTAGCGGGTTTTGATGATGCAGGAACTGACCTAGGATGAAACCTACTTCACCCGGCCTTACCCTCTGGCTTTGAGCTGTATCAGCACAGGAGCATGATCACTGGCCTGACTGTCCAAGGCAAAATCCGGTCGCATCAAATGACGGTCAAACACACGATAATCCACCACATCCCAGGTACTAAAACGGCTCCCAGAATCAAACTCGGCAGACAACAAAATATAATCCAGTACACTGCCTTTAGCGCCCCAATAATGGGTTGGTAATGACCGGGCAGCGGGATTGAGTACCTGATGCAGGGCAAAACTATTTCTCAGGCCATAATAATCCAATCCCGGTGCCACCGGCCGATGACCACTTGGTCGCAATTGCGGCAACCCACTGTCCAGCACGGCTAATGCAGTTGATGTCAGTTCGTCATTAAAATCCCCTAATAGCGCTACCGGCAGACCCGAGCGTTGCCGCCGGTCTGTAATGGCCTGCAGTAAGGCTGCGGCTTCTAGCGAACGCTGCGTCGCGGAGGCGGCGCGCCCTAACGCCTGATGCAACATTGCCGATGCTAATGCGTCTGTATCGCCTGGCAATACGTCTGGCGCTAAATCCGGTCGACGGGATTTAAAATGCACCACATAACAGTCCAATAAACCAATATGTGGCAGCTGGATCTGACACCATATCGGCGCGCGACTAAAAGCAAAATCCGCCGCACCACCCAAAGCCAAGATAAGTTGAGGATCAACGGTAACCGCGGCAGAGTGTGTTATGGGATAACGACTGGCAATCGCATTCACTGGCCGATGAAAAATATAGTCATCGCGCAATAATGGCTGCTGCACCACAGTAAAATGCATCCACCCTTGGGAGGCCAACAATGCCTGTAGCGCTACTGGGCTAAAGACTTCCTGAAAGGCAATCACATCAGGGCGATAAAGTGTTAAGTAGTCGCAAATCCACTGACATTTACGTTGCCACTGTAGTTGACTGTAAATATTGTCATATTCATAACTGGCAAATGGTGGCTCGGCAAAATTGAGCAGGTTAAGGGTTGCAAGACTTACCCCGTCCCTTGCGGATAATACAGTTAGCATTCTTATCTCTATCCACTCTTATTTATGCTAGGGTCTGTTGACCTTTCAAGTTTGTTTTTGCAGCGATTTGAGGATGCTTTATACAAGGCAGAGGCTTTGATAGGTAGTTGCGCTACCTGATAAGCCGATAACGCAGTAGAAAGGCGCCTCAAACGCTGCCCGAAGGGTTCGGCTAAAAGCGTTTTACTCTTTGTTGAGCGGTTCTTGCTTAGAATAACTAGGCGACAAACCACTCGCCGCGATTAAAACGCTTTTGTCTCGAACAAAATTTAATCACGAAAGGTCAACAGACCCTAGGGTCTGTTGACCTTTCAAGTTTGTTTTTGCAGCGATTTGAGGATGCTTTATACAAGGCAGAGGCTTTGATAGGTAGTTGCGCTACCTGATAAGCTGATAACGCAGTAGAAAGGAGCCTCAAACGCTGCCCGCAGGGTTCGGCTAAAAGCGTTTTACGCTTTGTTGAGCGGTTCTTGCTTAGAATAACTAGGCGACAAACCACTCGCCGCGATTAAAACGCTTTTATCTCGAACAAAATTTAATCACGAAACATCAACAGCCCCTAGTGCTATACCAATACCTGACAGCCAACCAAGTCAAAATATTGACGAGTCATTTTGTCCATAAGCCTTTGACATTGATACAAATGAAGACATTTTGTCTGCGACAGTAGCTGACTTTACATAACTATTGGAGTTTACCGGATTTTCTTCGTGATCTCTCACAAGTTCATTGCAAAAGCCGGGATAACATTTTGTTGAAATAGTTACAATTAATTGTTTTATAACGTTATCTCTCATTGTAACCCGCTGTACTCCTGATTCTTAGTTTAGGAATACCGTTAGCATGATATCTCTGATGAAAAATAATAAAGCATTAACTATTTTGCTGTTGCTGGCGACACTAAGTGGCTGCGCTAATCACAATTCGTTGACAGAGCCAGAAGCAGAGCCGAATAACGATACGGTCCGAGCAGCCGTTATTGGCGGTATGGTGTATAGCGGGCTGTGGCCCGAAATTGTCCGCCGTTTTGAAGCGCGTACTGGTTATCAAGTTAAAACCGTTAAATTCGGTATCCGCCCCCAACTGGCAACCAGTCTACGAATGGGCCAAGTTGATTTACTCACCATGCATTCAGGGGATATCACCACAGATTTGGTTGCCGACGGCTATGGCATCAATATGCGCCCTTGGACCCGTAACGATTTGGTTATCTGGGGTCCCAAGAGTGATCCGGCCCATATCCGTGGACTCACCAGCGGCATTGAAGCTGTAAAACGCATCGCGGCGACGCGCAGTAACTGGATTGATTTTCGTGGGATAGGTCCCCGAGAGCTCGGGCATAACCTGTGGCATCAGGCGGGCATCAAGCCACAAGGTGCGTGGGTGCTACAGGATGATCTGCCCGGTGGCCGACAATTAATGACACAGGTGGCGGCAAAAAATGCCTATATCATTACCGGACGCATGCCAGTATTACTGGGTAAATGGCATGCCGATCCGCAAATGGAAATGCTAGTAGACAGCGATCCCACCATGCGTCGCCCCTATATTGTGATGGAAGCCAATCCCGCCCGTCATTCTGATGTGAATAGCGCCGGAGCTAAAGCGTTGGCAGATTTTTTGCTCAGTGATGAAGTTCAGCAATTTCTGCTCACATTCGATGGCCCGGTCAATGATGGTGTCCCTCTGTTTTATCCTGTCTGGCCGACCTTAACTAGATAAGCACGCATTACTTCTCTCCACTCAAACGTGGTTGCCGCACGCTACCTTGGTGCGGCTTTTTTCTTACTATATCCAAGCAAGACAGAGGACATCTGTGGCTATAAACCTACTTTTTGGTATTTCGTCCACACAACAATATTGCCCATCCGCGGAATAATCCAAATAGCACTGGCCTCATTTTGGTACAAACGATAGAAGGTTAGCTGATCATCTTGAATATCATCTTTACGAATATTTCGGAAAAAATACGCCGCAGATGGATTAATCATTTCTGGATTGTAGAGGTTTTTACATTTCACCTGAATATGGAATGCATCCACCTGCCAATCACCAATTTTAGTTTTATCCTGGGTAAAATCGCCCCGGAAAGTATATTTAATCGGTGCTGTTAAACAGTCTTGATCCGTTAAACAAGATGAGAAATAAAAACTACCAGATTTATCTGTGTCATAAACCAGAGACATGTTAATGTCATAGCGTTCCAGCAATTTCCCTGCGACGGGGAAATAAACATCCGCCTGATAATTGTGTTCATTAACATCAGACTTTTTACACATGCCTTCAGGAATAATAATTTTGTTATAACTGACCCGGTTTTCCATCGCCTGCATTAGCGGAAGAAACTTGGTCATATCCAGTCCGGCGGGTTTGTCATCTACCGCAACAATATTCATCAATCCCTTGCCACTGCAGTTACGGTAATCCCCCCCTGGGCACAGTGCCAAAGAATAAATGCCGTTATCAGCCATGGCATAAGCACTGAAATTGCCAAACCCTGCTATGTGATTACTTTCTGGCGCAATATGTTTCTGCCAACGCCAAGGCGCAGGCCTGTCAGTACCCAGCCGATAGATCAGTTGCGCTTGGCCTTTTTGGCCACCAATATTTAAGGGAATACTGGTTTCATGCTGCCAGCGATCAGCACTATTTAGCCAGTAATAGCCCGCTGCGATAGCCAGTAGCACTAACAACACAACGCAGGCCAGCAATATCGGTAAACGTTTCGATGAGGGCGCTTCCTCACTGGCATCCGTTTGCAGCGAAGAGGCTGTCGATGTGACCTCAAGTTCCTCTTGAGGTTCATTGATTTGCAGTTGATACCCCTGACGCGCCAAAGTATTTAATTGAATATCGTCATAGGGCTGCAACTTTTTACGCAACGTACTGACGCATTGGGTCAAGGACGTAGGGGCAACCACCCGATCCGGCCAGCCGGCAGCCAGCAAGACTTCTTTACCTAAGACTTTATCGCACTGCTGCAACAAGGCAGCCAGCACTGCCGCTTCAGAAAAGGTTAAAGGCGTTTCAGTGCCGGTTTGTAAATCAACCAGCAGATTTAAATCTTCATCAAGTTGAAGATATGACGTTAATTTTAACAATTGACTGGCCCGTAATATTATTCTGATTGAACAAATAAGGGTTATTTAACAAATCAACACCATGGTTATCTGTAATTGTAATTCTACAGATAATTAGCTGTGATTCAAATAACCCCAGAAATAAAGCCAGAATAAAAACTAAATAATTTTTAGTTTTAAAGCCATGTTCACTTAATCAATATCAATAGAGTAAAATTAATCCATTTTATTTTAAAATGTTGATATATACATAATAACTGTATTAATTAGTATCAGCACTACATCAATTAGTTTTTCTGAGATAATAAGGATAAGGTTATATCATCAAACTTCATCACCCGACCACCATACTCTGCAGCAAACTTTTCAGCAGCTTCCAGCGATGAGAAAGGGGCGACAGCAGGTCCCATTACCGCTTTTTTCTGAGGTGCATACACATAATAAGCGGTTTTAGCGTCAATAAAGGCACTGTCATCTGGCTTAGCCCAATCTGTTTTACCCGCATCATGCACATAGTAAGCCTGAATTTGCCGTTGGTTTTCTGCCTGCAAAGCAAAATTGAACATATCCCGGCTGGAACAAAACTTAGGCACTGATTCAGTATTTTTCAGGATCAGTTCACCTTTAGGCCCCGGGTATTTAGTGATCATCATGCCGCAGATATGACAACGATCATGTGCATCTATCGCCACAGGCGCATGGGACTTTTCATCAGCACTACTTTCACCACAGGCCCAGATAAACGGCAACAGCATCAGAGGCAGAAGTTTTTTCATTGTGTTTCCCTTATCTCCCGTTGGGTTCCGGCCTAGCCGGTAAGCATATAAAGGAAGACTGTATGGGCCGGTAACGGGGACAATCCAGCCCATACAGGAGTTAGCAGTTAGACTGCATATGACACTTAAATGGCGTAATGCTGCCCCGCGTACAGGATAAACAAACGCAGACACATCATGCCGCTGACAGCACAAATACCTGACAGATAGAACGCCTTGGCTGAGTGGCTGAAGGTTTTGCCGGTAGCAAAGTTCAATAGCAGCGGACCGGCAAAACCGATACCGACGACACCAACCCAGAACAAGGTGGCCCATGTGCCTTCATGGAACGCAGCAAATGCCAGTTGCCCACCAGCGTTACCCGTCATCAAGGAAACCGCAATCATAAAGATGAATAGGGCTTCAAAGAACATGATTGGCCATTCGGCGCCGTGTAGCAGCTTCATTTCTGCGCTGTGCAGATTTTCCCGGAATAACCCCACCGCCAACATCTTTGCTGCTGCACCACCGGCAGACAAACCAGAAGCCACAAACAGCGCTGGCAACACTGAAGTGTTAATCAGCGGGAAGCGGATCAGGGCGGAAATCAGGAAGCCGGTATAAGCACACACTGACAGTGCCAGTACCAGGGTTAACTGCTCAGCTGGGCGACGGAAACGGCGCAGGGCGTCGATAACCGGTACCAAGAAAGCCAGTTGCTTGATACTGCGGACTTCTTCTTCCAGCGCAAACAGGGTCACCAATGCCACCAGCGGAATGTACAGTGACAGGGCAATAACCCCGATGCTCATCACGGAATTCAGGTTGTAGAACACCAAAATTCGCCAGAAGAACAGCGGATTTGTCAGGTCAAATACCAGACAAATCATCCCCAGAGCGATGGTCACCAAAGACACCAAAGAGGCTGCCTTTAAAAATGGGGTATTTTCTGTCTGGCCCTTGAAGAAACGCAGGCACAACGCCAGGGTCAGCGCACCGCCAGAGATACCGGCGAAAAACAGATATACTGCGATAGGCCAAGGCCAGGCGACCCCTTCAGACAGGCCCATAGTGAACTCAATAGTACCGTCCATAGCTTAAACCCCCAGTTTCACGATTGGGATATAACGCAGGCTGGGTTCTGTGCCCATATGCGCTTTAATACGCACCGAGTCCTTCACGGCCAACAGGCGGCTAACAAAGGAGTTCGGGTCATTGGCATCACCAAATACCAGCGCATCATAGCGGCAGGCCTGCACACAAGCTGGCAACTCGCCTTTAGCCAATTTACCTTCCAGACAGAAATCACAGTTGTCGGCAACATCTGTCTTCGCATTGATAAAGCGCGCATTGTACGGACAAGCGCCGATGCAATATTTACATCCCGCACACTTGGAATCATCCATAGTGACAATGCCAGTTTTGGGATCTTTATGGGCCGCACCAGTTGGGCACACCGCCACACAAGGGGCGTTTTTACACTGCTGGCAAGACACACGCACGAACTTACGTTCACAGTCACACTGCATTTTGCCACAGTGCGGACAAGGCTGACCTTCCACCCGACCTGACTGCTGCTCTAACAGCACTTTAGAAACGCCTTCCGGCAAATCATTGGCCTGATTACAGGCCAGCTTACACTCGCCACAGCCCACACATTTGTTCTGATCGAACACCATTACGTAATGAGGTTTGTAACCCGCCTCACTGTCCTCTTTCACTGATGTGCAACCCAGAGGTGCCATCAGTAGAGAACAGGCGCCAACCCCTTTAAGAAACCGCCGTCTCTCTAGATTTTCACTCACAAACATCCTCCATCTATCGGCTTGGCCGATGTCTATTCTTTTTCTTGTCGCTTCAGTGTTGTCGGATAACGCCGGGGCTCTGTCGGGAAGTCCCGGGGTTCAAGCAGGCGTCAGCCCTGCGGGTTCAGTTTGTTCTGCGCTTTTAAAATCGCATTATTGATAGCCGTTCTATTTACTGGCTGCTGGCGGTTTTCTAGCAGAATTTGCCAGTGTTCAATTGCTTTGGCGTACTCTCCTTTCAGATAAGCATCTGTGGCCAGCAGCAAACGGGTCTGTAACTCTTCCCGATGCAACGCTAAGGCACGGCCAATGATGATGCCTGTCTGTGGCGCAATGGTGCGCTCATCCCGGTAATACATGGCTGTTGCCTGCATCCCCAGCAGTTCAGCATCTTCACCAGTCAACTGCAGCAGTTGCTCCAGCGTTGTCACCGCATCGGCATACATGCCACCTGCGGCATAAGATTGGGCTAAATTCAGTAATGCAATCTCATCATCTGGCGTTTGTTCTAACGCCTGACGTCCCTTGGTGATATCCGCAGCCAACAGATAATCGATATTTTCATCAACCCGGCCACTGTTCCAGTCGCTGAAACGGCCAGTCGTGCTGTATATCACCACACTCAGTACCACCACGAAGGCACTGAGCAACACAGGGATAAATTGCGGGGTGGAAGCCCTGACGGTCTGAGCGGCAGCCGTGGCCAGGCTGCGGCGCTGAAAACAACAGTGATGCCCCCACAGCAGCAGCACCACACTGCCCAACACACATGCCATTACTCCGGCCAGTTCCATCATTTCAGCTCCCACCCTGCATTCGGTTAATGTGCGGACATCATGCCGCCCATACTGCCCATGGTGGGCACTTTGTCTTTCTGCACTTCCACTTTGACCAGCTCGATATCAAACACCAAGGTAGACTCTGGTGGTACAGCGCCTGCGCCCTCTTTGCCATAGGCCAGCGCGGCAGGCACGGTAAAGCGGAATGTTGAGCCAGCCGGCATCAGCTGCAGACCTTCTTGCCAACCTTCAATCAGGGTCATCAGTGCAACACGGGCAGGCTTGTTCTGGCTGTAAGTGGATTCAAACTCAGTGCCGTCAATCAACTTACCGACGAAGTTCACTGTCACCACATCTTCCGCTTTTGGCTTGTTGCCGCTGCCCATGGTCAGTACTTCGTATTGCAAGCCAGACTCAGTTACAGTCACGCCATCTTTTAGCTTGTTTTCAATCAGGAAAGCTTCGCCAGCGACTTTATTTTCCGCTTGTTGCTTGGCCACCAACATATCGCGCTTGCCGTTCAAAAACTCCAATCGTTGATTCAGCAGGGTCACCACATCTTCTTCACTGATTTCTGACTTGTTTTTCAGCGCATCAACAAAGCCGGCCACCACATTGTCCATATTGATCTCTGCGCCCAGTTCCAGCTGGTTATAGATTTGGTTGGACATATACTTGCCCACGGACGATCCCAGGGCATAGGACTCACGGTCTTGATCCGATTTGAGTTCAACCGCCCCAACAGTGGTGCTCATCAGCAGGGCAATACCGGTAGCGAGGAAGGTTTTTTTGAACATTTTCATCAGCAAATTCTCTTTATTACAGTGGGCATAGGGTTGGCCGACGCCGCCAGGTGCAGGGAAAGGCGCGCCGACCGGGTAAAGGTTAAGGTCTTTCAAAGGGTCTGCCAGACATACGCCAGCCATAGATACCATCAGGCATCTGCATCACATGGGTGTATCCCAGCTTCATTACTTCCCGGGCGGCCACCGCACTGGCAGTACACAGACGGTTGGCACAATAGAACACCATTTCGGCGTCTTTATTCTTTGGAAGTAACTCTCTCCAATTCTGTACATTGAAAAAAACCGCTCCCGGGATATATCCCTCAGCCCAGATCTCGAGCGTATTTACGTCAAAAAAATAAACATCACCGCGCTTATAAAGCATCTCTCCTTCTGTCAAGCTGACATATTTAGGGTTGATATCGTGGCGCACTGCCGGTGACATCTCTTCACCCCCACCCGCTAATGCCGCGCCTGAACCGCTTAATAGCGCTAATGAAATTACAAACTGTGTGATTAACTTCTTCATCATCTTTCCCATGTAGCCCCGGGCAAGGCCCCGGGGCTGATGTTGAAGGACTTACCGGGATCATCCCGGCAAGTGCCTTGCGACTTACTTCTTGGCGGTCAAAGAGCCATCAATGATGGACTGAGCCTGGGTAACATAAGTCAGTGCAGCATCCAGACGCTTCTTGGTGTAGCGCGGACCATGAACACCCCAAGAGCCGTCAGCCTTCACCAGATCCAGTGCTTCCTGAGCTTTTTCAGTCAGCATGTAGACTTCGGTCTTCTGCTCAGTGGTCAGCTTGGTCACTTCCAGCAGCTGATCGATACGCTCAATCGCCTGTTCAACTTGAACGAAGGTATCTTTCACTGGCTTCTGCCACTTCTGTACTTCACCGTAGATTTCCAGCTGATCTTCATAGTGCAGACCTTTCTCCAGTTCAGACTGGAATGGGCTGTGACAGCCTTTGTTCTCTACTACGTCAGCATCAGATGGTGAGGTACGCGCACAGGTCCACATCAGGTCGAGGTAGTGGTGACCGTCTTCATCCTTCGCCACAGTCCAGCCTTTAACCGCTGCATCACGCGGCTTGCCTTCTGGTGGGTTCAGCATCTTGCGCTCTGGGTGAACATCAATCTTCCACACGTGGCTCCGGCGTACGGCATCGAAACCAGCCATATCAGGGAACTGCATACCAGTGAAGTTTTCACAAGAACCGGTGTTTGGCATGTGACAGGACTGACAAGTTTGGTCGCTGTGCGTCTTGCTATTTTCAGCAATGATTCGCTGTGGCTCGTGACAATCCTGACAGTCTTTCTTCATCGCAGGCTTGGTGAAGTTTGACTGCCAATCGTTACCGGTCACTTCGTGTGGGTCGTGACAGGTAGAACAACGCATCCCCTTGTCATAGTGTGCAGATGAGAACATCTGAGAACCTTCAGTACCGCATGATGGGCAAGAAGACTTCATCTTCACATTAAAGGCATATTCCAACTTCTGCTTACCCTGCTCGGTATCAGCTAGCTCTTCAATAAAGTTAAAGCGCTGGTGACAACGTTCACAGTTAGATGGCATGCCGCCACCGATACCGCCGTCCAAGTGACCACCGGCGCCGTGACACTCTTCGCAGGTAATACCTTTTGAGATAGTGTGCTTACGCAATTCTTCTGGGTTACCCAGTGCGGCGAAGAACTCATCTTTGGTCTTAAAGTCAAACTTGAAGGTATGGCACACCTCACAGTAAGAAGACGCAGGCTGGAACAGGAATTCTTTCTCGTATTTAGCACCGTAAGAGCTCATCCCCCACTGGTGAGAACCGGACAGACCAATCTCTTCCAAAGTCGTTGGGAAACTTGGGATCACCTTCTGAATTTCTTTAGCTTTTTCAGGGGTCAACCACTCAGCCCAACCACGGGAGAACTGGTTAGCACCCGCGACCAGAGTACCGGTACCGTCTTTGAGCAAACCATCACGTACGTGGTAAGAACCCCGTACCAGCCAGCTATCCATATAACCGTACTTGGTCCGTGGGGTACCAATGGTGGCGAAAATCGCATCAGGGGTGATACCGTCAGGTAAGATTGAGGTATCTTTGGTGTTGTACATGGTCTTTTCCAGATCATTGTCTACCTCAGGATGTTCACCTGGGAAACGGACTGTCTGGGCGTGACGGCTACGGCGCCATTTTTCATACTGAGCAGCGTGACACTCACCACATTTTTCAGGACCAACAAACTTATTAGGGAAATCCAGAATGGATTTTTCACCTAAACGGTACTGAATGGCCATTGGGCGACCGTGGTGCTTAGAGTATTTACCACTGTTACCTTCATCCAGATATTCAGCAGCACGGTCAGAGATGAGATAAGTACCCAACAGACGATTTTGCTCTTCATATTTGAAAACAGGGTGATTCTGGAACAGGAAATCGAATAGTTCTTTTTCCTGTACGATATAGTCCTGCAGCGTTTTAATACCTTTGCTTTCTTCAGTCAGATCTGGATTGGCAATCACAGCTTGAGCTGATTTGCCCATCTGATGGTTACCATAGCCTGGATCGCCAGCTTTCGGTGCCGCCCAGGAAGTTGCACTGGCTACCGTGCCAAGACAAAACAACACGCCCAGCGCCGTTTTGTTTTTCCAATGTTTCATCATTCACTCCTACATTATCTTTTCGTTGTTATGTCACTAAACCCGACAGTTCACTGAACGACATATACACTTGAGCAAGGCGTATTCTTCATATCGGGAGCAAGAAAAACGGGGAGTGCGGCGCATTCGGACTATGTTTCAAACACCTAAAAAGCTGAAAACAAAAAAACCTTTAAAATCATAATTTTGATATTTGTAAAAGCGGTTTTTTTAGTTCTATTTAAGAATTTTTTCGATCCCTAAAAAGCCGTAAGAGAGGATAAACAGGGGAAATTGCGGTAAATCTGCCATTAAGGCCGCTAAATGCAGGTTTTCACTTTTCTCTGAAACAGGAAATAATCATGGTTTCAGCGCTAGGGTCATTGACCTTTCAAGTTTGTTTTTTCAGCGATTTGAGGATCCTTTATTCCAGACAGAGGCTTTGATATGCCGTTACGCTGCCTGATGAGCCAATAACCCAGTAGGAAGGCGCCCAAAACACTGCGCCAAGGAAAAAGACAGTAAAAATTGCCCAACATCACTGCTGACTGATAAATCATGGCCATCAATGTGACGGTGTTAATGTGCTTCATCCGCCTGTGAGTTCATCTTCTATTTATCAAACTAGCCACATGTAAGCGCCCACACACTCGTTAACGTGATATTGCGCTGTAATCATGGATTAAATGAAAAAGAAAGTTATCTGTAGCAGAAGAAATCATCACAAGTTGAGGGGGACTTCTTGGATTCTCCCAACAGCAAGCCAGCTGTTATTAGTGAAGCAATAACAAGGTTAGTTATCACGCAGGTAATGAGCCGCGATTCCATCATTCCCCTGAAGAAAATCACCCAAGGACAGTACTGATTGGTGTTTCACTGGTGTTTTTCCCTATACTGTGTATCTGTTTTATTGGTGGATGCCTGTTTTGTTTTTAACATCCCGTCTCTGGCAAAAAAGCCTCAGCCTCTGGTTGGAGCTGCGCCACTGCCTAGCCGCACTAGCGGTTTTTCTTAATGGTCTGGTGATTTTTAAGACTGTCTGGGGCATGTCGGTCAACCTGCTCAGCTTATTTCATATTGACAGCTTTACCGATATGAACTGGGCCAGTATGGCCAATGGGCCTTGGTTTTTGCTTGGCCTGTTTTTGATGCTCAATGCCTTCGGGCTACTATTCCGGGCTCGTATCGCTTGGGCGGTCAGTATTGTGCTGTTGCTGATCACCTTGGTCTTTACCTGGCATTTTTACCCGCAAATGACCCACAGTATTACGCTATGTCTAACGACATTGCTGATTCTGCTACTACTGAGCAAAGACTTTAACCGCTCCAGTGCCACCGCAGGTGGTATTTTTGCCTTTATCAGTTTTACCGTATTACTGATTTATTCCACCTATGGCGCGCTGTATTTCGGCAGTGGATTTCATCCGGCCATCAATGATTTGATGACGGCATTTTATTTTTCTATCGTCACGATGACCACTGTCGGTTATGGCGACATTATTCCCATGACTGAACCTGCCAGACTATTTACTGTTTCGGTCATTGTTGCAGGCATTACTGTGTTTGCGACTTCTTTGACCACTGTCTTTGGTCCGCTTATCAGTGGTGGATTAAACAAACTTCTTAAAGGAAATCAGCAGAAGATGAACCGAAAAGATCATTTTATTATCTGCGGCACGTCTGTCATGGCATTGGGTACCATCTCCCAACTGCTGAATCGTGGCTTTCATGTCACTATTTTAACCAGCGAGCCTGAAGATAATTTTGCTCAGATCGAACAACGTGCCGGAACCACTCTGGATATCCTTTCTGGGGACTGTACTGATAATGCTTTGTTGGAGCAGGCCGGGATCAATCAATGCCGAGCCTTACTCGCGCTAACTGATGATGATGCCACCAATGCCTTTATTGTGCTGTCTGCCAAAGATCTTAGCCCCAGCACTCAAACCGTGCTCACGGTCAATGATGCAAAAAATATGAATAAGATCAGGCAGGTTAAGGCTGATGTTGTACTGTCACCCCAACTGTTTGGTAGTGAAATCCTCGCCAGTATTATGGCCGGAGAGCCGCTGGATAATGACAAACTGGTTTCCATGCTGCTGACATCCGGCCATGGCCTATTTGATAAAAACAACTAAAATTTCACCGCTTTTATCTGAATATGCTAATTATTGCTGCAGATATTGCTGATTGATAAAACCAGCCATCCGCGCAGCAATAATGCGATGCACATCAAAAGTGGGGTGCACTTTATCCCAGAATAAGTGTCCCTGACAGGTTACTGGTGAAAATGAGCTGGCAAAGTTAGCAGCAGTATCAACAGAGGCTTGGGCCAATAGCGGGTTGTTATTAATCGCATCCCGCTTAATCTGTTCCGCATTCTCAAGTACGGCGCCATAACTGGAAAATGGTTTCCACCAGTAACCACCGTCATAACAAGGTGTCGTCACATCTTGTAAACCATAATCCTGAGGCGACAGCATAATGTCATTAAATTGTGAGGCAATATCAAATACCTTCACTTTTTCAGGATTATACAAGGTAGCCACTACCTCACTGAGCCGACGATTATGATACTGCGCAATATGACTTTCCTCACGAACAATACCCGCTTCAACGGCTTGAGGCGATGTCCCTAGATCGGGGAGGTTCACTAACATAATATGGTTAACACCCTGTACTGATAATCTGGCAATCTGAGTAAATAGTGATGACATAACCTGTTCAGCATCTTTTTCACTATTCCAGCGATAGGCCAAATAGTCATTCGCTCCCATCCAAATAACGACTAGATCACTACCTGTAAAATGATTATGTTTTTCAAACTGATCAATTTCAAAACCCAAATGATTAATCACTTTATATTGAGGATGAGAACTCAGAGCATGATAATTAACAGCCGTCGCGCCCCCCTCAGCTTCATTGATCAATGGAATATTTTTTTCTAGGTTACTGCCGATTAAATCTGTCCAAACTGGACCGTTAGAAAATCGACCTTCAAAATATGGCGGGCTGGATGGTAGATAGCCCTTCATTTTATGATACATCTTGCCAGTATCAGAGAGACTATCACCAAAAACAATTATTCGATTAATTTCGGCAGCCTGTAGAGGTAAACACAAGGTCAATGCGACCCAGGCCGTCAATCTGAAAAACCATGTCATACTGCAAAACTCCAATGTTATCGGCTATTAAGCTTTATTCATGAAAAACAATATGATGTAGATGAGCAAAATAAATTTGGGAATAAATCTCATAAATGGGACTTAGACTACAACAAATGTAACGGTATGGTTTGCAAAGAAACACTATTAGATTGAAATGCTAATTAAATTAATTGCATGTAGCACAAATAATCAATGTCACTTGCTGATTTTTCTCGCAACTAAAATTCATAAAGCACAAAAAACAAGCAATGCAACCCAAGGATATGTAATTAAATATCACTTTAACAATCAGAATGTTGCCAAAAATAAATCGCTAAATATTCAATTTGTATGCATTATCCATACATATTCTATTTTCTGTTTTCAATTGAATATGCGATTATCTCGCAGGAGATACTCGACTGGGCATCAGGGAGGAAGATTGTTATTAATGGGGAAAGATTTTATCCCTGCAAACAATCCTCAGCAGTATTTTTATTTTCCTTTGAACCGAAAATGAAACACATAATATGAACTCCCTTTCGTTAAAACAAAAAATTATTGCATCAGTGCTATTGGCGCTATTTCTCGTGATTGCATTGTTATCCTGGCGTAGCTATCAGAGCCAGAAACAACAATTAATGCAAACCAGTCTGAATCAGGTACAGCGTCTGGGTAAATTGCAGGCGGAAGAAATTAGTAGTTGGCTCCATTCCCGTCGCGATGCCGTCAATGGTCTAGCAGGTGCTGTAAATACGAGCCTTCTCAATAGTCTACAACAAGCTAAAGTCTCAGGACGCTTCCAGATGGCCTTCTTCGGGGAAAATAATGGTCAAATGACCAGCTCGAACCGAGAAGTAGATTATACCGGTTATGATCCTCGTACCCGTATCTGGTACAAAGATGCGGAAAAAGCCCAAAAACAAATTATTACCAAGCCTTATATTGATATGGCTTATGGTAAGACAGTGATTACCATCGCCCAACCTATTGCTAATGGCGTGGTAGGGGCTGATTTGGCCATTGATAAGATTGTCAAAAATGTTGTTGATATGGAATTACCGGCCAATGGCTTTGCCATTCTGATCCAAAGCGATGGCACCGTAATTGCCTACCGAGATGCGAATAAAACGATGTCGCCGGTTAATGAGATCGATAATAACTTATCAAACCACCTAGTACAGGCCAGTTTAAAACGACAGACATTTTTACCATTGCATTTAGACAGTGAGCGTGCAGATAAACTCGTATGGGCCGAAGCCATTCCCGGAGAAGATTGGCAATTACTCATGGTATTGGACAAATCTACACTGGAAGCACCATTACAGCATATGCTGTTCAGCCAATTACTGATCGCGTTCCTAGCTTTATTGGTAAGTATTCCAGCGATATATTTTCTGATCAGCAAACTGTTAAAACCTCTTATTCACGTTAGCCTAGCGCTAGAAAATATCGCTGATGGCAGCGGTGATTTAACCCGTCGAATTGAAGTGGATACTCAAGATGAGGTGGGACATTTAGCTGATAGCTTTAACCGTTTTGTCAGTAGCCAACATGAATTAATCGGTCATATCCGCCAGATGGCTGGTGAACTCGATGCGGAAGCAGACCTAAGTCTGAATCGTAACCAAACATCGAGTGATGAACTGCAACGGCAACAACAGGAAGTCAATATGGTGGCAACGGCAGTTACGGAAATGACGTCAGCCACACAGGAAATTGCCCAAAATGCTGAGCAAGCAGCCACTGCAGCGGAAGAATCTTCCTTAAACAGCCAGCAAGGTAAAGCTTTAGTGGAAAAAAGCCGTCAGTCAATTACCTCTCTCGCTGATGAAGTGGAGCAAGCAACTAGTGTTATTGCCGAACTACATCAGCATGCTCAGGATATCAGTGGTGTATTAACTACCATTCAGGGCATTGCAGAACAAACCAATTTGTTAGCTCTAAATGCAGCAATTGAAGCAGCTCGAGCCGGAGAGCAAGGGCGTGGTTTTGCCGTAGTTGCAGATGAAGTACGGGTATTGTCTTATCGTACGCAGGAATCTACTAAGGAAATCCATAGCACGATTGAGACTCTGCAAAGCACTACCGCCGGAGCTGTCGAGATGATGCAAGCGAGTCAGTCGCTGGCCAAACTAAGCGTAACGGATGCTACCGCCGCAGTGGAAGCCTTGGAGGAGATCACCTCTGCCATTGCGCTAATCTCAGATATGGCTGGACAAATTGCTACTGCTGCAGAGGAGCAAACCCAAGTTACGGGTGAAATCACCCAAAATACTGTGGCCATCAAAGATGTAACTGATGAGATTTCCACGACTGCAATACAAGGACTTGAACAAGCCCGAAATCTGAAACAACGGGCTGAATTACTATCTACCCAGGTTGCGACTTTTAAACTGTAGTTTTAAATTAAGCATTTTCCCTGTAAATAAAGGTGCCTATTGGCGCCTTTATTTTTGCTGTATTTATATTGCTAAAAATAAAATAGCTTTGTTTAACAAACAATTTAATTACACTCTATTCAACAATTATTAAATATTATTTTTAATGCGCTAAAAACAAATAAAAGGGCTATGACTTTTCCACTATACCCCATTCAACCACTAGATGTTTTGTGAGACTATCTAATTGATATAAATGAATTTTCACTTAACCAATAAGAACACCATTATCAATCCCTTGTATATCTAAAAGTTGAAATAAAATATGTCCACTCTATCCCTTAAACAAAAAATATTACTCCCTGTGACATTAGCTCTATGCTTAATCATTTTATTATTGTCATGGAATGGCTATCACAGTCAAAAACAGCAATTAATTAAAAACAGCTTTAATCAAATTCAACGATTGGGAAATCTTCAAGCTCAACAGATCACTTCTTGGTTGCTCTCTCACCGAAATGTTGTCTCGGGGTTAGCAGAATCAATCTCTAATCAAAACCTACTCTCCAGCCTGAGACAAGCCAAAATCTCCGGTCAATTTCAAATGACTTATTACGGACAAAAAGATGGTCAAATAACTAACTCAAATCCAAGTGTTAAATATGCCAATTATGATCCCCGCAATCGCCCCTGGTATCAGCAAGCCGAACAACAACAAAAACAAATTGTGACCAACCCCTATATGGGAAAAAGTAACCATTGTTTGGTGATAACCATTGCTCAACCTATTACCCATGGTGTTGTCGGGGCCGATGTCGCGATTGATAGTATTATTCAAAATATTGTGAATATGAAATTACCCGCCGCAGGTTTTGCTATTTTAATGCAAAATGATGGTACCGTAATTGCGTATAAAGATGCCGCTAAAACCATGCTGCCAGTTAGTGAAATTGATAACAATTTATCTCATCACTTACTGGAAGCCAGTCGACAGCAACAGACCTTTTTATCACTGCACTTAGACAGTGAAAACGCTGACAAATTGATATGGGCAGAAGCTATTCCCGGTGAAGACTGGCAACTATTATTTGTATTGGACAAATCCGCACTAGAAATGCCACTACAGCATATGCTAGTAACAGAATTACTCATTGCTCTATCTGTACTACTATTCAGCGTTGCTGTGATTTATGTTCTGATCAGCCGCCAGTTAAAACCCCTTACCCATGTCGGCCTAGCATTGGAAAACATTGCTGATGGTAATGGCGATCTCACTCGTCGAATTGAAATTAATAATGACGATGAAGTGGGTAAACTGGCAAGTAGCTTCAATCGTTTTGTCGGCAGCCAGCACAAGCTAATCAGTCATATTCGTCAATTGTCCATTCAATTAGGTAGTGATGCAGATACCAGTTTGGAGAACAATCGTCGAACCGCTGAAGAACTGAGCAGACAGCAACAGGAAGTCAATATGGTAGCCACTGCCGTGACAGAAATGACATCCGCTACACAGGAAATCGCTCAAAATGCCGAGCAAACGGCCACTGCGGCTCAGCAGTCTTCCATCAGTAGTCAACAAGGTAAAGCACTGGTAGAACAAACCCGCAGTTCAATTACCTCGCTTGCCAATGAAGTCGAAGAAGCCACCAGCGTTATCGGTGAACTAAGTTGCCATGCTAAGGCTATCAGCGGCGTACTATCAACCATTCAGGGCATTGCCGAGCAAACCAACCTGCTTGCCCTCAACGCTGCCATTGAAGCGGCTCGGGCGGGTGAACAAGGCCGTGGTTTTGCCGTGGTTGCCGATGAAGTACGGGAACTGTCACACCGCACTCAAGAATCCACCAAAAAGATCCACGCGACTATCGAAACGTTGCAAAACACAACAGCGAATGCCGTTGAGTTAATGCAGGCCAGCCAACTGTTAGCCAAACACAGTGTCAGTGATGCTGATGCAGCCGCAGGAGCATTAGAAGAAATATCTACAGCCGTCGCGCTAATTTCTGATATGGCGGGACAAATAGCGACCGCAGCAGAAGAGCAAACTCAGGTCACTGCCGAAATTACCCAAAATACCGTAGTAATTAAAGATGTCACCGATGAAATATTTGCTGGTGCCAGCCAAGGATACGAGCAAGCCAAATTGCTGAAAAATCGCGCTGAAGAACTGGCTAATCACGTCTCAACTTTCCGACTGTAATCCCTGCAAGGGAAACACAGCTCACCATAGCGCCTATCAGGCGCTGTTTTATTTTCTGTATTGTGATTATCGCCTAATCGGGAGGATTTACTTTCATCGCCCGGCTAGCTAGAGTGGCGCCAATTGTTGTTATAGGGAAATAAATTTGTGCTAAGTGGGTTACTGTTTGTCATTGTGCCACTACTGCTGGGCTACTGCGTCAAATTACAGCAAGTAGAGAAACTACGGCTCATCGATCTCAGTTGCAGCCGTCTGGTGGTTGTGATTCTATTTCTCATGGGGCTCAGTCTGGCCAAGATGGATCAACTGGGCCATAACCTAGGCCAAATTCTTCATATTGCTGGCGTGCTGTTTATCTGCATCAGTGCCTGTAATCTTCTCGTCCTTCCCATATTGGATCGCTGCTGGCAGACAGAGGTCAACGCCCAAAAAACAGCACTGCCAATTAAAGCCATGCTGCTAGGGTCAGGTAAATTGATTTTGGCCGTGGTGCTGGGACTACTGAGTGGCCTTACGGCCAGAAGCTTTTTTCCGGGTTGTCTATTCTGGGTCGACAGTGCCAGTGAAGGTATTTTGCTGTTGCTACTGCTGTTAATCGGTATCAGTCTACGTAACAGTGCCATGCCGCTAAAACAGATCCTGCTGAATACCAAAGGTATTGTCTTAGCACTCCTTGTTGCATTGTCATCCCTGCCCGGGGGTATGTTGGCCGCTATTTGGCTTGAGATTCCACTTACCCAAGGGTTGGCAATGGCCTCAGGCTTTGGCTGGTACTCGCTCACCGGTATTTTGGTAACCGATCATTTGGGGCCTGTATTGGGAGGGGGTGCCTTTTTAAATGAACTGCTACGAGAAATGGTTGCCATTTTAATTATCCCGGCATTGATAGCTCGATTTCCTGCCACATCAGTAGGCTATGCCGGAGCCACTGCCATGGACTTTACCTTACCGGTGATCCAACAAAGTGGTGGCAACAAATTTGTTCCCATCGCCATTGTCAGTGGCTTTATTCTCAGCCTACTGGTTCCGGTACTGATCACCTTTTTCTTGACGCTATAGCGCAAAAAAGCCAGCGCAAGGCCGGCTAACTGGCAATATAGCTAATGGTGTTAAAACTGCATTCTGGCACCAAGGAACATAAAGCGTCCCATACCGCCGCCATAGGCACTGTCAAAATTTCCCTTACCGCCAAGGATAAAGGGGCCGGTCTCATCAAACAGATTATTGATACCGCCATAAATGCGTACATCAGTCTCGTCAAAGTTCATATCATATGACACTGACAAATTATGGGTTGTCACTGATGGCAATTCACTGCCCCATAGTGATTCCGGATTGGCGACACAGCTAGCCTCACCGGCAGCACAACGCTCAGTATTGGCTGCCATGGCTTTTTCCCAACTATCATGGGTTGACTGACTACGACGTACAGGACCTTTGTAACGGCTACTCCAGCGTATCCGCCAATCATCCTTGTACCAAGTCAAAGACGCTGCCCCCTTATCCTTAAAAATATCGGTAGATAGCAGCCCAGCATAACTCTCACTATATTGACCATCCGGGCCTGTCGCGGTGATGGTGTAATCAATCACATGGGTCCAGTCCAGTTTCAGCTTCAACCTACCCCACTGATTTAAGTCGTATTTATACAACATGGCAATGTCATACCCACTGGTGCGTAGCTCATCGGCATTAATTACCCGCTGCAAGACCTCCACCAGCTGTCCATCAGAGTCACGTTTAATGTCCCGGCAAAACTCATTATCAGCCCCATAAGGCATTGAAGAGTTGTAACAAAAACCAATAATGTCTTCGTTACTATAAGAGCTCATCGCATCATCTGTTGTAATGTCATAATAATCCAATGCTAGCTTCAACCCATCAATAAACTCCGGCGCCATAGATAGCCCAAGCGTAAAGGTTTTTGCTGATTCTTCTTTCAACTCCGCATTTCCGGCATTTGGTGAGTAACCATTGTTGTCGTCTTCAAATACACCATCAGCAGCAATGGTCGCCGCAATGCCAGGATCCTGACGACAGTTACTGTGCCCCGCCCCCGTGGACGTTACCGTCACACCATCACAAAGATCATTGAAAGAGTCATAATCTCCTCGCGGTGGCGAAAGCAGTTCAGTAATACTTGGCGCCCGCTGCGCAGTCGCCCAGTTCGCCCGCAGCATATACCCCGATAGCGGTTCATAAATAAAACCAGCTTTATAACTGGTCACCAGATCCGTGTTAGACCAGCTGTAATCAGCTAAACGCAGTGACATATCCAATGACAGATTTTCCACTGCGGGCAAATCCCGCAGGAGCGGCACTGATGCTTCTGCGAAAACCTCATAAACATCAACATCACCCTTAAAGGCAGGCACATAGTTAAAGGTCACCCCACCATTCGGCACATTCGTGGCAACACTTTGGCTATCCCGGCGATATTCAAAACCAAACGCGGATGCAACAGGGCCGGCAGGCAGAGTAAACAAATCCCCCGTCATATAACCCAGCACATTTACCATAGAAATATCTGTGGTGATTGAAGGGTTGGCACGAATATAGTCGGCAGCCTCTGGCGTAATAGAACCCGCCCCAAATAGGTTTAACGGCACGCAGCCATTGGCTCTGGCAGTTTCATCCCGACATTGAATGGTGCCATCGGCCAGTTGCTCAGCATCAAGCGCTTCACGAACTCTGGCGACATACAGTTCATTATGACGCTGTTGCTCTTGACGGAACTTGCCATATCCGAGGGAAATATCCCACTGCCAGTCATCCCAGATATCCCCGCGCAAACCGGCCCAAGAGCGATATGTCGTCCGGGTATTTTCATTAATAATATTGCCCACTTCAGCAAAATTACGATCCCATTTCACCCCTTTAGAGCTAGCTTTATTCCGAATTGCATCCGGCATGTAAGGATTATCTTTGGGAATTCGACCAATACAGTCAGACCCAAACTCACCTGTGCTGGGGTTACGCACAATGATGGCATCACATTCATCTTCACTTTCTGGTGATTTAGTATTAACCGACTTATTGCGGCTAAACTGCAGCTGGAAATAAGCTTGAGGCCCGGCAGCAAATTCATAATCTGTCTTCACGGCCAGCGCTAGGGTTTCATCTGGCACTTTCAACATGGTGAATTGGTTGAAATTGATACCATATCGTTCTTCATGCCAATCCGTTCTCAGAGTTTGTCCGTCATACCAGAAACCTGAGTCAGGCTTAGTACTGCTTTTTTCATCAAAGACACCACCATATAGAGAATCACTTAAACTGCGCCAGTCAGCTTGAGTGATATCACGCATACACTGATAACCTGATTCCGTCAGCATGGTGTTACACATCTGCTTAGTGTCGTATTTCCAGCTGTCCTGCTGCTGTGCTCGTTTTCTGTCATGAAAATCCAAGCCATATTCTTTTTCAAAGGAGGCAGCCATAAACAGATAACCGGCCCCCCCGGCATAACTGCCACCATAATCAGCATCAATACTAAACTCTTCGCCACCACCATCTAGCGCACCGCCACCCCGGGTATTGATGCTAAAACCATGTTGATCTTTTTTAGTAATGATATTCACCACCCCTGCGACAGCATCAGAGCCGTACGCAGCAGATGCTCCTCCGGTAATAATTTCGACTTTATCGACAAAACTCGATGGTATTGTGCTGAGGCTGACATAGTTACCAGAATAACTATTGGAAACCACACGTCGACCATCGATCAGTGTCAAAGTACGATTCACCCCGAGTTCTCGCAGATCTATGGTGGATAAGCCGGTATTTTGCACACTGGATTGGGAATTACTGTTGCTGGTACCTTCAGAAAGCTGTGGCATTTCCTCGACTAAAATTGATGCCAAAGAGCCGATACCGGCATCCTCAATGGCATCCTTATCCAAAGTTGCCAACGGCGTGGTAACCGAAAAACTATCTCGGCGGATACGTGAACCGGTGACGGTAATTTTCTCAACGTTATGCTCTGCCACCTGCTTTGGCGTTTTGGCTGTGTTCTGTGAATGACTTTTATCCGTGACTTCAATGGGATCTGCCGCCATTGCCAGACAAGGTGCACTGCCGAAGATTGCCACCTGAACCAGCTTGGTCAGTTTTTTCTTATTCATTTTATTGCCCTTTTTCTGTCCACCTGAGGTCTATTACTGCCATTAACTGCAATATGGGTACACCGCCGCACGTCTGGCCAACCCGTTTCGAGTGATGCCATTCATTTGTATTTCGTCCACAAGGGTAGAAACAAGCCTGAACAGGTCTTTTTTTTGCCTTTTACAGCTCTATTTAAAATCTATTTCTAGTAAAAACAATCACTTAAAAATTAGACTGCTGATAAAAACTTTTATGTAAGCCATTGAAAAAAATAGCAATAAGCGCTGAATCATCGACTCAATAGCCGCCATTACAGGCCGATTTGTTGGGTAGCACAAATGTAGCAATACTGTTAAGTTGAACTAACCTGATACAGGTCGTTACCGACAACACTGAGTATGAGGAGTCACAAATGAAGAAAACCCAAACAGCACTGTCCGGTGCAGCACTGGCACTGGCCATGGCTGGTATGTCCGGCTGTCAGAGCACTCAGGATGCCCCTACAGCATCATCTGCCGGACGGGCGGATTTGGTGCACTGCTATGGTGTCAATGTCTGTAAAGGACACAATGACTGCAAAGGCGCAAACAATGCTTGTGGTGGCCACGGCAGCTGTAAAGGCACAGGTTTTGTTGCCATGCCATCCAAGGCCTGCGGTGATATTGGCGGAAAAGTTAAAGATGATTGGGTCGGGCAAATTTCTCAATCAGAATTAGTTCACTGTTACGGCATTAATGTCTGCAAAGGCCATAACGACTGTAAGTCTGCCAACAATGCTTGTGCTGGCCATGGTAGTTGTAAAGGCCATGGTTTTGTCGCTGTGCCAGCCAAAGCTTGTAGTGATGCAGGCGGTAAAGTGGGATCCTAATTTAGCACGTATCAGGCCCGGCAAAATGACGGGCCTGCCATCGACTCACAACATTATGGAGCCCCTTTGCAGAGCACACTGACCCACCCTTTTCTCGGCTTTGGCCTTGGGCTTCGCACGCCACATTTTGAGCATATCTTGCAGCAACGACCAGCTATCGATTGGTTCGAAATTTTGTCAGAAAATTATATGGTTGCTGGCGGGAAACCCAGATATTACCTCGATGCAATCGCTGAGCAATACCCCTTAGTTATGCATGGCGTTTCCATGTCTATCGGCAGTACAGATCCGCTGGATATGGCTTATCTTCGCTCACTCAAACAACTGGTTAATACAGTCAATCCAGCTTGGATATCCGATCATATCTGCTGGACTGGTGTACATGGCGTTAATAGTCATGATCTATTGCCACTGCCTTACACCGAGGAAACCGTTGCCCATGTCAGCGATAGGATCCGTCAGGTACAAGATTTCCTTGGGCGGCGCATCTTACTGGAAAATGTCTCCAGCTATCTCACCTACAAAGATTCGGTAATGACTGAGTGGGAATTTATCAATCAGGTTGCTGAGCACTCAGACAGTCTAATTCTGCTGGATATCAACAATATTTATGTCAGTGCCCGCAACCATGGTTTTCAGGCAAAGCACTTTATTGATCAGATTAACCCTAAACGAGTACAGCAGTTCCACCTCGCCGGACACAGTGATTATGGCGACTATGTAATTGATACGCACGACCATGATGTCTGCGAATCTGTATGGCAATTATATCGCTATGCACTGCAACGCTTTGGCGCGGTTAGCACCATGATTGAACGAGATGCCAATATCCCCGAATTTACGGCTCTGACAGCGGAACTGGATATTGCTAGAGATATTGCCCAAGAGGTCATCGGCAACCATTATGCTCACACGCGACCAAGCGAGAACGACATAACGAATAGAATAGAAAGCAAAACGACAAATCCATCAATACCACGTTCAGGGAAAGTATCATGAGTAAGCTGGCACAAACCCAAGACATTATGATGGATTATTTGTTGACACAATCGCCGCAGCAACAACAGGCAGCAGAACAGTTGCTGCAACAGGGCGGCGCAATTGCTCCAGCGATACGACTACAAATCTACGCCAATGCTTATCGGATCCGGTTGCAGGAAACCATTGAGACAGATCATGAACAATTATGCCTTTACCTTGGTGATGAATTGTTTGCTCAAATGCTCGATGGCTACCTAAGTGCTTATCCATCTCGGCATCGCTCATTACGACAGTTTTGTGATAATTTGCCACAATTTCTACGACAAGATGCTTTTTTTAGCCAATACCCATTACTTGCTGAATTGGCACAGTTTGAACGCCTGCTACTCACAGCTTACGATGCCGCAGATGCACCTAGAGAAGCATTTACCACACTGCAACAACTCCCTGCCGCGCTGTGGCCAGCGACCAGCCTGAGATTACACCCCAGTGTGCAATTATTTACGTGCCAAACCCCAGCAGTGGAGTGCTGGCAGGCGCTAAAACAACAACAATCGCCACCAAACCCTGACAGTATTTATCCACGCTGCTGGCTTTTATGGCGGGGTAATAGCCGGGTAACCGAGTTTATCTCACTGCAACCTTACCAGCAGGCGTTGCTTGAAGGGGTACTAAATGGGCAAGACTTTGCAGCCCTCTGTGAAAATATGCTGATATTTAGTGAGCCGCAACAAGCACCTGCATTGGTGCTGCAATCTTTTCAAGCGTGGTTTGATATGGGGCTTATCCGTCAGGTGGTAAGCCCATAAGACTGGCTCATCCCTCACCGCAATGACACAAATCCCCCGACATCACTGAACCAAACAAAAACAAAGTTAACTGGCTACTCTATTAAGCATCCCCTTGATGACGCGCATCCTGTTAGAATGCCCTTAAATTGAGACGTTATAAGAGGAACAGGATCATGAAAACCTGTTGTTTCAGCCTGATCACCGATACACCACTGGTTGAGATGGAAGATTTTGAGCAAATCTGTGTACAGTTAGAAGAAGCTGAATGCGATGATGCCAGAATCCATTCTGTTAATGACAAATTAGTACTGGATTTTGAACGCCAAGCTGAATCTATGGCGGCAGCAATTGTAGCTGTGCGCCAAGCTCTGGCCCAAACACCGGGGATCCAGATTGTCGATACAGTGATGGTTAGCGAAGCATAACAGCAAGAATTATATTACGCGCACTATGGGTGTAACCTAATAACTGTCAGAAAACAAAAAGCCGGCTAATGCCGGCTTTTTTACACTTTTCTTAAATGATTATGCTTCTGGGCGCAGAGCCGGGAACAGAATCACGTCACGAATAGTGTGAGTGTTGGTAAACAGCATTACCAGACGGTCGATACCAATACCTTGACCGGCAGTTGGTGGCAGACCGTGTTCCAGAGCACGTACATAGTCGGCATCATAGAACATGGCTTCATCGTCACCAGCATCTTTTGCTGCAACCTGAGCCTTGAAGCGAGCATCTTGGTCTTCAGCATCGTTCAACTCACTGAAGCCGTTAGCCACTTCACGACCACCGATGAAGAATTCAAAACGGTCAGTCAGGAAGTCATTGTCATCGCTACGGCGAGCCAGTGGAGAAATATCCGCTGGGTAACCAGTGATGAAGGTAGGTTGCATCAGTTTAGGCTCAGCAGTTTCACCGAAGATCTCTTCCAGCAGCTGACCACAGGTCCAGAAAGTTTCTACTTCCATGCCCAGGCTCTTAGCCAGATTACGCATGAATTCCAGATCTTTCACCTGATCATAAGTCATCGCCTGAATGGTGGCATTGTCTGGGTTATGGTGCTGAATTGCTTCCAGCATGCTCATACGGCAGAACTTACCACCAAAGTTTACAGTGTGCTCACCGTAAGGCAGCAATGGGCTGCCCAGCAGATCAGTGGCAACAGAGCACAGCAGCTCTTCAGTCAGATCCATCAGGTCATGGTAATCAGCATACGCCATATAGAATTCCATCATGGTGAATTCTGGGTTATGACGAGGAGAAATACCTTCATTACGGAAGTTACGGTTGATTTCGAATACGCGCTCAAAACCACCGACAACCAGACGCTTCAGATACAGCTCAGGGGCAATACGCAGGTACATATCGATGTCCAGCGCATTGTGGTGAGTGATAAATGGACGAGCAGACGCACCACCTGGGATGACGTGCATCATTGGTGTTTCAACTTCCATGAACTCTTTTTTGATCATGAAGCTACGGATTGCGGCAACAACCTTAGAACGCATGATGAAAGCATTGCGAGATTCTTCGTTAACAATCAGGTCAACATAACGCTGACGATAACGGGTTTCTTGGTCAGCCAGACCGTAGAAGTCAGATGGCAGAGGGCGCAGTGCTTTGGTCAGCAGCTGGTATTCTTCCATGTTGACATACAGATCGCCTTTACCTGACAGATGCAAAGTACCTGTAATACCGATGATGTCACCGATATCCAAACCTTGGTATTTGTCTTTCAGAACAGCTTGAACATCTTTATCTGCATAAGCCTGGATACGGCCAGATACATCCTGGATCACTAAAAATGGGCCACGCTTAGCCATAATACGGCCGGCGATGCTGGTGCGGAAATTTTCGGCTTCCAATTCTTCTTTGGATTTACCGGCAAATTTGGCCAGCAGCTCAGCTGCCTTATGGGTACGACGGAAGGTGTTTGGATGGCCATTTGCTGGGCTGTCTTTGCGGATGTGAGCCAGTTTGGCACGACGCTCTGCAATCAACTTGTTTTCATCTTGAATTTGAACTTGTTCAGTCATTTTCCGCTCTTCTCACTTATAGCCCGGATTTTAGGCTTGCTTCAATAAACTTATCCAGATCGCCGTCCAGTACGGCCTGGGTATTGCGGTTTTCAACGCCGGTGCGCAAATCTTTAATACGAGCATCATCCAACACGTAAGAACGGATCTGACTACCCCAGCCAATATCAGACTTAGCATCCTCTGCGGCCTGCTTTTCAGCGTTATGCTTGAGCATCTCCAGCTCGTACAGTTTCGCCTTCAACTGCTTCATGGCTGTATCCCGGTTTTTATGCTGGGAACGGTCATTCTGACACTGTACTACTGTATTTGTCGGTAAGTGCGTGATACGGATCGCAGATTCGGTCCGGTTTACGTGCTGACCACCCGCTCCTGATGCCCGATAGGTATCAACTCGCAAATCTGCCGGGTTAATATCGATTTCAATCGAGTCATCAATTTCTGGATAGACAAATACAGAACAAAACGATGTATGGCGACGACCACTGGAGTCAAAGGGTGATTTACGCACCAGACGGTGAACGCCAGTTTCAGTGCGCAACCAACCATAAGCATATTCGCCGCCGAAACGGATGGTGGCACTCTTGATACCAGCAACATCCCCATCTGAGACTTCCATCAGCTCAGGTTTAAAACCGTGATCTTCACCCCAGCGCAGATACATGCGCAGCACCATATTGGCCCAGTCTTGCGCCTCAGTACCACCTGAGCCGGATTGAATATCCAGATAGCAGTTGAGCTGATCGTTATCCCCGGAGAACATACGGCGGAATTCCAATTCAGCCAAGCGGGTTTCCAGATCATCAAGCTCAGCTTTCACATCATTGAAAGTGTCTTCATCATCTTCTTCAACCGCCAGCTCCAGCAGGCCTTCCACATCTTCCAGGCCAGAGTCCATGGTATCAATGGTTTCCACCACGGCTTCCAGGCTTGACCGCTCTTTTCCCAGTGCTTGGGCACGGTCAGGTTCATTCCACACATCGGAGCTTTCCAGCTCCCGGGTGACTTCTTCTAGACGCTCTTTTTTGGCGTCATAGTCAAAGATACCCCCTAAGGAGCATAGTGCGGTCAGCAAGCTCCTTAATCTTAAATTTCACCGGATTTACTTCAAACATGGACTTTTCAACTATCGGTTAGGTAATACACAAATGAACAGATACAAATAAACCCTGTATTTTACCTTAACGGCGCGTTAATACCAATCACCTATACAAGCGTGCACCCTTGTCTATAATCAGACAAAATCATTAACACATCCTGACAAACTGTAACCAAGCTTCCCCTAACCAACTGATTTAAATAGCCATATATATATTTGTAGTAATTTTCGCCGTTAACCTCACCATACTAAGTTATGCATGAAGCTGATTTCGTTGCTAGATTAACAAATAATTAGTTTTGTCACCGTGAGGTTATAAAGGAAGCCTATACTCATTGCCATGGATGAAACTCGTACTGCCTGCTGCTATCAAGAAATCGAAGGTCATTGCTGTAATGAGCCTGCCGGTCCCTCCGGATTATGCTATTGGCATGATCCTGCGATAATTAAGAATCACCCAGACGACAGGGAAAAATTTGAACAATTTGCCCGCAATGGCGGCATGCTGCGGGGTGTCAGCCTGCGCCGGGCCAATTTCGAAGGTATCGATCTGGTCAAACACCACAGCAAAACCAGTTTTGATATGAGCCATGCCGATCTTTATCGCGCCAATCTTTCCGGTGCCCATATGTTTAACCTGCGTCTAGCCCAAGCCAATCTGATGAAAGCGGATTTGCGCGATGCCAATCTTCATCGCGCCGGTTTACACAGTGCCAATCTGTTAGGGATTAAATGGAATGGCGCAAAAATTGAAAATATCCAGGTCGGCCATGAACTGAAACAGGAACAAATGGCCCATGAAGCTGAGCGGTTAGGTGAAACCGAAATTGCCCGAGATTACTTTGAACAAGCAGAAGAGATTTACCGAGATTTAAGAAAAGCCGCCGAGCGGGAAGGATTATTCGGTATGTCTGGCCAGTATATCCGCCATGAACTCACCATGCGCCGCCGCCAAATGCCAAGATTTTCTATCGCCAGAGGCGTCTCAAAACTGATCGATCTGTTCTGTGGCTATGGTGAAGCGCCACTGCGTGTAATTGGCTTTTCCGGCGTCCTTATTCTTATTTGCGCCGTGTGTTACTGCTTTACTGGGCTCAATTACGATGGCCAATTACTGGTATTTGAACCGACTAATTCTCCGGCCGAGAATCTTTCATTATTTTTTAATTGCTTGTACTACTCAGTGGTCACTTTCACCACATTAGGATATGGCGATTTCACGCCAGTGGGGATTTCCAGAGCCATCGCCGCACTTGAAGCCTTTAGCGGTAGCTTCACTATCGCTTTATTTGTGGTGGTTTTTGTCAAAAAAATGACCCGTTAGCCACAATCAAGGTCGCGATTAAACACAAACTTATCCGTATAAAATAGCAAGCTGAGTAAACTACAACCCTCATTACAACAGGTTATCTGGTTTATCCATTGAAATATTATCTCTGTCTGGCTGGACTATTAATCAGCCAACAACTTCTGGCTGCGTCGTCGCCTTACCAATATTCCAACAACCACATTATATTCACAGATGATGAAATCCATCATTCATTCAAGTTCTCACCAGAGAACGGAATGAACAACACCTTGGCATTCACAGACTATCTAGACCAACCAGCAATCTACTACAGTAGCGATTCAATGCGAGTTATCGAATATTACGCCACCTTTACTTACCAAGCTGATGGTTTTTATCTCGATTGTCTACACCTTACATTTGACAGCCAACTAAATGGCCTTGGTAGTCGCCTTTCTCTGTGTGGGTTACATCACCCTATGGCATCAGATTTTGCCAAGACCCAGACATGGATAGACGCGCAACTGGAGCCCATCATGGCTCTTACCGAGCAAGATAACAGTCGCGAACTACTTGAGGGGAGTGCGGCTTATCTCACTTTCACCCTATGGCGGGATCGACATACAAGCTACCACCAAATCTACCGAAGTAAATCAGCATTGTTAGCGCAACAATTCAGCATGATGACTCTTAATGATAAACAGCAGTGTTATCTCTACAGCGGCAATCCACGCTTACTTCAGCAGCAAACCAGTAACCATATTACGCTGGTAGCAGAAAATAATGCTCAATTACCTTTAACCGGCATTCCTATCGACTGCAGCCGTTATCCGTCTTACTCAATCAATCGTCCGCGGGCATACTTTTATCGTCAAGATATGCCGCACAAAGTCAGACGACAGCAAAAAGCATATTTAATAAAAGGTGATAACGTGAATTTTAATTATGTAAATAACGACCATCAGTTCTGTAATGTCACCTTTTTCAACCCCCGTGGTGGTAGATATAACGGGGATATTGATTGCAACGCTCTCAATCCAGCCCCCACCATTACAGATAACAACAAAACATCTAACTAAACCGCCAACCAATACTGCACAGTTCGGCGACAAAATAATAAAATATCAGCTAAAACGTGATCTCAATCACCATTTTGCGACAAATTTTATCTGGCCAGACCGTTGCCGGGAAGCGGCTTGAGTATACTTGCCCCGCTTGCCGGCTACATGCGCTTTGACTTCCCCCAAGCCGCTGGCACAAATAATGTCAGCCGCCTGTCAGCGCCACCGGTAAACCGGTTACTCCAACTTTATTTACATAAGTGAAATCACGTAAGGTCAAGTCCATGATAGAACTGATGATCGACGGTCAATCTGTTGTCGCCCAAGATGGAGACACTATTCTCAGCTGTGCCACCCGGGCCGGTATTGATATCCCCCACCTGTGTCATCAGTTCGACGCTGACCCAGCCAGTCAGGCATTTGACAGCCAAAAACAGCACTGCAACCTGTGTATGGTGGAAGTTGCTGGCAATGACAACTGTCAACGGGCCTGTGAAATGAAAGCCGATAGTGGCATGGTGATTACTACTCAATCCGCCCAGCTAAGTACCCTGCGCCAACAGGCACTGCAAAGTATTTTGTCTGATCACTTTGCCGACTGCGAAGCGCCTTGCCAACGAGCCTGCCCTGCTGGGGTGGACGTGCAGCAATATCTTTATCATATTGCCCAAGGCAACCATACCGAAGCGGTTAAAGTCATAAAACAGACCTTGCCACTGCCGCTGAGTATTGGCCGGGTTTGCCCAGCATTTTGTGAAGCCGAATGCCGCCGCGGCCTGATTGATGAGCCACTGGCTATCCGCCAACTTAAGCGCCACGCCGCCGATCTGGATTTACATGATGAGCAGCCTTGGATGCCAGAGCGCGCCCCAGACAGTGGCAAAAAAGTGGCTATTGTCGGTGCCGGCCCGGCCGGTTTGGCTGCCGGTTATTTCCTCTCTAATCAAGGCCATACTGTTACTGTGTTTGATGCCATGCCTAAAGCTGGCGGCTGGCTGAGATACGGTATCCCGGAATATCGCTTGCCTAAAGCCATATTGGATAAAGAAATTGCCCTATTGTGCCGCAATGGCATGGATATTCAGACCGACACCAAACTGGGGCAAGATATCCAGCTTAATCAACTGGTCAGCAATTATGACGCCGTCTGCTTAGCCATCGGCGCCCAAAAAGCCGTCCCGATGAATTATCCCGGCAGTGATTTAGCGGGCTGTTATCTCGGGGTCGATTATCTAAAAGATTACTGCACTGACAAAACCCTGAGCACAGGCAAAAAAGTGGCAGTAATTGGTGGTGGAAATACCGCGATTGACTGTGCCCGTACCGCGCTGCGGGATGGGGCGGATGTCACCCTGATTTACCGCCGCACCCGGGAAGAAATGCCCGCCGAGCCCTATGAAATCCATGAAGCGGAAACCGAAGGGGTTAAATTCCATTTTCTGACCAATCCGCTGGAAAACCACAGTGATGACAAGGGTCGAGTCAACGCCGTGACCTTTGACAAAATGGCGCTGGGTGAGCCCGATGCCTCGGGTCGCCGCGCCCCGGTTGCCACAGGTGAAACCTTTACTGAAGCCTTTGATACCGTGATTGCGGCGGTATCTCAAAAGCCAGATATGGCCTTTCTAGACTTGCCCGGCAGTCAGTTGGCCAACGGCACTATTGCCCTGAGCCGATGGAATACTTTTATTGGCTGTGATCACACCATGTCCGCTGGGGTGGAAAAACTCTTTGTTGTGGGTGACTCCCGTCGTGGCCCAGCAACGGCTGTTGCCGCGATTGGGGATGGCCGCCGCGCCGCTGAAGCGATCCATAAGCAACTGTCTACCGGTTTAGTATGTGAACTGGTGCCTGAGCCTTTTAATGCTGCAAAAGCCCGTAAAACGAAACAGCTCGATGCCAGTCTTTATCCTCAGGTGCAAGTTCAGGGGCGGGCAAAAATGCCTGAGCTAAGCCCATCTGAGCGGGAGCACAATTTTGCTGAAGTAGAACTCGGCTTTGGTGATGATGCTGCGCTCAGTGAGGCGGCCCGCTGTCTGGAATGCGCTTGTCAGGCCAATAAACAGTGCGATTTGCGCGACTACGCTACCCAATACCGGGTTGATGCCAACGCCATCGCCGCCAGTGCACCGGAACAAGCCCGCCGCTTTGCCCTTGATACCAGCACGCCTTTTATCACCTTTGATGCCAACCGCTGTATCAGCTGCGGCGCCTGTGTTGATATGTGTCAGCAGCAAGCTGGTCATCAGGCTATCTGCTTTGAACAAGGCAGTTTTTCCGCCCTGCCAACAGGCAGTAATCCAGCGTTAAATCAAGACGCACAAAGGCGTGCTCCTAGAGCCGGATTTAGTGTTTCCATGGCCGATTCCAACTGCGTGCAGTGCGGTAACTGTGTGCAGGTTTGTCCTACCGGCGCACTGGTTGATTCCCGGGATAAATCCCAAGCCAGAGCGGCAGATACGCTGGAAAAAGTCTCCACTATTTGTACTTACTGTGGTGTGGGCTGCCGGGTCGAGATGCATGTGGATCGCAGTCAAAACCGTATTATGCGCGTCACTGGGGATGTAGAGTCCGAAGTGAATCAGGGCATGCTGTGTGTCAAAGGCCGCTTCGGGTTTGATTTTGTCGGCAGCAAAGAGCGCCTGACGCAACCTATGATCCGTAAAAATGGCCAACTGGAGCCGGTTAGCTGGTCTGAAGCAGTTACTTATGTGGCCGAGCGCCTGACGGATATCAAAGCCCGTCATGGCAGTGATGCGATTGCCACTCTGGCATCAGCCAAAGCCACTAATGAAGAAAACTTCCTGTTACAGAAATTTACCCGCGCCATACTGGGTACCAATAATATCGACCACTGCGCCCGCCTGTGTCACGCCTCTACCGTAAGTGCCTTGTATGACACCTTAGGTAGTGGCGCGATGACTAATGATATCCCAGGCATTGCTAACTCAGATCTGATCTTTATTCTCGGCTCAGATACCACCTGTGCTCACCCGATTATCGCCTCTCGCATTCAACAGGTTGTGCGCAGTGGCAAAGCGCGTCTGGTGGTGGCCGATCCTAAACGGGTTGGCATTGCCGATAGCGCTGAATTTTATCTGGCCCATCGGCCCGGCACCGATGTGATGTTGCTTAATGCTGTGATGCAGCAAATTCTGCTCAATGATTGGCAGGATGATGCTTATATCGCCAGTCGCACAGAGGATTTTACAGCCCTGCGCGATGAAGTGATGAAGAGTGATTACAGCTTGGACAATGCCGCGATTATCACAGGTGTACCGGCTAAAGATATTGCCAAGCTGGCCCGCATGCTGGGAAGTGCGGAAAAAACCGCCGTGTATTACGCCATGGGGATTACCCAACACACCTCGGGCCATGACAATGTTACCGCGATTTCCAACCTGCAATTAATGCTGGGGAACTTGGGGATCAGCGGCGCGGGGATCAACCCGCTGCGTGGTCAGAGTAACGTACAGGGCAGTTGTGATATGGGGGCATTACCTAACTATCTGCCCGGCTACTTGCCCGTCACTGAAGCGCAATACCGCCAAACATTGGAACAGGCATGGCAGTGCGCACCATTACCCGCCAGCATTGGCATTGCCGCAACCCATATGATGAAAGAAATGGCCCATGGCAAACTTAAGGCCATGTATATCATGGGGGAAAACCCGGTACTGAGCGATCCAGATCAAGCCCACGTGCTCAAGGGGCTGGCCGCGGCGGAATTTTTGGTGGTGCAGGATATTTTCCTGACCGAAACTGCCGAGCTGGCTGATGTGGTATTACCCGCTGCGGCCTTTGCGGAAAAACGCGGTCACTTCACCAATACCGAGCGCCGGGTACAGCAACTGCAAGCCGCTGTTACACCACCGGGCCAAGCCCTTGCGGACTGGCAAATTGTCCAGCAAGTTGCCAATGCCATGGGAGCTGACTGGCATTATCACAGTGAAGAGCAGATTTGGGCAGAAGTGAATCAACTGACACCTCAATATCGCGGCATCAGTTGGCAGCGGGTTGCCCCAACCTCAATCAAAGGCAAGCAAGGGCTGCAATGGCCTTGTGCAGATGAAACAGCGCCTGGTACTGTGGTGATGCACAGTAAACAATTTACCCGAGGCAAGGGGCGCTTTATTCCGGTGCATTACCGCCTGCCGGCAGAAATGCCTTGTGAAGAATATCCGCTGATCCTCTCGACCGGGCGTTTGCTGGAGCAGTTCCATACCGGTACCTTGACCCGCAAAACCAAAGGGCTGGATGTACTGGCCAGTCCCAAGGTGATGATTTCCGTCTATGATGCGGACAAGCTTGGTGTGAGTAATGGCGATATGCTGAAACTGACCACCCGCCGCGGTGAAATTGAAATTCGCGCTTTTGTCACCCGCAGAGCGCAGGCTGGAGTACTCTTCCTGCCATTCCATTTTGTTGAGGCGGCAGCCAATAAGCTGACCATCAATGCGCTGGACCCGGTCGCCCTGATCCCAGAATATAAATTCTGTGCTGTGCGAGCAGATAACCTCGGCGCCATGCCAGATGCCCATGGCACGCTGGAAACAACTGAGGTGACGGCGTAAACAGCACGCGTTTTTAAGCCGGTTAGATTTATACCGTCATTGATAAAAAAAGCCCTGCATAGCTGATATGCGGGGCTTTTTTATTGTATTGATTAAGAGGCTGTAGACCTTTCAAACTTGTTTTGGCGGCAATGTGAGTAGCACGAGCTTTATAGCCGGCAAAGATGAATCTCCTCTTCTAATTGCTGCCAACTGATAACGCCCAAAATATTGTCTTCATCTTCATGGTAGATATATACCTGCCCCCGATGCTGTAATTTCAACACTTGGTATGCATCATTCAAACTGGCGGTATCGCATAACCCAATCATGGGTTCTAGGGAATATTGCTGCTCAGGGTGCGGCGATAGATGAACAAGATTGTACTGGCCAACCTGCGTCTCAGCCGCAAGCGCCTCTGGCAGATTCGGTAACTGTTCTTCCAGGGACTGTGCGGCGACTGAAGCCGTATTTTTTACCAGTAAATAACTGTGTTTGGGTACCCTATTGTTGGCTAAATCCATCGCCGTCATTACCGCAAAGTCCTTATTCAGCAACGCTCTTACGCCTAAGGTCTGCAAGCCTTTATTAATCATCGGATTGTGATACCCCAACCCCATTAAATCCAACTGCCGTAGAAAAATCGACTCACTATTCAATAGCCGGTAAGCAATAAAAAAAGCCACGGTAGTCACAAACATACTGGGCAAAATAATGGCTGCATTATTGGTCAGCTCCAGCAACGCCACCAAAGCAGCCATGGGGGCACTGAGACATACCCCCATCATGGCCGTCATACCAATCACGGTATACAGCCCGATATACGGGCTTAAATCAGGGAAGAGTTCAACACTGAGTAAGGCCATAATGGTGCCTATCAGCGCCCCGATACCGTAAAGCGGCCCAATTAACCCTCCGGGGATCCCAAGGCCAATGGCCGCTACCGTCGCCATCACTTTCGCCAGCAGTAACACAACCAAAAAGTTGATACTTGGTTGGCTGTGGATAGCCAAATCAATAGCCCGCTCTCCGGTGCCCAATGCTTGGGGGAAATAAAGCCCAATCGCAGCGGTAATCACCCCAGCCAACAATATTTTGCTGGTGAGTGGTACCTTAGCGGCAAGGGCCGTTACATGAATAAGCAAGGTATTAAAGCCCGCCGCACACACACCCAAAACAATGGCCACCAGCGTCAGTAGTGGGTATTGATCTACCGGCATATGGACTGCTTGGATTTGGCCGAACTCATGCACATTGCCAAACACCAGTTGGCTGGAAATTGCGCCACAAATAGCCGCCAGCATAACAGGGATAAAATAGTGAATACGGTAGTCACGAATAATGACTTCGAAAACAAAAATCACCGCCGCAAAAGGAGAATTAAATACAGCGGCAATACCCGCAGCTATGCCGCTAGCACACATAATACGGATACTGTTGTTGGGCAGGTTACAGCGCTGGGCTAATGCACTGGCCGTAGCCGCCCCTAAATGAATGGCTGGTCCTTCTCGACCAACAGAGAAGTTACAGGCCAGCGCGAACAGGGCTTGGAAAAATTGCGCGGGGACAGTCACTAAGGGCAACTTGCCATAATTGGTGTTGAATTTGTGGATGACATAGGCAATGCCCATTCGCTTATAGCGCTGCGAGCCCACGGCAATGGTCAGACGGATTAAGACGGCACCGATAATCGGCAGCAAGATGCGCCAGTCAGTAATCAAGCCGCTAAAATCCATCACACTGATATGGGTGATGCTATCCAGCCAGTCGATACACAGGCGTAACAGAATAATCACAGCTGACGCCGCACAGGCAAACAATAATGCTAGTGCACAAAGCGGCACACTGGTTTTAGCCTGAGAGAGTTGCTCCCGTAGTTCTTCCTGCCAAAAGTGACGGAGTTTTGCCAAGATTATTAGCATGCTAATGTCGCAACCCACATCAGATTATTCAATTAATAACAATAGTTAAGGGGTTATATGTGTCAAGTCACCCTCTCAGTCTCAATCCCGGTATCCCAAGTCCCACCACAATAAAGACACGCAAGAAGTCACGGATAAATAAGATATATGGTTGTATCAGATGCGCTACAGAGAGGAGGCCGCAAGAGAGTAACAAAAGTGCCTATTGATGGTTTTACAGACCCACCAGCATCATCCCTACCACTGCAAACCCTGCCACCAGCAACACAATATGAACCCGCCTTAGCTTTAATAGCCCAAACCCAAGCAGTACCAGTGCCATATCGGTAGCAGTTAACACGCCGGAGAGAAAAACCGGCTGATAAAGTGCGGCCAACAGCAGCCCAACCACAGCAGCATTAATCCCGGCAACTATCGCTGCAATATTGGGTCGTTGTGCAAGGCTGTGCCAAGCCTGCATAAAGGCTAGTAAGAGTAAAAATCCGGGCAGGAAAATCGCCAAGGTTGCCACAATGGCACCCAACAGTGGGTAACTGAGCCACATTTCCGCGCCAAGAAACGTCGCCAAAGTAAACATGGGGCCTGGCACTGCTTGCGCCAAAGCATACCCGAGCATAAATCGGTCGGCACTGAGCTCCCCCGCCACGGCTGTCTGCAATAATGGCAAGACCACATGTCCACCGCCAAAGACTAAAGCGCCCGTCTGATAAAACTGCCCAAACAGCCCCGCGAGGGAATCGGAATACGCGGTTGTCAGCGCAAACAGCAGCAGTAGCGTAAATATCAGCACATATCCCCAGCGGACAGGCACAGAGGCTGAAACGCCCTCACTAGTATCATAAGAAGTTTCATACATAGGCTCAGCAGCCACATTCCGAGCTACATGCACGCCACGGCCCATGCGGTCGCCAAGCAGCCACCATCCTAGCAGCGCGCCGCCAATCAGGATGAATAACTGCACTGCCATCACAGGCCATAGCAAGATCACCACGGCGGCACCTAGCATAATGCCCCGCGCTTCTGCCCGTTGACAAAACTGCTGGAACATCGCAGTAACCGCATCCGCTACCACCACAACCGCTAATAGCTTTAACCCATGTACCGCGCCTTGAAATAAACTGCTTTCTAACCAGATACTGCTGGTCACAGCCATCAAATACAGCAATAAAAAAGATGGCAGGGTAAAACCTAAAAAAGCGGCGATAGCACCAGTAATCCTTCCGCGGTGATACCCGATTGCAAAGCCGATCTGACTGGATGAAGGACCGGGTAAGAATTGGCTCAAAGCGACAATACTGGCGTAATGACGATCATCCAGCCAATTCAGCTCAGAGACAAAAGTTCGACGAAAGTAACCAATATGCGCAGCCGGGCCACCAAAACTGACCCAGCCCAGCACAAAAAAACGGGTGAAAATCTGCCAAATCATCCTGATAACTCCATATTTTGCCCATCATGTAACGCCCAAACGCTGTTGATGCCGCTTTAGCTCAGTCGAGCGACTCCTGCTTACCCTTCTCCACTTCAATCAAATGACCAATCTCGTTGCTATCGGATAACACATTCAATAAACACAGCATTACCGGGCAATGTTCGAGTACAAAGCACAGCATTCTCTCGCCAATATTACTCACCCGGCAAAGCAACATTTATTTAACCGTTAAAACCCATTATTGCTACCGGTTTTATTAATTAGACTCTCATGTAACTTCCCCGCACTATGCTTATTGCTGTATTTACCGTTTGCCTTCCCCACAGGAGACATACCATGAGTGATATGAGCAAGTGTCCATTTAGCGGTCAACCACTACATACCGCCGGACAAAGTACCAACAATAAAGATTGGTGGCCCAATCAGCTAAATCTGCACATCCTCCACCAGCACAATGTCACAGCTAACCCCATGGGGGCTGATTTTGATTATGCCAAAGCTTTTAACCGTCTGGACTATCAAGCCCTAAAACAGGATTTGACTCAACTGATGACCGATTCCCAGCCTTGGTGGCCGGCAGATTACGGTCACTATGGCCCACTGTTTATTCGCATGGCTTGGCACAGTGCCGGCACTTACCGCACCGCAGATGGTCGCGGAGGTGGTAGCACAGGTAATCAACGCTTCGCCCCGCTGAATTCTTGGCCTGATAACGTCAATTTAGATAAAGCCCGTCGCTTGTTATGGCCAATTAAACAAAAATATGGTGACAGCATCTCTTGGGCAGATTTGATGATCCTGACCGGTAATGTTGCACTTGAATCCATGGGGCTGAAAACCTTCGGCTTTGCCGGTGGACGGGAGGATATCTGGGAACCAGAAGAAGATGTCTATTGGGGTACCGAGCAGACTTGGCTGGGGGATAATCGCTATTCTGGAGAGCGAGAACTCGAAAATCCCTTAGCTGCGGTACAAATGGGGCTGATCTACGTCAACCCGGAAGGACCTAATGGCAACCCAGATCCTGTTGCATCCGGGCGGGATATTCGCGATACCTTTGCCAGAATGGCAATGAATGATGAAGAAACCGTAGCACTGGTTGCCGGTGGACACACCTTTGGCAAATGCCATGGAGCAGGGGATGCCGCGTTAGTCGGCCCAGAGCCAGAAGCAGCCACCATTGAACAACAAGGCATGGGCTGGGATAGCCGCTTTGGTAGCGGCTTGGGCGGCGATACCATCAGTAGCGGTATTGAAGGCGCATGGACCACTAACCCCATCAAATGGGATAACGGTTATTTTGATGTACTGTTTGGTTATGAATGGCAACTGATTAAAAGCCCCGCAGGGGCGCACCAATGGATACCGACAGATCCCGCAGCAGCCAGTACCGTGCCAGATGCTGCCGATGCCAGTAAGCATCACGCACCTATTATGACTACGGCGGATATGGCATTGCGGATGGATCCCATTTATGAGCCTATTTCCCGCCACTTCCATCAAAATCCAGCCGCTTTTGCCGATGCCTTTGCCAGAGCTTGGTTCAAACTTACCCACAGGGATATGGGCCCCAAAGCCCGCTATCTCGGCCCGGAAGTCCCCACCGAAGAGCTGATTTGGCAAGACCCAGTACCAGCAAACAAACATGCACCACTGACCGAGGCCGATATCAGCCAACTCAAAGCCGCGCTGTTAAATGCCGGCCTGACACCTGCGCAACTGGTCAGTACCGCATGGGCATCAGCGTCAACGTTTCGTGGTTCAGATAAACGCGGCGGCGCTAATGGTGGTCGGCTCCGCCTGGCACCACAGCGTGATTGGGCGGTCAATCAACCGACTCAGCTCAATCACATCCTCAGTACCTTAGAAGGCATTGCCAATGATTTCAGTCAATCGGGAAAAACCATTTCGATGGCAGATCTGATTGTATTAGGTGGCAGCGCAGGAGTTGAACAAGCCGCGCGGCAAGCTGGTTTCAATCTTGAAGTGCCTTTCACTGCTGGACGAACGGATGCGACTGAAGCCCAAACGGATGCAGAATCTTTTCAAGTACTGGAGCCCGTGGCAGATGGGTTCAGAAATTATGAGTCCAAACGTTTCACTGTACCTGCAGAAGAACTTCTGGTCGATAAAGCGCAACTGCTAACCCTGAGCGCGCCGGAGATGACGGTACTCGTTGGTGGTCTCAGAGCCATGGGGATCCACTGGGATAACCAAAGTACTGGCATACTGACAACCACACCAGGGCAACTGAATAATGCCTTTTTTGTAAACTTGCTAGATATGGATACAGTTTGGACCCCAACATCCGATGATAGGACATTATTCCACGGCAAAGATCGCAGTAGCGGAGCATCCAAATGGACTGCCAGTCGGGTCGATCTTATTTTTGGCTCAGATGCCAGATTACGTGCTATTGCTGAAGTTTATGGCAGTGCAGATAATCAGCAGAAATTCCTGCAGGATTTTGCTGCCGCCTGGCAAAAAGTAATGGAGTTGGACCGATTTGATTTAGTCTGACACTTGCTTTAGTTCAATCAGGGGGCGGACGTTAAGCCTGCCCCTGTAACATCACTGGGCAGCGCACTCATCAAGCATAACAAAATAGCCCCCCACTTTATGGTGTATTTGATTTAAGCCAGCTAGCCAATCAAACTGTGAGTCACGGCGGCCGAAAAGCAAGCTGTGTAACCCGTTTTAATATCGGCTTATGTTGCAGCTTATACTTGGGGTATTTCCCCATTCCTTGGCTTGATTGATCAATCGGCCCACCAGATTTCATCTCTTTTGTTTAGGTCATATTGGTTTCGAGCTTGACCGTCAAAACCGAGGAAGAAAAAAGCAATTCGTAACATCACGTTTTATTTAGCTATTTTCTCTTTGTATCAAAGATGGATACAGAAGTCATTTTTCAGCATAAATAACCGCACATTTAGATTTTACAATTAATTATCACTATCCTAACATTAGTTGTCAGAGACTTAATTCACCCCAGCATTGCCTGATGCTCTGCATATAACGGCCATACCGGAGATAACCGATGAACATTGTGCGACATAAGATGAAGAAAAACCGAGGTTTTACCCTGATTGAACTGGTTGTAGTCATTATTATTCTTGGCATTCTGGCCGTCACGGCCGTGCCAAAATTTCTCAACTTCAAAGAAGATGCCATCGCTGCAACCTATTCAGGTTATATGGCCGCATTAAAGGATGGTATGAAACTGGCTAAATCCCGCTGGTATCTAGATGGCAAACAAAGCCCAGTAGAAATCAATGGCGTACAGATGTATTTCACCAGTAAAGGCGTACCTAAAGCTGTTGGGACAAATACGACAGGTGATACGACCAATGCAGCTAACTGCGCAGCTATTTGGAATGCTGTTGTTAAAAGCTCCCAACGTATGAAGCTATACGGCACGGCAGGTTGTGTCGAAAATGGTTTCACCCAATGTGATATGTACTCCATTGGTGCCGATCAGGTGGATGGCGGCCCAAATGCTGCCTGTCGCTTTCGGGTAGTGAAAGAGGATGGTTCTGTTGCTCGTATTGAAGATATCGTTTATCGCATCAGTGATGGCATTGTTCGCTGTCATAATTCCGCATCAAACACCCCCTGCTTCCAATAGTTCTGTTTCAAACTAACAGACGTAGCACTAATTAATAGATCAAAGAGGTTCACCAATGCACACAAGTAAGCCTAAGGGGTTCACCCTGATTGAACTGGTTGTCGTCATTATTATCCTCGGTATTTTAGCTGTTACTGCGGTGCCTAAGTTTCTTAATTTTAAAGAAGATGCCATTGCAGCTACTTACTCTGGTTATATGGCCGCACTAAAAGATGGTATGAAATTAGCCAAATCCCGCTGGTATTTGGATGGGAAGCAAAGCCCTGTGGAAGTCAATGGCGTACAAATGTATTTCACCAGTAAAGGCGTCCCTAAAGCCGTAGGCACAGATACGACTGGTGATACAACTAATTTGACTAACTGTGCCGCGATTTGGAATGCACTCGTTAAAAGCTCTCAAATCATGCGCCCGTATGGTACCGCCGGATGCCAAGATGGCAACCTATCTCAATGTGACATGTATACCATCGGCGCGGATGCAGTTGATGGTGGCCCTAATGCAGCCTGCCGTTTCAGAGTCGTTAAAGAAGATAAATCAGGAGCAAGAATTGAAGATATTGTTTATCGTCTCAGTAATGGTTTAGTCCTCTGCCATAACTCAGCGTCTACCACCCCTTGCTTCCAATAATGCCACACCAGCCATCATGGCAGTTCGAACGATCTGCCTTAGCTTTTTTCAGCCCCAAGTATCTGCCACAAAAGGAGTCCTCATGACAGGAAAATCGCGCAAGCAATCATCAGGCTTTACTCTAATTGAATTGGTGGTTGTTATTATCATTCTTGGTATTTTAGCTGTCACCGCGGTTCCCAAATTTCTTAACTTTAAAGAAGATGCTATTGCCGCAACCTACTCTGGTTATATGGCCGTACTAAAAGATGGTATGAAATTAGCCAAATCTCGCTGGTATTTAGATGGCAAACAAAGTCCAGTTGAAGTCAATGGCGTACAGATGTATTTCACCAGTAAGGGTGTACCTAAAGCCGTAGGCACAAATACCACTGGCGATACCACCAACGCCGCGAATTGCGCCGCGATTTGGAATGCACTCGTTAAAAGTTCTCAAGTGATGAAAAATTATAATTCCACCGGTTGCGCTATAGGAAATTTCTCCCAATGTGATATGTATACCATAGGTGCGGATGCAGTTGATGGTGGCCCCAATGCAGCCTGCCGTTTCCGAGTGGTTAAAGAAGATAAATCTGAAGCCAGACTAGAAGATATTGTCTACCGCATTAATGACGGCATTGTTCGCTGTCATTTGGCGGCAACTACTACACCGTGTTTCCAATAATCAACCGAATAATGACATAAAAAAACGGAAGCGATTAGCTTCCGTTTTTTTGTGCCGCAAATATTATTTACTGGTATCAATCGGCGCAAATGATTTCACTAACGAGTCAATTGCTTTCATCTGGCTCAGATAGGCTTCTAGCTGGTGCAATGGCAATGCGCATGGACCATCACACTTAGCATTATCTGGATCAGGATGCGCTTCAATAAACAGACCAGCCAATCCTAATGCCATACCACTGCGAGCGAGTTCAGTAGCTTGGGCACGACGACCACCAGCAGACTCTTCACGACCACCAGGGCGCTGTAAAGCATGGGTCGCATCAAAGATCACCGGATAACCACTCTGTTTCATTTCATCCATACCCAGCATATCGACAACCAGGTTGTTATAACCAAAACAGCTACCGCGCTCACACAGCATGATTTCATCATTACCGGCTTCATTAAATTTCTTAATGATGTGACGCATTTCGTGGGGGGCTAAAAACTGTGGCTTTTTCACATTAATAATGGCCCCGGTTTTTGCCATAGCCACCACTAAATCAGTCTGACGAGCCAAGAATGCAGGAAGTTGGATAACATCAACCACTTCAGCAACTGGAGCACATTGATGCGGTTCATGCACATCTGTGATCAGCGGAATATTGAAAGTGGATTTAATCTCAGCAAAAATCTTTAACCCTTCTTCCATACCCGGACCCCGGTAAGAGTTTACTGATGAGCGATTTGCCTTATCAAAAGATGCCTTAAATACATAAGGAATACCCAGCTTCTGGGTCACTTCCACATAGTGCTCAGCAATACGCATCGCCATATCACGGGATTCAAGTACGTTCATGCCGCCAAACAGCACAAACGGCTTATCATTGGCAATATCGATATTACCCAGTTTGATGGTTTTATTGCTCATCATTATTTTCTCTTCTCAGCCGGCCGCAATCTGCACCGGTACCATAGGTTAAGGCGGAATTATAACCCCAATACTATAGTTAAAGTTAGACCTAAGACTTTTCCTTTGCCTCAACAACTTGAGTAACCCAATCCGGCATAGGATCTACCCCACCCGGGATACCACGGCACTCCCCAGTTGAAAATGAACCACTTCGCTGAAATCCTTTACCATCAAATACCCAGGAATCGCGACTCCAACAATCACCAAGGCCTCGGGCTTTAAAGTCATTTTGCAACACGCCATCACGAAAATCCGTTGCCTCAACGTTCTGAAATATTGCTTTGTCAGGGTGCGCAGGTTCAATCAACCAAACAGCTAAACCATAGTTATATGCCGCCATCCAGCAAAGTGTTGTGACCAATTCAGTACCATTAGCTAAAGTAACAGTCGAAATTTCTTGCTGCTCGTCAGATACACTATCGCAGCCAGAATCATCATTATCCCCATTTGCATCATCATTTCTTTGTAATATCTGTAATAACTGCTTATAACGAAGAGAGCCTTCAGCAACCTGAGTTAATTTACCTCGTCCCCCATAATTAATTATTTGGGGAGGCAATGCTGCTGGCGGTACCGTCATTTCATCTCGATGACCTTTAACAATGATGGCGGATGGCGTCTGTAATCTTCCCTGAAATTCATCCATTTTGCGAAATACGGCGCTGGAACCAGCAGCTGAAATTGACCACTGTCTCTGAGCATCCCCCACGGTAATACGCGCCTTATGCGCCATCACTGCCAATAGGGCGTTAACCTGTTTATCAGTCAAAACTGAGTTAGGAGTATTACTAAGAGCACCGAAATTTTTACCATTAATATATAAAGAAAAACTTGTTGGGGAGGGATCATCTCCGAATGTCATTCCAAGATAAATTTTTCCCGTAACCCGAGTATCAGGCCCCGCAGCTCGGGTCAACATCACAGCCACCGGATGTTCACTGTCCTCCTGAGCATAACCGACAGCACGGCAAGTCCCTGTATTGTCACAAACTAACAGCCAATCTTTGTGATTAAAACTCATCCCTTCAAATGCTTGCGCTGCATCTGTGATTACAACAGACACAAACCCAATCAATACCGCCAACCAATGACACCGCCTCACAATATTTCCTCATGCCTTTAAAATACAGATAGTTATCTGTTAGTGACGACCTGCTTAACGGGGAAATCAAATTGAAACCAAATAAAAGGTAAGAAAAATAAAAAGCGCTCTTAATAGAGCGCCTTATAACCATAAGTACCGAACCTAAAACTTAGAAGATCGATCTATTAATGAAACACTTCTGATTGACCATTTAATTCCCGTAATTGAATTTTCACTAATTCAATCAACGGATCATGCGGGCTCTGCTCAATAAAAAACGCGAGATCAGATGCTGCCAGCGTAATGCATCCCAATTGCTGGGCAATAAATGCCCGTTCACGATGCAAGTGAACATCATCCGGATGCCAATTGAGCAACAAGTTACAGCAAGCCATTGCTACCTCAAAACGCTTGCTAACAATACAGCCTGCTTTCATTTCATGTAGCATTCGGGTCAACAGCCGATCATTACCCACAGGTTTAAGATAAGCAGGCTTAAATGGAGCGCAGTCGCCTAACTCTCCACGTACCAATGCATGCATATAATGGCGGCTGACGGCTTTTCCTGTCAGAGGATCAAGGTAGCTCAATTCATTATTTATGCGGCATAACAGCAAGGTATGACCCGGGAGTAATACCGGCTCAAGGGGTAAGTCGAGCTGTTTTGCCAGTTGCATTAATACCACGGCCAATGTGGTACTGTTGCCCTGACGCGAGGTCAGACAATGGCCTAAATCTGCCGCTTCAACACTGAAATAATCTTCCCGGGCACAGAATCCCAGATCTTGATAAAACCAGTGCAATAGTGCTGCGAAACGCTGCTGCTGATCGACCAGATAATGGCTCAGCACAGAGCCGGCCAATTCATACCAGGCCCAACTGGCAGCCTGCAAATTAGAAAGCCCCAACTGAGCTGAAATCTCGAGGGCGGTTTCCGGCAGGGTTATCGCCTGACGGTCCAATTCAAATTTAGTATCAGCAAAAGAAATACTAGACATTAACCAATCAATACCGCTTGTTTAAAATGAGCCAATTTGGCGGCGTACATCAACCAACCTAATGCACCGACAAAAGCAAAAATACGGAACAGCTTGCCCCGATCCTGTTGCATCGCCATCACGCCTAGCAGGATATAGGCAGCCACAGCACCAATTTTTTCGGTCAACCAAGGATCCACAAACGGATATTGATTGATCATAAAACACAGTAAGACACCAGACAGCAGCAAAAATGTGTCAATCACATGGGGAGCGACTTTAAGAAACTTCTTTTCCATCACTGCGGAGCGACGCATCTGCAACACAAAGCGCACAATAAAAAACAGCACACTGACTGCAATCAGTAATAAATGAGTGTGTTTAACTGCCGGGTAAAGACTGTAAAAAGTGTCCATATTGGTCCATCGGTGCCGAAACGGGTCAAACAGTGTACCCGATTGCACCTGCGATACCAATCACATGGCGGCGATAAGCCTTATCGCTTAAGCGACATTATCCCACAGCAGATATCGCATCTAAATCTACCGAGTGCTACTGAGAACAAAAAATACACTCCAGAATACATGTATCCTGCTAACGCTTAGTTAAGATGGGGGCGCATAGCTTTTTTTCAACTCCCCAGCCAATTACACAGCGCTTTATTTTCTTCACTAAACCCTATTTCAAACATCAAAATGACAATAAAAATGCCCCACTAAAATAAGCGGGGCATAAAAGGAAACTATCAATGTGTTATACGGTTAGCTTACTGAGTGCTTACCTTATGCGCGCCAGGCCAACGGCCTAAAGTGCAACGTTCATTACTGCTAAAATCCCGCACAGTCGCAACGGACTCATAACCCAACGCTGTCAGTTGTTCACGCAACTGCACCGCCTGCTGATAACCATGCTCAAGCAACAAGTAACCACCGGGAGTTAAATAATCCCGCGCTGTGCGAGCAATATAAAACAGATCGGCAAACCCTTCATCAGGGGCCGTCAGTGCCGAAAGCGGCTCAAAACGCACATCTCCCTGCGACAAATGCTCATCCTGCTCATCGATATAAGGCGGATTGGAGATCACTAGCTCAAACTGACGTCCTTGCACCGCACTAAACCAATCGCTTTGCAGTATATTTACCGCACCGAGGGACAAACGTTCCCGATTGAGTTTTGCCAGCGCAACCGCATCAGCTACTTTATCCACCGCGGTAATTTGCCAGTGGGGCTTTTCAGATGCCAAAGATAGGGCTATCGCCCCGGTGCCGGTGCCCAAATCCAACACTCGACTGGTTTGTATCAATGGTAGATTCAGCGCAGTTTCCACCAGCATTTCTGTATCAGGCCGAGGGATTAGCGTTGTGTCATTAACCAGAAAAGATAAAGACCAGAACTCCCGCTCACCAACAATATGCGCCACAGGATGCCCTTGCGCTCGCCGGTTAACCATCGCCATATACGCCAGCCATTTCTCCTCTCCAATTGGCCGCTCCGGCCAAGTATAGAGATAAGTGCGCGACTGGTTTAACAGGTGCAACAGCATAACTTCAGCATCCAGCGCCGGTGACTCAGATATCCGCTCCAACTGTACGCTGGCCCATTTCAGGGCCTGCTCAATACTGGTATTAACCGGCATTAGCCTTGCTCATCTGCCAGAGCAGCCAACAGATCGGCTTGGTGTTCCTGCATAATCGGATCGAGTACCGCATTCAAATCCCCTTCCATCACCTCATTAAGGCGATACAAGGTCAGGTTGATACGGTGATCGCTCACCCGACCCTGAGGGAAGTTATATGTACGGATACGCTCGGAGCGATCACCACTGGCCACCAACGAGCGACGAGTCGATTCTTCTTCCTTACGGCGTTTTTCATCTTCAGCGGCCTGCAAGCGCGCCGCCAACACACTCATCGCCTGAGCACGGTTTTTATGCTGAGAACGCTGATCCTGACATTCCACTACGGTACCCGTTGGAATGTGGGTGATCCGAATCGCAGAGTCTGTTTTGTTCACGTGCTGACCACCGGCACCAGAGGAGCGGAAGGTATCGACTTTCAAATCGGCAGGATTGATATGAATCGCTTCAGCTTCAGGTACCTCTGGCATGACCACCACGGTACAAGCTGAGGTGTGAACCCGGCCTTGTGATTCCGTTTCTGGCACCCGCTGCACCCGGTGACCACCGGACTCAAACTTCAGCTTGCCATACACTTCATCACCGCTGAATTTGGCAATCACCTCTTTGAAACCACCGTGTTCACCTTCGTTGGCACTCATGATCTCAACCTGCCAGCGGTTTGCTTCGGCATAACGGCTGTACATGCGGAATAAATCACCGGCAAAAATCGCCGCCTCATCACCACCGGCACCGGCGCGAATTTCCACAAAGGCACTGCGGTCATCATTAGGATCTTTAGGCAGCAGCAGGATCTGCAACTCATCTTCCAGTCGCACTAAGCTCTCTTTCGCTTGGGCAATCTCTTCTTCGGCCATCTCCTGCATATCAGGATCATCTTCCGCCAACATCTCTTTCGCTGATGTTAAATCAGCCTGAGCCTGCTGATAGGCTTTAAAGCCGGCGACCACATCTTCCAGCTGGGCATACTCTTTAGACAGCGCCCGAAAACGGTCCTGATCTGAGATAATACCGGCATCGCTGAGTAGCGCCTGCAGCTCTTCATAGCGTTCAAGCAAGCCTTCAAGCTTGCGGATTACGGATTCCTTCATGATTCCTGACTAACCTTACTTTTTATCCAAACCGAGCGCGGCCCGCAGTTGTCCCAGGGTATTAAGATCGCCATGACGACTCGCCGCCGTCAGCGCCTGGGTCGGCGCATGGATTAACCGGTTGGTCAGTTTATTGGCCAACTCAAGCAAAACCTGTTCATGATCGGCCCCCTGAGTCAGCTTATTCAGTGCCCGGGCGACCAATTCGTCTTTAATTGCCATGCTTTGATTGCGGTATTCGCGGATACAGTCCACTGAATCCAATGAGCGGATCCAGTCCATAAACAGGTGAGCCTGTTCATCGGCAATCACTTCTGCCTGCTCGGCAGCCTCTTTACGGGAGGCCATATTCTGTTCAATGATGCTTTGCAGATCGTCAACGGTGTACAGAAAAGCGTCATCCAAATCGGCGACTTCTGATTCAATATCCCTGGGAACCGCTATATCAACCAGTAACATAGGCTGATGACGACGCTGTTTCAGCGCTTTTTCTACCATGCCTTTGCCTAAAATAGGCAGCGGACTGGCGGTAGAGGATATCACGATATCCGCCTGGGAGAGAAAATCCGGAATATCTGGCAAGGTAATGGCCGTTGCGCCGAACTCTTCACACATGGCCTGAGCCCGCTCCAGTGTCCGGTTCGCTACGACCATGGCAGCCACACCGTTATCTTTCAGATGCCGGGCCACCAGTTCAATGGTTTCCCCCGCCCCGATCAACAATACCTTGGTGTGGCTCAAGGATGAGAAAATATGTTTTGCCATCGACACAGCAGCGAATGCCACAGACACAGCTGCCGCACCAATTTCTGTCTCAGTCCGTACCCTTTTTGCTACCGAAAAGGTATTTTGAAATAGCCTGTCCATTGTCACAGCCACTGTGCCGGCTTCTTTTGCCTTGGCAAAAGACTGCTTAACCTGCCCCAGAATTTGCGGCTCACCTAACACTAAGGAGTCTAACCCGGATGCCACGCGCATTAAGTGCCGAACTGCAGTCTGGCCTTCATACTGGTACAAGCAAGGAGCCACATCCTCATGGCTTAGCCCATGGTAATGCTCCAACCAAGCGACCACATCGTCTTTGGCAGCATTATTACAATAGAGTTCGGTCCGGTTACAGGTGGACACAATGACGGCTTCGCCCGTTTTAGTGGTACAAGCCAGGCTTTTCATGGCGTCATGAATTTTATCTGGGGAGAAGGCGACTTTTTCCCGCAAATCTACCGTGGCCGTTTTATGGTTAATCCCGATTGCTACAAGGCTCATCTGACTCTTTTCTGGATACTGGGCGTTTATAATGAGAGTAAGCAGGCCATTCTACTGAATTGACCTAAGTAAAAATAGAATATGCTTAACAAAACCGACTAAAGGTAATCAAGCCAATCAATTTTTTAATAATTGTGAAAAGCGAATCGGTTAAAGCAACCAGATCCGGGACTTGGTATTGTGACAAGCCGACCGTATCATAGGCACTTTACCCCATCAGTTATAGACGAATATTTTGAAACGCCTCACAAAAACCGCCTTCGCCCTGTTGCTGATGGCTGCTGCCCTACTCGGCGGTTGCGCCACTCGGCCACAACTCCCTTTGGTCGCCGCTAACGAAAGCAACCCAGCTAATGCCTATGCTTGGGATTTGTCTGGTAAAATTCTGATTAAAACGCCGCAGGATAAAGCCAGCACCAACCTTTATTGGCTACATAGCCCCAAGCTGGAGCAGTTACAACTGACCTCCATGCTTGGTACCAGTGTTTTATCCATGACCATCACCCCACAGCTAACCCGCATTGAAACCGGCGGCCATACCTATCAGGCCAAACAGCCCGGTCCATTACTCCAGCAATTAACAGGCTGGAATATTCCGCTGCAATTACTGCCATTGTGGGTTACCGGCCAATTTGAACAGACAACAGTGATCCGCCGGGATGCCCACCAACGCCCAGCGGAACTTATCAGTACGGATAACTGGCCATGGCATATTAAGGTAGGAAGTTGGCAACAAGATAACCCGCGACTACCTAGAACTTTATTGTTACGCCGTGGCGATCTCAGCCTAAAAATTCAAATAAATCGCTGGCAGGCGCTGGCACCTGATACCAAGGCATAAGCCAGTGAGGTGAGGTAAGTTCGGCACTATGCCTTACGGCCTATCTCACCACTTAGCCACTGCTGGCCGGTGATATACCGCCAGCAGCATTTATGCCACACTTTGCTCCGTTAACCCCTGTCGGATATTGCTATGAACCACCCGATTTCCCGCCACTGGCCCGCGCCAGCCAAACTCAACCTGTTTTTACATGTTAATGGTCGCCGCGCTGATGGCTATCACGAACTGCAAACCCTGTTTCAATTTATTGACTGCTGTGATCAGCTGGACTTTCAACCAACAGAGAGCCCTGAGCTGGTGCTGCATTCCACTCTCAGTGAAGAAGTGGCCGATAAAGACAACTTGATTATCCGTGCGGCCCAAGCGCTAAAACAGGCCACAGGTTATCATGGTGGCGCACATATCTGGCTCGAGAAAAACCTGCCTATGGGCGGCGGACTTGGCGGCGGTTCATCGGATGCAGCGACCACCTTGGTGGCACTCAACGCCCTGTGGCAAACCGGACTGACGCCAGCGCAGTTAGGTGACATCGGGCTGACGTTAGGCGCAGATGTGCCCATATTTATTCACGGCCATGCCGCTTTTGCCGAAGGTGTTGGTGAAAAGCTGCAACCGGCAGATCCGACTGAGCCTTGGTATTTGGTGATCACGCCCAAGGTGCATGTTTGCACTGCGACTGTATTCAAAGACCCTGATTTACCCAGAAATACCGCCAAACTCACATTTGATACCCTGATGCTTAATCCATGGCGAAATGACTGCGAAAAACTGGTGTGCCGCCGCTACCCTCAAGTTGCCAATGCCTTGGCGTGGCTGATAGAATATGCGCCGTCCAGAATGACCGGAACCGGTGCCTGCGTGTTCGGGGAGTTCAAAGAACAGCAACAAGCCCTTGCTGCGCTGAGCAATCTGCCGGCAGATATGGACGGTTTTGTTGCCAAAGGGATGAATATATCACCGTTAGAGTTACGCCTGCGTCAACTCTGACAATCATCTGGCAGGTCAATATCCTGTGCCAATTATTGACCGCCAGCCACAGAAATAAAGCATACGCCTGAGGTTCTTACAGTGCCCGACATCAAGCTCTTTGCTGGGAATGCCACACCCAGTTTAGCTAAGAAGATTGCTGACCGTCTATTTTGCAAACTTGGCGACGCCGAGGTTGGTCGATTCAGCGATGGTGAAATCAGTGTTCAAATCAACGAAAATGTACGTGGTGCTGATGTGTTCATCATTCAGTCTACCTGTGCACCAACCAATGATAACCTGATGGAACTGATCGTTATGGTTGATGCGCTGCGTCGTGCATCTGCCGGCCGTATCACCGCTGTTATTCCATACTTTGGTTATGCCCGCCAAGACCGTCGTGTCCGCAGTGCCCGGGTACCTATTACCGCGAAAGTGGTTGCAGACTTCCTGTCCAGTGTTGGCGTTGACCGCGTATTGACCTGTGACCTGCATGCTGAGCAGATCCAAGGCTTCTTTGATGTACCGGTAGACAACGTATTCGGTAGCCCTGTGCTGCTGGAAGACATGCTGGAAAAGAAACTGGAAAACCCAGTTGTGGTTTCTCCAGATATCGGCGGTGTTGTTCGCGCCCGCGCCATTGCCAAGTTGCTGGATGATTCCGATCTGGCAATCATCGATAAGCGCCGTCCACAAGCTAACGTTGCTCAGGTAATGCACATTATCGGTGATGTTCAAGGCCGTGACTGCATTATTGTTGACGATATGATCGATACTGGCGGCACCCTGTGCAAAGCGGCTGAAGCCCTGAAAGAGCACGGCGCTAACCGGGTATTCGCTTACGCCACACACCCGATCTTCTCTGGTAACGCACCACAGAATATCGCCAACTCAGTGATTGACGAAGTGATCGTAACCGACACAGTCCCACTGTCTGAAGAGATGAAGAAAAACGGCAAAGTCAGCCAGCTGACCATGTCTGCCGTACTGGCTGAGGCTATCCGCCGCGTCAGTAACGAAGAATCTATCTCTGCCATGTTCAAGCACTGATTTTCAGTCTGAACCGGCTATTAACGCGCCTAAGTGGCGCGTTTTTTATTTCTATCCAGCTCACAAAATCCCTGCTCCAAGGTTTGTTCCCCCTACACCACTGAGTCACAATACCGCGCAACCTTTTATACCCTCATCTGACAGCCACACTGTCAGACATCATATTGCTTTGGATAAGGTTGTATATGACCAAGAAATTTTTAATTACCTGGGATCAAATGCAGGGCTATAGCCGTGAACTGGCGGCCCGGTTAATGCCTGCGACACAATGGCATGGCATTATTGCTGTTAGCCGTGGTGGATTAGTACCTGCTGCAATTTTGGCGCGGGAGCTTGGTCTGCGTCATATTGATACCATCTGCATTGCCAGCTATGAGCATGATCGTAAAGGGGATGCCAATATCCTCAAACACGCCCCAGGTGACGGTGAAGGCTTTATCGTGGTGGATGATTTAGTCGATACCGGCTCTACCGCCCGCATTATCCGTGAAATCTACCCCAAAGCCCGTTTTGTCACCGTCTGCGCTAAACCGGCCGGGGCAGCATTAGTAGATGACTATATCGTCGATATTCCTCAGGATACTTGGATTGAACAACCTTGGGATACCGGTATTCACTTCCAGCCACCGCTGCATGGTTAACGCCACATAAAAAACCGGCCTTCCATAGCAAACAGCCCGGCCATCATCACTGACAACCGGGCTGCTTTGCAAATCATGCCATTACCGGCAACACCTTATTTTACCTGCTTGGCATGCTCATAAATCACCGGAGAGGCGATAGATTCTTGCGCACGGATCAATTGCAGTTCATAAGCTTGCTGTTTAAAGGTTTCCGCCAGAACAGCATCCACTGCCGCATTGGTGCGCTCAAAAGCTTCTACCGCGGTAAAACCGGCCAGCAGATTGGCCAGCATTAAGCCGCTGATCAGATCACCAACCCCTACCGGCTGTTTTTCAAATTCATATAGAGGGCGGGCAATCAAGTAACAACCTTGCTCAGTCGCCAGCAACATCTCAAATCGCTCGCTTGATGTGGCAGCGCGGGCCAGATGCTTCACCACAACCATTTTTACACCCTGGCGCAATAGCTGTTCGCAGGCGGCAATGGCTTCATCCAGATTATGGATTTCAGTGTCGGTCAGGGTTTCCAGCTCCAGCAGGTTAGGCGTCATCACATCCGCTGCGGCTAAGGCTTTAGTTTTCAAAAATTCCGCCACGCCAGGGGCCACAATACAGCCTTTTTCCGGGTGCCCCATCACAGGATCACAGCAATAAATGGCCGCCGGATTACTCGCTTTGAGTTTTTCTACCGCAGCAACAATCTCACCACCTTGCTCGGCACTGCCCAAATAACCGCTCAATACCGCATCAACACTGGCCAATACGCCAATATTATTCAACCCTTCCACTAGCTCGGTGATCTGTCCGGCTGGCATCACCATACCTTTCCAGCCTTCGGCATACTGGGTATGGTTGGAAAATTGTACCGTGTTAATCGGCAGCACATCCATGCCGCTGCGGCGCATAGGGAATACGGCGCTGCTGTTTCCGGCGCAGCCGTATACTACGTGGGACTGGATAGAGATGATCCGCTTCATGGGTAAACCTTTATTTCGCTGAATATAAAAATAACCGTTGTGATACCAAGAACATCAGTTAATTGCAATGTAGGGGCAATGTTTCCCCCGCTGACGCAAGCAAGCGCCATCACATCATATGGCGATGCCATATTACCCGTGAGACTTAACCGGGCTTATGCCAGCATCTAGCTGATATCACTCAATAACCTGAGGTCATATAACTTAATGTCTTTGATATTGTAATCCGGTACGTCGATGTCTGTACCGTTGAAACAGAATTATACCATTGTAAATAAAACGGTAATCCAGAGTTTATTCGGGGTGTGAGATATCACGGCAGAATTAATGCCGAATTCATACTGAGGCAAGAATAACAACAGGCAGATAACAAAAAAGCCCGTCATTTTGACGGGCTTTCATGTTATGGCTGGGGTACCAGGATTCGAACCTGGGGATGCCGGGATCAAAACCCGGTGCCTTACCGCTTGGCGATACCCCAAAAGGGTTTTCAGAACAAAGTAATCACTTCAACCTGAATAAATATGGTGGCTATGGCGGGATTTGAACCTGCGACCCCAGCATTATGAGTGCTGTGCTCTAACCAACTGAGCTACATAGCCGATGGCTGGGGTACCAGGATTCGAACCTGGGAATGCCGGGATCAAAACCCGGTGCCTTACCGCTTGGCGATACCCCAAATGGGCGGAAACATCACTGTAAACAAAAGATGGCTGGGGTACCAGGATTCGAACCTGGGAATGCCGGGATCAAAACCCGGTGCCTTACCGCTTGGCGATACCCCATCAGCGTTTACGTACCGTTGTCACTGCAACGGTTAAATGGTACGGGAGGAGAGACTTGAACTCTCACACCTTGCGGCACCAGAACCTAAATCTGGCGTGTCTACCAATTTCACCACTCCCGCAACGTCTTTAGTTTTACATCTTAAGAAGATGGTGGCTATAGCGGGACTTGAACCTGCGACCCCAGCATTATGAGTGCTGTGCTCTAACCAGCTGAGCTACATAGCCACTTTGTTTCCTGCGTCCCTCTCGGCGAGGAACGGGGCGTATTATGCTTATTCGCCCCATACAGGTCAACCGCTTTTTTTCATAAAAACGCACTAAATGCATCAACAGGCGATTAACTCGCCAAGCCGTTCATTATGGCAGCAAAAAAACAGAAAAAACCGCCTTTAGTGGCAAAATTCAGGATTAAACTGGCAAAAAAACAATTGTGCCACCTATCAATCCCAGCAATAAGCTGCATGGAACAAAGCTGAAGTTAGAAACTTCACCACCATAACGTCTCTAAAAGCAGAATTTAAAGCACAACAGCCATTCAAAACTGTGTGGAACTATCTATATTGGTTGCCATCCCCAACAAATATCGACAGTTAACTAAAAGCGCGAGCACTCACGATAGCAATGTGTGTTAACTGCCAAACAAAAAGGGGAAGCTTAATGCTTCCCCTTGATATCACCGCCATAGCGTTAATGTCATGCTGTCGCTGGCAGGCTTACTCAAGACAAAGACACTAAGCCAAAGCGCCGCCAGCGGCAATACGATTATCTGTAAGCTTTATTACACGTTAAACAGGAAGTGCATCACATCACCGTCCTGCACTGTGTAAGTCTTACCTTCTACTCGCAGCTTACCGGCTTCTTTACAGCCAGCTTCACCCTTGTACTGTACGAAATCATCGTAAGACATTACTTGGGCACGAATAAAGCCACGCTCAAAGTCAGTGTGGATCACACCAGCGGCCTGTGGTGCAGTCGCACCGACTGGCACAGTCCAAGCCCGCACTTCTTTAACCCCAGCGGTAAAGTAGGTTTGCAGGTTCAGTAGGGTGTAACCGGCACGGATAACCCGGTCCAGACCGGGCTCTTCCAGACCCAGATCAGCCATAAACTCAGCTCGGTCTTCATCATCCATTTCTGCCAGCTCAGACTCAATGGCTGCGCACACAGGCACAACCACGGCATTTTCATTCGCGGCAATAGCACGCACTACGTCCAGATGCGGATTATTTTCAAAGCCGTCTTCAGACACGTTGGCAATGTACATGGTTGGCTTTAAAGTCAGCAGATTCAGATAACCCACCGCTTCCAGCTCTTCCTTAGACAGTGCTAAAGAGCGCAGCATGTTGCCTTCGTCCAGTACTGGACGCATTTTTTCCAGCACTTCAACTTCGAACTTGGCATCTTTGTCGCCACCCTTGGCACGCTTTTGCTGACGGGTGATGGCGCGCTCAACGCTATCCAGATCCGCCAACGCCAGTTCAGTGTTGATGACTTCGATATCACCGGCAGGATCAACTCGGTTAGCCACGTGCACAATGTTGTCATTTTCAAAACAACGCACAACATGACCAATCGCATCGGTTTCACGGATGTTGGCCAGGAATTTATTGCCCAGACCTTCACCTTTAGAGGCACCAGCAACCAGACCGGCAATATCCACAAATTCCATCGTGGTTGGCAGTACACGCTCAGGTTTCACAATTTCTGCCAGCGCATCCATACGAGGATCCGGCACAGGCACCACGCCGGTGTTTGGCTCAATGGTACAGAAAGGGAAGTTTGCTGCTTCAATTCCCGCTTTAGTGAGCGCATTAAACAGAGTTGACTTACCGACGTTTGGCAAACCAACGATGCCGCATTTAAAACCCATATACTTACCTTTATTTCTCAATGTATCGCCGGGCAGACACACTGCCGGCCGGGAAAAATCTATTGTACCGCGCTGCGATACGGTTTATTCAGCCTTAAAGCTATGCAGCCGGGTCTGCGCTTTGGTCATGCCATCCTTAAACAGGATTTCCGTTGACCGTACCGCTTCATCTACTGCTGCCAGCATTTTTTCCTGATCCGCCTGCGGGGCTTTATTCAGCACATAACCGGCAACTTTATTTTTGTCACCAGGATGACCGATGCCGATCCGCAAACGGTAAAAGTTTTTGTTATTGCCAAGCTTGGCAATAATATCCTTCAGGCCATTGTGACCACCGTGACCGCCGCCAAGCTTAAATTTCGCCACTCCAGGTGGCATATCCAGCTCATCATGGGCCACTAAAATCTGCTCAGGCTCAATACGAAAAAAATTCGCCAGTGCTGCTACAGACTTACCGCTTAAATTCATAAACGTGGTTGGGATCAGCAAGCGTACATCACGGCCATGCAATTGCATTCTGGCTGTCAGGCCAAAATATTTGCTGTCAGGTGCCAGTGTCACGCCGCCTATCCGGGCAAGTTCCTGCACATACCAAGCGCCGGCATTGTGGCGAGTCTGGGCATATTCAGCCCCGGGATTGGCCAACCCGACAATCAGTTTTATTTCACTCATCTTTTTCTTAATGACTGTAAATCAGTTCAATGCATGGGGAATTTAAAAAAACGCGCCATTTTAACACTCATTGCGACTGCTCAACAAATTTCCACCAGCATCCGTTGTCGACCGCCGCCGAAAACGGCGCGCCGGCCGCCAAAATGGCCGTCGAAAACAGGCCAAGCGCTTTTCCTTCATCTTCTTTCGTGCAGCGCTTCACACCGAAGATCGCTTTTGACTGTTAAAAACAACCAATAGGACGAAGAGATGGCGGCCGTTATTTCAGCCCCATGGCATATTTCAACACCTGCTGTTTCAGGACTCCGGCATTATCCGCCAGCTTCAGTGCGCCGTTGCGCAGGATTTTCAGCGGCAGCAGATCATTACTAAAGCCAAGATAAAAGGCATCCATCGCCGTCATCATAAGCAGGTTATCCCGGTAGCGTGCCTGTTGATACGGCTGCAATAATTGCCGCTGTAGCACATCAGCTTGCCACCAAGGTGCAACACTGGCTTGTGTGGGTTTATCAGTCTGTTCAGCGCTGGGCTGGGCAAATTGGGCACAACGCAATAACGCCGCCACATCTTTAAAACCCAGATTAACGCCCTGCCCGGCCAACGGATTAATGGTGTGAGCCGCATCGCCTAACAGCAATAAGCGACTACCGGTATAACATTGGGCATGACGCCGCGTCAGCGGAAAACTTCCCCGAGCCTGCACGATAAAATCGTCTCCCAATTCATCTGTTAGGCGCGCAGGAAAATGCTCACGCACTTGTTGCGCTAGCGCTGGCAGCGACAATTGCATCAATTGGGCAATACGACCAGGGCTGTCATACCAAACTAAGGACACATGATCCCCCGGCAAAGGCAGCAAGGCACGGGGGCCGCTGGGGGTAAACTGCTGCCAAGTAATCGATTGCTGACTGGGGCTATTAACATTGATCAGCATAGCGCTTTGGCTGTATTGCCAGCCACTGAGGCCAATACCGGCCCAGTCCCGCACTTTCGAATCAGCACCATCGGCACCAATCAACAATCGACATTGTAATTGTTGCCCGCAGTCCAACTGCACACTAATGCTATCAGCGTCAGGCCGACTAAATTCACTCACGGTTGCCGGGCAATAAAGCTCGACATTTTTTAATGTCCGTAATTGTTGCCACAGCGCCAATTGGATCAGGCGATTTTCCACAATATGACCAAGGTGCGAGGCATTGACGTCACTGGCATGAAAACGGGTGATAAAGCCAGCTAACTCCCAGGTTTCCAACCCCAGATAAGGTGCGCTTCGCATTGATTGCACTGTAGGCCAAGCGCCCAATTGGGTAAGCAGTTGCTCAGACGCCACACTGACCGCAGACACCCGTAAATCCAGCGCCTGCTCCGGGGCAAATGCCTGAGGCTCACAGGCATCCACCACAGCCACCTTAAAGCCAAGCTGCCCCAGCCCCACTGCCGCCGCCGCGCCAACCATACCGCCACCAATAACCACCATATCCAGCATTTACAGCATCCTTTGTTTGCCCGGCGCACACTCTGCCCCTTGCCTGTGATGGCAGAAATTATGCCGTAAATTTATTCAGTGGCAAACGCCAGATAAACAGAGAAACGTAACCTTGATACCGCTGCAACGAAATCTGTTTAATTTAAGATAAAAACAAAACAGCACAGCAAATAACGCTTATTCAGCTTTTACTCGTTGATGTCTGCCGACCATAAATTACGCCGTGGCAACTGGGCTGTAGCGTTAATTCGAATCGACTTAAGGACAAAAGCTGGTCAGCGTGTCCCTTAACAGGTAAAATATTGCGCTATTTTTTACCGTGGTTCGAAGAGCGATGCATACTGATGAGTAAAAAACTCCATATCAAAACCTGGGGCTGTCAGATGAATGAGTACGACTCATCCAAGATGGCTGATCTGTTGGGCGAAGCTCAGGGCTATACCCTGACCGAAGAGGCAGAGGATGCAGATATCCTGCTGCTCAATACCTGCTCGATTCGCGAAAAAGCCCAGGAAAAAGTATTCCATCAGCTGGGCCGCTGGAAAACCCTGAAAGACAAAAAGCCCGAGCTGATCATCGGCGTGGGCGGCTGCGTTGCCTCGCAAGAAGGCAAGGCCATTAGAGAGCGCGCCCAATGCGTGGATATTATTTTTGGGCCACAGACACTGCACCGTCTGCCAGAGATGATTGAGCAAGTTCGCCGTGGCGAAAAAGCCGTGATTGACGTGTCATTCCCAGAAGTGGAAAAGTTTGACCGTCTGCCAGAGCCTCGTGCTGAAGGGCCAACCGCCTTTGTTTCCATTATGGAAGGCTGCAGCAAATACTGTACCTATTGCGTGGTGCCATACACCCGTGGTGAAGAGGTCAGCCGCCCGCTGGATGACGTCATCTTAGAAATTGCTCAGCTGGCTGAGCAAGGCGTGCGGGAAGTGAACCTGCTGGGACAAAACGTGAATGCCTACCGCGGCCCGACCCATGATGATGAGATCTGCTCTTTTGCTGAGCTGCTGCGCTATGTTGCCGCCATTGACGGTATCGATCGTATCCGTTTTACCACCAGCCACCCGATTGAATTCACCCAGGACATTATCGACGTTTACGAAGATACCCCTGAGCTGGTGAGCTTCTTGCACCTGCCAGTGCAGTCAGGCTCTGACCGTATCCTGACCCAGATGAAGCGCGGCCATATGGCCATTGAGTACAAGTCCATTATCCGCCGACTGCGTAAAGCTCGTCCGGATATTCAGATAAGCTCTGACTTTATCGTTGGTTTCCCCGGCGAAACCAAGCAGGACTTCGCCGACACCATGAAGCTGATTGAAGAAGTAAACTTCGACCACAGCTTTAGCTTTATCTTCAGTGCGCGTCCGGGTACCCCGGCAGCCGATATGCCAGATGATGTCGATTTGGAAGAGAAAAAGCAGCGCCTGGCGATTTTGCAAGACCGCATTACCCAGCAGGCAATGCGCTACAGCCGCCAAATGCTCGGCACAGTACAGCGCATTTTGGTGGAAGGTCCATCCATTAAAAATCCAATGGAGCTGCGCGGCCGTACGGAAAACAACCGCGTGGTTAACTTTGAAGGCGACCCACGCCATATCGGCAGCTTTGTCGATGTGAAGATTGTTGATGTGTTCCCTAACTCACTGCGCGGCGAATTTATCTGCGGCGAAGATGAGATGGACTTGCGTCGGGATCTGCACCCATCAGCCATTTTGGCCAAGCATAAGCAAGATGATGATCTGGGCGTTAGCCAATTCGTCCCGGAATAATCCCATTATGCAGCATCAAGGGCGACCCTATGGTCGCCCTTGATATTTTTTGAGAGTAATATAACGTCATTGTTACTGGCTTTATATGCTGACTATCAGCAAGGGAGTAATCGTTGTCCAGCAAACTTACCGCGATGAATCTGTACCTCGAACCCGCCGATAATCGCCGTCTGGCATCACTGTGCGGCCCATTCGATGACAACATCAAACAACTGGAACGCCGCATCGGCGTGGAAATCAGTTACCGTAACAACCAATTTAAAATTGTCGGTTTGCCAAGAAACTGTCTGACCGCAAATAACCTGCTAAAGCAGCTCTATATTGACACCCAGCCGGTGAAAGGCAGCACCCCGGATTTAGAGCCGGAAAAAGTGCATATCGCCATTCAGGAAGCTATCGCCCTAGAAGTGGACGACAACGGGGATGATAAAGAGCTGTATATCAAAACCCGCCGCGGCGTAATCAAGCCCCGTAACCCCAACCAAAGCCAATATGTGGCCAATATTGTTCGCCATGACATCACCTTTGGTATTGGCCCTGCCGGGACAGGGAAAACCTACTTAGCCGTTGCAGCGGCCGTGGATGCATTGGAGCGTCAAGAAGTCCGGCGCATTTTGCTGACCCGCCCCGCAGTTGAAGCCGGGGAAAAACTGGGCTTTTTACCCGGGGATTTAAGCCAGAAGGTCGACCCGTATCTGCGCCCTTTGTATGACGCCCTGTTTGAAATGCTGGGCTTTGAGAAGGTCGAGCGCCTGATTGAGCGCAACGTGATTGAAGTCGCGCCGCTGGCTTATATGCGTGGCCGCACCTTAAATGACGCCTTTATTATTCTGGATGAAAGCCAGAACACCACAGTGGAACAGATGAAAATGTTCCTCACCCGGATTGGCTTTAATTCCAAGGCGGTAATTACCGGTGATATCACTCAGATAGACTTGCCCCGCAATGCCAAATCAGGCTTGCGCCATGCTATTGAAGTGCTCGGCAATGTGGATGAGATTAGCTTTAACTTTTTCCAGGCTAAAGATGTGGTGCGTCACCCTGTGGTTGCCCGCATTGTTGAAGCCTACGAAACCCATGAACAACAACGTCAGGCAGCCAAAGGCAATGCCGACAGCCAATACCGATTAGAGGATGCGTCACATGAGTCTTGATTTAGCCCTGGATCTGCAGGTTGCCACTGAAGGGCATACCCTGCCGGATGCCGCCCAGTTTGATACTTGGGTGCGCACCGCACTGGGCAACACCATGGAGCAGGCTGAGTTAACCATACGGATTGTGGATGCAGAAGAGAGCCAAACCCTGAACCGGGATTACCGTGGCAAGGACAGACCAACTAATGTATTGTCCTTTCCCTTTGAGGCACCTCCGGGAATTGAACTCCCGCTGCTTGGGGATCTTGTTATTTGCGCGTCAGTCGTTGAAAATGAAGCCGCGGATCAACACAAGCCGTTAGCAGCACACTGGGCCCACATGGTGGTGCATGGTTGTCTGCATCTGCTGGGCTATGATCACATTGAAGATGCTGAGGCTGAAGAGATGGAAGCACTGGAAACCCAGTTAATCCAGAGCCTTGGTTTTGAAGACCCTTACAAGGAGCAATAGTTGGCTTTGAATAAAGCTGAGAATCACATTATGAGCGACGACATTCCCCCGAGTACAAACGCCCACAAGAAAAACTGGTTTGAACGAGTCAGTAATTTTTTTCAGGGCGAACCTCAAAATCGCGAAGAGTTGGTTGATGTTATTCACGATGCCGAGCAACGTGAACTGATCACCGAAGACACCCGCGAAATGATTAAAGGTGTATTGGAGGTTTCCGATCTGCGCGTGCGGGATATTATGATCCCAAGGGCCCAGATAGTCACAGTCCAAATCAGCAACACAGTGGAAGAACTGCTCTCCACCGTTATTACGTCAGCCCACTCCCGCTTTCCTGTGGTCAATGAAGATAAAGACCATATCGAAGGCATTCTGCTGGCCAAAGATCTGCTGAAATACGGCTTCAATAACAGTGATGAACCCTTCTCGCTAGCCAAGGTGATCCGCCCTGCTGTGGTGGTACCGGAAAGCAAGCGGGTGGATGTATTGCTCAAAGAGTTCCGCTCCCAACGTTACCATATGGCCATTGTGGTGGATGAATATGGCGGGGTATCCGGTCTGGTGACCATTGAGGATATTCTGGAAGAAATCGTTGGTGATATTGAAGATGAATTCGACCACGACAGCGCGGAAGAAACAGAAATTCGCAAAGTCGCCAATCGGGTGTATATGGTGAAAGCCCTGACGCCGGTGGAAGATTTCAACGAAAAATTCAACACACAATTCAGTGATGAAGAATTTGATACAGTGGGCGGTCTGGTGTCCCATGCCTTCGGTCATCTGCCGGAGCGCAATGAGAAAATCCTGATCGACGGTATCGAATTCAAGGTCATCAACGCTGACACCCGTCGCCTGATCCAGCTAAGAGTCAAACTGCCGGATCCTGAGGTGGATGAAGCCGCTGAAGATTAACTGACAGAAGATTACCTGTGCTGAAATCAATCCGGGACACTTTCCTGTCCCGCTCTTTCGGCGTACTGCTGTTGGCCTACCTGGCCGGTGGCAGTACCGCCCTTGCATTTGCTCCCTATAATTTGTGGCCGATTTATCCGCTGGCACTGGCATTCACGCTCTGGTTGATGCCCCACCGCAGCACCCGCGCCGCATTTAGCCATTGGCTCAGTTTCGGTTTCGGTGCGTTCAGCATCGGGATCAGTTGGGTCCATGTCAGCATGGATCAGTATGGCGGGATCCCGCTGGTAGGCTCCTTGGCCCTGATGCTGCTGTTGGCGCTGTATTTGGCGCTGTACCCAGCCATCGCAGGGGCTTTGCTGTACCGCCTCGCCCCCAAGCCTGGCTATTGGCGGGAGCTGGCACTGTTTCCAGCGCTCTGGACATTGACTGAATGGGCCAGAGGCTGGGTACTGACCGGCTTCCCTTGGCTCTGGGCCGGTTACACACAAACGGATGGACCGCTGCGACCATTGGCGTCGATTATCGGCACACTGGGACTTAGCTTTGTGCTGGCACTGCTGGCGGGGGCGTTATTGCTAAGTCTTCGCCGCCGCTGGCAACCACTGGCAATTGCGCTGCCGGTGCTGGCACTGCTGGTGTATCTGGTGCCCAGTTTTAACCATCTCGAACCTCGGGGAAAGTCAGTCAAGGTGGCCTTGGTACAGGGCAATATCCCGCAAAGTTTGAAGTGGGAGCCAGAGCATCTGTGGCCAACCATGGTGAAATACATGGATCTGACCCGGCCGGTGCTGGACTCAGACATTGTCATTTGGCCAGAAGCGGCAGTACCTGCGCCGGATTATATGGTGAAGGACTACCTGGATAATGCCAATAAGGTGGCCAACCTCAACCATGCGGCCATTGTGACCGGTATTATCAGCTACCGCCACCAGCAGTTTTACAACTCGCTGATTGTGCTGGGCAATGAGTTTGCCAAACAAGAGCCGGCCGGCGACTTTAACCACGATGGTAAAAACCAGTTCTTCAAACACCATTTACTGCCCATTGGTGAATTTGTACCATTTGAAGATCTATTGCGTCCCATTGCACCGCTGTTTAATCTGCCGATGTCATCCTTTGCCCGTGGCCCGTATTTGCAGCCAAACCTCAGCGCGTTAGGCTACCATCTGGCCCCGGCTATCTGCTATGAAATAGCCTTTCCTGAGCAGGTTCGTGACAGTGTCCACAACAGTACGGATATGTTGCTGACAGTGTCCAATGACGCTTGGTTCGGTGCCTCAAATGGCCCGTTGCAACATATGGAAATCGCCCGTATGCGCGCAGTTGAATTAGGCAGACCGCTGCTGCGTTCAACCAATAATGGCGTAACGGCGGTGGTGGATTATCAGGGCAATATCATTGCTTCCCTGCCACAATTTGAGGCTGGGGTATTAACCGCAAAAGTGCCGTTAGTGCGCGGCATGACCTGGTTTAACCGCCTGGGTGAATGGCCCATACTGATGTTCAGTGTTTGTCTGTTAATACTGACTCTGGCCAGAAGACTGCAATTGCGCCGGCGCTAAGCTTATACCCTGACTAAGGCGCTTAATCATTAAAGCCTCTAAGCATTAAAGTACTTCGCTTAAGCACAAGGTTGAAATGCTTCGCTGTCGACTTAGCCTAAATAACAAATCTGCCCTCTGTGGCGGATTTTTTTATCTCTGCTAGCCCCAAGCATGCTCTGTCATACTAACTATAGTGACTATATGCGCCCCGATATGGCAGGAGAAAAATCCGATCTTGTCACTAACGTGCCGCGTACTGACTAAGACTGGCTACATCTGAATGTTAAACCGCCGCAAAAGGAGCAGCTTCATCGCCGATAAATCACTATGTATCAGCAGCTTGGTGTTGTCGGCGAAACGTCAACTGTGTGGTATCTGTCTTTAAGTCGCCATATCGAGCAGTTGATACAACATATCCAGTACTTCCAGCCTCGCATTGGCCGCCATGAAAACGAACAGGAGTCCGCCTATGTTAGCAGCAGAACTGAAACAGCAGATTATCTATCAGCAAGGCCACCCGATAATTATTAGCTATGCCGACAGTAATCATTACCTGGCCGGGCTGGAGGATAAAAAAGGGCGTTTTCACAGTCTCAGTCAACCTGATGGTCGCATCACCACGTTTAATTCCCTTTCTGATGCTGAACATGCCTTAGCCCAATTGGGGGCTGACTCGGTCATTGTACAAATGCAAACCGCCTATGATGAAATGGTTGGCAGCGACACCACAGATGCCTGCCGCCTGACCGTGCCGCTGAAAGCCCGGGAACAAGTACAGGCGGAAAGCCACACCGGGCATTTTATCCCGCGGATCTAAACCTCGCCAAAAGTCCCGATTCCAAGCTCAGCATTATGCCCAACCCTTACGCCGAAATGCGATAAGGGTTTGGCAGAATGTCAGCATCTCATCTGGCCGTCCTAATGATAAACGATTCCAGCCATCGGTATGGTTAAAGCTACGGCCAACTAAAATCCCAGCCTCAGCCATTCGTTGTTGGTGACTTAGCTTTAACTTGAACTCAGAATAAGAATTTGGGGAATTAAAAGTTGGATATTAAACAGCGATATTAAAGATTAAGTGCAACGTAGCAGGAAGAAACCCAGGTAAAACCAGATGAATTCGGTAAGATAAACCACAAGTAAATAAGCAGCATTATGAGGAGCTGCCGATGAATAACAGCTCCAGATGATATTTAGGCTTTACGATTAGCCGCTGCCGATTAAGGCTCCAATGGCTCACGGGTGAAATCGCCATTATCACACTCAGGGCAATCAGGGATCACACCGGGGAACTCGATATCCATACTGTTACCGCATTTGGTGCAAATAAGTCGCCCCTGACTGACAATTTCACCACTGTGATACTGCCCCTGATTGTGCAGATCCCGGTTCAGCTCATGCCACTCAACTTGGCTACGATCAGTGATTTCATTAAGCCAGTGCCACAAGGTATTTTCAGCAGTGATCACACTGGGGCTAAAGCTTAAATCGTTGGCATTGCGTTCAGATAAAAAGGTGACAATATCGCGTTTAAGGAAATGCTCCACCAGCGCCATTTCTTCAGCGCCTGCGGCTTGTTTGAGTTTAATGTATTCACCACAATTGGTGACCGATTTGAGCAAATCTTTGGTGGTCAGGGAATGGTCTTGTTCGTACTGGGCTTTCACCCGGTCAATCAGCGCCTGATACAGCGTCAGTAACTTCGCACTTTTGTCACTCATAATAATTACTCCCTTAAAGAAAGGAACATTTTTACTATACCAATAGCTGTTACACCATGGGCCGCAACCAGTATTAATTGTACGTTAACCTCAGCGGTTATGTCCCTTGGCAAACAGCGGCAAAACTGTAACAAAGCCCAATCCGGTCGTTGACAATTATGTGCCAACCCCCTAACTCATCCCCGGAAGTTACTTGGGGATACTGCGCTCTTGGTTTATTCTATGCAGATCCAACCGCGCGGTAACAGCGCAAGATCAAAAAAACAGGCGGCTAGGCCGGAAAGATCGATGCAAGAGCAATATAATCCTTCAGCAATCGAGCCCCAGGTGCAACAGCACTGGGCCGAGAAAAAAACCTTCGAAGTCACCGAAGACGCTAACAAAGAGAAGTTTTACTGCCTCTCTATGTTCCCTTATCCATCCGGCCGTCTGCATATGGGCCACGTGCGTAACTACACCATTGGTGACGTGGTATCCCGCTTCCAGCGTCTGCAGGGCAAAAATGTGATGCAGCCTATCGGCTGGGACTCTTTTGGTCTACCAGCAGAAAACGCAGCCATCAACAATAAAACTGCGCCAGCGCCATGGACTTATGAAAATATTGAGTACATGAAAGGCCAGCTGAAAATGCTGGGCTTTGGCTATGACTGGAGCCGTGAAATTGCCACCTGTACCCCAGAGTACTATCGCTGGGAACAGTGGTTCTTCACTAAGTTGTATGAAAAGGGCTTGGTCTACAAGAAAACCTCGTCTGTCAACTGGTGTCCAAACGATCAGACCGTACTGGCCAACGAACAGGTTATCGATGGCTGCTGCTGGCGCTGTGACTCCCAAGTAGAGCAGAAAGAAATTCCACAGTGGTTTATCAAAATCACTGATTATGCCGAAGAGCTGCTGAATGATCTGGATACGCTGGATGGCTGGCCTGAGCAGGTTAAAACCATGCAGCGTAACTGGATTGGTCGCAGCGAAGGCATCGAGATGACCTTCAAGGTTGAAGATTCAGAAGATACTTTTGCTATCTACACCACCCGCCCAGACACTGTCATGGGCGTCACTTACGTCGCGATTGCTGCAGCTCACCCTCTGGCAGAAAAAGCCGCTGCGGGCAATGCTGAGCTGCAAGCCTTTATCGACGAGTGTAAAAATGCCAACTCCACCGAAGCTGAACTGGCGACCATGGAGAAAAAAGGCGTGGATACTGGCCTGAAAGCCATCCACCCGCTGACTGGCGAAGCCGTACCTGTGTTTGCGGCCAACTTCGTGCTGATGAACTATGGCACAGGCGCTGTGATGTCTGTACCTGCGCACGATCAGCGTGATTATGAATTTGCCAAGAAATATGGCCTGAACCTGAAAGCCGTTATCAAGCCTGCTGATGGTGACGTTGATATTTCTGAAGCAGCTTACACCGAAAAAGGCGTACTGTTTAACTCTGCTGAGTTTGACGGTCTGGACTTCCAGCAAGCCTTTGATGCCATTGATGCCAAGCTATCCGCAGAAGGCAAAGGTAAGCGTCAGGTGAACTATCGTCTGCGTGACTGGGGGGTATCCCGTCAACGTTACTGGGGCGCGCCAATTCCTATGGTGACCCTGGAAGACGGCACTGTGATGCCAACACCAGCAGATCAACTGCCAGTTATTCTGCCAGAAGATGTGGTGATGGATGGTGTTCAAAGCCCAATCAAAGCCGACAAAGAGTGGGCCAAGACCACAGTCAATGGTCAGCCAGCGCTACGTGAAACTGACACCTTCGACACCTTTATGGAGTCGTCTTGGTATTATGCCCGTTACTGTAGCCCTCAGGCTGATGAAATGCTGGACCCAAGCAAGGCCAACTACTGGCTGCCAGTTGACCAGTATATCGGTGGTATCGAACACGCCTGTATGCACTTGCTGTACTTCCGCTTCTTCCACAAGCTGCTGCGTGATGCCGGCATGGTGAACTCTAATGAGCCAGCCAAGCAACTGCTGACTCAGGGTATGGTACTGGCAGATGCCTTCTACTACACCAACGAGAAAGGCGCCCGTGTGTGGGTTTCGCCACTGGATGTCAACGTTGAAGAGCGTGACGACAAAGGCCGCATTACCAAGTGTACTGACAGCCAAGGCCATGAGCTGGTTTATACCGGCATGAGCAAGATGTCCAAGTCCAAGAACAACGGCATTGACCCTCAGGTAATGGTAGAAAAATACGGTGCTGATACCGTACGTCTGTTTATGATGTTCGCAGCACCACCAGAGCTGACGCTGGAATGGCAAGAGTCTGGCGTAGAAGGCGCGCACCGCTTTATTAAGCGTTTGTGGAAACTGGCTCATGACCATATCGCCGCAGGCCCAACTGTTGCGTTGGATGTTGCTGCGCTGAACGCAGATCAAAAGAATCTGCGTCGTGAACTGCACAAGACCATCGCGAAAGTGTCCGATGATATCGGCCGTCGTCAGATGTTCAACACTGCCGTCGCTGCTGTGATGGAACTGATGAACCACCTGCAAAAAGCAGCAACCGAGTCTGAGCAAGACAGAGCCCTGATGGGCGAAGCTTTATCTGCTGTGGTGCGTCTGTTGTACCCAATCACCCCACACCTGAGTTTCAGCCTGTGGAATGAGCTGGGCAACGAAGGCAACATCGAAGACACTCGCTGGCCAGAAGTTGACGAAAAAGCCCTGGTGGAAGACTCTAAGCTGATCGTGGTGCAGGTTAACGGTAAGCTGCGTGCCAAAATCACCGTTGCTGCCGATGCCAGCAAAGAAGAGGTTGAAGCACTGGGCATGAGCGATGAGCAAGTACAGAAGCACACCGAAGGCAAAACTGTCCGTAAGGTCATTTATGTGCCAGGTAAGCTGTTGAACATTGTGGCTAACTGATCCTGCCCGATAAAAGGAATATCCCAAGCTTATGCTGAAAAAATGTCTGACATTACGCAGTTTTTCACCTAAAGCACTGGGTTCTGCACTGCTGGCACTGGTTATTCTGACCAGTGCCGGTTGTGGTTTTCATCTCCAGGGGAATTATTTTATTCCCCCGGCGTTGACGACCCTTCACCTGAGCAGTCAGGACCAGTACAGCGAACTGACGCAACTGGTTCGTGAGCGTCTGCGGCTAAGCAGTGTCAAACTGGTGGACGCTGAGGCCAAAGTCGCTAATTTGCGACTTATCCGTGACAAGCTGGAACGGGCCACCCTGTCCCTGTATCCCACCGGCAACGTTGCCGAGTATGAATTGATTTATAAGGTAGAGTTTTCTGTTGCTCTGCCAGGTAAAGATGCGGGCTTCTACCATGTTGAGATCCGCCGCGATTATCTTGATGACCCCCGTACCGCACTGGCAAAAAGCCGGGAAATGGAGCTGTTAACCCGGGAAATGCGCGCTCAGGCCGCTGACCGTATTGTGCAGACTCTGGCCTCTATCGAGGTAAACTGATGCGGGTATACCCAGATCAACTGCACCGTCAACTCGGTCGGCTGCACCCTGTCTATTTGATTTTTGGTGATGACCCTTGGCTCAGTGACGCTTGTAAAAGCCAGATTATTACCGCGGCCCGCCAGCAAGGTTTTGATGAACGTATCACGCTCAACAGCCAAGATACCGGTTTTGCTTGGCAGCAATTAGAGCAGGAATTTCAGGCCATGAGCCTGTTTGCTGCCCGGCGAATTATCGAGCTGCAACTGCCAAATGCTAAGCCAGGCCCGGAAGGCTCCGCCATGTTGCAATCACTGCTGGCTCAAGCTAATCCCGATACCATACTGCTATTGATAGGGCCAAAACTCACTGCAGAACAGACCAAAGCCAAATGGTTTAAAGTGCTGGATGAGCAAGGCATTTATCTGCCTTGTGCTACCCCCGAAGGCATGCAGTTTCAGCGCTGGCTCGATGGCCGCATCCAACATTTTGCCCTGCAATTGAACCGGGATGCCAAAATCATGTTGGCCAATCTGTATGAAGGCAATTTATTGGCGGCGGATCAGGCCTTGAAATTACTGCAACTACTGGCACCTAATCAGGCCGTTACTGTGCAGGATCTCAGCCATTATTTTGAAGATCAGTCCCGTTTCAGCGTGTTTCAGCTCAGTGATGCCCTATTGCAGAATCAACAGGCTAAAGCACTACATATGCTGGCACAGCTCAATGCCGAAGGGACGGCATTACCGATTGTACTGTGGGCTATGTTTAAGGAATTGACCGTGCTGTTGCAATTAAAAGCAGCTCAGAGTCGTGGCGACAACCTCAACAGCCTATGGGGAAAACTGCGGATTTGGGATAAACGCAAACCCTTATATCAGGGCTGCCTGTCTCGCCTCAGTCTTGAACAACTTGAAAGCATGCTGTCACTGGCCTCCCGCTTGGAGATAAAACTCAAGCAACAGGGTGTAGAGGATTGGGTCGGGCTCAGCCACCTGTGTATCTTGTTTGATCCCAGTGCCCATAGCCGACTGGCCCATATTACATTGGCGCCATAAATGTCCACGCCGCAACACAGCCTACCCATTGCGCGTCCCCGTCAGCTTGTCGGGCTACTGGGCGGTACCTTTGATCCGATCCATTTCGGCCATATCCGCCCAGCACTCGCCGCTGCAGCAGTGTTGGGGCTGGAACAGATATGGCTGATGCCCAATGCTATCCCGCCCCATAAAAATGGAGCTATCACCGCCACCGAGCACAGGATGGCCATGGCAAAGCAAGTATGTCATGAGTTTCCCCTGTTTAAATTGTGTGACCTTGAAGTCGCCCTCGCGGCCAGTGGTAAGCCCAGTTACTCGGTGAATACTCTGACAGAGCTAAATCGGCGTTATCCAAATTTAAACTTTGTTTTTCTGATGGGGATGGACAGCTTAATCACTCTGCCCCAATGGCATCAGTGGCAAACCTTACTAACGCTGTGTAATTTTGCTGTCTGTCGCCGTCCGGGATGGCCATTGCCAGAGTGTCTTCCAGACACCATTTGCCAGCGCATTACTGACCATCTGTCCCCAGATAAACATGGACAAATTGTGCTACTTAATGTAGATGAGCAAGCGATTTCCTCCACAGATATCCGTACCATGCTGCGTAGCGGGAACTTCCCTGAGAATCTGATGCCAAAGGCTGTAAATCACTATATCCGCAGCCATGGGCTGTATCTGGGCTAGGTGAATTTATCCGTCTTTGTACCTATGCCTGAACGTATATTCCCCGCTTGTGGGCTGGTATACTAGTGGGCTGTCTTAAAATATTCATGAGGAAAACTTACGTGCAGAGCGCGGAGTTAAAAGCATTTGTAGTCGATAAAATTGACGACCTGAAAGCCAAAGATATTGTTACTTTTGACGTATCTAACCAATCCACCATCACAGATTACATGGTGATCTGCTCCGGTACTTCTAGCACCCATGTGCGCGCAATGGCTGAATATGCCGTTAAAGAAGCCAAGCAGGCCAATATTGAAATCCTCGGCGTTGAAGGCCGTGATGGTAGTGAGTGGGTTTTGGTGGACTTTGGCGGTGTTATTCTGCATGTCATGCAGGAGCAAACCCGTGATTTCTATCAACTGGAAAAACTCTGGGCTGAAAACGCCTAATGAAACTGCAACTCATCGCTGTCGGTACCAAAATGCCTGACTGGGTTACCCGGGGCTTTGAAGAGTACCAACGTCGTTTCCCCCGGGATATGGCACTGGAATTAACTGAAATTCCAGCCGGGAAACGGGGTAAAAATGCGGATATCGCCCGTATTTTGCAAAAAGAAGGTGAGTTGATGCTGGCCGCAATCCCCAAAGGCAACCATATTGTCACATTGGATTTGCCCGGCAAGCACTGGACTACGCCACAGCTGGCAACGCAGCTGAGTAAATGGCAGCATGACGGCCGGGATGTCAGTCTGCTAATCGGTGGTCCAGAGGGGCTAGCCCCAGCCTGTAAACAAGCCGCAGCGCAAAGCTGGTGCTTGTCGACACTGACCCTGCCCCACCCAATGGTACGCATTGTGGTAGCAGAGAGTCTGTACCGGGCTTGGAGCATTAACAACAACCACCCCTATCACAGAGAATAATAACCCCGGAGAACCCGCCTAGTTTGGCGCGGTTCTCTGCTGGAGAACGCATCAGTGTCGCCAAACAAGCGAATTACCATGCATGATCACGCTGCGGAGGCGTCGCTATTCAAGCGCCGCGCGCTGTTCACTTTTGTTTGTGTGATTGGTTTGCTGTCCATTTTGCTGGGCAATCTGTACCACCTGCAAATCACCTCTTATAAAGATTATGCCACCCGCTCCAATGATAACCGGATCAGAATTGTGCCGCTGCCACCGAGCCGGGGCTTGATCTATGACCGCCATGGCGTCCTGCTAGCGGAAAACCAACCATTCTACTCCTTGGATGTGGTGCCGGAAAAAGTCAAAAACCTGCAGGCCACCTTGGATGATCTCGCCAAAGTTATTCCTATCAGTAAAGAAGAACGGGAAGATTTTACTAAAGCACTAAAACATCACCGGCGCTTTAACCCACTGACGTTAATCAATCGCCTGACCGAGCAGGAAGTGGCAGAGTTCAGTGTTAACCAATACCGTTTCCCCGGCATTACTGTCGAGGCAGGTTTAAAACGTTACTATCCCTATGGTGATGTGCTGACCCACGCCCTTGGCTATGTTGGCCGGATTAACTCCCGTGACCGAGAAACGCTCGAGCGCACAGATCAATGGCATGAATATGCCGGAACTAAATTTATCGGTAAGCAGGGGATTGAACGTTATTACGAGCCGGTATTACATGGTAAACCGGGTCACCTGGAAGAAGAGGTCAATAACCGTGGCCGAACAATCCGCACCCTGGAAGTGACCCAACCCACACCGGGCAAAGATATTTATCTCACGCTGGATTTGGAACTCCAGCAAAAAGCCATGGAACTGCTCGCGGGTCGCCGCGGCAGCGTGGTAGCCATTGACCCTCGCAATGGCGGTATTCTGGCTTTGGTTTCCAGCCCCAGCTATGACCCCAATCAGTTTGTCCATGGCATCAGTGGCAAAGACTATAGTGAGCTACTTAATAATAAATCTCGCCCGCTAATTAACCGTGCGACACAAGGTCAGTATGCTCCGGCATCGACGGTTAAACCGATTCTGGCGCTGTTGGGATTGGAAGAAAAAGCGGTAACCGAAAAAACCCGTATCTGGGATCCCGGTTTTTGGCAAATTCCCGGGGTTGAGCATAAATATCGCGATTGGAAACGCTGGGGACACGGTTGGGTAGATGTTTATCACTCCATTATCGATTCCTGCGATACCTTCTTTTATGAAATGGCCTACAAGCTGGGAATTGATAAGATCTCCCACTTTATGAATAAATTTGGGTTTGGTGAAAGCTCAGGTGTCGATATTTATGAAGAAGCCTCCGGTATGATGCCATCACGGGAGTGGAAACAGCATAAATACCGTCAACCTTGGTATATCGGCGATACCATTTCTGTTGGGATTGGACAGGGGTACTGGACCACGACGCCACTGCAGTTAGCTGCCGCCATTACTATTTTAGCGAATAAAGGCCGACGCTTTACACCGCACCTGCTCAAATCCATCAAAAATGAGGATGGTAGTTTAAATACTCCCGTGGATGAAAAATCACCTATTGTCCTTAAAAATCCAAAAAACTGGATCATTATCAATGAAGCGATGCGGCTCACAGCTCATAAATCACGCTTCACGGATGCCAAATACACAGCGGCAATGAAAACCGGTACTGCTCAGGTGTTTTCGGTGGCCCAAGGGGAAAAATACGATCATGATAATGTGGCCGAACGGCTACGAGATAACGCCTTGATTGTTGCTTATGCCCCCTATGAACATCCACGCATTGTATTGGCGGTTGTTCTGGAAAACGCTGGCTGGGGCGGCGCCAATGCAGGCCCGGTGGCCCGGGCATTGTTAGATGAATATATTTTGCGAGATAACAAAGGGAAAAGTGCCAAATGAATTCCCATCAAAGTCAACAAACCCTGTGGCAACGGCTGCATATTGATCTGCCGCTGCTATTGGGCCTGCTGATGCTATTCTGCTTCGGACTGTTTGTGATCTATTCCGCCAGTGGCGGTGACTTAGCCATGATGGATCGGCAATTAATCCGCATGGCACTGTCATTGGTGATCATGTTTGCCGTGGCGCAAATTAATCCGGAAATATTACGACGCTGGGCATTGCCCATTTATATCCTTGGGGTGGTGCTGCTATTAGCCGTGCATTTCTTTGGTGAAATTAACAAGGGCGCACAGCGTTGGCTGAATCTTGGTTTTATGGAGTTTCAGCCCTCAGAGCTAATGAAATTGGCTTTCCCTATCACCATGGCTTGGTATATCAGTAAATTTCCGCTGCCGCCAAAAAAGCGTTATCTGCTTGGCGGTATCGGGATCTTACTGGTGCCAACCCTACTGATTGCCAGTCAGCCAGACTTAGGAACCTCTATTTTAGTGGCCGCCTCTGGGGTGTTTGTGCTGTTTCTGTCAGGCATGAGTTGGGCCATTGTCGGCGCGGTTGTAGCGGCGGTATTAGCATTTTTGCCGATCCTGTGGTTCTTTTTGATGCATGACTATCAACGCACCCGGGTACTGACGCTACTGAATCCCGAAAAAGATCCCCTCGGCGCCGGTTACCATATTATCCAGTCCAAAATTGCTATTGGTTCCGGTGGTTTCTGGGGCAAAGGCTGGCTACAGGGCACGCAGTCTCAGTTGGAGTTTTTACCAGAGCGCCATACCGACTTTATCTTTGCCGTGATCGGCGAAGAGTTTGGCATGATTGGTAGCATGTTCCTGCTGGCCATGTATGTCTATGTTATCGGCCGGGGGCTGGTGATCGCTTCGAGAGCGCAAACTAGCTTCGCCCGATTGCTATCCGGCTCCATCACCCTGACATTCTTTGTATATGTCTTTGTAAATATTGGTATGGTATCCGGTATTCTGCCTGTGGTAGGGGTGCCACTACCGCTGATCAGCTATGGGGGTACGTCCATGCTGACCTTGATGATCGGCTTCGGTATTTTAATGAGCATTCACACTCACAGGCGCTTTGTCGACCGCTGACACCTAGCAGCGGTAATGGAGAGACAAACTAAAATGAAAAAATTATCTGCCTTTACCCGTATTACCCTGCCCCTGCTGCTGACACTCAGCAGCGGGGCAATGGCGGCTGAAGTTGCCGCACAATCCTCCACTATCAGCAGTGAAACACTTGCCCAGCAGCAAGATTCCTTTATCGTCCAACAACAAAAGGCTGGATTTAGTGCAGCGCAAACCCGGGCATTTTTAGCTGATGCTAAGCTCAATCAAGATGTGCTCAATGCCATTTCACGCCCTTGGGAAGCCAAACCTTGGTATCAATACTATCCACTGTTTCTGACTGAAAAACGGCTACAGGCCGGGTTAGATTTTTGGCGTGCCCATGAGCAGACTATCAAACGAGCAGCTTGGACTTATCAAGTCGACCCACAGATCATTGTCGCCATTATTGGTATCGAAACTTTTTATGGCCAGTTTATGGGCAACTATCCTGTTCTTGATGCCCTCTATACGCTAGGGTTTTATTATCCACCCCGAGCGGATTTCTTCCGCTCAGAGCTGGGGCAATTACAGCAGTTAATCACCGAAGAACATCTGCCATTAAGCGAACTAAAAGGATCCTATGCCGGGGCCATGGGTTACGGCCAATTTATCTCTTCTAGCTACCGTCATTATGCGGTGGACTTCAATGGTGATGGTCAGCGAGATCTCATTAATAATATTGATGACGCTATTGGTTCGGTCGCTAATTACTTTCACCAGCATGGTTGGCAATATCATCAACCGGTGGCGTTGGAGTTAAAAGCACAAGCGCCAATCGATACAACATTTTTATGGGATACCAAGCCGCTACACTTTACTGCGGCCGATATTCTTAACCCAGAACTGAGCCTAAAACGCAGTGGCGATCTGGATATCAGTCAGCCCGCAATGTTGATTGAACTTGAGCAGCTAAGCAGTACCGAGTACTGGCTCGGGCTGAATAATTTCTATGTCATTACCCGCTATAACCGCAGTCCATTGTATGCAATGGCGGTTTATCAATTCAGTGAGCAGTTGAAAAAGGCCCACGATGTCCACTAAATCCCTGATACAAATCCTACCGCTAGCCGCCGCCCTATTATTAGGCGGCTGCGCGGGAGGCGATAGATACAGTATGTCCAGCGATAAAGCACCGGCCAATGCGCCGGACGTATCCAAATTGGAAAATGCCCACCCCAGATATGAGCCTTACAGCCGACAGGGCAATAAGCGTTATACCGTGCTGGGCAAAACCTATAATGTGATGCCTTCCGGCCAAGGCTTTACCCAACAGGGATTGGCCAGTTGGTATGGGGCTAAATTTCACGGCCATCTGACATCCAATGGCGAAACCTATGATATGTATTCCATGTCAGCGGCCCATAAGACATTGCCATTACCCAGTTATGTCAAAGTGACCAATTTGGACAACCAACGCCAGGTGATCGTCCGGGTCAATGACCGCGGCCCATTCCATGATGGCAGGATTATTGATCTGTCCTATGCGGCAGCTGCAAAACTAGATATGCTCAAAACCGGCACGGCATCGGTCAAAATTGAAGCGTTAACCTTTGCACCACCGACAACAGATTCTGTTATCGGGCTGGGGGATAAACAACAGTTCATCCAAATTGCGGCGGCCAAAGACCGGCAGCGTTTAATCGCATTAAGCAAAGAGCTATCAGCCAAATACCAGCTGGAAAGTCGTCTGTTACAACAGGGCGAACTGTATAAACTGCAACTTGGGCCAATCGGTTATCCCCGGCTGGCGCAAGAATTATTGGAAACAATCCGTGCCAATGGCTATCCGGAAAGTTACCTAATTTTACCGGCCGCCGGGTAACTCAAATTCGGCTTGCCGGTAGATAATTGATTAACAAAACGTAACAATGGGAACCTTGGATAAACTCCACTGTCCACTAGTGATATAATTGCGGCGGTAAAACACCGTATCAGTGGCTGACTACGCCAGTGTTCCAACACAACCAATAGATGTGCTGAATTGATGATGAATTTTGTGAAAGGTCCCTTAAAAGCTTTACTCCTGGTTACAGGCATTTCCTGTGCAGCCGCCAGCGTTGCCGCTCCCATGGTTATTCCGGATGCACCGGATGTGGCAGCCAAAGCTTATGTGCTGATGGATTATCAGACAGGTAAAGTGATTGCCGAAAAAAATGCCCACGAAAGCCTAAACCCAGCTAGTTTGACTAAGATGATGACCAGTTATGTGATTGGTCAGGAACTGAAAAACGGCAACATCTCCCCTGATGATGAAGTAACAGTATCCAAAAATGCTTGGGCAAAAAATTTCCCTGACTCATCTAAAATGTTCATTGAAGTTGGTTCCAAGGTGAAAGTGTCACAGCTGAACCAAGGTATTATTGTTCAGTCTGGTAATGATGCCTGTGTGGCAATGGCTGAGCACATTGCTGGCACTGAAGGCGCATTTGTTGATCTGATGAACTCTTGGGCTAAGCAACTGGGCCTGCACGGTACCCATTTTGAAAATGCCCACGGCTTGAATGCCAAAAATCACAAAAGTACCGCCTATGATATGGCGCTGCTAGGTGCGGCATTAATCCGCGATGTACCCAATGAGTACCATATTTACAGCGAAAAGTCCTTTACCTATAACGGTATTAAACAGTACAACCGTAACGGTCTGCTGTGGGATAAATCCATGCATGTTGACGGTATCAAAACCGGTCATACCTCTGCTGCCGGTTATAACTTGGTAAGCTCTGCCACAAAAGATGGCATGCGTCTGATCTCCGTGGTCATGGGCACCAAGAGTGAACAAGCGCGTAAGGCTGAAAGCAAGAAGCTGCTGAATTATGGTTTCCGCTTCTTTGAAACCGTAACCCCTTACAAAGCAGGCGATACTTTCACTACCGCTCGCGTATGGTATGGCGATAAGCCTGAAGTCAAGCTGGGTGTGCTGACTGATACCCCTATCACCATCTACCGTGGCCAAGCGAAAAACCTGAAAGCCAATTTTGAGCTGACCAAAGAGCTGAAAGCCCCGCTGGCTAAAGGCGAAACTGTTGGTCGTATCTACTTCCAACTGGACGGTAAAGATGTTGCCCAGTTCCCACTGGTGACCTTAGAGCCTATCCATGAAGGCAGCTGGTTCAGCAAGCTGATGGATTACTTCAAGCAACTGTTTGCCAGCTGGTTTAATTAACCAATTGAGTTAAATAAAAAAGCCACCTTAAGGTGGCTTTTTTATTGTCTTGTTACTGCTCTGACGCTTGAATCCGCTAAAATCACCACCATATAAAGATAATTACTGAATTAGAGATAAGACCATGACAAATACAGATCTAAATACCCGCTTTGAAGACTTGATGGAATTTCCAGCATCATTTCCTTTCAAAGTTGTCGGCACCGCTGATGAACAACTGGCTGATAAAGTCGTGGCTGTGGTTCAGCGCCATGTACCAGGTGATTACTCTCCTGCGACCAAAATATCCAGCAAAGGCACTTATTACTCAGTGACTATTCGCGTCACAGTACAGAGTAAAGAAGAGATTGAAACCCTGTATACCGAACTGGCAGCGATTGAAGGGGTAAAACGGGTACTCTAACTCCGCTTGGCATAATAAAAAGCCTGCCTCACCCGGGCAGGCTTTTTAGTTGCTATCACGCAATTAGCGGAATAAATTGCTCTGGGTCAGTTGGATCAAATCATTCCCCTTACCATTATAAATTGCCCGTAGCATATACAGGCCAAAACCTTTCCCTTGGGCAAAAGAGATTTTTGGCGGCATGCTCAACTCAAATTTATTCGACATCACTTCTAACAGCGCGGGTCCATCCACGGCCAATAACTCATCAATTGCGGCCGATAACTGATGCGGATCACTGACTTTTATGCCAGTAATGCCGCAAGCTGTGGCGATATCGGCAAAACTGGGGTTACTCAGATTAGTGGCATCAGAAATAAAACCATCAGCCTCCATTTCCATCGCCACAAAGGCCAATGAGCTGTTATTTAACACCACGACTTTGACCGGCAATTGATAAGGTTTAAGGGTTAATAAATCCCCCATTAACATGGAAAATCCCCCATCCCCACACATGGCAATCACCTGACGATTTTTATCCACTGCCTGCGCACCAATTGCCTGCGCCAAGGCATTCGCCATCGAGCCATGGTTAAAGGAGCCAATCAAACGCCGTTGCCCATTCATCTGCAGATAACGAGCGGCCCACAGGGTTGGTGTGCCAACATCACAGGTAAAAATCGCATCGGCATCCGCTTTGTCACTGATCAGGGCGTTAAGGGTTTGAGGATGGATTAAACGACTGTCAGGGGTGATATCGGCCAAAGCATCCAATCCAGCGCGCGCTTTACGGAAATGCGCAGTACATTTTCGTAAAAAGGCATCATCGGATTTTGCAGTTAATTGCGGCAACAGTGCCTGTATGAAAGTCTGAACATCACTGACTACACCAATATCCAACTGCACATGACGGCCTAGCGCATCAGGCTGATTATCAACCTGGATCACTTTCGCACCCTTAGGATAAAACAGCCGAAATGGGAAGCCGGTACCTAACAGAATAACGGCATCGGCACTATCCATGGCGTAATAGCCAGAAGAAAAACCAATAAGCCCAGTCATCCCGATATCATAGGGGTTATCATACTCAATATGCTCTTTACCCCGTAGAGCATGCACTATCGGTGCCTTTAATTTTTCCGCCAATGCAATAACATCTTTATGCGCGCCGGCACAGCCTGCACCACACAAAATTACGCACTTGCGCTCACGACTAAGCAAGTTGGCACAGTCCTGCACCACACTTGCATCTGGCTGCACAACGGGCAATACCGGCGCCTGCCATTTGATCGGAATATTAGCGGGCATTGATGCCAAAGCCACATCGCCAGGCAGCACCAACACGCTGACGCCTCGTTTCAAAATGGCTTGCCGTATTGCCGCCTCCAGCAACTCAGGCATCTGCTCTGGGTGGCTTAACACCTGGCAAAAAACACTGCATTCCTGAAATAGCGCTTTAGGATCAGTTTCCTGGAAATAATGGCTCCCCACTTCAGAAGAAGGGATATCTGATGCAATCGCTAGCACAGGCACCCGATTACGGTAACAGTTATACAAACCATTGATCAGATGCATATTCCCCGGACCACAGGAGCCTGCGCACACAGCTAATTGCCCTGTGACTTCAGCTTCAGCCCCTGCGGCAAAGGCTGCCACTTCTTCATGCCGGGTTCCCAGCCACTGTATGTTACCCTGTGCCTGAAGGCTGTCATTGATACCATTAAGGGAGTCACCAGTGACCCCCCAGATTCGACGAACCCCGGCCTGATATAACAGCTGGGTAATATAGGCAGCAATTGTCTGTTTCATAGGCTTGTTACACTCATCCATTGGGAAGACTGAACAACATTTCTACGCCTATCACCACCGCGGGGTCAATATCAGTAAAAGTTAAATAAAATTAATAAGTTAACCCTTAAATAAGCCAATATCCATATGGTAGCTGGATGTTAAATCATATGCTCCTCCGACGAGGAAACAATTATTCCGTTACATTTTGTGACATTCGTCAGATAACGCAGCGATAAAACTGTGATCTATATACCATTTACCTGAGCTAACGTATAATAGGGCCACCAACATTCGAGGGGAGAGTTTGCCCTTGCAAATCAATACATTACATGTTCGCCATCTGGGGATGATGGATTATGAAACTGTGTGGCACGCCATGCAGCATTACACTGATACCCGCACCCAGGACAGCCCAGATGAACTCTGGCTCGTCGAGCATCCTCCGGTTTTTACTCAAGGTCAGGCAGGTAAAGCAGAACACCTGCTGGCAACGGGTGATATTCCAGTGATCCAAGTCGATCGCGGCGGACAAGTGACTTACCACGGGCCAGGCCAACTGGTTGCCTATCCTTTGCTGGATATCCGCCGTCGCAAACTTGGCGTACGCCAACTGGTCACGAAAATCGAACAAAGTTTGGTTGATTTGCTGCGGCCATACCAGATTAATGCCTATGCCAAAGCCGATGCCCCTGGGGTATATGTGCATGAAGGGAAAATCGCCTCCCTTGGCCTGCGGATCCGCAAAGGCTGTTCTTTCCATGGATTGGCACTGAACGTGGATATGGATCTCACCCCATTTTTACGCATTAATCCCTGTGGCTATGCCGGACTGGAAATGCTCCAATGCAAAGCCTTGGGTGGCCCCCAGACCGTCGCTGACGCCGGCGCTCAACTGGCAGAGATTTTCTGCCACCGGTTGGGCTATGACCAAGTGATTCACCATGAAGGATTAGACAGACAGTATGAGTAGACCTGAGAGATTACAGCCCGGCGTCAAACTACGCGATGCCGACAAAGTTGCCCGAATCCCCGTTAAAGTGGTGCCGTCTGAACGTGATACCATGCTGCGCAAACCCGACTGGCTTCGCATCAAGATGCCAGCGTCCAATCAGCGTATTACCGATATCAAACAGGCGCTGCGCAGCCATGGACTACATTCCGTGTGTGAAGAGGCTTCCTGCCCCAATCTAGCAGAATGTTTTAACCATGGTACCGCCACCTTTATGATCCTTGGCGCGATCTGTACCCGCCGTTGTCCATTCTGCGATGTTGCCCATGGTCGGCCACTAAAACCTGATCCGGATGAGCCGAAAAAACTGGCCCAAACGATCGCGGATATGAAGCTGAAATATGTCGTCATTACCTCGGTTGACCGGGATGATCTACGCGATGGCGGCGCGCAGCATTTTGCAGACTGTATCCGGGAGATCCGAGCGCTTAACCCAGAAATCAAAATTGAAATTCTGGTACCGGACTTCCGCGGTCGTATTGATGCGGCACTGGATATTCTTGCTACCGAGCCACCGGATGTTTTCAACCATAACTTGGAAACTGCGCCAGCGCATTACCGTAAAGCCCGCCCCGGTGCTAACTATCAGTGGTCACTGGATCTCCTGAAACGTTTCAAAGAGCGGCATCCCGAGATCCCAACCAAATCCGGCATTATGCTGGGACTGGGGGAAAGTAATGAAGAAATTGCCCAAGTACTGCGGGATCTACGCAGCCACAATGTCAATATGCTGACCCTAGGGCAATATCTGCAACCATCAAAATTCCATTTACCGGTTATGCGTTACGTCACCCCACAGGAATTTGATGACTTCCATGATCTGGCCATAGAGCTGGGCTTTACCCATGCGGCATGTGGCCCATTGGTACGCTCCAGCTACCATGCAGATCTGCAAGCCAAAGGGGTTGAGGTAAAATAACACCTTGCCAGCTCTTTCATAAAAAAACAGCGCAATGATGCGCTGTTTTTTATAACCAATCCCAACGTTATTGCGCTGATAACAGCAAATTCAACTGCATTAAAATCGCATCTTCTGTGCCATGCTCGGTCCGATAATATCCTTGGCGACAACCGGTTTCGATAAAACCCAAATTAAGATACAGCGCAATCGCAGCAACATTGCTGCGCCGCACTTCCAACAGTAGTTGTTCCGCCTCTGTGTTCGCCAGCCATGACAGTGCACTTTGCATCAACTGCCGCCCCATTCCCTGCCCCTGATAGTCAGGCAGCAGGCAAATATCCATCACAGTGGCATCTTCAAACAACTGATGCAAAATGATAAAGCCACATAATTGCTGGTCGACAAACACGCCCAGAACATAATAAAAACGGCCAAAACAGCTGGTAATCGTCTGCTCACTCATGGGATGAGTGTGCGCTTTAGCAGCAATCTGTGCCATTAAGTTCGCATCATCTGGCTGTAATTCGCGGATCTCTATCACTGTGCCTCCCGCTGCCAAATTTGCTGCCATAACGCGCGCTTTGCCTCACTGCCACTGCGTAGTTGCGGTAATGGCGCTGAGTATAAAATACCAGGCTTATGGGGGCGGTTCATCAGACGCAAATCCCATATGACTTGCTCATGCGCCACGACCCGATTTGCAAACCGGCACTGCTCAGCGGTTATCCCTAATAGGTGCAATACTTCATTAACCAATGGCTCACCAGCCAAGCTTGTAGGGTCATCGCACAACACCACGGGCTGGGGGGCTGCATCACGGGAGCGCCAGCGTGAAATCCCCATGGCATCAAGGTAAGTCTGTCTATTCATAACATTCCTGACGGCTGAATTGGCCATAGGATACCAGTTTGTCCGGCCAGTGCGAGCGGTTGTGATCTTTCCGCTAAATTAATTTGCAAATACGATTAAGGATATCGCGTTTAACCGCTTAAAATGCCGATTTTAACAGCGTATGATTTGCTCATTAAAACATAAGGAGCGTAAAAATGAGCAAAATAAATATTGGTATTAAAGAACAGGATCGCGAAGCCATTGCTGAAGGCCTAAACCAACTGTTGGCCGATACTTACAGCCTGTATTTGAAAACCCACAGCTTCCATTGGAATGTCACAGGCCCTATGTTCAATACCCTGCATTTGATGTTTGAACAGCAGTACACAGAGCTGGCACTGGCTGTTGATGTGATAGCAGAACGAGTTCGAGCCTTGGGAGCCCGGGCACTTGGATCTTATAGTGCTTATGCCAAACTGACTGAGATTACTGAAGATAATGGTGTTTCTTCTGCCCGTACCATGATTGAAGAATTGCTAGAAGGCCAAGAAATCGTTATCCGTAAAGCCCGCTCACTGTATCCATTGGTTAACGGTGCCGATGATGAGGCCACCAATGATTTGCTGACTCAACGTATTCAAACCCACGAAAAAACAGCTTGGATGCTGCGCAGCATGCTAGAAGAATAATCGACTAAAACCCAAACGGACAGACAACCGTCTGTTTGGGTTTTACCCAACCTCCCTGTTTCATCTCATCTTTCCTGCATCTCGTCATACTGTCACCGGGTTTAGTTACCGGTATCGGGTAAGTTTACCTGCTGATCTTTTAAGGTATCTTCAATCCATTTTAATAACTGCTTCATCGCCTTGGATAACACCTGATTTTTACGTACCACATAGCCAAGACTGTTACTGGGAAATTGAGTTAACAAGGTCACATTGGTTTTCAACTGCCGCTTAGTTGCCAAAGCAAAATCCGGCACAATAGCAATACCAAATCCCGCCTCAGCCCAATCAATTTGTGCATCGACACTGCCCACCTCCATCACCCGATAAGCATCTAATTGCAAAGAGGGAATCGCACTGTCTAGCAATTCACGCGTACGAGTATCATGCCCGAGTAAAATCAGGGTCGGCGCTTCATTACCACCTTGGTGTTGCCAGGCACTGAGGTTATCTCCCAAGGCATACCAGCGGATCTGATGTAGCGGCGTAAAGTACAGTGGCAAGGTGTCTTTTTGGGCCATCACAAAGCCCAAATCGGCTTTAGCACTTTGCACCAATTCGGCCGCTTGGCTGGATGTGGTATTAAGCAGGCTTAAATCAATCCCCGGGTATTTCTCTTTAAACTGTTGTAATGGACGGATCAATAATAACCGGGAAATGATGTCACTGACCGCGATGGTCAGTGTCCCCTGAGACAAATCATTCATCGCATTTAAATCGGCCTGGCAGATCAGCATTTCTTGCTGAACATGCTGAGCGGTATGTAGCAAACGCTCCCCCGCCGCAGTTAGACAAAAGGGGTTACGCTCCAATAGCTTGGCCCGCACCTCTTGCTCCAATAACCGTATCTGCAAACTCACATTGGGTTGCGTCATATGCAGCTTTTCCGCCGCGCGGCCAAAATGCCGCGTTTCAGCCAAGGTGGTAAAGGTCTGTAGCCATTTTAATTCAATCATGTGATGCCCTAATTATGTGTCAAAGCCATATTACATTCTTATCAATGTGATAAGAATAATTAATTTTCCTTATCAAGCTGAAGTGCTTAACATGAGCACTTCTTTGTTGAAACAGCAAAATTTAAGGAATTCACTATGTCTGCTACTGTGGTAGTTGGAGCCAACTGGGGTGATGAAGGAAAGGGCCGTATCGTGGATTATCTGGCAGGTGAAGCTGCAGCCAGTATCCGTTATCAGGGCGGCAACAATGCCGGTCACACCGTGGTAAACGAATTTGGTACATTCAAACTGCACCAGTTACCCAGCGGGGTATTTAACCCACAGTGTCTGCCTGTTTTAGGCCCAGGCATGGTGATCAGCCCAGAGCCACTGAGCCGTGAAATTGCTGAAGTGGAAGCTGCTGGCATTAAAGTAAATATGGTGATCTCTGATCGCGCTACGCTATGCCTGCCACTGCATGCTCTGGAAGATGCATTGGAAGAGCAGCGCCTGGGCAGCAAATCATACGGTTCGACTAAACAAGGTATCGCACCTTGTTATGGTGATCGGGTAATGAAAAAGGGCATTTTGGTTGGTTGGTTAAAGCAACCTGAAGTCCTGCTGGAGCGAATCCAATTCTGGCTGGACTGGAAACTGCCACAGTTAAAAGCTCTGTATCCAAGCTTTGAGTTTTCTCAAACCGCAGAAGAAATGACGGCCTGGCTGTTAGAAGTCACTAAGCCTTGGCAAGATTTTATCTGCAATGTCTCTGTACCCTTAAAAGCCCTACAGGCTGAAAACAAAAATTTATTACTAGAGGCACAACTGGGCGCAGGACGCGACCTGGTATACGGTGAATACCCATGGACAACATCATCCAACGTTATCTCAGCCTATGCCGGTATCGGTTGTGGTCTGCCAGCGTTGCGTCCTGAGCGGGTGATTGCCGTGGCCAAAGCTTTCAGTTCTTCTGTTGGCACTGGCACCCTGATCACAGCAATGGAAGAGCAGGATGCCTTCCGTGAAATGGCCGGGGAATTTGGTGCGGTGACTGGCCGTCCTCGTGATATGGGATATTTCGATGCTGTTGCAACTCGTAATGGTGTGGATCTGCAGGCCGCCACTGAAGTTGCGCTGACCAAGATTGACTGTCTGACCGGCATGAAAGATCTGAAAATCTGCGTTGCTTATGATGGTGAGCACAGCGAAAACCCTATCTGGCCTCAGACTGCACAATTGGCTCCTGTGTACGAAACCATGCCAAGCTGGGATGAAGACATTACCGGCTGCCGTACTTTCGACAGTCTGCCAGCAGCAGCTCAACAATATGTACTGCGTATTGAAGAGTTGATGGGTGTACCGGTTAAGATGATTTCTGTTGGCCCAGAGCGCGATCAGATGATCAATCGCTAAATCGGATAACCCCAAGCAAAACGGACAGCTCAGGCTGTCCGTTTTTGTTTTAAGTACAATAACTTTCTCATCCTTGTACTTTTACGCACTGATGTTGTTTTCTAATCGTCTCAATCAGCCAATTTAAACACGATACCAAGCTAAATGAGCGATAAGCCCAGGTAGTCCCCCCGAAAAATAACAGCAGCCAAAAGTAGAATTTTCTCGTAAGGTAAAACGTAGGAGATTCGACATGAAAACATCGCGATACACAGACAGTCAGATAATTAACATCCTCAAGCAAGCTGAAGCAGGAACGCCCGTTCCAGAGCTTTGTCGTGAGCATGGCATGAGCAGTGCGACCTTTTACAAATGGCGTGCAAAATATGGTGGCATGGATGCGTCACTCATGGCACGCATGAAAGAGCTTGAGGACGAAAACCGGCGGCTCAAGAAAATGTATGCAGAAGAACGCCTCAAAGCCGAAATCATTCAGGAAGCCATGGCAAAAAAGTGGTGAAGCCCAGTGAGCGGCGAGTGCTTGCTCAGCAGTCTGTGGCGGCTTCAGACATCAGTATTCGAATGGCGTGTCGCATTTTCAGTGTCAGTGAAAGTTGCTACCGCTACCAATCAGTCCTTCGAGATGAAAATGCGGATATTGCCGATTGGCTTATCCAGCTGACGACAGATGAAAATGACTGGGGCTTTGGTCTGTGCTTTGATTACCTGCGCAATGTGAAAGGCAAACTCTGGAACCACAAACGCGTATATCGTATTTATTGCGAGTTGGCGTTAAACCTGCGTATTCGCCCCAAACGACGGCTAAAACGCCATGCCCCAGAGCCTCTAAAAGAACCCGTGCGGCCGAATCAAGTTTGGTCTGTAGATTTCATGCATGATCAATTAGCCGATGGCCGACGCTACCGCTTATTCAACGTTATCGATGATTATCATCGTGAAGGTTTGGCGATTGAAGCGGGATTGTCATTGCCAGCATTACGAGTTATTAGGACGCTAAATCAACTCTTGGAGCAGCGGCCAAAGCCTTCAATTATCCGTTGTGATAATGGGCCTGAGTTCATTAGCGGTGAGTTTGTCAATTGGGCTAAGCGACACAACATTCGGATTGAATATATTCAGCCAGGTAAGCCCCAGCAGAACGCTTACATAGAAAGGCACAACAAAACAATTCGATACAGTTGGGTCAGCAAGCATCTTTTCGACTCAATAGACGAGGTACAAGACTACGCAACAAAGTGGCTTTGGTTTTACAATCATGAACGACCACACAAAGCAAACAATGGCAGGCCACCACTGATGGCTGCTTAGCCTCTACTTTAAACTGCGGTTAAAAAAGGGAGGACTACCCCCATACAAACACGCTAACAACCCCCCACCAAAAGCTTACAGCCAAGTCTATTCATGACTTTATCGCAAATTGTGGCTTCTAGCAGCCGATCCCCATCAATAACCATGTAACAAACTGCTTAGCAGTATCAGGATGCCGCTGAATATCAATAGCGCTGCGACTTTGGCGCGGCGCCAATATGGAGCCATAACAACAATACAGAGTTAAGCGTATAAGCAGTAAATAAGAGAGAATGAAACCAATCTTGGGATAGCACTAAAAAAATGCACTTGAGATAGCGAGGTAAATAGCAGAAAAGCAAAAGGCCGCTCATAAGAGCGGCCTTTCTGGAATGTGGCAGGGGTGGCAGGACTCGAACCCGCAACCATCGGTTTTGGAGACCGCTGTTCTACCAATTGGAACTACACCCCTGTTGACGCGGTGCATTATGCAAAAAGCCCTGCTAAAGGTAAAGCACTTTTTCCTTAAAAACTGCATGACTGCAGCTTTTTCGGACAATGTGCGCAATAAACAGTAAAACTGCTGGTTTTAGCAACTTTATCGCGCAACCTAACAACAACGTCCGTCTGCTATTAGGCTTTAACTTCTCGCTTAAAATAGAAAAAATCGTGCACTCACAAAAGATTCATCGCGTAAATAACATCAAAAACAACAACCAAGTAGCATGTGTTTTTGACTTAGTATCACTACATGATGAAAAGCTTACTGCTGCAACTCAAGCCGGGTTTCACGTTTCAGTTTATAATCGCAACTCGTCCCCTGAACTTGGCAAGCCAACTCTTTACTCAACATGCGACTGCCCTGACGTTCCCATTCCAACTTTAATTTGGCAGGCTGACCATTATTCTGCCCATTCCGGCTATAAACTAACTTCCAATGGCTAGCATCTTTAAAGTCCACTGAGTCCACTTTATATTGATGTAGCGAGCCATTACCGCGACGAAAATAAGATTCGATCAGGGCATTAGTTTCTGGATGCCAAGTCATCAAGCTCATCGCATAAGCACGCTGTCCCGCTTCCGCATAAGTCAGATAACGGATAACAGTAGCCTTGTCAGGGGTGGTTTCTGTATTCACCCGCAAATCCACAGTTTTAGCTGGATTACCAGCATAACGTACCTGACCAACCCACTGCCCAGCGGACCCCAACACGGCCCTCCAAGCATCATTACCCGCAGCAACAGCGGGTAATGTCATCACGCTCAAACACACTGCTGCAGCCCATGTTTTCATGCTACTCATTTATATACTCCTGAAATGTGACTCTGAAAATCAAAATAAGGCATGACATACCGGCAATATCCACCTAACGCGGAGAAGATAAAAGTGCCAGATATGCGAAAACAGATTGTATCAGGCGTTGATACAGTTATCACAGTGATAATCACAGCAAATGACAAGCCGACGCTTTACAAATACAAAGCCTAACTAACGGAACGTTTGAGCCAATTACACATATAAAAGCCTTGTTATTTCAGACGGGGCTTTGATGTCAGTGGCGGACGAATGTGGCAATCGCCACAAGCCTATGAGCGCGAAGCTTTAGCGTAACTGGGGCGGACGGGACTCGACCCCGAGTGCCGTCGGCACGCGTGACAGGGTGAAATGACGCAGTCATGCTATGAACGAGAGGCAGGGACGCCGAACTGGCTTTGTACAGGATGTATTCTGACTTCTCTAAACAAAAAGTCTTACTAACTGAACTGTACAAGTTAAATTCTAAATACAAAAAAGCCCCGTCATTTCTGACGAGGCTTCGATGTAAGTGGCGGAGCGGACGGGACTCGAACCCGCGACCCCCGGCGTGACAGGCCGGTATTCTAACCAACTGAACTACCGCTCCACTAAATTAGGCGCTTGGCGATGACCTACTCTCACATGGGGAAACCCCACACTACCATCGGCGCGACTGCGTTTCACTTCTGAGTTCGGAATGGGATCAGGTGGGACCACAGTGCTATTGTCACCAAGCAAATTCGTTAATTCGGAAAGCTGTACAAAAAATATGGTGGTCGCTACTGGGCTCGAACCAGTGACCCCCTCCTTGTAAGGGAGGTGCTCTCCCAGCTGAGCTAAGCGACCTGGGATTCTTTTCGCTTTGAGTTCAAAACTTCAATCAAGTCTTGATTATTCTATCAAGGTTTCCAACAAAACCCTTTTGGGTTGTATGGTTAAGCCTCTCGGGTCATTAGTACAGGTTAGCTCAACGCCTCACAACGCTTACACACCCTGCCTATCAACGTCCTAGTCTCGGACGGCCCTTCAGTAGACTCTAGGTCTAAGGGATGACTCATCTTGGGGCTCGCTTCCCGCTTAGATGCTTTCAGCGGTTATCGATTCCGAACGTAGCTACCGGGCAATGCCATTGGCATGACAACCCGAACACCAGCGGTTCGTCCACTCCGGTCCTCTCGTACTAGGAGCAGCTCCCCTCAATCATCCAACGCCCACGGCAGATAGGGACCGAACTGTCTCACGACGTTCTGAACCCAGCTCGCGTACCACTTTAAATGGCGAACAGCCATACCCTTGGGACCGACTTCAGCCCCAGGATGTGATGAGCCGACATCGAGGTGCCAAACACCGCCGTCGATATGAACTCTTGGGCGGTATCAGCCTGTTATCCCCGGAGTACCTTTTATCCGTTGAGCGATGGCCCTTCCATTCAGAACCACCGGATCACTATGACCTACTTTCGTACCTGCTCGACGTGTCTGTCTCGCAGTTAAGCTGGCTTATGCCATTGCACTAACCGTACGATGTCCGACCGTACTTAGCCAACCTTCGTGCTCCTCCGTTACTCTTTGGGAGGAGACCGCCCCAGTCAAACTACCCACCAGGCACTGTCCTCAACCCCGATTCAGGGGCCAGAGTTAGAACATCAACACTACAAGGGTGGTATTTCAAGGTTGACTCCACGATGACTGGCGTCACCGCTTCAAAGTCTCCCACCTATCCTACACATGTAGGGTCAATGTTCAGTGCCAAGCTATAGTAAAGGTTCACGGGGTCTTTCCGTCTAGCCGCGGGTATACGGCATCTTCACCGCAATTTCAACTTCACTGAGTCTCGGCTGGAGACAGCGTGGCCATCATTACGCCATTCGTGCAGGTCGGAACTTACCCGACAAGGAATTTCGCTACCTTAGGACCGTTATAGTTACGGCCGCCGTTTACCGGGGCTTCGATCATGAGCTTCTCCGAAGATAACCCAATCAATTAACCTTCCGGCACCGGGCAGGCGTCACACCGTATACTTCCTCTTGCGAGTTCGCACAGTGCTGTGTTTTTGATAAACAGTTGCAGCCACCTGGTATCTGCGACTCCCGTCAGCTTAGAGAGCAAGTCTCATCACCAACAGGAGCGTACCTTCTCCCGAAGTTACGGTACCATTTTGCCTAGTTCCTTCAGCCGAGTTCTCTCAAGCGCCTTGGTATTCTCTACCCGACCACCTGTGTCGGTTTGGGGTACGATTCCTACTAACCTGAAGCTTAGAAGATTTTCCTGGAAGCATGGCATCAACCACTTCAGTGCCGTAGCACCTCGTCATCAATTCTCAGCATTATGTGTCCGGATTTGCCTAAACACACTGCCTACCATCTTAAACACGGACAACCAACGCCGTGCTGGCCTAGCCTTCTCCGTCTCTCCATCGCAGTTAGCAGAAGTACGGGAATATTAACCCGTTTCCCATCGACTACGCCTTTCGGCCTCGCCTTAGGGGTCGACTCACCCTGCCCCGATTAACGTTGGACAGGAACCCTTGGTCTTTCGGCGAGGGAGTTTTTCACTCCCTTTATCGTTACTCATGTCAGCATTCGCACTTCTGATACGTCCACGGTGCCTTACGGCTTCCGCTTCAACCGCTTACAGAACGCTCCTCTACCGCACTAGCACAAGTGCTAGTACCCATAGCTTCGGTGTATTGCTTAGCCCCGTTACATCTTCCGCGCAGGCCGACTCGACTAGTGAGCTATTACGCTTTCTTTAAATGATGGCTGCTTCTAAGCCAACATCCTAGCTGTCTAAGCCTTCCCACATCGTTTCCCACTTAGCAATAACTTTGGGACCTTAGCTGATGGTCTGGGTTGTTTCCCTTTTGACAACGGACGTTAGCACCCGCTGTCTGTCTCCCGCATAGTACTCATTGGTATTCGGAGTTTGCAAAGGGTTGGTAAGTCGGGATGACCCCCTAGCCTTAACAGTGCTCTACCCCCAATGGTATTCGTGCGAGGCGCTACCTAAATAGCTTTCGAGGAGAACCAGATATCTCCCGGTTTGATTGGCCTTTCACCCCCAGCCACAAGTCATCCGCTAATTTTTCAACATTAGTCGGTTCGGTCCTCCAGTTGATGTTACTCAACCTTCAACCTGCCCATGGCTAGATCACCGGGTTTCGGGTCTACACCTAGCAACTAAACGCGCAGTTAACACTCGGTTTCCCTACGGCTCCGCTATTCGCTTAACCTCGCTACTAAATGTAAGTCGCTGACCCATTATACAAAAGGTACGCAGTCACGGTCTCAAGAACCGCTCCCACTGCTTGTACGTATACGGTTTCAGGTTCTATTTCACTCCCCTCACAGGGGTTCTTTTCGCCTTTCCCTCACGGTACTGGTTCACTATCGGTCAGTCAGGAGTATTTAGCCTTGGAGGATGGTCCCCCCATGTTCAGACAACATATCACGTGTGCCGCCTTACTCGATTTCATCTTCAGTTAGTTTTCGTGTACGGGACTATCACCCTGTACCGTTAAGCTTTCCAACTTATTCCACTAACACCCTGAAGACTTAAGGGCTGGTCCCCGTTCGCTCGCCGCTACTTGGGGAATCTCGGTTGATTTCTTTTCCTAAGGGTACTTAGATGTTTCAGTTCCCCTCGTTCGCCTCATATACCTATGTATTCAGTATATGATGACACCTTATGGTGCCGGGTTTCCCCATTCGGACATCTGTGCCTCAAGTGCCTTTTATCGGCTAAGCACAGCTTTTCGCAGATTAACACGTCCTTCATCGCCTCTGACTGCCAAGGCATCCACCGTATACGCTTAGTCGCTTAACCATACAACCCAAATGAGTTTCATTCAGGTTGCATTGCAACTTGCTGGTTTGATAATTGTAATTCTTTCGAATCACAACGCCTTGATTAGAATACTCAATTTACTTGATTAAAGTGTTTGAGAACTCAATTTTGTATTAACAAAGCCTTTCTTAAAAAGAGAGGTTTGTTTCTACTATCAGCTTTCCAAATTGTTAAAGAACGTCATCAACTCAACTAAGGAGTCAATGTTGCCAGACAAGGCAATCTGTGTGAACACTCAACAGCGTAATGTGTCGCTTAGGTAAGGAGGTGATCCAGCCCCAGGTTCCCCTAGGGCTACCTTGTTACGACTTCACCCCAGTCATGAACCACACCGTGGTAAACGCCCTCCCGAAGGTTAAGCTATCTACTTCTGGTGCAGCCCACTCCCATGGTGTGACGGGCGGTGTGTACAAGGCCCGGGAACGTATTCACCGTGGCATTCTGATCCACGATTACTAGCGATTCCGACTTCACGGAGTCGAGTTGCAGACTCCGATCCGGACTACGACCGGCTTTCTGGGATTAGCTCCACCTCGCGGCTTGGCAACCCTCTGTACCGACCATTGTAGCACGTGTGTAGCCCTACTCGTAAGGGCCATGATGACTTGACGTCGTCCCCACCTTCCTCCGGTTTATCACCGGCAGTCTCCCTAAAGTTCCCGGCATGACCCGCTGGCAAGTAAGGATAAGGGTTGCGCTCGTTGCGGGACTTAACCCAACATTTCACAACACGAGCTGACGACAGCCATGCAGCACCTGTCTCAGAGTTCCCGAAGGCACTAAGCTATCTCTAGCGAATTCTCTGGATGTCAAGAGTAGGTAAGGTTCTTCGCGTTGCATCGAATTAAACCACATGCTCCACCGCTTGTGCGGGCCCCCGTCAATTCATTTGAGTTTTAACCTTGCGGCCGTACTCCCCAGGCGGTCTACTTAATGCGTTAGCTTGAGAGCCCAGTGCTCAAGGCACCAAACTCCGAGTAGACATCGTTTACGGCGTGGACTACCAGGGTATCTAATCCTGTTTGCTCCCCACGCTTTCGTGCATGAGCGTCAGTCTTTGTCCAGGGGGCCGCCTTCGCCACTGGTATTCCTCCAGATCTCTACGCATTTCACCGCTACACCTGGAATTCTACCCCCCTCTACAAGACTCTAGTTCGCCAGTTCGAAATGCGGTTCCCAGGTTGAGCCCGGGGCTTTCACATCTCGCTTAACAAACCGCCTGCGCACGCTTTACGCCCAGTAATTCCGATTAACGCTCGGACCCTCCGTATTACCGCGGCTGCTGGCACGGAGTTAGCCGGTCCTTCTTCTGCGAGTAACGTCACAGCTACTGGATATTAGCCAGTAACCTTTCCTCCTCGCTGAAAGTGCTTTACAACCCGAAGGCCTTCTTCACACACGCGGCATGGCTGCATCAGGGTTTCCCCCATTGTGCAATATTCCCCACTGCTGCCTCCCGTAGGAGTCTGGGCCGTGTCTCAGTCCCAGTGTGGCTGATCATCCTCTCAGAACAGCTAGGGATCGTCGCCTAGGTGAGCCTTTACCTCACCTACTAGCTAATCCCACCTGGGCTAATCAAGATGCGCAAGGCCCGAAAGTCCCCTGCTTTGACCCGTAGGTATTATGCGGTATTAGCAGTCGTTTCCAACTGTTATCCCCCTCATCTCGGCATATTCCCAGGCATTACTCACCCGTCCGCCGCTCGTCAGCAAAGTAGCAAGCTACTTCCTGTTACCGCTCGACTTGCATGTGTTAGGCCTGCCGCCAGCGTTCAATCTGAGCCATGATCAAACTCTTCAATTAAAAGTTTTGGTTGAACCCGAAGGTTCTGCTCAATGAATTCTGTCTTTGCATCATTACCCATTAAGGCAATGACTGCATTTGCATGCTGCGCGAACTTCGTTCATTGATAAAAGTCTTTGTCGACCTCATCAACATCTGCGAATGTCCACACAGATTTGCTTGTCTGTTTATATTGTTAAAGAGCAACCGATGCTGTTTCTCACCGGGTCAGGGCTGCGTATTCTACGCTTTCCTGTTGTCGCGTCAAGCATTTTTTCAAATGTTTTTTCGCGTCACTCATTGCCTTAGCAAGTGAGTGAATCTTCACTTCAACAACCTCTGGAAGCGCGTTGTGCCGTGTCGATGGAGGCGCATTATAGGCAGCTTATTTTTTTGCGCAAGGGCTTTTTTACCAAACCACAAACGGACGCACAGTTTTTAAACAAATCATCCATTTTTGCGTAAATATTGCCCATTTTGCATAATTTTAGGTTGGAAAATGCTATATCTGTTGCGACCCATCACCTTACGGCGTCTTTATACCGTAGTAGCTATACCAAACCAGCTCCGTTGAGATGGTCTTTAAGCAAGGCGATATCACAACGCTATGCTAAACGTTTTTGTTTTTTGCCAAGCCACTATTACTAAAAGGCAAAGGCGCAGTAATGTTGGCAACAGAGTATGCTTATACATATATATGGCTAAACAGCTCACTGTTTTATGCAAGGATGCCTGATGTCGTTATTATCATACCCAATGCCGCTGGAGCGTTACTGCCGCCTATTACCGCTACTGATAGGGGGCATATTGTTATCCAGCTACGCTACTACTGTTATAGCTGGCGATAAGATTTATTCTTGGACTGATGCGCAAGGGGTGACCCACTTCAGTCAACAACCACCTGCAGAACAAGGAGAGGTTGTCACATTATCCACTCAGCAATTATCTCCAGCGAAGATTGGGACGGTTACCCCTAAACGCTATAGTACGACGCAAGCTGACGCTGCAACTTATAGTGCTTTATCCAAACAAACCCAAGCAGATAAACAGCAAGCTGAACTGATCTGCAAAAATGCCCGCCACAGTTTGAGTATGCTGAATACTCATCCACGCTTGGCACACAAAGATCCGCAAACCGGCCATCAAATAATACTCAGTGATGCCCAACGCCAAGAAGCTATTAAGCAAGCCAAGTCCCGCATCGCGCAATTTTGTCAGCCGCAATAAAAAGAGCACCCTTAGGTGCTCTTGAATAGGCTTTACCTGACAATGTTACTGCCGGAAGGTCAACACATCATCTACCACATCAACATGAATAGGTTTACCTGGCAGCAGATCGCCCCGCAGTAAACGCTGTGATAATGGGTTTTCAATTTCCTGTTGCAGCGCCCGTTTCAGCGGCCGCGCACCAAATACAGGGTCAAACCCGGCTTCAGCAATCATAGCCAGTGCAGCATCGGATATTTCCAAATCAAACTCTTTCTCAGCTAACCGCTTACGCAGAGAGTTAATTTGAATATCAGCAATGCGCTTGATGTTTTCAGCATCCAGTGGGTGGAATACCACTGTCTCGTCAATCCGGTTTAAAAACTCCGGCCGGAAATAACGATGCACGACTTCCATGACATCCGTTTTCATATCGGCATAACTGAAATGGCCAAATTTTTCCTGAATGATGTCAGAGCCCAAGTTGGAGGTCATAATCACCACTGTATTACGGAAATCCACTGTCCGCCCTTGGCCATCCGTCAAACGCCCATCATCCAATACCTGCAAGAGGATATTGAAAACATCAGGATGCGCTTTTTCCACCTCATCCAGCAGGATCACTGAATAAGGTTTACGGCGAACAGTCTCGGTCAGGTATCCGCCCTCTTCGTAACCGACATATCCCGGAGGTGCACCGACCAAACGGGACACGGTATGTTTCTCCATAAACTCCGACATATCGATCCGCACTAATGCAGACTCAGTATCGAACAAGAACTTCGCCAGTGTTTTACACAGCTCAGTTTTACCCACCCCGGTGGGGCCTAAAAACAGGAATGAACCAATTGGGCGATTTGGATCTGCCAGACCGGCACGGCTACGACGGATGGCGTTAGCAACGGCATCAACCGCTTCATTTTGACCGATAACCCGCTCATGCAGGGCATCTTCCATTTGCAGCAGTTTTTCCCGCTCACCTTCCAGCATTTTTGCCACAGGGATCCCAGTCGCTTTAGACAGCACTTCGGCAATTTCCACATCTGTGACTTTATTGCGCAGCAGTGTCATATCCTGCATTTCTGCTTGGGAAGCAAGATCCAGCTGTTTTTCCAACTCAGGAATACGACCGTATTGCAGCTCAGACATCCGGGTTAGATCCCCCGCCCGTCGAGCCACATCCATATCCATCCGCGCCTGTTCCAAATCCGCTTTGATTTGCTGAGTACCAGCCAACGCCGCTTTCTCGGCATACCAGATTTCGTTCAGTTCAGCAGATTTTGCTTCTATCTCACCCAGTTCATTGCGCAGAATTTCCAGCCGTTTGCGGCTGGCTTCATCGCTTTCTTTAATCAGCGCCTGCTCTTCCAGTTTTAACTGGATACCGCGGCGTTCCAGCTTATCCAGCGGCTCCGGTTTAGAGTCAATCTGCATGCGGATACTGGAAGCGGCCTCATCAATTAAGTCGATGGCTTTATCTGGCAGCATACGGTCTGAGATATATCTGTGTGACATACTGGCCGCCGCAACAATAGCGGGATCGGTGATCTCCACATGGTGGTGCAGCTCATAACGCTCTTTCAGACCACGCAAGATAGCGATGGTGTCTTCCACGCTAGGTTCATCAACCAGTACTTTTTGGAAGCGGCGCTCAAGGGCGGCATCTTTTTCAATATACTGACGATACTCATCCAGTGTCGTTGCCCCAACGCAGTGTAACTCACCCCGAGCTAATGCCGGTTTGAGCATATTACCTGCGTCCATGGCACCATCACCTTTACCGGCGCCAACCATGGTATGCAGCTCATCGATAAACAGGATCACCTGTCCTTCTTCCTGCGCCAGTTCGTTGAGCACACTTTTCAGACGCTCTTCAAACTCACCACGATATTTAGCCCCAGCGATCAGAGCCCCCATATCCAGCGACAACACGCGTTTATTGCGGATGCCTTCAGGCACTTCACCATTCACAATCCGCTGGGCCAACCCTTCAACGATGGCGGTTTTACCCACCCCGGGTTCACCAATTAATACTGGATTATTTTTGCTACGACGCTGTAACACCTGAATGGTGCGCCGGATCTCATCATCACGACCAATCACAGGGTCTAATTTGCCCTGCTCAGCCCGCTCAGTCAGATCCACAGTAAATTTTTTCAACGCCTGACGTTGATCCTCAGCATTGGGATCATCCACATTGTGGCCAGCGCGAATATCATTAATGGTTTTTTCCAGTGCAGCTTTCGTTGCTCCGGCTTCCGTCAGCAGTTTTGCCAACGGGTCTTTACTTTCCAGCGCGGCCAGAATAAACAGCTCACTGGAGATATATTTGTCCTTACGCTTCTGTGCCAGCTTGTCACACAGATTCAGCATACGGATAAGTGATTGGGAAAGTTGAACATCCCCACCTGTGCCTTCCACCTGAGGCAACCGTTCAAGCTCCTGACTCAATAGTGAGCGCAGGTTGCTGACCCGGATTCCGGATTGTGTCAGCAGAGGATGGATTGAACCGCCTTCCTGATTGAGCAGTGCCATCATCAGGTGGACAGGTTCAATAAACTGATGGTCCCGACCTAGTGCGAGGGACTGAGCATCAGAAATGGCAAGCTGAAATTTGTTGGTCATACGATCAAGTCGCATACAGCCTCCTATTGCCCCTTAATTGTTAACGAAAAATTACCAATTCCACAAATATCCGGTTGTTAACGGGACGTCAGCTTAGAGAGCAAGTATTTTTTGCCGCCAATACTGCACTGGATAACCAGTGACATCAGCTTAAACGGCGAGTTTTCCCATTGCTATAACCATAGCAATGGCAACCCGGCAACTTGCTGGGTAAGCGCATTTGTATCGATATGAATCGGTATAGAGACTAAATGGAGGCTAGCTGAAAAATTTCAAGGGATAGATCAGGATTTCAACCAGATAAAAGATGCAAAACGTCCAGTAACAGGGCTTTTGCGGTAAGAAAAATATTTATCGGACAACGTGTAAGTACACAGTGAGGTACAGTGAATATCCGTTACCCCGGCATGATTGAGCCGCTGCACCGCCAACTGCTCCAAATTGGCCATATATTTACCCGGCGCGGCGGGGATAAAAGCTTGAGCCGCAGCGGGACTATAAGCCATAAAGGCCTCACGCACCTCTGGACCGACTTCAAACGCTGTCGGGCCAATAGCAGGTCCTGTCAGCGCCATTATCTCCTCAGCAGGCGCTGAGAAATGCCCTAGTGTATTTTCAATAATACCCTGACACAAACCGCGCCATCCGGCATGGATGGCAGCGACTTCAGTCCCCTGCCGGTTACACAGTAACACGGGCAGGCAATCGGCTGTCATCACCACACATACCTGACCGGCACACCGCGTATAACTGGCATCAGCCTGACAAGAGGCGGTCAGTGGTAGCTGTACCACCTTAGTGCTGTGAACCTGATCCAGCCAGCTAGGCGCAGCTGGCATAGCAAAATGGTGCTGTACCCGGCGGCGATTTTCTCTCACCGCCTCAGGATTATCATCCACATGCAGCCCCAAGTTCAGGCTATCAAATGGAGGTAAACTCACGCCACCTTCGCGGTTGGACACCGCAAAACCAACGTTATCGGGTACAGCCCAAGTGATCATCCTTATATGTACTCCATCGGATGTTCTTCAGTATCTTTACGTAGTGCTTTGGTCAGTTGCACCATGTCATCAGGTACTGGCGCATACCAAGTCATCACTTCACAAGTAAAGGGATGCGCTAACTCCAAACGAACTGCATGTAGCGCCTGACGCTTGAAGCCCTTGAGTACTTCAGTGAATTCAGCACTCGCTGCTTTGGGCGGACGCGGACGACCACCATACACAGGGTCGCCAACCAGAACGTGGCCGATATGCGCCATATGGACACGGATCTGGTGGGTCCGGCCTGTTTCTAGTCGCAGACGCAAACGGGTATGGGCGCGGAATTTCTCAGCCACACGATAATGGGTCACAGAGGGACGGCCACCGTGCTGAACTGACATCAAAGTTCGCTTAGTTGGATGACGATCAATCGGGGCATCCACTGTGCCACCTGCTGTCATGGTGCCAATACAGATGGCTTCATATTCACGGGTGATCTCACGCGCTTGCAGCGCAGCAACCAGATGAGTTTGAGCTTCAACGGTTTTTGCCACGACCATTAAGCCTGTAGTGTCTTTGTCCAGTCGGTGCACAATACCGGCACGGGGGACATGTTCAATAGCAGGACAATGATGCAACAAGGCATTCATCAACGTACCATCAGTATTACCCGCACCAGGGTGAACCACTAAACCCGCCTGCTTATTGATCACAATAATATGGTCATCTTCATAGACAATATTCAGATCAATAGCCTGAGCTTCGGCATGCACCTCTTCTTCTAAGGTGGCTTCAATTTCAATTTGCTGGGATTCCAGAACTTTTTCCCGCGGTATGCTAACCATTACCCCATCAACATACACGGCACCGGATAAAATCCATTCCTTGATGCGGGTACGAGAGTAGTCCGGGAATAATTCAGCCAATGCCTGATCTAATCTCAGCCCGGTTTGGGTTGCTGAAATCTCGCTTTTTAGATTAATCTCTTTAGCCATAAGGAACCGTGCCCCAAGATTTGGGGTCCAATAAAAAGTGCTATCTGTTACAATCGGATTGTTTCTATTTTATCTCGAAATGGAAAAATTCTTAACTACAACTTATAAAAGAATTGAATTCTCCTATGCCTAAATTTTCCAAGTGTGCCGCCGTTGCCCTGTTATCTTTTGCGATTTCAGCCTGTAGCAGTCACAGCGAGGTAGATGAAACCCTCAGTAAACAATCACCCGAGGCTCTTTATAGTCAAGCTCGAACCTCGATGGAGTTGGGCAACTATTCCAAAGCGGTGCGGACACTGGAAGCTCTGGACTCTCGCTATCCTTTTGGCCCCCATAAAACCCAGGTACAGCTGGACTTAATCTTTGCTTACTACAAATTAGATGATCCGGCATCGGGTATCGCCAATATTGACCGTTTTATCCGCTTAAACCCGACCAGCCCAGATATTGATTATGTTTATTACATGCGCGGCCTGGTCAATATGCAGTCTGATACGTATCTGTTCCACGATATGCTTGGTATCGACCGTACTGACCGAGATCCGAAACATGCCCAGCAGGCATTTAAAGATTTTGAGCGACTGATCAAAATCTACCCCAACAGTAAATATGCCGCGGATGCCCGCAAGCGGATGCAGTATCTTAAAGACCGGTTAGCCAAGTATGACATTGATGTAGCGCAGTATTATATGAAGATGAATGCATGGACAGCCGCTGCCGCTCGGGCGCAAGCTGTGGTGGAAACCTATCCCGGCTCATCTGCTACGGAACAAGCTTTGGAGATCATGGCCAAAGCCTATGGCAAATTGGGGCAAAAAAATCTTAAGGCCCATGTATTAGAAGTGATGAAAGCCAATTATCCCGATAACGAACTGGTCAAAGGTTAATTAACGACATAGCCTCCACCAGTAACAACAGCCCGCTATCGCGGGCTGTTTTGTTGTCGGCACCATTATTACATCCATCACGCTGCATTATATTGCCAGAGTCATTTTGTCTGAATCACCTTGCTTGAGTTACCCCAACGCTCCGCAGCCTACACGACATATATCATATTTAATCAACAACCTAACTGTTTTTCGGCACACAACATCGTGCATCACCTGCTTTATTTAATGCCTGCTTTACTCTTATCTCAGTTTCATTCCCATCTTAGTCATATTGTCAAAATGGTGAATCTTTCGAAGTAAAACCGCTTACGCCCTGCCATTGATGATTAGCGGCCCAGTACAATAATCTTGGCAACAGCAACAAATCAAAGCACCAAGCCGAAGCAATAATCAAAGCGGATAACAGGCTTAACTCATGGATAGGACCGAAATCAGATAGACAACCTAAGGCAAATCCAGCCACTAATGTCAGACTCGTCAAGGTAATCGCGGGCGTAATACCGGTTAGCCGGCGCAGGTAGCATAATTGACTCACAGGCCTATCGAGCGGTAAGCGTAGTAATAGATGCAAGGTATCATCAACAATAATACCTAATATCATGCCAACGACGACCACACTGCCCAAACTCAGCCCGCCACCAATATAATGCCAAAAGCCAAATACCCAGATTAACGGCAGCAAATTAGCCAACAACGCCAATAGAGCCAGTGTCAACGAACGGCGCAGCCAATATACCAGTAAGCTGAGTAATAGCAGCGCCAACAAAAACGATAGCAACATACTGTGGGCATTATCCCGGCTTAACTCCGCATATAACATCTGGGGCCCAAGGCCGGGGCTTACCTGTAACGTCAATGATTGCTCTGTCAGCCAATGGGTTATGCGCTGTTCCAATGCCAGCATGGTGGCCGTATCGACAGACTTTAGCTGAATGCCGACAACGCTTTGCTGTAGATCTTCACTAAGCTCCCGCCCCAAGCCAACCTCTATAGGTGACATGCGGCTAAACGCTGTCGCTAAACGATTAGGCCCCATACCGGATGCCCGCAGCCAGTCCACCAAGCTATCAACTCGCAACACTTCAGGTTGTGCCCGGATAAACCGACTCAGCCGGTTAAGTTCAGCCACTGCATCAGCTGAAACCATGCTCTGTGGATGGCTGACCAGTAATGAAAAACTATGACTGGAGGTAAAATGTTGCTGCATCTGGCTTGCGCCTTGGCTTAACGGATTATCTGGCGGGAAATAGCCCAAGGGATCATCACGAAATTGGATCTGATACACCCCACCTAACATGAAAAATGTCAGCACCACTGCCATTAGCGCCGGAAAACCTGGAAACATAAAGCACCACCAAGCCAAGCGCTGAGCCACACCTAATCGAACTTTAGTGGTTAGATTTGTTCTGATATCTGTGCTGAAACCTGCACTGCTGTCGGCCTTGGTATTTTCACTGCTATTGACTTGAACCTTTTCTCTAACATCAGCCCCAGCTGGTAAATGCGTATTTAAGCCAGCAGCTAGTGTGCTGGGTACCATCGACGAAAGCACAGATGACGTCCCAACTTGCCGACTAAAACCGGCCAATGCTGGCAACCAAGTCAGTAACAGCAGCAAATTGACCACTACGGCAAAACTGACTAACAAGCCAAAAGCAGCAACCGGTGGCGAAGGGCTGAATAGCAACAGCAAAAATCCTCCAGCGGTAGTGACAGCCCCCCAGAACAATGGTGGCAAATGGTTGCTCACAGTATGCAACATCGCCTGTGAAGGAGATGCCCCCCGCTGTACAAGCCACTGCCAACCGGTATAAAGGTGCAATCCACCGGCCAAGGATAACGTCATCACGATCACCGGAATAAAGGCACTGATTGCCGCTAGCGGTAACTGCAAGGCTCCGGCCAAAGCCAAGGTCAGCCATACGCCCAATAATGCAGAGCTGCCAATTGCCACACTCCAATAACGACAGCGAATCCGCCACGCTAACATCAATGCCACCAGTAATAACAGCCCGGGGGCAAACCAACGTAAATCCTGCTTCAACACCTGGGCATACTGACAATTTAACGCCAGTGGCCCATAGTAAAAATGTTGTATCTGGGCAGATTCAAGCTCAGTTTTTAGTGTGGTATCAATAGTCGAAATCAACTGCGCCAATGCTGGCGGGGTGACATAAGCGGGATCAAGTACCAACTCAAGTAATATCGCCTGCCCATCGGCAGACTGAACTAAATCTGCCCTTGGATGAGGTTTATAAGGTAACAACAATTGATTGCTAGCGGAGTGATATAAATCTGCATAGCCACCAATATGTTGCAAGCCCGGCGTATCGCGCAACCCACGGATGATGCGCTCAAACGTTGAGGATTGCGCTGTCCACTGCCAAGTTGGCAAACCTGACAGCATTAGCCACAAACTATCCGGTCGATTAAATTGCTCAACAATGACTTTACTCACCTGATAGCGGGGATTTGCCTCAGCAAAATAAGCATCATATTGACTATTTATCTTGACCTGCATCACCCACGGCGAGACGAGACATACCAACAGCAGCCAAGCAAATAACACCCGCCAAGGATAGCGCCAGCAAACCGCCAGGCGCTCTAGCTTATGATTTAGCAGTGTTCTAGCCAGCTTTACCTGCATCACAGTCTGTTAACCATCAATCTGTCCTCAACCTGCCAATAAGATCCTCTCATACAAGGATAAATTTCATTCTGACATAAGAAAAAACCCGTTAAGGATGTTTAAAACCTCAGCAATAGCGCGGGCTACAGCGTAATTCTTATGCAAACTCGCGGATTTTTGGTTTTTTACAGAGAAAAGTGTTGACTCAAAACCGCAAAAGCTTTTTAATGCACGCCGTCGCCCGAATAGCTCAGTTGGTAGAGCAGAGGATTGAAAATCCTCGTGTCCCTGGTTCGATTCCGGGTTCGGGCACCACTCTTTAATTTTGGTGCCTTTCAGGTTACATTAGAGAGTAGCAAGATAGTACAGTGCAGGTGTGGTGGAATTGGTAGACACGCTAGCTTCAGGTGCTAGTGCCCTTACGGGCGTGGAAGTTCAAGTCTTCTCACCTGTACCAATCTTGCGAAAAAGTTATTGATCACACGGTCGTCAGTGCAGGTGTGGTGGAATTGGTAGACACGCTAGCTTCAGGTGCTAGTGCCCTTACGGGCGTGGAAGTTCAAGTCTTCTCACCTGTACCAATTTCTGATGATTGACCAATAACAAAAAATCTATGCAGGTGTGGTGGAATTGGTAGACACGCTAGCTTCAGGTGCTAGTGCCCTTACGGGCGTGGAAGTTCAAGTCTTCTCACCTGTACCAATTTTAAAGCCTCGATGGTATCGAGGTTTTTTTTGTGGAAAACAGTAGTTTTCGACAATGCCCGAATAGCTCAGTTGGTAGAGCAGAGGATTGAAAATCCTCGTGTCCCTGGTTCGATTCCGGGTTCGGGCACCACTCTTTACTCTGACGTTTAACGTCTGCTACCAAAAGTAAAGAGAACAAACAGTTTCAATGCAGGTGTGGTGGAATTGGTAGACACGCTAGCTTCAGGTGCTAGTGCCCTTACGGGCGTGGAAGTTCAAGTCTTCTCACCTGTACCAAATTTGTTTTTGGTACGCCAAAACAGATAAAACACTCCGTTAATGAGTCGTTTTATCCCGCTGAGTGACATATCAGCGTATATGCCCGAATAGCTCAGTTGGTAGAGCAGAGGATTGAAAATCCTCGTGTCCCTGGTTCGATTCCGGGTTCGGGCACCACTCTTTACTCTGACGTTTAACGTCTACTACCAAAGGTAAAGAGAACAAACAGTTTCAATGCAGGTGTGGTGGAATTGGTAGACACGCTAGCTTCAGGTGCTAGTGCCCTTACGGGCGTGGAAGTTCAAGTCTTCTCACCTGTACCAAATTTTCTTGAAGCAATATGCTTTTAGATACGAATAGGCCTCGCTATCAGCGGGGCTTTTTTGTATCTGTTTTTCACTGAATATAGATGTTAATGATGACCTACTGCGTAGAAAAAATAGAAAATATTTTAGAAAAAAAGCTCATTGATATAGCCAATGATTTTGGTGACAAAGAATTAAAGGCAATTGATATCGGTGTATTCCCTTGGCATGAGACGATCGAATTATCCTTACTTTTTTCTGAGGATAATGTTGAAATAAATGATATTGCAGCATGGCCTTACTTCAATTATTCGGAAATGAATGAAGGTGGCTGGGATGAAGCAAAAGAGTTAGCCAATAATATCGCCGAAATCTGGGAGCAGAATAAAGATGTGTTTCCAATTTTATTAGATTTCGCTACTGCAGCTACGGCTGAAAAAGTCACTCAAGCAATTGGCCAGTTTAACCGTTCACCTGATTTTTTTATTCAAGTTTTGAATCCTGATGACCATGAGAGTCAAAATTTTTGCGACTTCATAAGTAACTATTAAATAAATCTTAGCGCAAATCTATTTTTGATTTTTATAACATCAATGTATTAAAAGAAACCATTCCTTTTCAAATTAAAATGGTTTCTTTATGACTAAACTTAATTAACAGTGATTTATTTACTGGCTTTTTCGGCTGCAACTGACGCCACTTCCGCATCGGTTAAATAACGCCACTCGCCTGCTTCCAAATCAGCATCCAGTTCAATGGCACCAACGGACTCACGATGCAGTGCTGTCACCTTATTGCCCACGGCGGCAAACATACGTTTCACCTGATGATACTTACCTTCCACTATGGTCAGCAGAGCTTCATGGGCCGACAGAATTTCCAGCTCTGCCGGACGGGTTAAGCCATCTTCACCGTTAAGCTGCACACCCTCAGCAAATTGCGCAACCAAATCAGCTGACAGAGGATCGGCTAC